>NZ_FOKI01000020.1 GCF_900111985.1 Clostridium frigidicarnis
GCTCTGCCAGTTGAGCCATGTCAGCATATTAATTTTTTGGTGGGCACAACAGGGTTCGAACCTGTGACCCCCTGCTTGTAAGGCAGGTGCTCTCCCAGCTGAGCTATGCGCCCTTATTTTTAAAATAAGTTTAAGTTTAATGTGGTGGAGGAGGACGGATTCGAACCATCGAAGTCGTAGACAACAGATTTACAGTCTGCCCCCTTTAGCCACTCGGGAACTCCTCCACATTTTGGAGCTGACAACAGGAATCGAACCTGCAACCTGCTGATTACAAGTCAGCTGCTCTGCCAGTTGAGCCATGTCAGCATATTTGTTTTTCAACGTTTTTCAAGATTTATTAAGTATCTCGTCAACGTAGATAAGTATACTAATTTCTGTGTATTACTTCAACACGTATTTTAGCCTATTACAATAATTTAAGCCTTTCATTCTACTATTTATTCACTATTACTCTTGTTTTTTCTTTTTTTCACCTTATATTGTTAAAAATCAAATATATATCCTGTAATCATTTCTTTTGTTTCCTTAGTTTTAAATAAAACCAACATATTGTTCTACTTAATAATACAATTTTTTATTGTTAAATCCAGTATATTTACTTAAACTTTTTTTCAATTATTTCTAGATCTATATATTTACTTAAAATCTTCTTAACTTTTTCAAAATCTTTACTTGATAATTTATCTTTTAGTAATTCATATGCATTTATAACAGCTTTTTCATGATTTTTGTCATTTAAAACCTTTGTAAGCTTGTTAAAATCTTCTTTTTCAAGCCTATTTCCAATATATAAAAGTGTAGTTTTTTCACCTAATGTTAAACTGCTTATAATTTTAGTATTATCAACCTTAAATACTGAAATATCTTTTTCCCTTTCCTCTCCACACTCCCCCTGGTATTCACTTGTATCTTCATGTAAATTTTTACTTTCTCTTTTACTTTGGATATTTTCGCTTATATCTTCATTTGAATTTTCTCTATTTTCCTGACTTTCATTTTTACTTTTTTCACTTATTATTGACTCATTATGTTGGTCGCTTTCCTCTGTGTGTTCTTCAATAGGCCTATTCTTAGACTCATCTATAACTTCATTTACAGGTCCATTAAATTGTCCTTGAAATTTATAAATTTGGTCATTTATATTTAAGAAAATACATGTAGTAATTCCTGTACATAAGATTACTATCATATTATATATAATCAATTTTTTTTTCATACTTCACCTCTCATAATAAAATTTAATTACTTTTATCAACTAATATCACTCACAACCTATTCTGCATGCTTTGATAAATTCTTCTCATCTTCAATTAAAGTAATGAGTGTTCCTTTTAAATAAACTTTACCTAAAACTATGAATAACTTCATTGTCTTTAATTCTATCACTTCTTATTTTTTTTATTCACTGTAATTATAAAGTTAAGATTTTTATCATATAAATTTAATATTGAGGAGGTGTGGATTATTGAACAAAGTTAAAGTTAATTATACTGACAAATTATCTTTTTATAATATTTCATTTTTCATAAAAGATTTTATAGATTATAATTCCATAATAGTATGTATTGGAACTGATAGATGCATTGGTGATTGCCTTGGTCCTTTAGTTGGAACGCTTCTTAAAAACAAATTTTTTCCTTTGAATGTATATGGAACTATCGATTCTCCCATTCATGCTTTGAACATAGATGAAAAATTGCATGAAATAAAGAAAACTCATCCTAATTCAACTATTGTTGCTATTGATGCTTGTTTAGGAGATACGAATTCTATAGGAGAAATTCATGCTAGGAATTATTCTATACATCCCGGGAAAGGAGTTGGAAAAGTTTTACCACATGTAGGTGATGCTTCAATAATAGGAATTGTAGACTCTAGTGATAATTGTGAAATCTTCACCTCTAGAAATATAAGACTATCACTTGTTTTTAGTATGGCTCAAGTAATTGTGGATTCATTGTTTCATTCTATTTACCTAAAAGAGCTAAAATAATATCTATTAATCCTAGTATAAATCTATACAAAAAGAGTTGTTTACATACATTCTTTTATGCAAACAACTCTTAATCCCAATATTTACTATTTATAATATTTTCTCTTCTTAAGCAAGAGATGTACTCACACCTAAGAAATTAAGCACCACTACAGTTCTTATAAGCCTCATTTCTAGAGTAATGTATCTTGTAACCCCACTTGAATCTAAGAATCACTTGATATCATACATATTTAATCTATAAGGGCAACATCACCCTCATCTATTGTAACTCCCAACTTGTCTATATATTGTAAAACCATTCCAGTCCCTTCAGCAACACATTCTACAGAGCAGTCTGCCACATTTGTTGGTACCTTAGTAACGTGTGTTATTAATTTATCTAACCCACTTAATAATGCCCCTCCACCTGTCATTAGTATTCCTTTATCTGCAATATCTGCTGCTAGTTCTGGTGGTGTCTTTTCTAAAACTGAGTGTGCACAATCTGCTATAGCTGTTACACAGTCTTGTAATGCTTCCATAATTTCAAGTGATGAAACTGTTACATTCTTAGGTAATCCTGTAACCAAATCTCTTCCTTTTATGTCAGCCGTTAAACTTTCATCAGCCCCAAATGCTGATCCTATCTTTATTTTTAAATCTTCTGATGTTCTTTCACCTATCATTAGCTTGTATTTTTTTCTTATATATTTAATTATCGCTTCGTCAAATCTGTCCCCAGCAATTTTTATAGAATCTCTAACTACTATTCCACCTAGAGATATTACAGCTATATCTGTAGTTCCTCCACCTATATCAATTACCATGTTTCCAATTGGTTTTGTTATATCTATTCCTGACCCTACTGATGCTGCTAATGGTTCCTCTATTAAGTATACTTTTTTTGCACCTGCATGAATTGCCGCATCTCTAACTGCCCTTTTTTCAACCTCAGTTGCCCTACACGGAACACATATCATAACTTTAGGAGCAGAAACTCTTCTCTTTCCACATGCCTTAGCTATAAAATATTTTAGCATTTTCTCTGTTGTATCATAATCAGAAATTACCCCATCTCTTAATGGTCTAACTGCTACTATATTCCCCGGCGTTCTACCTATCATTTTCCTAGCTTCTTCTCCAACAGCTAAAACTTTATTTGTATTTTTATCTATAGCTACAACAGAAGGCTCATTTAAAACTACACCTTTTCCTTTAATGTACACAAGTATTGTTGCTGTTCCTAAATCTATTCCTATATCCGTTCCCATTCTCCAAAACCACATGTAAATTCACTCCTATAATCCCTTTATTATACAAATATTATCTTTTTTTATCAATATTCTATAAATGATTATACCTTTAAAGAGATTAACCTTCAATAGCTTTATACTTTAATTTGGTAGCTTTTCCACCTCTTATGTGCCTTTCTGCCTTGTTTAATTCTAATATATTCTTAGCTTCTTCAGCTATGCCTGGATTTATTTTAGGTAGTCTCTCAGTCATATCCTTATGTATTGTACTTTTAGAAACACCAAAAACCTTAGCTGTTTTTCTTATTGTGGATTTTGAATCTATTATATATTGAGCTACTTCTAAAACTCTTTCTTCAATATAATCCTTCAATTTTTTCACTCCTTAATTTAAATTTTATTATAAATCAACCATTCTCTTTAAAGAAAATGGTTGATTTATATAAATTGATATTAGTTATTATTTTTCAGTTGCTGGTTTATATGAAACATATTTTAATGGATCTTGCTCTTCTCCATTTTTGTAAACCGCAAAACATAAATGGCTTCCGTATTTTTCTGAAGAATAAGTTATTGAGCTATTACCTATTTTTCCAATAGCATCACCTTGTTTAACCTTTTGATCTTTTTTAACTGATATATTTTCAAGGTTTGCATATCTAGTAACAACTCCATTTTGATGAGTAATCTCTACGTAATTCCCAAAGTTTTTATACTCTGAATCTACTAAATCTTTGTTTTCTTCATTATTTACATAAACTTTTGTAACTGCACCTTCTTGTGCTGATTTGACAGTTGTCCCTGCATCTGCTTTTACATGTATTGCGAAGTGAGTTACTGCTTTATTTAATCCTTCAACATATTCAGGTATTGCTGAATATGTTCTAGCTAAAGTTCCATCCACTGGATTTACAAACTTTCCATTAGATGTATTTGCTACTTGAGCTGATTTATCTCCATCTTTTTCAGCCACAACAGCGTTATTTTGATTATTATTTTTAACTTCTGTAGCATTATCTACAGTTTTCTTTTGATCAACGCTTTTTGTAACTTCTTCACTTTGTTCTGCAACCTGTTTGTCTTCACTTGCTGCTTGAGAAACTTGTTCTTGTTTCTCCTTTGAAACCATTGCATTTTTTGCACTAAATGCAGCTACCACAGCTACTACACATAAGCACACAAATAAAACTACGTAAAAGCCCTCTTTTTTAAAAAAATTAGATGATTTGTCCTGTAATTTTTTGTCCATATGAACACCTCCATCAGTTATTTTTGCCACTTGGTAGTTTTTAATACAATTAATTAATAAAAACTATTCTTTTTTTATCCTTATTTTTCTACAGAATATGTGTTTTTATATGCAAATATAAATTTATTTGCATATTATATATTTAAAATTTAGCTTCTATTGACATAAAATATAGTTGATTTTATAAATAAATAAAAAAGATGACTCATTATATTCTTTCAATACAATGAATCATCTTTTTTATAATTTAATATTTTTAATATTAATATATCTTTTTTATAGATACACCTGAATAGTAGTGAGTAATTATGTCCTTATAATCCTTACCATTTTTGGCCATAGCATTTGCTCCCCATTGACTCATACCAACCCCATGTCCGTACCCTTTACAATGTATATTCACTTTATTATTATTAAAATCTAATGAAAAATTTGCTGAATTTAATTCAAACAATTTTCTAAACTCAACTCCAGTAATAGTTTCACCTCCTAATTTTATTTCTTTTACAGCTCCACCCTCTGTATGAGATTTTATATCAATAGATTTTTTTAAATTGTTATTATTTACTTTAGCATTTTTATAGTTGGAATTTATAGTGTTTATGAACTTTTTATACTCTACTACTTTATCACTAGTATATTTAGGTGCTATTTCCTCGCCTTCACTATATACTGATTTTAAATATGGAACATCCCCGCCAAAAACATCTTTAACATTTTCAGTTTTTCCACTGCTAGTTGCAAAAAACTGAGCATTCGTCACTATATCTTCTCCAAAATACATAACTTCTCCTTTTGTTTCATCTACAGCCTTACATATTTTATTCCAGTTATCTTCCCCACTTTTTCCCCATTCCTTTAACTTTACATCATATCCTTTATAAACCTGACAGTGAGTAGTATCACATACATTAGCACCTTTGCCGTTAGTGCAATTATACTTTATCTTATTTAATGCAAAATTCCTTGCTGCAATAGCTTGCGCCTTCAATGCTTCAATTTCAAAAGATACTTGCATTTCTGATGCTACAACTCCTTTTATGTAATCTTCAAAATTAATTTCCTCTACCTTTTCTTCATTGGATATATACACTTTTATCTTTCCATCACTAACATATTCGGCTAAAGTTTTATCTAATTGCTTATCCTCTACTAATTGTTTATTATTATTTTGTACTTCTCCTTTTCCTCCTATTATAATCATTGGAAGTGCTATAATTACCGCTACAACAACAATCAATACTATTAACAAACTTTTTATTTCTCTCATATCTACAACAAAAATAGGTCTTTTCATTTATTCCCCCCCAATATTAACTTAATATTTATTAATATGCTAAATTTATATTCATTATTATCATTAAGCAAAAAAATATAGGTGCCCATATCTTAAACTATAAGATATGGGCACCTAACCAGTTAAAAAACATCATACTTGTATCCTTTCAATATTAGCACCTAATTTTTTTAACTTTTTTTCAATACAAACGTATCCTCTGTCTATGTGATATATATCCTCTATTGTTGTTGTCCCTTCTGCTACAAGTCCTGCTAATATAAGAGCTGCACCAGCCCTCAAATCAGTTGCTTTTACATTACATCCACTAAATGATTTTATTCCTTCTATGACTGCACATCTTCCATCAATCTTTATATTTGCTCCCATCCTTTTTAATTCTGATGCATGCATAAATCTATTTTCAAATACTGTTTCTGTTACAATGCTTGTTCCCTGTGCTAAGCACATAAGAGACATCATAGGAGATTGCATGTCTGTTGGAAAACCAGGATATGGCATAGTTTTTATATCTATTGGACTCAATCCATCGTGACCATTAATAATAATAAATCCTTGACCTATTTCTAACTTTACTCCACACTCTATGAGCTTAGCTATTAAGGATCTTAAATTTTCCTCTTCAGCTCCAACTATCTTTATATTTGAATTTGTTAAAGCCCCTGCTACCATATAAGTTCCTGCTTCTATTCTATCAAAAATAGGAGTATAACTTACCCCTTTCAGTTGCTTAACTCCTTTTATTATTATTGTATCAGTTCCTGCACCACTTATAATAGCTCCCATCTTTACAAGAAAGTTCGCAAGATCTTTTATTTCTGGCTCTTCTGCTGCATTTTCTATTATGGTATCTCCATCTGCTAAAACAGCTGCCATCATTATATTTTCAGTAGCTCCTACTGAAGGAAAATCTAAATATATAGAACCTCCTCTTAGTTTATCTGCTTTTGCTTCTACAAATCCATGTCCTAAGTCAATAGTAGCTCCTAATGCCTTAAACCCCTTCAAATGTAAATCTATAGGCCTACTACCTATGTTACATCCTCCAGGTAGAGATATTTTTACCCTTCCAAATCTAGATAACATTGGTCCCATTATAAGAAAAGATGCTCTCATTTTTCTAACAAGTTCACTATCTGGTTCTTCATTACCAACCATACAGGATGAATCTAAATATATACTACCTTCTTTAAAATCAGCCTTTACATTAATGCTCTTTAAAAGATCACATATAACATATACATCTTCCAATTCTGGAGCATTTTCTATAGTACATTTTGAACCACTTAGAATAGTTGCTGCTATTATTGGTAAAATAGAATTTTTAGCGACACTTACAAAAACTTCACCTTGTAGTTTTTTTCCACCTTTTAAAATGAATTTTTCCATATTTTCCTCCATAAAAATTGTTAATAAATACATGCAATTATAGGAGTTCCTATAATCACATATGTTCCAGAAGTATATTCATTAATTGAAAAATTCATATCTAATTTCTCATTAGTATTAATACTGTTTTGAAAATAGCCTGTATATGCTGTTCCAAAGTAGCCTTCATTTGATTTAACTACATTTATCTTCTTACTTCCAATTATTTGGAGAACATTTTCTAACTTAGCTACATACTTATAGTCATTATCATGAATTTTTCCCTTTGTACAATAATATGTCTTTACATTAGTATCATTTGTGTTTATAGAGGTTAATATGTTATTCTTTAACTGGTTAAAATCACTATTTATATCCTCACTTGTAATATTAATATATATCTTTCCTTCTAATGCTAATACATCATCCAGAATATCCACTTTCAAATTACTATTAGATAATTTATTTATATTGTTTTTTATTTCCTTAAGAGAATATTGATTGCACTCATTTAGTTCTACCGTCATAGAATTTTCGATTACTTGTCCATCTAAAGTCCATACAATATTATTTAAAATCTCCTTTTGTAATGTTGGTATTGGTATTAGAATTAGGAGCATAAAAATTACTATACTAATTTTAAATCTCATAATTATCTCCTTCCTTTCACCAATAGTCTATCCATTTTATTACATAATATACTTATATCTAGAATTTATATAAAATATATTATTAATATATATTTTTTTAGGAAAAGTGTGCATAAATTATATCCACTTAGTGTAATTTTGTAATTTATGTATTTAAAGGTAATTTGATTTGTTTTATTGTAACACAAAAAGATCCATGCTTTTAAATGCATGAATCTTTTATAATATCATCTTAACTATTTATATTATTTTGTTACTAACAATCTTAACATGGCTTTATGCAATGATAATTCAGCTCTTTGAGTATCTATATTAGTATCTTTTTCTTTTAATCTCATTTGTGCTCTTTCTTTTGCAGCCTCAGCTCTATTTTTATCTATTTCTTCTGGCCACTCTGCAGAATTACAAGTTAAAAATATTTCTCCGCTAGTAATTCTCATAACACCTTCTGATGTAAATAGTGTTTTTTCATTACCATCCATATCAACAAATCTAGTTATAGATGGTGATAATAAACTAACTAAATCCATATGATTTGGTAGAATTTCTATTTTACCTGATACACTTTCTATAAACAATTTTTCAATCTGTCCATTATAAATTCTCTTTGTAGCTGTTAATATATTTAGTGTTAAATTTTTTTGCATTTACTCACATCCTTAATTTTCAGAAGCTATTTTTTTAGCTTTCTCTATTGCATCATCAATAGTTCCTACAAATAAAAATGCTGATTCTGGTAAATTATCATGCTTTCCTTCAAGGATTTCTTTAAATCCTCTTATTGTTTCTTTTATTGGTACAAATCTACCTTTCATACCTGTAAATTGTTCAGCAACAGTAAATGGTTGAGATAAGAATCTTTGCATTCTTCTTGCTCTTCCTACTATTAATCTATCTTCTTCAGATAATTCATCTACACCCAATATTGCTATTATATCTTGTAATTCTTTGTATCTCTCTAAAACATTTTTAACTTTATTTGCTATGTCAAAATGATCTCTACCAATTATTCTTGGATCAAGAATTCTTGATGTAGAATCTAGAGGGTCAACAGCTGGGTATATACCAAGTTCTGATATAGATCTTGATAAGACAGTTGTTGCATCTAAGTGTGTGAATGTTGTAGCTGGTGCTGGGTCAGTTAAGTCATCTGCCGGAACATAAACTGCTTGAACAGATGTTATTGAACCACTTTTAGTAGATGTAATTCTTTCTTGTAAGGCTCCCATCTCAGTTGCAAGTGTTGGTTGATATCCAACTGCACTAGGAATTCTTCCTAATAATGCTGAAACTTCTGAACCCGCTTGAGTAAATCTAAATATATTATCTATAAATAATAATACGTCTTGACCTTGATCTCTAAAATATTCTGCCATTGTAAGTCCTGTTAATGCAACTCTCATTCTTGCTCCAGGTGGCTCATTCATTTGACCAAATACTAAGGCAGTCTTATTAATAACTCCTGACTCGGTCATTTCGTAGTATAAATCATTTCCTTCTCTTGTTCTTTCTCCAACTCCTGTAAATACAGAAAGTCCACCATGCTCTTTTGCTATATTGTTAATAAGTTCTTGTATAAGAACTGTCTTACCAACTCCAGCTCCACCAAAAAGACCTATCTTTCCACCTTTTTGATATGGAGCAAGTAAATCTATAACTTTTATACCAGTTTCAAACATTTCTGGTTCAACAGCTTGCTCTGCAAATGTTGGCGCAGCTCTGTGAATTGTATAAGAGTTTCTTGATTCAAAGTGTCCTTTTTTATCAATTGTTTTACCCAATACATTAAATAATCTTCCTAGAACTTCTTCTCCAACAGGAACACTTATAGCTTTTCCTGTATCTACAGCATCCATTCCTCTTTTTAAACCTTCTGTAGCCTCCATAGCTATAGCTCTTACTATATCATCACCAACATGTTGTTCAACTTCTGCTATAACAACTTTGTCATGGTCCATTTTTATTTCTATAGCATTTAGTATATCAGGAAGACAATCAGATTCAAATTTTATATCTATAACAGGTCCTATGACTTGTGTAACTTTTCCTATATTACAAGGCATATCCATTCCTCCTAACTATTTCTGTGCCTCAGCACCTCCAACTATTTCAGAGATTTCTTGAGTAATAGCACTTTGTCTTATTCTATTATATTTTAAGTTAAGTCCATCTAAAATATCATCTGCATTTTTAGTTGCACCATCCATTGATGACATTCTTGATGCATGTTCACTACACTTAGCATGTGTCATCGCAAAGTGAACACTACCTTGTAAATACATAAGCATAATATCATCGGATATCTCGTAAGCAGATGGTTCTATTACTATAGTATCTGATAAAGATTCCGTTTCTTCAACTGATAATGGAAGTAATTTTTCAATAACAGGTATCTGCTTTACTGGAGAAACAAACTTAGTATATACTATATTTATTTCTCCTATCTCTCCTTTTTTATATAAATCAACTGCATGATTAAATATAGTTTTAGATTCCTTTGTAGTTGGTACATCTGGTATGTCAACATATTCTGCTAATGTATTAAGTCCATATTTTCTAAAATAAACCCTACCTTTTTCTCCAACTGTTATTATATTTGAATTATTAATATCTTCTTTTATACTTTCAACAGCAGAGGCTACAATTGCTGCATTATAGCCTCCACATAATCCTGAATCTGAAGTTATTACAATATAAAGTTTTTTGTTGGAGTTGTTTCCAATTATAAGAGTACTTTCAATATCATCTAAAGAGTTTATAACTAAATTTTTAGTTTTCTCTAAACTCTTATGATACTCATCTGCAACTGCTAATTGTCCTCTTATTTTTCTTAACTTGGATGTGGCAACTAATCCCATGGCTTTGGTTATTTTTCTAGTATTAGTTACAGACTTAATTCTTCTTTTTATTGCAATAAGTCCTGCTCCTGCCACATTGTCACCTCCTAAAAGATCTAAGCTGCAAATAATTTCTTAAATTCAGCTATAGCCTCATCTAATTTACTTTTTAATTCATCAGTTAATTTTCCACCATCTATTATTTCTTTTCCTATATCTCTATGATGAGTATCCATATATTCTAAGAATTCTTTTTCAAATCTTCTTATATTGTATACCGATATATCCATTAAATGGTTATTTACACCCGCATATAATATCATAACTTGTTTTTCTACTTGCATTGGCTCATATTGATCTTGTTTTAATATTTCCATTAATCTTTTACCTTTTTCAAGTCTATTTTTAGCTTCCTTGTCAAGGTCTGATCCAAACTGAGCAAATGCTGCTAATTCTCTATATTGTGCAAGTTCTAGTCTCAATGTACCAGCAACTTGTTTCATTGCTTTTATTTGAGCATTACCACCAACTCTTGATACAGATATACCAGCATTAACAGCAGGTTTTAATCCTCCATGGAATAATTCTGCTTCTAAGAATATCTGACCGTCAGTTATTGATATAACGTTAGTTGGTATATATGCTGTAACGTCTCCTGCAAGAGTTTCTATTATTGGAAGAGCTGTTAAAGATCCTCCTCCATTCTCATCTGATAACTTAGCTGATCTTTCTAGTAATCTTGAATGGATGTAGAAAACATCTCCAGGATAAGCTTCTCTTCCTGGTGGTCTCTTAAGAAGTAATGACATTGTTCTATATGCAACCGCATGTTTAGATAAATCATCATAAATAATCAACACATCTTTACCTTGATTCATGAAGTATTCACCCATACTACATCCTGCATAAGGTGCTATAAATTGAAGTGGGGCTGTATCAGCTGCTGTTGATGAAACTACTATTGTGTAGTCCATAGCTCCCATTTCTGATAAAGTATTTGCTATATGTGCAACCGTTGATTGCTTTTGTCCTATAGCAACATAAATACAAACAACATCTTTTCCTTTTTGATTTAAAATTGTATCTATAGCTATCGCAGTTTTTCCTGTTTGTCTATCACCTATAATAAGCTCTCTTTGTCCTTTTCCTATAGGTATCATAGAGTCTATAGCTTTTATACCTGTTTGAAGTGGCTCATTAACAGACTTTCTCTCTATAACACCAGGTGCTTGAACTTCTATGTCTCTCATACCTGAATTTTTTATTGGTCCTTTACCATCAACAGGTTGACCTAATGAATTTACAACCCTACCTATTAAAGCTTCACCAACTGGTACTTCAACAATCTTTCCAGTTCTCTTTACTATGTCGCCTTCTTTTATTCCTTCTTCTGGTCCTAAAAGAACACAACCAACATTATCTTGTTCAAGGTTTAAAGCCATTCCTAAAATTCCCCTTGGGAATTCTAAAAGCTCACCTTCCATACAATCATCTAAACCATAAACTCTGGCAACTCCGTCTCCTATTTGAACTATAGTACCGGAGTCAGTAGTTTCTATTTTCTTTTGATACTTTTCGATTTCACTTCTTATTATAGAAGTAATCTCTTCTGGCTTTATATTCATAAAAATTCACCTCTATTCACTACTCAGTACTAGGTCTTTCATCTCATCTAATTTTGATTTAATTGTTCCATCAATTACATCATTACCTACTCTTACATATAGACCTCCAAGAATGACTTCATCAATCTCTTCTTTTAATATAATGTCTTTATTGTACATTGTATTTAGTCTTTGTTTTAGTAGCTTTCTTTGTGTATTATCCAATGGAATTACACTTTTTACTATAGCCTCTAGCTTATTTTGTCTCTCTAAATGAATTTTTTCAAATTCTTTAAGCTTTTCTTTAAGATATAGTATTCTATCTTTTTCTATCAAGAGTAACAAGAATCTCAATAGCTCATCATCTATTTTCCCTTGAAATATATTCTTAAAAGCTTGCTTTTTCTTGCTAGTTGTTATTTCGGGATGTTTTATTATTTGAGAAAAATCCTTATTTTCTTGTATTAAAGTAACAATATCTCTTAAATCCTCAAGATATTGATCTACTCTACCTTTTTCTTCTGCAACTTGATAAAGAGCTAATGCATATCTTCTATCTAAATATTCATACATTCCTAATTACCTACCTTAGCTATAAAATCATCAATAAGCTTTTTATGAGTTTCCTCATCTATTGAATCTTCTAATGCCTTTGAGGCTATAATTATAGCTAAATTTATAGATTGACTCTTTATCTCATCTTCTGCCTTATGCTTTTCTCTCTCTATTTCTATCTTAGCTCTGTCTAAAACAGTAGTTGCTTCTTTTTTTGCATCTCCTACGATCTCATCATACAATGCTTCTGCTTTAGTTTTATATGTCTTAACTACATCCTTACCTTGATCTTTAGCCTGCTTAAGCCCTAATCTGCTTTCTTCTACTAATTTTTGTGATTGTAACTTATCTTTATTAGCATCTTCTATATCACTAACTATTTTCTCTCTTCTTTGATTCATTACTTCTTTAATTCTTCCAAATAATAAGTGCTTTAAAACAAAGAAAAGAATTAAAAAGTTGATAATGTATGCAGGTATAATATTTAAATCAATTCCTATTTTCTCCATACTATATGCTTAAGCCTCCTTTCGGGCTTTATTATCTACCATAAAATTAATTTTTAGCTACCTTGTAAAATCAAAGTAGCTTTTATCTAAATCTTTTTCTTATTTTAGTCCTACAAATATTAATAAAATAGATACTAGTAATCCATATATAGCAGTTGCTTCTGCGAAACCTGCACCTATGATTAATGTAGAAGTTATCTTTCCTGATGCTTCTGGTTGTCTAGCTATACTTTCAACAGCTTTACCTGTTGCATTTCCTATTCCTACACCTGCTCCAAGACCTGTTATAACAGCTAAGCCTGCACCTATAGCTGACATTCCTAATACAAAAAATTCATTCATGATATTTCCTCCTTAAACCTATCTTAATTATTTTAATAAAAATTTAGTGTTCAGACACTAGTTTAATGTTTATCATTGTTAACATTACAAAGATAACCATTTGGATCGTTCCATCAAAAATATCGAAATAAAAATGTAATGGAACTGGCAATACTAATTGAGCGAACCATGATAGATGACTTAACGCCTCATATACTAGTTCCATTATTATTGTAGCCGAAAGCATATTCCCGAACAATCTCAAACTAAGAGATACTGGAAGCATAACTCTTTCCATAATATTCAAGGGCAACATAAATACAAATGGCCTACCATATCCTATAAAATAATGTCCTAAGCCGACCTTTTTAATAGCGTATCCTTGAATTACTACAAAACTTATAAGTGCTAATGATATGTCAACACTATAATCTTTAGTTGGTGGCGCTATTCCAAATAACCCCATCATGTTCATTGACAACAAATATACTGCCAAAGTACCTATAAATGGACCAAAGCTCTCATATCCCTTGCCCATATTTTCACGTATAATATTAGAAACTGCATCTACAAACATTTCTAATATGTTTTGCTTTCCACTAGGTACTTCTTTTAAATCTCTAGTTAGATACAATGCTAATAAGGCTATAGCCAGTATAATAATCCACTGTACTACTAAATAGAGGGTAATATTAAATGTTAACCCACCAATATTAAATGACCAAATAGGTTGTAAAGCTTCCAACTAATCACTTCCCCTCTCTTTAAATTCTCCTTAATTTGGTAGCATATAAAATAATTGCTATAAAGTGCATTATAACACCTATTATATATACTATCAAATAATATTTATTATATGTAAATAACACTATTGCTATCGTACAAATAATCGAAGTTCTGATTAAAAGGCTTACTATATTTAAAATTGGACTTTTAAATTGTTTCTTATTTAATTCATAATTTAATACTATTGAATTAACAATAAAGTTTATCATTGATATCACTAGGCCTAGTATATATATTAATGAATAAACCATATTAAAAAGCATAGCTATTATTATTGCTATACTAATTAGTAAAATAAAATCATATTTGATTGTGGTCTTTATTAAATCCTTAACTTCATCTTCCATCACTTACCTCTTGTCCAACCATGTGTTTATTATATAATAGGGCGTTAAAGTAACAAAATCCAATATTGCTTTAAATTTGTCTTTATTTTAGTCTTTATGGTCGTTTAAGTTTACTTTTGCTATGATTCTTCCAAATATCTCTTGCAATATCTATTTTATTAAGGTTGCAAATAATATATAAGTTCATTATTCAATATTTTTAAAATTGAAAACTATTGACTTGTTTATTTATTAAATAAATACCTTTACATTTATAATTCAAACGTTTTTATATTAGTTTAATACACCTTACAAAGTAAATAATGCCTTTTATTCCTTATACTATTAAGTGGTTATGAATAACTTTTGACATTTTTATTCATTTATTTATTTTTTTTTGCACTTAAAATTGTTTTTTATGCATTATATATATATATATAATGGTATATTATGAATTTTTTATGTATAGTTTTGTTAATTTAACTTCATATATAGAACCATATATACATATATTTGCCCATTTTAATATAAAAATATAAGCTTTAGGATTCTTATTTGAACCCTAAAGCTATATAAGTTTAATTATATATTAAGCACTTATTATTAGTGTATACTTATATATGTTTATCTTTCAATGATTAATGCAGTACCCATTCCTCCACCAATACACAATGTTGCTAATCCTCTTTTAACATCTTTTTTCTTCATTTCATGTATAAGAGTAACTAAAATTCTTGCTCCAGATGCTCCGATAGGATGTCCAAGAGCTATAGCTCCACCATTAATATTAACTTTATTCATATCAAGTTTTAAATCTTTAGCAACAGCTAAACTTTGAGCAGCAAATGCTTCATTTGCTTCGAATAAATCTATGTCATCAACGCCTAAGTTTGCTTTAGCTAAAGCAGCTCTAGTAGCTTCAACTGGTCCATATCCCATTATTGATGGATCTAAGCCCTTTGATGCGTATGAAACAATTTTTGCTAGTGGCTTAATTCCTAATTCTTTAACTTTTTCTCCGCTCATTATAACTACAACTGCTGCTCCATCATTTATTCCTGATGCATTTGCTGCAGTTACTGTTCCATCTTTTTTAAATGCTGGTTTTAGTTTTGCTAATTTTTCTATTGTACTACCAAACTTAGGATGTTCATCTGTATCAAATACTATAGGATCTCCCTTTCTTTGAGGTATAACCACTGGAACTATTTCATCTTCAAACTCTCCATTTTTTATTGCTCTTTCAGCCTTCATTTGAGAGTTTAATGAAAATTTATCTTGTTCTTCTCTAGTTATATTCCATCTTTCAGCTATGTTCTCTGCTGTAATTCCCATATGATAATTATTAAATGCATCCCATAATCCATCCGTTATCATTTCATCAACAATATTTCCATTTCCCATTCTTTGACCCCATCTTGCACTATTTAGTACATATGGCGCTCTTGACATATTTTCCATTCCTCCAGCAACTATTACATCTGAATCTCCAGCTAAAATCATTTGACATCCAAGACTTACAGCTCTTAAGCCTGATCCACAAACCTTGTTTATAGTCATTGCTGAAATCTCTTCTGGAATTCCTGCTTTTATAACTGCTTGTCTTGCTGGATTTTGTCCTAATCCTGCTTGAAGTACGTTTCCTAGTATAACCTCATCAACATATTTACCTTCTATAGAAGCTCTTTTTAATGCTTCCTTAATTACTAATGCTCCTAAATCAACTGCTGGAACATCCTTTAAGCTTCCTCCAAAAGTTCCTACTGCTGTTCTTACTGCACTAACTATAAATACTTCTTTCATTTTTTTAGCCCCCTATTATTTTGTTTATTTTATTTATTTAATGACTTATTTGATATTTTTTTAACATTCTATTTGAAATAAAAAATAAGTCTGAAAAACTTATTACCCCAAGTAATACAAATATTTAAACAATTTATGTTTTAAATGAAGAGCTAAGCCTTACTTAACTCTTCAAAAACATTTTACCATAAATTTTTCTATTTTCAAACTATTATTTACTATATTTCACCTTAAATTCTTCTATTTCTTCATTATTTCTACCAAAATATCCCAATATAGCATCACATATCCTTTTAGAAGCTAATCCATCACCATAAGGATTTATTGCTTTACTCATAATTTTATATGCCTCTTCATTCCTTATTAATTCATTTGCCTCTTTAACTATAACATCTACATCTGTACCACAAAGTTTCACAGTACCAGCCTCAACTGCTTCTGGTCTTTCTGTTACATTTCTAAGAACTAGTACTGGTTTTCCTAAGTGTGGAGCTTCCTCTTGTAATCCACCTGAATCTGTCATAACCATAAAACACTTGTTCATCAAATTATGAGTTTCTTTTGTATCTAGTGGTGTTAATAAATGTACTCTTTCTTTATCTGATAGATGTTTATAAACTACATCTTTAACTACTGGATTTAAATGAACTAAGTAAACTAGTTCTACATCTTTGTTTTCATCAACTATTTTATTTAGGGCTGTACATATATTTTCTATTCCTTCTCCCCAATTTTCTCTTCTGTGGGCTGTGACCATTATAACCTTCTTGTTTTTATAATCTATTTTATTTAATTCTTCATTTTCAAAAATATATTTTTCATCCACAGTAACATGCATAGCATCAATTACAGTATTTCCTGTTATGTATATATCTTTTTCAGCCACCGCTTCTCTTAAAAGATTATTTTTTGATCCCTGTGTAGGTGAAAAATGTATATCAGCTAGTGACCCCGTAAGTTTTCTATTCATTTCTTCTGGAAAAGGAAAATATTTATCAAAAGTTCTTAGTCCTGCTTCCACATGCCCCACCTTTATTTGTTTATAAAATGCTGCTAAAGCGCCGCCAAAAGTTGTTGTGGTATCACCATGCACTAAAATCATATCTGGCTTCTCATTATCAAATATTTCTTCTAAGCCCTCTAAAACTCTACTTGTAATACCAGTTAAAGTCTGCTTG
Organism: Clostridium frigidicarnis; assembly: GCF_900111985.1. Taxonomy (GTDB): domain Bacteria; phylum Bacillota; class Clostridia; order Clostridiales; family Clostridiaceae; genus Clostridium_Z; species Clostridium_Z frigidicarnis. The sequence continues at coordinate 17,715 of NZ_FOKI01000020.1, forward strand.
TTTTTCATTATATTCAAGTCAAATTTTGGAGTTATAGCGAATAACTCTAAAACCTGATCCAACATTTCTCTATGTTGTGCAGTTACGCACACTATAGATTCTATCTCTTTTCTACTCTCTAATTCCTTTACAAGCGGAGCCATTTTTATAGCCTCTGGTCTTGTTCCAAATATCGTCATTATTTTGATTTTATCCATAATGAGCCTCCTAAAAATTAATCTTTCTTCTTAAAAAAACCACACTTCCATGCTATGATCACTATTATTAAAATTACCATAGCCAATAGAAAATATGCCCTTCTAGTACTTATTTGCATAGCAAGAATTGCTACTGCCCCCAAACATGTACTTATCAAATACATTATTATCACACTTTGTCTTTGTGAAAATCCAAAGTCTAATAATCTATGATGTAAATGGCCTCTATCTGCTTGCATCATTGGTTTCCCATTAACTTTTCTTCTTATCATTGCAAATATGGTATCATATATGGGAAGTCCTATGGCTAATATGGGTACCGCTATGGCAAATGCTGTTGCAGATTTCACCGCACCTTCCATAGAAATAGCCGCCAATAAAAATCCTAACAGCTGTGATCCTGTATCTCCCATAAATATAGATGCAGGGTTAAAATTATATGGCAAAAAGCCTAATATAGAACCTGCTAAAATAGCTGTTAGTGTGGTTGCACTTCCTCTATCTGCTATTACTGCTACTATATAAATAGTAACTGATGATATAAAACCTATTCCTGCTGCTAATCCATCTAACCCATCAATTAAGTTCAAAGCATTTGTTATACCAACTACCCAAATAACAGTAAATGGTATAGATATAAAACCTATATTAAGCATTTCAGCTCCAAAATTCATAAAAGGATTTGTTACATATGAAATATATACCCCATGAAAAACTAAAGTTAAGGCAGCTATTACTTGAAATAAAAGTTTTTGCCATGGCTTTAACTCTCTCATATCATCTATAATTCCACCTATTACTATTATCAAAGCCCCTATAAGGATCCCTCTTTCATTAATGCTTAAAGAGTATGGTTTTAATATTAAAACTAGTCCAAAAGCAATAAAAATAGCAAGACCACCTAACAATGGTATTGGCTTTTTATGAATTTTTCTTGGATTTTTAGGTATGTCTACAGCCTTAATCTTAAAAGCTAACTTTTTTATAATTGGAGTTATACAAAAAGCTATTAAACATGCAAGTATTGCTAAAGTAAAGTCTCTCATACTCTATTCTTCCTAATCTATTTTATTCTTTTAATATCCTATAGTATTTCCTAGGGAATCATCATTTTCTATCCAATTTGAAACTTTTATAACTTTAAAATCATCTTTAGACACTCTAATAACGACTTCTTCAATTCCTGAATTTATTATAAGTCTCTTACACATTGCACAGGAATTCGCATCTTCAACCAATGCTTTAGTCTTAGCATCTCTTCCTACTAAATATAAAGTTGCTCCAATCATGTCTTTTCTTGAAGCACTAATTATAGCGTTAGCTTCACTATGTACACTTCTACATAGTTCATAATGTGTTCCTCTAGGCACCTTCATCTTATCCCTTATACATTCATTAATATCTATACAGTTTTTTCTACCTCTTGGTGCTCCTGTATATCCTGTAGATATTATTTCATCATGTTTAACTATTATAGATCCATAATTTCTTCTAAGGCAAGTTCCTCTTTCCAAAACAGTTTCTGCTATATCTAAATAGTAATTATGTTTATCTCTTCTGTTCATATATCAACATTCCCTTAATTCTTATTTTATCTTTATGTCTAATTTTATATTTAAACATTTAAATTATAACCTAAAAGGATATTAAAGTAAACTAATAACAATTTACAGAAAAAATAATACCATACACTAATATATAGTGTATGGTATATAAAACTTTACTTATTTTGTTCCAAATAATCTATCACCTGCATCACCTAATCCTGGTACTATATATCCATTTTCATTTAGTTCCTCATCTATAGCTCCTGTATATATATCAACATCTGGATGTATATCCATAACATATTTTATTCCTTCTGGTGCTGCTAAAAGAATCATTAATTTTATATTTTTAGCACCTTTCTTCTTTAATAGAGTTATAGCATCTGCTGCTGATCCACCTGTTGCAAGCATCGGATCTACTACTATTATATCTCTTTCGTCTATATCTTGTGGTAATTTACAGAAATATTCAACTGGTTGAAGAGTTTCTTCATCTCTATATAATCCAATATGTCCAACCTTAGCTGCTGGTATTAGTTTTAACATACCATCTACCATTCCTAATCCTGCTCTTAATATAGGAACTATAGCTAGCTTTTTTCCAGCCAACATTTTACATTTAGTCTTACATATAGGTGTCTCTATTTCTACTTCCGCCATTTGCACATCTCTTGTTACTTCATATGCCATAAGCATTGCTACTTCTTCAACAAGCTCTCTAAAATCTTTAGACCCTGTATTTTTATCTCTTATAAATGCTAATTTGTGTAATATTAATGGATGTGCTATTTGTGTTACTTTACTCATAAAAAATTCCTCCTACAGAACATAAAGTTTTTTATTTATTATATTTGTTTTCTATTTCTGATATTTTATTTATTCTTTTTAAATGTCTATCTCCTTCAAAGTGGGCATCTAAAAAGGTATCAACTATATCTAATGCAAGTCCTGGACCAACAACTCTTTGTCCTAACGCTAATATATTGGCATTGTTATGTTGTCTTGTTGCATGTGCACTAAAAGTATCACTACATAAAGCTGCTCTTACGCCTGGAACTTTATTTGCTGCTATGCTTATTCCTATACCAGTTCCACATATAAGTATTCCTAAATCACATTCTTTATTTACAACATTTTCTCCAACAGCTAATGCTATATCTGGATAATCACAAGATTCTTCAGAATATGTTCCAAAATCCTTAACCTCTAAATTCTTATTTTCTAAATGTTTAATTATTTCCTGCTTTAATTGAAATCCACCATGATCACAACCTATAGCTATCTTCATAAGATTCCCCTCCTATTTTCTGAATATTATAAAAAAGAAGATAAAGATATTATTCCCTAATATCCTTATCTTCTTCTATTTTATTAATCAATAATTGTATTGAATTATCTAATAAGTCAAAAGCATTTTTATAAATAACTTCATTGCCACCGTAAGGATCAATTATATCACCCTCAACGCCGACATATTCATTTAAAGAAAATATCTTATCTTCCATATTATTAAATGTTAATATTAATAAATCTTTAATATATTTTGTCATTGTAAGGACTAAATCAGCTCTTTCCATCATTTCTGTTGTCAATTGAATAGCAACTCTAGATGAATAGTCACAATTAAGATTATTTAAAATTAAAGAAGATGAATAGTTAGATATAGAAGTATTTTTAACTATTGATACTCCTGCTGACTCAGCTTTTACATTTTTCAAATTACATCTTGAATTAAAAATTGCTTCAGCTATAGGACTTCTACATGTATTACCTGTGCAAATAAATAATATTTTCATTCATCTTCCCTCCTTTTAAACATTTATTATATGAAAACCTGCCGATTTATTTAATCTATTCATTATAGCTAAACCTATTCCATTCTCATCGAATGCTTCACTTAATATAACATCTACATTTTTGTCATCAAAACTTCTTAATGTTTCAAATAGGTTATGGGCTATTTTATTCATATCGTTTCTACTTCCTAATGACACTACATATCCATTTTTATAAAACTGTCTTGTTTCTTCTGTTGCGATTATCCCTACTGTCTTATTATTGTCTATATAATTTTGCACTATTTCGTTTATTTTTTCAATAGTTTTTTTTAAATCGCCCTTAATTATTTTCACAGGAGCTTTTGGTGCATAATGTCTATACTTCATTCCAGGCGCCTTAGGCTTCAAGTCGTCACTAGGTTTAGCCATTATTGATGGATCAATATATATATCATTATAAACTTGTTTTAATTGCTCTAAAGTTATCCCACCTGGTCTTAATACACATGGTGGTTCCACTGTACAATCTACAATAGTTGATTCTACTCCTACATTGCTATTGTTTCCACCTATTATACACTCTACTCTATCATTTAAATCCTCTAGACATCTATTAACATCTGTTGGACTTGGTCTTCCTGATATATTAGCTGACGGCGCAGCTATTGGAACACCCGAAAATTCTATTAACTTTCTTGCAATTTCATTGCTAGGCATCCTTATACCTATTGTTTTAAGACCTGCACTAGTTTCATCCGGTATTATGTCTTTTTTATTTAATATTATAGTCAAAGGACCCGGAAAAAATTTTTCCATAAGATCATTGGCTATAGAAGATATATTATCCACTAAATTATTTATGTTTTTGTCACTAACGTGAACTATAAGAGGATTATCTTGTGGCCTTCCTTTTGCCTCAAATATCTTCTTTACAGCTAATGGATCCAGTGCATTAGCTCCTAATCCATATACTGTTTCCGTTGGAAAAGCTACTACCCCACCCTGTTTTATTATGTTTGCAGCATATGCAACACCTTCTAAATCTATTTTATCTTCTTCCATAATAAAAACCTTAGTTTTCATCTTATAGCTTCCTTTCTCTACATTAAATTTACTAAAATTAATCCAATAGTTACTCCAAATAAAACACTTATTGTATTTCCTATCCCTGAGTATAAATCATTTGATTTGGGTAAAAGTTCTCCAAATACTACATATAACATTATTCCTGATGCTAAGGATAAACATATTCCTAAAAATAATTCAGATACATTTCCTATTAACACTCCAAGTGCTGCTCCAAAAGCTGTAGGTAAGGCTGTGATAAACACATACAGAAAAATTTTCCCTAGTCTCTTATTACTAGCTATAAGCGGTACTGTAACAGCTAATCCTTCTGGTACATCATGTAATGCTATTATTATACTCATCTTAATTCCTAAATTTTTACTAGCTAAAATTGAACACCCCATTATAACACCCTCTGGAAAGTTATGAATCATTAATCCTAAGGCAGTAACAAATGCCATTTTTGAATATGCATCATTACCACTAGTAGCTTTTTCTATTAAATAAATAATAGCCATTCCCACTAAATAAAAAATTAACGAATAACAAAAGCCTGCATGTTCTACCGCTTCTGGTATTAAATCAAAAACCACCACAGACAACATTAATCCACCTGCAAATGCCATTATAGATGATATAAATCTTTTAGATGGATTTTTAACAAAGGTCCCTATGGATGCTCCAAGCATAGTTCCTATTAAGGATATTAACGAACTTAATAATATAATCCAAAATAAGTTCATAAAATTCCCCCCTCACCTATTTGTATTGATGAGGGGAGAATTTTATTCTTACTTAAATATATTTTTGTCTTCTTGCAATTCTTATATTTTCTATAGAATCCTCTGTATATACAGCTTTTACACAATTTCTATAAATAGTATCCAATAGACTATATTTTTTTAGTGCACCTTTTTTCACCACTATATAGTAATATACAATTTCCGGATTACGTTTTTTTATTTTTAAATACTCATATGATAAGGCTGGATATCTTTTCAAAACTTCTATTCCTATTGGTCTTATTTTTTTATTTCTAAATCTACCTGAGATAACAATAATTATTTTAATATCTTCATTAGAATTTTCGGTATGTACCAAATCAACTTTGTCACACAACAAGATATATGTTCTTTTTGATACTCCCTGTATTATTTTAAGTTTATTATTAATGCAGGTAAACTCTAATTTCTCAATATTAAATCTAACAAAAATTGAAAATATTATTATTATTTCAATCAATATCAAGTATGCATCTAAAAATAAATTTTTATTTAATCCTGTTAAAAACAATATAATGGGTAGCATTAAAAAAATAAAGCACATAACTAGCATAAAGTTTTTATATTGTTTTTTTTGCTTTTTTATGGCTTTATCAATATACATTTAACACCTCTAAAGTCTAAAAATTATAGTTCTTCAGTGTTTCCCATGGCTTTCATTTTTTCAGCTTGATCTGCTGTTATAAGCGCATCAATAACCTCATTTATATCACCATTTAGGAATGATTCTAATTTATATAATGTTAATCCTATTCTATGATCTGTTACTCTTCCTTGTGGATAGTTATATGTTCTTATTCTTTCACTTCTATCCCCTGTACCAACTTGGCTCTTTCTATCCTCAGCTATAGCTGAGTTTCTTTCTGCTTCAGCCTTTTCAAACAATCTAGCTTTTAATACTTTCATTGCCTTTTCTTTATTCTTTAACTGAGATTTTTCATCTTGACAGGATACAACTATTCCTGTTGGTAAATGTGTCATTCTTACCGCAGAATCAGTAGTATTTACACACTGACCACCATTACCAGATGCTCTAAATACATCTACTCTTATATCATTTGGACTTATATCAATTTCAACATCATCAACTTCTGGAAGTACTGCAACTGTTGCTGTAGAAGTATGTATTCTACCACTTGATTCTGTATCTGGTACCCTTTGTACTCTATGAGCTCCACTTTCATATTTTAATTTTGAATACGCACCATGTCCCTTTATCATAAATACAACTTCTTTAAATCCACCTATATCCGTTTCATTAGATGACATCATATCAACTTTCCATCTATTTATTTCCGCATATCTTGTATACATTCTAAATAAATTAGCAGCAAATAAAGCAGCCTCGTCTCCACCTGCTCCTCCTCTTATTTCAACAAATACATTTTTATCATCATTAGGATCTGTTGGGAGCATTAAAACTTTAAGATCTTCTTTTATTTGCTCCATACTTTCATTTAATTCTTTTAATTCTTCTTGAGCCATCTCTCTTAATTCTTTGTCTGACTCTTCTGATATAATTTCCTTATTAAACGTTATGTCTTCTTCTAACTTCTTGAACACTCTATATTTTGTAACGACTACTTCTAAATCCGCATGTTCTTTACATAGTTTTTGCCATTCTTTTTGATTTGCCATTATTGACGGATCACTTATCTTCATAGATAATTCGTCATATTTTGCTTCTATAAAATTAAGCTTCTGTAACATACTCTAATCACTCCGTATCATATTTTGATAGTTTTTAATTATATCATATTATACTTGCATTCTTCAACTAAATTGCCATATTTTTTCCAATAACAATTCTGTCAAGTCCAGCTAAATCTTTTAATACTCTAACCTCTGAATATCCTGCACTTATCATTAAATCTTGGACCTCATTACCCTGATCATAACCTATTTCGAAAAGTAAATATCCTTGTTTTAATAATACCTTTTTACTCTCATTAATTATTTGTTTATAAAAATATAGTCCATCTTCCCCACCATCTAATGCAATATTAGGCTCATAATTTTTAACATCATCCATAAGCGTTGGTATTACATCGCTTCTTATATATGGTGGATTAGATACTATAATTTCATATTTTAAATTTTCTTTGATTATATTATCAAACAAATTACTATGAATAAACTTAGCTCTACTGTCCAAGTTTAATCTCTTTATATTTTCTTTAGTAACTTCTTCTGGTATATCTTCTATATCTACACAAGTAACTACCAAATACTCTCTTAGATAAGCTAATGATAATCCAATAGCTCCACTTCCGCAACAAAGATCACATATATTTTTCAGTTTTTCTTTATCAGTTATCTCTAAAACCTTCTCCACTAAAATCTCTGTATCAGGTCTTGGGATAAGAACACCCTCTTTAACAAAAAAGTTTATTCCCATAAATTCACTTTCACCTAAGATATATTTTGTTGGCATTTTATTTTTTCTTTTCTCTACCAATTTTTTAAATTGTTCTTCTTTATATAAATCCACATATTCCTCTCTATTAGTTATTAGATAAAGTCTATCTCTTTCTAATATTTTTCCTAATAATAACTGCGAATCTAAAACATAACTTTCTATATTGTTTTCTTTAAGAATTTTATTAGAAAAACTAAGTAGTTCTCCTATAGTTTTTTTCTTAGGTTTTATTCCTTCTGCATTTTTTAATGCAGTTATAGCTACTTCTATTTGGTCATCTTCTGGTTCTTTAGTAGTTAACTCTTGTAATTTCAACCCTGGATAGGCTATTATTTCAGTTAATTTATTATCATTTTTTCCTAACCATCTTATAATTTCATAAGTTATACCTGCAACTAGAGGCAATAGTATTATTCTAAAACAAATTCTATACAAAAAACTATTCCAGCTTATAAAAGAAAAAAATAATATACTTATTACCATTACAAGAAAAATAAAATTTGTTCCACACCTAGGATGTAATCTACTGTATTTTTTAACATTTTCCACATTAAGTTCCTCACCATTTTCATAACAAAAGATAGTTTTGTGCTCTGCACCATGATATTGAAATAGTCTATTTATTTCATTCATCTTTGAAATAAATAAAATATATGCAAGGAAAATTCCAACCCTTAATAATCCTTCTACTATATTCAAAGTAATATTGTTTGCCCCTATTCTCTTAAATCCCTGAGCTATGAATGTTGGAGCTATAAAAAATAAAAGGATAGAAAAGCATAATGATATAAACAATGTAAAACCTATTAATACATCGTCCGTTTTATCTTTGAAAATTTTATTTAAAAACTTATCTACAGCATCTGGTTCTTCATTCCCATCTTCAAAAAACGATGCTGAATAATTCAAGTTTTTTATTCCCACTATTAACGAATCTAAAAGAGAAATAAAACCTCTTATTATTGGCAATGAAAATAGTTTGTTTTTCTTGTTTAAAGGTGTATTATTATCAATTGAAACTTCAATGTTTCCATTGGAAGTCCTTACAGCAGTTGCTATACCTTTTTCGCCTCTCATCATAACTCCTTCTATTACAGCCTGCCCTCCAACATTACATTTTTTATTCATAGGTTTATTACACCTTCTCTCCGCCATTATTTCTTATCTCTTAAATACTCATTTTTATATTGATAATAACACTTTGGACATAATGATTGATATTCCACATTATCTACATTGTCTATTGCAACTTGTTCTCCTTCAAAAACATACTTCCCATTAATTTTTCTACCATTTAAAACAGCTTTTTTGCCACAAGTACATATTGTTTTCATTTCTTCTATACTATGAGCTAATAATAACAATCTAGTACTCCCCTCAAAACCATTCATCTGAAAATCTGTTCTTAATCCATAGCCTATTACTGGTATATCCTTAATAACAGCTACCTCTAACAATTCATCAATATGTTTAGCCTTTAAAAATTGCGCCTCATCTGCCAAAATACAGTCTATATTACCATTATTAAAAATATATTCTTCTACCATATTAAATATATTATCTTTATCATCTATTAAAAGGTCAACCTCTTGTGATACACCTAATCTTGATACAACTTTGTTTCCACCTTTTTTATCGGTTTTAGGTTTTACTATTATAACCTTCATTCCTCTTTCATGATAATTATGGGCCACCTGCATTAAATGAGTTGATTTACCACAATTCATAGCTCCATACCTAAAATAAAGTTTAGCCATTATATCGTCTCCTTTTTCCATTGCTTACATATCTTCGATTATATCATATATACTTATTATAAAAAATAGAATACTTTTGGTGATTTTTATTCTTTATTTACATTTGATTCTATTGACTTATATAAATTCACTATGCTATAATCTAATGGTTGATAACGGAATAAGAATTCGAAAGAGGTGAAATAAATGAGAGAAGGCATACATCCAGAATACCACACAGATGCAGTGGTTAAGTGTGCATGTGGAAATACTTTTACAACTGGTTCTGTTAGATCAGAACTTAAAGTAGAAATATGCTCTAAATGCCACCCATTCTTCACTGGAAAGCAAAAGATTGTTGATATTGGCGGAAGAGTTGATAGATTCAATAAGAAGTTTAACTTAAAATCTGAGTAATTGAAAATGTAAGGGAAAGATTTATCTTTCCCTATTTTCTTTTTTTGTAAAAAAATAAAAATCATTGGATTAAAATCCAATGATTTTTATTTTATTTTAAGAAATCACTTTTCTTTATAAATTGTATAAACTCATTATTGTCCTTAGTCTTTGATAACATGTTAATTAAGTTTTCAGTTATCTTTTCTACATTTCCGTCTCTATACATATTCTTTCTCAATGCATATGACACTTCTTTTTCTTCATCTGTTAAAATTAAATCTTCTTTTCTTGTTCCAGATTTATATATATCTATTGCTGGGAATATCCTTCTCTCTTGAAGTTTTCTATCTAAATGGACTTCCATATTACCCGTACCTTTAAACTCTTCAAATATCATATCATCCATTCTACTACCTGTTTCAACTAATGCTGTAGCAAGTATTGTCAAACTTCCGCCCTCTTCAAGATTTCTTGCTGCACCAAAAAACTTTTTAGGCATAACTAATGCACCTGGATCTAATCCCCCAGATAAAGTTCTTCCTGTTGGTGTTATAGTTAAGTTCCACGCTCTCGTAAGCCTAGTTAAACTATCCAATAATATGACTACATCATTACCATATTCTACAAATCTTTTTGCTCTTTCTAACACTAGTTGAGCTATTTTAGTATGATTTTGAGGTTCTTCATCAAAAGTTGAGTATATAACTTCTCCATTTATTGAACGTTGCATATCTGTAACTTCTTCAGGTCTTTCATCTATAAGTAATACCATTAACTTTACGTTAGGATGATTTACTGAAATATTTTGAGCTACTTTTTTTAGTAATGTTGTTTTACCTGCTTTAGGCGGTGCAACAATTATACCTCTTTGTCCCTTACCGATTGGTGAAATTATATCCATAAGCCTAGATGATAAATCTCTTTCATCACCTGTTTCCAGTCTTAATCTTTCATTTGGATATATTGGAGTCATCTTTTCAAAATTACTTCTTCTCGGTATTCTATCTACTGGATAATCATTTATAGCCTCAACAAATACCAATGCTCTATATTTTTCTCCACCTTCTTTTGGCGCTCTAGCTTTTCCCGTTATCATATCTCCCGTTTTTAAATTAAATCTTTTAATTTGTGAAGGAGACACATACACATCCTCACTTCCACTCACATAATTTCTACATCTTAAAAATCCAAAATTGCTTCCTGGTGTATCATTTACAATATCTAATATTCCAGTTACTCTTTCCGAACTATTTATTACATTCTTAAGTCTTTCTCTCTTCTCTTCTTCACTTATCTCTAAGCCATTTTCTTGTCTAATTGGTTGAATATAACTAGGCCTATTTGTTTCTTCTGCTTTTGGAGCTATTTTCTCTCTCAAAACCACTCCACTTTTTTCTATGGATATAGGCTCTAAACCCGGCTTAGATATTTTTTGTATTTCTTGTATCAATTCAATTTTCTTATATTTTGATATATTCTTAATATTTAAATCTTTCGCTATTTGCTTTAATTCAATTAATGTCATACTTTCATAATTGTTAGTATCCAAAATAGCACCTCCATATACGCTATCAGTGTGGGAATTATTAAAAGAAGAGATTGTCATTGAGATTATATAGAAATCACTTTCAATGCGATTGCTTTCTTTAAGAAACATTGTGTTTTCATTAATTAATTATTATCACCTATCATTGCATTTATTCACTGCAATTTAAATAAATTCTTAATTACATATTAATTATATACCTATACATTAAATGGTCAAGAAAAAAATATAGATTATATCCACTATTTCTCTATATTTTTCTATTTTTTCCCTTTTAATGTATGTCTCTAATATTAATTTTTTATATTTTTCACCTAAAAATCTATTTATATATTGAAAATTATTAACTATAATTTACATATTGACAATAATAACATAATAGGTTTTCATTAAGGTTTAATTTTAAATTTTTTCAAAAATCAATATGTGCTTTATTCTATAAATAAAAGTATAATACACTAGAATAATTTGTGAATTCTATGTATTATACTTTATTTTAGTTATTATTTATTATTTTCTAAGGCTGCCTTAATTAGACCTTTAAATAATGGATGTGGTCTATTAGGTCTTGATTTTAATTCTGGATGGAATTGAGCTGCAACAAACCATGGATGTTCTTCTATTTCAACAATTTCAACAAGTCTTCCATCAGGAGATGTTCCACTTATAGTAAGTCCCGCTTCACTTAAAACTTTCCTGTATTCATTATTAAACTCATATCTATGTCTATGTCTTTCATATATGATTTCTTCTCCATATATTTCAAAAGCCTTAGTATTTTCAATCAACTTACATGGATACAAACCTAGTCTCATAGTTCCTCCCATATTTTCTACATCTTTCTGATCTGGCATTAAATCAATAACCGGATATTTCGTTTCTGGTGATATTTCTGAACTATGAGCTCCATCATATCCTAAAATTGTCCTAGCATATTCAATTACTGCACATTGCATGCCTAAACATATTCCTAATAATGGTTTTTTATTTTCTCTACCATATTTTATAGCTTCTATTTTACCCTGGATTCCTCTATCTCCAAACCCACCTGGTATTAAAATACCATCACAATCCTTTAGTGTTTCACATACATTCCCAGAGTTTACTTCTTCTGAATTTATCCATTTTATATTAACCTTAGTGTTATTAGCATATCCTCCATGATTTAACGCTTCAACCACCGATATATAAGCATCATGTAGTTCTACATATTTACCAACTAATCCTATTTTAACTGTGTTATTCAAGGATTTTATATTATCAACCATATGTTCCCATTCTGTGTTATTTATATCCCTACATCCTAAATGAAATTTTTCGCATACAAGGTTATCCAACCCTTCTCTATGTAACATTAATGGAACTTCATATAAATTTTCTGCATCTAAATTTTGTATTACATGGTTTCCATCTATATTGCAAAACAGTCCTATTTTATCTTTTAAGTCTTCAGATAAAGACTGTTCTGACCTACAAACTATAACATCTGGCTGAATTCCTATACTTCTTAATTCCTTAACGGAATGTTGAGTTGGTTTAGTCTTAAGTTCTCCTGCCTTCCCTAAAAATGGAACTAATGTTACATGAATAAAACACACATTGTCTTTACCTACTTCATATTGTACTTGTCTTATAGCTTCTAAAAAAGGTAAAGATTCTATATCTCCTACTGTTCCACCAATTTCAGTTATAACAACATCTATGTCTTTTTCTTTCGCCACCCTATATACTCTACTTTTTATTTCATTTGTTATATGTGGAATAACTTGAACAGTTCCACCTAAATACTCACCTTTTCTTTCCTTAGATATTACATTCCAATATACTTTACCAGTAGTTACATTACTGCTTTTTCCTAAATTTTCATCTATAAATCTTTCATAATGCCCTAAGTCTAAATCTGTTTCTGCACCGTCATCTGTAACAAAAACTTCTCCATGTTGATATGGACTCATTGTTCCTGGATCTACATTTAAATATGGATCAAACTTTTGAATTGAAACTTTTAAACCTCTATTTTTTAACAATCTTCCTAACGAAGCTGCTGTTATACCTTTTCCTAATGAAGAAACTACTCCACCTGTTACAAAAACATATTTAGTACTCATTTGCATCCTCCTAAAATCCACCTATAATTTTTTATTTTTTTGTTGACAATATAATTATTTTATATTAGAATATTAATTACCCCATTAAAATGGCACATCTATTTTCTAAACATAGATATTATAATATCATAGTATTTTTTTATAGGCTATTCTTATATTTCTTTATTTTTTGTCATATTACATCATTTCTTTCAATCTACTCTCTAATTCAAAATATTTCTCTCTCAAACTTGAATTTACTAATAATTTCTCTTCTGCTTTTCTAAAATTATATGTCAACATCCTATTATTTGTATCCGGAAGCAAATTTTTTAATTTATTTTTGTCATCACATCCATATTTTTTAAGCAATAAAAACAGTAAATATTTACATTCTCTATCTTCTAATATCTTTACAATCTCACTTTCTGATATATTGTTTCTCTCACACAAGAACTTTATTATGGTTAAATATCTTTCATTCATAAAAAATTTCACCTCTCTTTATAGGAAAGTATTGACTTTTCTATTTTATTTATACATTTATATAAAATAAGCTTTTTAAATACCTTATTTGTATTCCTATTTTTACTATAATATTCTCCTCTATAATTAACTTAAATATTTCTTTCTACATATTAATTTGCAAACAAAAAGATGTGATAAATTTTTATCACATCCTTTAATAAAATAACTTTGAATTATAAAATCCGTATATGTATTTTTATGCGATTAAGTATCTTAATCTATTTAATTTCTATTTCTAAGTTAGTTTTATAAGGTACCTGCCCCTGGACACTCATTTCATACTCTATTACTATTTTTCCACCATTATTATCTACTAATATATCTAGCTGCAATGTCTTGGTTCTAAGTTCTAATACCCCATAAGGAGTATTGTAAAGAGACACATTTTCTTTTCCCTTTTCAAAATTCATCAAAGCAGTAGTGCTACCTTCCCTTATAAGCTCTACAGACTTATCAAATATATTTAAAGTGGTTATAGTGCCTTCCATACCTGATAATTCAGTTTCCTTATATACAGCTTTAAATCCTTTATCTAATATAAAAAACTCTCCTGGAGTTACGACGGAAATTCCATCCTGATCTATATCCTGAGAACTTTTAATAGATATTATAGCCTTCTTTTCCATATTATTCACCCTTCTAATTATTAATCATGTACTGCTTTAGCTCTTCTTCAGTAGCTGGCTTAACAGTTATGATATTTTGTAATGGTTTAGTGTAATGACCATATTTAACTTCTAGAGTTTCCTCATTTTTACCTTTAGAGTATCTACCTGCAACCTTAGCAGCAAACTCAATTTCTTCTTTTGATGGGTTTCCAATAATAGCAATCATTGCTCCTGCGAATTTTGCTGGAAAAAACACTATATCTTCTTTTGTTATACATTTTTTAGCATTAATTGTTTCCTCTTCAGTTCTCGTTGCCACTATTTTTGCATTTGGAGATAACCTGAAATGTCTACCATATTTCAATAAATTTATATCTTTTTCTTCAATATTTTTTCTATTTTCCATCAAATCTTCTAATCTTATAGAATAATTAGGTTCAGTTAACTTACATCCACCTGCTGGTGATGGGTAATCTACAATCCCCCATTTTTCTGCCAATTCAATTTGAGCAGTTCTTGTTCTCCCGCTTATGTCCAACAATTTTTCTCTATCTACTAATCCATTTAGTTCCATTTCTGTTGGTTCTATGTTCTTTGCACATAAAGGTCTTAAAATTTTGTTACTAAACCCAGATTCCTTCTTTACTAAATCAAGAGATCTTTTATTTTGTGACATAGGTCTTTGATTCAGCACCTCTCCTGTTATAATAAAATCTGCATTAAACTTTTCCAATAATTCCCCCGCATAAGTCATCATCATAGCATGACAGTCTATACACGGATTCATATTTTTACCATACCCATGCTTTGGGTTTTTAACCATTTCAAAATGTTCTTCTGAAAAATCAACAATTTCTAATGGCATATCTATTTGTTTACACATTTTTATAGCATTTTCAGGTGAGAAAAAATATGATTTAAAACATATTCCAATAACTTCAATTCCTTGTTCCTTTATAAGCTTAGCAGCTAATAAGCTGTCTAATCCACCTGATACCATGGCTAATACTCTTGTCATATACTCAACTCCTAAATATTATTCATAATAACTAGTTTATTGATTTTAACTGAATTTATCAAGTATGTTTTTTTTAACTTTAAGGTAAATTTAATTTAAGCTAAATATTACTATGTTATAATATACTATCTGTAAATTTTATTGATTTATTCTTAATTAATTATATCCTTATACTGCAATGTATAGATATAATTATTTTAAAATATGTTAGAGGTGTAAAATAGAAATGAAAATTTTAATGTTGTCAGTATCAGCTGGTGGTGGACATATGAATGCAGCCATAGCTCTAAAAACATATATATGTAAAAATTATAATCATTTTGAAGTTGAAATAATAGATACTATAAAATATATAAATCCAATTTTAGATAAACTTATAATAGGTAGTTATCTAAAAAGTTTAAAATTATCTCCAAATATATTCGGAATGATTTATAATTATTCTGAGACCGATCAAAATATATCAACTATAACAAATAAAGTAAACGAACTACTTTCTTATAAAATACACCCCTTAATAGAAAGTTTTAATCCTGATATTATAATATCAACACATCCATTTTCAACAGAGATGCTTTCCATCCTAAAAGGGAAAGATTTAATAGATATGCCTTGTGTAACAATTATGACCGATTATTCTTCTCATAATCTTTGGCTTCACCCTAATGTAAATGCTTATATAGTATCAAATGATACTATGATAAAGGAAATGTTAGAGAAGAATGTATGTGAAGATGTAATTTTCCCTTATGGAATACCTGTATCTCCTGATTTTACTACTCCACATAATAAGAGTACTACACTATCCTCATTAGACTTAAACTGTGATAAGGACACCTTATTGCTTATGGGTGGTAGTTTAGGAATGGGGAACATATTAGATGTATATAATGAGTTAATATCAATACCTATAGATTTTCAAATCATTATATTAGCGGGAAAAAATGATAAGCTACTTTCATCACTAAACGAATTAACCTGTAATTCTTCGAAAGAAACTAGAATTATAGGTTTTACAAAGGAAGTTAATAAATATATGCAAGCCTGTGATCTTCTAATAACTAAACCAGGTGGTCTCACAATTACCGAAGCATTAGTTTCAGGGCTTCCTATGGCAATTTTTTCTCCTATACCTGGCCAAGAGGAAAAAAATGCAGAGTTTCTCTTAAAACATAATGTTGCCATAGACTTATATGACGGTTTTAATTGTAAGGATAAAATATATAGACTTTTGAATAATAAAAAAGTTTTAAATGAAATGAAATTTAATGCTATAAAACTTAGTAAACCCGATTCCTGCAAAAATATTTTGCCATTGTTAGAGTCCTTACATAAAAATAAGAATGAGATATAAAACATTCTCATTCTTATTTTTCAATTAATTCTTTTATAACTTCAAATACCTTAGACTTAACTTTTATATTATCCTTATTATCACAAACCATTTCCATCTCATTTTTATCTAATACTGATCCAAGTTCCTCTTTTGTTTTTTCATTTTCAATTTGTCCTTTTGTTACATCAACAAAACATAATGGTGGAAACATAACACACCACCAATTTTGACCTTTATAATCCCCAATAAGAACCCTATAAGCTTCGTACTCACCTTGTGGAAGAACTATATCTCCATATTGCTTAACCGGGAAATTTTCTTTTTGAAGTTCTGTCTTAACTTCATAGGAATATCCATTATCTTTTATAATTTTATCTGCTATTTTTTTTATTTCTTCGTCATTTTTTAGAAGTATCTCTCTAGACTCTTCAATAGATTTACTTTCTGATAATTTTGGTTGTATAAACTTTATGATTTCATCTTTCACCTTAAGTTTTAATTCTTGATCATCTTTTGTATCACTATTAGCTAATACATGAAATCTTATTATTTTTTCACTTATATCTTCTGTCATTTTAGTATCTGCTTTTTTTATGAAAACTTGTCCTATAATTTCACATCCAAATATCATTATTACTATAATAATGGTTCCCCTTAAAAATCTTTTCATTTTATATCGCCCCTCTCATTAAAGATTATTTACATTTATTGTTTTTTTAAACATAAAACAAAAAAGATTTAGAAATTTTCATTCTAAATCTTTTTTTTATTTTATTACTCCTAATTGTCTTATATGGCTCTTGACACTTACTTTTATATCACTTTCCTTAAAAGCTTCATCCCAATTATCTTTTATCTCATTCCAAATAGATGGATTAAATTTTTCTATATGATTACTTATTTCTAACAAATCTACATTTAAATTTCCCCTCATCAATTGACAAAGTTGTTCACATTCTGATCCTATTTTTTTATCAAACAGTTCTTCTATAGCTGTAACTTTATCCCCACTTAAAGTCCTCTCTTCCCCTAAATAACCACTGTTTGCCTTTCCTTCAATTTCCAATTCAAGGTTTACATGAAGTTTTTCATCATAGCTAACCTTAGTTCTTTTAAGTATTCCATTTATTTCATAGTCTATAGGATGACCATTGTAATATAAAACTGATTTTATTCCTTTAGCCTGCCCTCTTAAAAGTTCTAAACTTGTAGTTTCTACTTCATTTAATCTTCCTTTTAACTTATTATTTTTTAATACAGCTGTTCCTGATAAAACAACTTCATTTGTATCACCATTTAAACTCATTATAGGTAACATACCTATATTCCTTGATGACGCCATAATTAAAAACTCATTTAAGGTCACTGGTATAGCTGCTGCACTTTTTTCTGCATTATCTAAAACGCCATTTATATATACTTGAATGTGTTTATCTATTGGAATTTTTCCTTTAACAAATTCATTTGGAGGTCCATCACTCATTATCATATACATTTTTCTATTAATTTTAGGTTGCCTTTGGATATAGTCCATTACTTCTTTAACTGTTTCTTCATAGCCTAAAAGATCTCTACTTAAAATAAGTAATCGTGTATGATCCAAATATATATATCTGCCACTTTTCATAGATGCTTGTGTAATTGCGCCATCCATAGAATATGTATTTACTTCCAAAGACTGATCACCTGATATAATCCCTTTTTGCGTAGAAAATTCACTTAAATCTGGAAATGAATACCCTACCTTTATCTTTTTCAACTCTTCATTAGGTATAATCTCTTCTGGTTTTTTATCTTTAACCTTTTTTCCCTTGTCTATATCTTTCGCAATATCAACACCTATAGTTGATACGAATACCCTTCTGTCAATTTCAACCTTATCCCAACATCCTGTAAAAAACAAACTACTGATAAGAGAGATGATAATAAGAATAAATGATTTTTTATTTCTCATTTTCTACTCCCCCTTTTCTATAAATCCTAAACTTAGTAGCCACAAGTAAAATTATAGGGATAATTATTATATTTAGAATCATTATAGGTAAAAAAAGATTCTTTCCTATCTTAATTACAGCCTCAGTATTGCTAGGATATAATGCAATAGCATATATTATAGGAACAATAATAACTGATACTATCTTCTCCCTTTTCAGATTAAAACTTTCCTTCAATATATTGGATGAAAAAAAGATTAAATTACAAACTGTACTAA
Organism: Clostridium frigidicarnis; assembly: GCF_900111985.1. Taxonomy (GTDB): domain Bacteria; phylum Bacillota; class Clostridia; order Clostridiales; family Clostridiaceae; genus Clostridium_Z; species Clostridium_Z frigidicarnis. The sequence goes on from NZ_FOKI01000020.1 coordinate 36,976, forward strand.
AGTTAAAAACTATCCATAGAGCCATTATAAATCCTTCCCATCTTTCAATAAAGGCTCCAGGTATATCTACTGCAGTAACCATAGTTATTGTTGGCCACATTATTTTTTTTAGTTCATATTTTGAAAATATTGCCAAGCAAGCAATTACTACAATACTATAAAATACGCTTATAAAAGCACTTGCTGATAATGAGCTTTTTAATATTTTTTTCCTGTCACTTAATATTGGACTAAATAGAAACATGATTTCAAATCCTGCAAAAACCCCAATTGTTGAATAGAAACTTTTAAAATAATTGTCCATAGAAACTTGACCTATTGGTAAAATATTTGTCATGTCACATCCTTTTAATAAAACAAGTCCTATAAATATAGTTGGTATAAACATAATAAAAAATAAAATCTCGTTAAATCTTGCCAGTGTACTCCTGCTATAACTTGTTACAAAAGCGCCTGAAAGTATTATTGTTATAAGTAAAAATTCAGTTGGAGTTCTTTCTAGCAAATACTTTTTTAAAACATCTACAAAACTTCTAACTTGGATAGAAGTTGCTAATATTAAATAGAAAGTAAATATAAGTATTATTATATGTCCTACCCATTTACCTAATAAATCAATAACTATCGTATTAAAACTGTTATAATTATTTAATTTTATAATTTTACTTATAATATATACAATTACACTAAAAAACGCACCTGCTATTAACGTTATTATCCATCCATTTGTTTCAACAGTTTCAGTAAGTTCTCTTGGATAAGAGAAAATCCCCACTCCTATAGCAGTTACAACTAAGGAAGCAAATAGTCCAAATGGTCTTATAGTTTCCTTCATAAATAATCCCTCTTCCTTTTTCTTAGTTATTTTTGTCTTACTTTATCCTCTGTATCCATGAATTTAGGTCTATCTTTAAAATATTGAATTGGATATTTAAAAAATAAATCTTTAAAATCTCTTTTGTTTGTATTAGCTACTGGAGATAAATATGAAACACCAAAACTCTCTAACTTAACTAAGTAAATTAATAGTATTATCATTGTTATTGTTATTCCATATAAGCCAACAATTGATGCTGCTATCAATGTAATAACTCTAATTATCCTAAAAGCAAAAGTAACTTCATAATTTGATGTAACAAAACTAGAGATAGTTGTTAATGCTACAATAATAACCATTATAGGACTTACAATCCCGGCACTTACTGCCGCCTGCCCAATTATTAAACCACCTACAATACCTATTGTTGCTCCTATAGCTTTAGGAAACCGGACTATAGCCTCCATAAGCAATGCCATACTTAATTCCATTATAAAAGCTTCTATAAATGCAGGAAATGGAACGCCTTCTCTAGAGGCTGCTATAGAATATGCTAGCTTTGTTGGTATTATCGAAGTATGAAATGAAGTTATAGCTACATACATAGCTGGCATAGTTAGTGAAATAACAATGGAAAAGAAACGTAGAACTCTTACACAACTTGAATAAATCCATCTTTGATAATAATCATCTGGAGACTGGAACAACATAGGCAATGTTGTTGGTACAATAAGCGCAAATGGTGAATTATCAACTAAGATAGCTACTCTTCCTTCATACAAAGCTGCTGCCACCACATCTGGTCTTTCTGTAGCTTGAATTTGTGGAAACAAGCTCCATTTATCATCTTCTATTAATTGTTCTATATACCCACTATCTAATACTGCGTCTATATCTATTCCGCCTATCCTTTCATATACCTTTTGTAGCACATCCTGATTTACTATATCCTTTATGTATAACACTGCACAATCCGTTTTAGATCTACTACCAACGGTCTTTGCAACTATTTTAAATCTAGTATCTCTTATTCGCCTTCTTATTAACGCTGTGTTGAATCTTATAACTTCTGTAAGACCTTCTCTTGATCCCCTAATGACTGTTTCTCCTGATGGTTCTCCAACTCCTTTGTTAGCCCATGCTCTAAGTGCTAACACACATGCAGTATCCTCACCATCAAATAACATTAATGCTTCTCCCGCTAAAACCCCATCTACGCCTTCTTTAAGCTTTTTTATTTTCCTTAAATCACTTAAAGCCATTACATTTTCAATTATTCCATCTATATCTAAACTTTTTTCAGCAAACATTAAGTTTTTTATTACGAAATCATCTATCAATTCCTTCTCAGTCATTCCATCTATGTATATTACAGAAATTTTCTTATCACCCATCTTAAATTCTCTAAATACAACGTCTGAAGAATTTTCAAATAAACCTCTTATATATTCTAAATTATTATCTATAGATATATTTATCTCATCTCTTATATCTTCTTGCAAATTTATCCTCCTCCCTAAAAAAATCTTGCTGCAACAAAAAGTATAAAACTTAATATTGAAACTATAACTGATACTTTTTTAGATAATTTAAAAGCTTTAAAATCACCTTCTTTTTTATACGATTTACTTGTAAAATTATATACAAAAAAACAATATCCTAAGGTCATTACTAAAAAATAATAATCAAATACCTCTAAAAAGTTCATATGCTCTTCTCCTCGCAGAAATCATTTCCCACTTATTTTTTTCAATATCCCCAAATTATATACATTATTAACATATATAAAAAAATAAAGTAATTTCACAAAAATATTCTGTGAAATTACTTTATATGGGTATCTCATCCAATGTCTAGCAAACTTACCACTCCACCATTCTATAAGTTAGATGTAAGAAGCCGGTACTACTATGAATAAGTGATTCTACACTCCCTCTAAATCTAAGAACCACTTGATATTGTTCTTGTTATATACACATCTCGATACTTATCTTTCATAGTATCATAACATCTTTGAGCTGTTAGCATGTCTCCAAATATACCAAATACAGTTGGTCCACTTCCACTCATAAGAGATCCTATTGCGCCTAATTCCAACATATCTACTTTTATACTCTTTATAACCCTGTGTTTATTTATTGTCACATTTTCTAAAACATTTCTCATATTTCTACATATAGAATTTAAATCATTTCTTTTCATTGCATTAATAATAACTTCTGTTTTAGGATGTTTTCTTATTAATTCTAAGTTTAAATCACCATATACTTCCTTTGTTGAAACACCAAATGATGGTTTTACAATAACTAATATGCAATTATTAAATGGTTCTAATTCTGTTATATTTTCTCCTATTCCTTTACAGAGAGCTGTGCCTCCAAGTATACAATATGGTATATCTGCACCTATCTTAATTCCTAGCCTCATCAATTCTTTAATTGGTGCATTTACCTCAAAGACCTTATTCATTAACTTCAATACAGCTGCAGCATTCGTACTTCCCCCTGCCATTCCTGCTGATACCGGTATATTTTTAAATATATCTATTTTGACTCCAGATTTTATATTGTAGTTATCCAAAAACAATCTAGCTGCTTTATATGCTAAATTTCGTTCATCAGTAGGTACATAACTTTTATTACATACTATTTCTATTCCTTTTTCACTTTTAGCAACTTCTACAAAATCGTATAGATCTATAGTTTGCATTATCATTTCTAACAAATGATACCCATCTTGCCTTTTTCCAATTACATCTAATGATATATTAACTTTTGCATAAGCCTTAATTTTCATTAATTGTCCCACCTTAAATTTTCTTATAGTTATAATTTTATTATATAAATATATATATTGCAATTAAGGTACATGAAAGAAAATAATAAGTCAGTATGCTAGTCTATTTCGTGTCATACTGCGTCAGTAATATTAGCCCATAGCCCTGCTTTGAACCGATATTACCTCCTTGTTTGACCCAAAATATATAGCATCTTTGACTTGTTATTTTCTTTCATGTACCTAACTAAAAACAATTAACCTATGTCAAATTTTATTCGTAAATATTAAAGGTTATTATAAAGTTCTATTAACGAATTTTATAATAACCTTTATAATTTTTATTGATTTATCGCATTATTCTTTATTTTATTTTTTTCATGGTTTTTAATTATTTTAAGAAGTTCTTCATACTCCTCAAAAAATACAACTACTATATCATCTCTATCCATAGAGTCTAAGGCTTCTTTTAATGCTAATTCTTCATCAAGCACAATTGATACTTTGTGATTTTTAGACGACAAGATACCTTCTTTTAGTAATTGTGCTATTTCTCCATTTCCTCTTCCTCTCTTATCCTTATCTTCTTTTACATATACTTTATCAAGCATCTCTCCGCAATATCGTCCTACTTCTTTAACTTGATAATCTAACCTATCTCCCGGCACACCTATAACACCTATTATTTTATTATGTTTCATTTTCTTAAGTGAACTTAATACCGCCTTATATCCATCAAGATTGTGACCATAATCCAATACTACTTTTCCATTATTAACCTCAAAAACATTAAATCTACCAGGATTATTCTCTTCGTTAGACCTAAAAGTTTTTATTCCTTTAGCTATTGTGCAATAATCAACTCCTAGTCCAACCAATGCACTGCATGCTGCTAATGAATTTTCTATGTTATGCTTTAAAAGCCCATTAAAAGTTATAGGTATTTCATCTACATCAGCTATATAAAATATTTTTTTATTTTGCTCTATATATATAGAATTATTTTTTATATATACACCATATCCACCATTTTTTATGTTATCTAATAAATATGGATTATCATCATGCTTGGAAAAAATTATTATATTGCCCTTTGCTCTTTCTAATAGTGACATACTAACTGGATCATCTGCATTTAATACACTATATCCATCTTCTTTTACAGCCTCTGTAACCAATGATTTCACATTAGCTATTTGCTCAACTGTTTCTATTCCATCTATCCCTATATGATCATCTGATACATTGGTTATCAAGCCCACATCTGCCAAATCATAACAAAGTCCATTTCTTATAAGACCGCCTCTAGCTGTTTCTAAAACTGCCACCTCTACGTCTTTATTCATAAGTACAGTTCTTCCACTTTCGAAACCAGTATCATCACCTTTATCTATACATATATCATTTATATAAATTCCCGATGTTGTTGTCATCCCTACTTTATATCCCATGATTTTTAGTGTATGATAAATTAACCTTGTGGTAGTTGTTTTGCCATTAGTTCCTGTAATAGATATTAATGGTATGCTTTTAATCTTGTCTTTAAACATCATATCTATTATAGCCCCTGCTACATCTCTTTCTTTTCCTTCAAATGGATAATGATGCATTCTTATTCCTGGTGCTGCATTCACCTCAATTACAACTCCATTTTGATTATATAAAGGTATTGATAAATCCATAGCACAAACATCTATTCCGCATATATTTAAATCTAGTGATTTTGCTACTCTTTCAAAAAGTATTATATTTTCTTTACATATTTTTTCCGTAACATCAACTGCAACTCCACCTGTTGATATGTTTGCGTTTTCTCTTAAAAATACTTTTTCATTGACTTTAGGAACATGATTCAAACTATATCCATACTTATCTAAAGTTCTTGTTACTGTTGAATCTATTTTTACTTTTGTTAGAGGTTTTTCATGATCTTCTCCTCTTCTTTCATCTGAATTAAGCTCATAGATTAAGGACTTTATGTCATCTCTACCATTACCTATTATATAGGGAGGTAATCTTAAAGATGCTGCAATAAGTTTTCCATCTATCATACATACTCTAAAATCATTTCCTACATGATGTTTTTCAATTAATATCTCATTAAACTCATCCTTAATTTTTTTGAATGCATTTACCAATTCAGCCTGAGTTTTTATATCTACGACGACTCCATTTCCATGATTTCCGAAACGTGGTTTTAAAACCACAGGATATCCTATAGCTTCTGCTTGTATTAAGGCTTCTAAACAACTATTTATTTTTCCACCTCTTGCTACAGGTATGCATTGATTTTCTAATATTTTTTTTGTCATATATTTATCACAAGCTATATCTACAGATGTACATTTTGTATCATTCGCTATAGTGGCTTCTACTATACAGCTATTTTTTCCATATCCAATTTGAAAAATACCACTATCAAAAAGCTCTACAAATGGAATTTCTCTAGATTTAGCTGCATTTAGTATTGCTTCTGTACTTGGTCCTATACTCTCTTTTTCTAAAATAATCTTAACTGAATCTAATCTTTGTTGTAAGTTAAAGTCCTTTTGCGAAATTAATGAATTTAAATAATCTACAGCTAGCTTTACTAAAGCTAACCCTGTTTGCTTATATTTATATTGAAAAATTATATAATATCTTTCACCCTCAATTACTCTAGCTTTACCATATGAGACATCTAATCCTAACCTTTCATGTAAAGCTATAGTTGTATGTTCACAAACGTGAGCTAAGTATGTTCCCTCACCTAACCTTGTTACAAACCCACCCTCTTCGTAAATTCCACAGCGATGCAATTTTAATTCTGGAAGTGATGAAACAAGTTTTTCATTTAATCCTCTTATATCTTTAGTAGGAATCTCACTATAACCCTGTAAATCCAAATCAACTCTAATACATTTTCTATGGGAATATACATTCCTACCTTCAAATATTCTGTAGTTAATTATTTTCATTATTAAGCCTTTCCTCCTCTAAGGGTTTTCTAGTTAATAAATTAAAGTTGTTTCCCTCTTTTAGTATATGCATTTTCACATTAAACATAGATAAAACCTCATCTTGATTTTGCTCTGATACATTAGAATAAGAAATACAACTTCCATCTATAACATAAACTGCACCTGAACCCATTATTGTAAACTTACCATCGTTGTCCACAATTATAGCTGTATCCTCATCTATTCCTATTCCTAAAACATCTGGATTTTCAGCTACGCCACCTAGTAATCTTCCAATTCTTCCTCTTTGTGCAAAGTGTTGATCTATTATAACTCTATCAATCAAACCTAAACCTGGTGCCATTTTTAGAGTACATTTTTTAGGTGATTCTTCATCATCTCCATTAACTACCATTGTTGAACTCATAACCGAAGCACCTGCTGATGTACCTGCAAATATACAACCTTTGGAATATGCATCTTTTAACTCTTTATGAAGAGGCGTTCCTCCTACTATACTAGTTATTCTAAGTTGATCCCCGCCTGTAAAAAATATAAGCTTTGCATTTTTTACTAGTGATATTTTTTCTTCCCTATGTGCTTCTTCTCTACTTTGAACATCTAGTATAGATATATTTTTCACACCCAAATTGCTAAATAGTTCATTATACTTATCACCAGCTTCTTTAGGGTTTGTAGTTGCTATAGTTGCTATAACTAATTCGCCAGTATTTTTATCTATACTATCTCTAACTATTTTCAATATCTCTTTGTTTCCCTCTTTATCTTCAGCTCCTCCAATTATTATAAGTTTTCCCTTAATAATTTCTTTCATTTGCACCACCTCTTATAACTGTATTCTATATTTTACCCACAAAATTAGTATTTATTCACCAAAACTTCATATGTATTTAGGTCATCGATTCATAATTCTAGTCTTTACCATGAAGTTAATTTTATACCTATTAATAAAACAACTTAGACATAAAAAAAGCGAAGATTTATACTCTTCGCTTTCTATTTATATATTTAAATTTAATTTTCTATATTTTTTATATTAAAGCTCTTCCTGGTATAAGAAGTTTATCTCCTGGTTTTATCAACTGAATTGGATCAATTCCATTCAGTGATATTAGTTGCTCTACTGTAGTTGAATAGTGCTTTGCTATAGACCATAAATTATCACCAGGTTGTACAATATATATTGTTAATGAAGCTTTTTTTTCAGGCTTTGCTTCATCCTTTTTATTTACAGATGTTAAAATATCTTTTGATATGCTGTACATAACATATCCACATACATGAATAATTGCTTTCACTGCTATAGTATTTGCCTCAATACTAGCTTCTATTGATTCTAACATTGATTTAACTATAAACTGCATATCTTCCTTTATATTTTGTATTTCTAAAAATGTTGAGAATGGCAGTTCCTCTGATATATTAGAATATCCACATTTATCCTCTACATTATTTTTATACAGTACATTTACTTTAACTACTCCATCAATCATTAATTTATTATCAATAATTTTTTTATCTGTTATTATTACATTTCCCTTAGTTGTTAATATTTGTACTGGTAATGGTTCATCTTTTGATAACTCTATATTGTCCTTTACTATTATTTCTGTTGAATTATGACCATGTAAAACATTCAATTTATATTTTTCTTTATCTATTTCTATTATAGATTTAGGAGAATACGCATCCTCTATAACATCATATTGTTCCTTTGTTATTATGCTGGCATCTACTACTATTTTAGAGTCTAAATTTAGTATTCTATTCTCTCCCAAATCATTTTCTTCAACTTGTATTTCTATGCCCCCTATATTAAATTTATTGAGACACATCATGGAGTCATTTACTGATCCAACTTCAAATTCTTTATTTACATAAACATCATCTTGAACAGTATATAACTCTTGTGAGTCTTTTGTTCTATAAACGGTATCAATTTTAACAAATGCTGATATATTTACTTTCCCCTCTGACAATGTTATATCTTGTTTGTGAATATTTAAATCCTGTTTTAATATTTTATCAATTTGTGGCTTATCCATAGGAATTTGTACATTACTACTAAAAGGCATTTCAAATTCATCCCTACAAACTAATCTATCAACTTCAGCTGGATTTTTCAAAGTTTGTATCTCATCGCTATCTATAATATCTCTAACTATAGGAATATTACAATTATTAAACACATCACTTCTTATTGTTAATATGCCTTCCACTCCTATTTTTCTTTCATTTATTATTGATGAGTTAATATGTTCAACATAGCATTCTATCTCACAATTCATTCTATATTCCACACCTGATATATCTATATAGCTGGAAAACTTATCACTGTAATTAACACTATGAACTCCCATATTTTCATCTTCTCTTGCTAAATATAGTACATTGTAATTTAATTGTCCTTCAACATAAACCTTATCCTGCATTACTTCTTTATTACTTATCACCGGTCTAACATCTAGCATTAGGATTTCTAAAACATCTGGATGAGTGTCAGGAATTAAGAACTCTCCCCTAACAACAGCATCACTTGTACCTTGCCCAAGAAATTGCTCATATTCTATATTCTCTTTTTGAAGTTCTAATTCAGCCATTTTTATCCCTCCCATAAAATTCCTATTTAATATATATTATATACTGCTCTAAAATATGCATATACTTTTATAAATTTAATTTATACTTTTAGATTTTGTTAGAAATTTGTTGACATTTATCATAATTTGACGTAAAATTTTAAATAGTTATAGACCATATAACCTCTCATAAATTCTCAATACCCTTTATACCATAGTGAAAGATGGACTTTACCATCTTTCTTTTTTTATGCAAAAATTAAATACATATATAATCATTTTCTTTTATGTGCATAAAGCCAAACCCTTCATATTAAATATATAAAAAAAAATAGTGGTTAAGAACTAAATTCTTAACCACTTATGTTTTATTTTCCGAAAACTATTTGAACTGTCTTTGTCAAAACATCTGAATAACTATATGTCACTGTCCTCTGGGTGTCATTATCCAACCTTATCATAAATATTGCTGGATAAGTCTTTTCTAATACTCCACTATTGACTAATATTTTTCTTCTTCCACCATTTGCCTTTAAAGTAACCCTTTCGCCTACATGGCTTTCTATATCTTGTTTTATGGAAGAAAGAGTTTTACGTTTTTCCATTTTAAACACCCTCTTTCCACTTTATATTATACGTGATTACAGCTCATTTGTCAATCAAACTTAATATTTTATCACGATATAAGTACTAATGTCAATGTTAATTTTCTGTTAACAGCATACTTTTTATAATTTATATATACTATTATTCTCAAACACGAAAAAAAATATGCTACAAATTTAAAACATATATATTTTGTAGCATATTTGACTATTTAATAGTTTTATATATATGGAGATTTAGGGTAACCTTCTCTATATTTGCCTCTAGTTTGAAGACCACCTATTCCTTTTACTCCAGTTATAGTATTTTCTAATATCTCATTTATAGGTACTATTTTCTCTATATTTGTATATGCGACTTTCTCACATATAAATACAGGGTCTAAACAGTGAATTAATACTCTACTTGGTGAGCTGGCAAAATTTGCTCCTGCATCTAAAATACTCTCGTAACAAGACTGACATGCCCCTGCAAATATAACTAATTCATCATAACTTGAATTATAATTTCTAAGTTCTATTACAGACTGGACAAAATACTTCGAGTTTCTATAATTATTAATATCCATATAATCTGTTGCTTCTTTTATCATACCATCATGACCTGTTAAAACCACAATATCCGGTTTAACTGTCTTAACAAGTTCTATAACCTTTGTTGGCTGATCTTTCTCTTTAACGGGAAACCCCTCTGCAATTAAACCAAGTTGTTTATATACCTTAAGACAGTTTTCTAAATAAGAATTATCTCCATCAATATGAAGAATCTTTCCCGGTCTTCCAAATATCAGCTCTTTAGACTGTACAATTTTTTCAGTTTTTTGTATTTTCTTAAGACTTGTCCCATCATGGGTATCGCTTCGATGTCCTATAATCCTACTTATTGCATCTTTTACAGCCCTATTAAAGACAATATCTTTTTCCCCATTATAATCATCTCTTACTATTTCCAAGTCATTTTCAGGTGCATCTGCAATGATTCTTAAATTCATTCCTTTAAGTATATATAGTGTATTACCATCTTTGTCTTCTTTCAATTCAATTATTTTAAAAGCAATATCTTTTTTGTAAGATTTTCTAACTACAATATCACCTATCTTCATCAGACTTCCCCTTAACATTATTTATACTATGTTATAATATGCTTTATAAATTAATATGTCACCATTGTGTTTTTAATTTTCGTCAACTAATCCTAAGCTTTAGATGTGTTTTACAATTAATCTATTTGAAACTTAGAAGAGGCCTAGTTTTAATTCACTAGACCTCTTTAATAGTAACATTATTTAATTTTTATTTCTGATACATCTTTGAGAGCTTTTTCTTCTCCAAAGTTCGTTTTTAATTCTTCAACTTTATCCATATTAGTTATAATCACAGGAGTCACTAAACTTTTTCCAGCAGATAATATTTTATCTCTATCTATAGTTATTAGTAAATCTCCTTTTTTAACTTTGTCTCCCACATTTACATGTGATGTAAATCCTTCTCCTTGTAGTTCAACTGTATCTATTCCTATATGAACTAATATCTCTAATCCACTTTCTGCATTTATAGCTACTGCATGCTTAGTTGGAAATAGTACAACTACTTCTCCTGATGTTGGAGCAAATATCTTGTTTCCTGTAGTATCAACTGCAAATCCATCGCCTAATAATTTTTGTGAAAAAACTTCATCTGGAACTTCACTAAGTTCTACTACCTTACCATCTATTGGATTTATCAATGTATCAGAAGATATTCTTACTTCTGATGCCTCTTTTTCTTTTATTTCTTCTTTAAAATCTCTTGAAATATCAACATCATTTAGTTTTAATGATTCTTTTAATAAATTTTCATCTGACATAAGCTTTCTTATATCATCTTTAATTCTTTCTGCTTCTGTTCCAAATATAACTTGAACACTGTTTCCAGCTTCCATTATACCTGCTGCTCCAAGTGCTTTTAATGTTCTTTTATCTACAACTTCAGTATTATCTAAAGTTAATCTTAATCTAGTTATACAAGCATCTAAAACCTGAATATTTTCTTTTCCTCCAATAGATTGAAGTACTCTTGCTGCTTTTTCTAGACCCTTTAAATCCTTAATTCCAACTTCAGCTAATTCATCATCCTCAGCATCTTCTCTACCTGGAGTCTTAAGATTAAACGCCTTAATAGAAAAATAAAATACTGCAAAGTATAAAGCAAAGAAAATTATTCCTACAATCCATATTGACCAAGGATTTCCTGCAAATTTAAATCCTAATACATAATCTATAAACGATGCAGAAAACGTATATCCAAGTCTTATGTTTAAAAGGCTTGTTATTATTCCTGATGCAAAAGCTGCAACAACATGGAATACAAATAATAATGGTGCAACGAATATAAATGAAAATTCTATGGGCTCAGTTATTCCTGTTAAGAAAGCAACAAATGCTGCAGATACAAGCATACCTGAAACCGCTTTTCTATTCTCTTTCTTAGCTGCAAATATCATTGCAAGTGCTGCTCCTGGAAGTCCAAACATTATTACTGGATACTCTGATGCCATAAATACTCCTGCTGCAGGATCTCCATGAAAATATCTAGCCGAATCTCCAAAATAAGTTACTCCATTGGAAACAAACTCTCCAAATTGATATAAGAATGCTGGATAATACATATGATGTAATCCAATTGGTATTAATAATCTCTTTCCAGCTGCATAAAATGCTGGTCCAAATATTGATGTACTCGCCCAATGAGCAAATACATCAATCCCACCTTGAAGTATTGGCCAAACATTTACACCTATAAATGCTATTATTAGAGCTACAACAGATGTAACTATCGGTACAAATCTTTTTCCTCCAAAGAATCCTAGAACTTGTGGTAATTTTATGTTGTGATACTTGTTATAAAGTATGGCCGCTGTAAGACCTATAATTATTCCCCCAAAAACCCCCATATTTATAGTGTTTCGTGAAACTATATCGCTATAATCGGCTGTTAATTTAAATGCATCAAGTGTAATGCCTTGAGCAACAGCTTCAGTTGTAGCCGCAGCTGTTGCTGCATTTGCACTTGCTAATTTTATAATTCCTTCTAATATGTATTCACCAACAACTGCTGCAAGTGCTGCTACGCCCTCTCCACCTGAGAACCCAATTGCAACACCAACTGCAAATATCATTGATAAGTTTTGGAAAATAGCGTCTCCTGCTGTAACCATAAATGGTATATTTAATAAATCTGGTTGACCAAGTCTTAATAAAAGACCTGCTGCTGGAAGCACAGATACAGGTAACATTAATGATTTACCTATCTTCTGAAGAACCGCAAATAACTTTTTCATTTTTCTCCTCCTTCGTAATTAGAAATTCTTTATAATTAAAAAAGACACGATTAAAAAAAGGAATCCCCTAACTCCCTTTCTCAATGTGTCTTATATTACAAGTTTAAAATTTTACCCCGAATAAAAAATTACTTTTTTATTCTACTACTATCATTTGTTAAAGTCAATATAAAAAGAGTAAGGATGTATTTTAAGTTTTCATTTTATTCTAATAGTGTTTGCTAATTTTTTGTTTAAATTCATAAAAATAAGCTATGGATTAATCCATAGCTTATTTTTATATTATTTAGTTATAATTATTCCTCTTCTTTATACTCTTCTTTAAATTTTTCTATAAAATTCAAATATTCATCCTTTTCTTCAATTATTTCATTTATCTTTTTAATAAATGTGTTAACTCCCCAGGTAACTTCATTGTAATAGTATCTATTAGCAAGTCTCCAAAACCTCTGAGGAAATATAAGAAATGATAGTAAAATCCTATATTCTCTTTTTTCTAATGGCCAAATTGAATTGTATCCCTCTATAATTCCTTTAGCAAACTCTATATCCCAATTATTTCTTTTTAATACTTTAATCATAAAATTAGATATATCATATACTCTAATTTCTCTTTTACAATAATCGAAGTCAATAATATTGTACTCATCATTTTTATCTATGATTATATTATGATAAGTATAATCATGATGGCAAAATATTTTTAATTCCTCTGACTCCCTACATATGTTATCATACTCTGATGTATTCAATGTATTTTTAGCCCTTTTACACAAATCCTTATAAAAATTTAATGCTTTCATATAAATCATATCAAATTCAGTCTTATCTCTTTTTTTTCTAGCCATATCATTCATTTTTTCTAATGCCTTTGATCTTTTATCTATTAGATGAGGCCATCTATCCAAATCACTTTTTAATTTACTATTTTCAGGTGGTTCATACCCTCTAGATGCAAGATGCATCTCAGCTAAATTTTTAGCTGCCTTGGTAACTTCTTCTTTGTTGTTAAAATCACATTCTCTTCCATCAATCCATTCAGATAATGTGTATAAGTCCTCATTAACTAATGCAAAAGGCTCTCCATTTATGTTTAAAAAATATTTATCTACTCTATCATAGCCACTTTTATTTAAGTGTTCTTTAGCCCCATAAACAAAAAGTAATTTTTGAGGACCATAAGATATTTTTTTCAAGCACCTTTCACCCTTATTAGTCTTTAAGTAATATACACCTTTATTTGGTTTTATTGTTTCAATTTTTATATCAAATTGTCTTTCTATTTCAAATTCTCTCATCATATTAGTCACCCCCCATTTAATTTATATGTTTATGTGTTATTAATTATTAACATTTTTTGCATTTATGCAATATAATAAAATATAGCAAAGTATGAAAGGATTTGTACTTATGAAAATAGGCATTGATGGCAGAGCTGCTATTTGGTATAGAGGAACAGGTATAGGTACCTACACCTATGAGTTAATTGAAGCCTTCAATAATATAGATGATATAAATAATTATATGATTTATATCGCTAAAGATTACAATTTAGATATAAATTTAAATAATAATTTTTCTGAAATAGAAATCTCATCAAAATTAAAAAACAATTTTTGGAATAGTATTAATTCCTCTACACCCACTAATTCTTCTATAGATTTATACCACAATCCTCAAAATGGGATTGGTGCTACCTTCCCTAAAACTTGTCCTTTGGTTATAACATTACACGATATTATTCCAATAAAACTTCCAGAAACCGTTGGTAGTATTTATCTTGATTTATTTAATAAACAAATGTCTTCTATAATAAGTAATTGTGATGGAATTATTACAGTTTCAAATTTTTCAAAAGATGATATTTCTTCATGTTTTAACTTTCCAAAAGAAAAAATCTTTGTAACCCCATTAGCAAGTGAAAAAATTTACAAACCATTAAACAAAAACTACTGTAAAGATTTTATAAAAAAAGTTTATGGAATATCTGATGATTTTATCCTTTATGTTGGTGGATTTAGTCCTAGAAAAAATATAATAGGTCTTATAGATGCCTATAGTAAAGCTATACCCAATATTCCCAAAAACACAAAATTAGTTATACTAGGTAAACATGGCATCTCCTATGAACTTTATAAAAAAAGGGTTTCAGATTTAAATCTTGAAAATAATGTATTATTCCCTGGATTTATTCCACCTTCATATATGCCCTTATTCTATAATGCAGCTGAATTATTTGTTTATCCATCTTTTTATGAAGGCTTTGGCTTGCCTCCATTAGAAGCAATGGCCTGTGGAACTCCTGTAATATGCTCAAACGTAACTTCTATTCCTGAAGTAGTTGGCGATGCTGCTATACTAATAAACCCAAATGATATGGATAATCTAAAAAATTCTATAGTCGAAGTATTAACAAATCCTGAATTAAAACACTTATTGATAAAAAAAGGTATTTTTAGAAATAGTATGTTTACTTGGAATAATACAGCACACTCTACACTCCTAGCATATAATAATATTATGAATAATCTCTAAATTTATTTTTCACATACCATTAAATTTTTGGTATGTGATTTTATTTTCATTTACACCGAACATACATTCGTTTATAATAATATTGTTTGATTAAGACAAATTATATATTTAAGGGGTTGAATCTTATTTTGGATAGTTTTGATAAACTTCGTATATTATCTACTGCTGCTAAATATGATGTTTCATGTTCATCTAGTGGAAGTAAAAGAAAAAACAACAATGGAATAGGTAATGCATCAGATTCCGGTATATGTCATAGCTTCACTCCTGATGGCAGATGTATTTCTCTTTTAAAAATTCTTTTAACAAATTATTGCATTTATGATTGTGCTTATTGTATAAATAGAGTTTCTAATGATGTTCCAAGAGCTGCATTTACTCCTGAAGAAATTGCAGATTTAACTATAAACTTTTATAAACGTAACTACATAGAAGGATTATTTCTAAGTTCAGCTATATTTAAAGATCCTAACTATACCATGGAATTATTAGTAAAAACTTTGAAACTACTTAGACAAACTTATAAATTTAACGGCTATATTCATGTCAAAGCAATTCCTGGTGCAGATGATTCTCTTATAAATGAAGCTGGTCTGTATGCTGATAGAATGAGCGTAAATATAGAGTTACCCTCATCTAACAGCCTAAAGTTATTAGCACCACAAAAGAAAAAAGAAAATATAATAAAACCTATGCGTTTTATCAATAATAAAATACATGAACATAAGGATTTAAATAAAAGTTTAAAAACCTCACCTTTATTTATACCCGGTGGTCAAAGTACACAATTAATAGTAGGCGCCACTCCTGAAAGTGATTTGAAAATTATGAAGCTATCAGAAACTTTATATAATACTCTTAATCTTAAACGAGTTTATTATTCTGGGTATGTCCCTGTTAATAGTTCTCCTAATCTTCCCAATATACAATCACCCCCTATTATGAGGGAACATAGATTATACCAGGGAGATTGGCTTATACGATTATATGGTTTTAAGTCTCATGAATTGCTTAATGACAACAACCCCAATTTTAATATAAAATTAGATCCTAAAACTGATTGGGCAATAAATAATATTAATTTATTTCCAATAGAAATCAACAGTGCTTCCTATGATACTTTAATAAGAATCCCTGGAATAGGATTTAAAAGTGCTAAAAGAATTGTTTTAACAAGAAAAGTTCAACTATTATCCTTCGATAATTTAAAAAAACTTGGTGTAGTAATTAAACGAGCTCAATATTTTATAACATGCAAAGGAAAATATTATGGTAATACTTTGTTTGATCCAAATTCAATAAAGAATAAACTAGAAAACAAAAAACTTGAACCTAGTATAAATGAATTCCAACTTTCATTTTTTGATGAAAATACTCTTAAAAAAAATTTTATAAACAATGATTTAAATTCAAGATTACATGGAGATTTATAATTATGAATGTTTATATATATGATGGAAGTTTCTATGGCCTTCTATGCTCAATTTATAATAGTTATTTATTAGATACAAAACCTGATAGAATTTCGAGGGAGAATATTGTAATTTCAAATTTTATTGATAATTATATATCTATTGAAACAGATGATATTATAGCCCAAAAGGTTCAATATACAATTATGAGTAAACTAGATAATGAATTTCTTAAAAATATATACTTAGCATATTTAAATGATTTAAATTATAATACAGATACTTGCATATACAAATATTTGGTTTTAGCCTTTAAAATCGGTGCTGATATTAAATTTCATCTTCACAATGAAATTGTAATTGAATTCAATAAGATTGTGAAAAAAGTCACCTTAGAAAATCATAGGTTTAAAGGGTTTGTACGTTTTAGAACTTTAAATGATAATATTTTATATTCTAAAATTGAACCTGATAATAATATTATTCCTATTTTAATGCCCCACTTCGTCAAAAGGCTATCAAATGAAAAATTTATAATACATGACACAAAAAGAAATATTGCAGGAATATATACTAATAAATCGTGGATAGTAGCTGACTTTGATTTTAATTTTAACAACTATTCATACATTGATATAACAGAAAAACTTTGGAATGTTTACTTTAATTATACAAATATAAAAGAACGGAAAAATTATAAATTGCAAAAGCTTCATATGCCCTATAGATATTGGAAGAATATAACTGAACTTGATAATTTCTAATATTATATATACATGATAAGACTCTTATTAATTTTTCTGATTTTTTGCTAAATTCTAGTATATTATGTTATAATATTTAAGCTTATTTCAAACCCAATTTTTTAAGGAATCTTCAAAAAATAATAGTCCAGTATTCTTGTCTGTTTGCCATAATACTTCATGATCAAAAGTCACCCATAGCACCACTATGAATGACTTTTAACTCTTTGTCTTATCCCAAATATACCTGAAATCTATGGCCTATTATTTTTTCAGATACTCAATACAAAAATAAAGAAGGTAGGACTTATGAAAAAATTTTTTAAATTAAATGAACATAATGTGACTGTAAAAAGCGAACTTTTAGCCGCTTTTACATCTTTCTTTGCCGCAGTTTATATAATAGTAGTAAATGCTAATATATTAAGTGCTAGTGGTGCAAAGATGGAACCCTTGATTCTTGCAACTGTTTTTGCTTCTCTTATTGGATGCATCTTAGTTGCACTTATTAGTAATGCCCCACTTGCTATAATGCCTGGTATGGGAATAAATGCTTTATTTACATACACCATAGTAAAAACTATGGGTTTATCCTTTAATGAGGCTTTAGCTGCTGTATTTGTAGCTGGAATCTTATTTTGTATAGTAGCTTTTACTCCTTTAGCAGATATTATAACAAAATCTATATCTCATAATCTAAAGGAATCAATCTCAGTAGGTATTGGACTTTTTATAACATTTATAGGGCTTAAAAACTGTGGTTTTTTACTTCCTGATAGCTCTACTATTATTAAACTAGCTAATTTAGGTGATCCAACTATTATAGCTTTTATTCTTGCAATGATATTAACAATAGTTTTATTCATTATGAATGTACCGGGAGCCTTTTTAATAAGTATAATTGGAGGAACAATTATTTCTGTATTTTTAGGAATAGTTGATTTATCTACATTATCTTTTTCATTGCCAAATTTTAATGAATATAATGAAATATTTTTTGCTATGGATTTTGGTAATATTAATAGTATTTCATTTTGGGTAGCAACATTTTCATTAACATTAGTTCTTATATTCGAGAATATTGGGCTTTTACATGGTCAAGTAAATGGATTACTTAATGCGCCTCATAAAACTAAAAAAGCATTACATGCTGTAGCTATATCTAGTGCACTATGTGGAATATTGGGCACAAGCCCATCTGTTTCTACAGTTGAATGTGCCGCTGGAATAGCTCAAGGTGGAAAAACAGGATTAACTGCTTTATTTACTGGGTTTCTGTTCTTGTTATCTTTATTTTTTATTCCAGTAATAAAAATAATACCACCAGCTGCCATCTCTCCTGTTCTAGTTATAATAGGATGCTTAATGATGTCTAATGTTACTAATATTGATTTTAAAGATTTTACTGAAGCTCTCCCATCTTTTCTAATAATAGTTTTGATTCCTTTAACATTCAGTATAGTTGATGGGATTGCTTTTGGTTTTATATCATATCCTATAGCCAAATTTGCAGCAAAAAAACATAAGGAAGTTTCTTTAGCAACATATTGTATATCTGTAATTTTCCTTATATACTTTGTTTTACATGTAATTAACACTTAAGAACAAAAGGCTGCGCCCTTTTTTAATAGTTATCAAAGTTATCCACAGATTCGAAATTTTATAATATCCTATAGTAAAAAAAGTGGCTATGCCATTTTTTACTGAATAGTGACAAGTGACAAGTTGGGGTTGAAAATCATAGATTTTCTCCTTGAATTGTACTTGTCACTAATTAAAGCTTTCAACTTTAAAAAAACTTATATATGTTTAATGTTTTTTAGTTACACATAAAGTTAACTTAATTATTGTAAATTTACATAGTATAGAAAGTCATCTTAATCCAAAAATATATATGGTGTATTTAATGCTTTTTTTACTAACGCTTATCATTCTATTTTCATTAGAGAATTTTATTATTATGGGAATGTATAATTTAAAACAGAAATTTATAAAAGAGTGTGGGTATAAGCAACACAGCCAGCTAGTCTGTGTTGCTTATACCCACACTCTTTTTACATAATTCTAAATTTCAACGTACTCATCATAAAACCATTTTATAAAAGTATTTTTTTCGTCCCTCGATTCTAAAACCTTATTAAATTTATTTATAAATACACTCTCATCAAACATCTGGTTCTTGTTATAGTAATTACACACTAGCTCTATTAAATTTTTAGGATAATTTAAATAAGAATACATGATCTTAAACTCTATATCTGATATAGGTCTAACTTCATTGTATGATTCTATTATTTCTTTTCCCCTTTCAATATCATAATTTAAATATCTTAATATTTCAAAAAGAAATTTTGCTAAGTTTATAGCACCTATACCTAAATAACTATCTTCAATGTCTACAAAATAACATTTATCATCCTTTATTAGTATATTACTGACTTCTATATTTCCCAGGCAAAGACACTTCAATCTTTCTTCCCTACATATATCATTATAATTAAATTCCATGACCTCGTTTGTAGTTATATTGATTTGTTTTAATATCCACTCTATATTTTCAATAAATAACTCATCAAACTTACTTTTATAAATATATCCATCTACTATTTTTTTATAAAATAAAATATTATCAAATGCCATATTGAACTCTTCTTTAATATTTTCCACCTTAATTTCTCTTAATAAACTCATCTCCCTTTCTGTACAATTTTTATGAATAGAAGCTAATTTTTTAGCTATATTTTTTAAATCATTCATATTATTTAAATTGCATATTGTGTTACTTGGCATATTTAAAAAATAATATAATTCCTCTAAATCATTAGCTACGAATATATTGTAATCCTCTGAAAATTCATTAGAGTTTTCTATAAGGTTTTTTAATATCCTTATATTATCCTCGCTATATATTTTTTTCATGTAAAATACTCCATTTTCACATTCTAAAATATACCCTTTTTTAATTGGAAATATATCTTTAGGCTTTAATCCAACATGTTCAAGAAAATCAGTTGATAAATTATATTCACATAAAAATTTTCTATTGCCATATTTAGAATCCATACCATCCTCCTAATTTAAAATGCTTAACCCATCCTTTTCTATGCCTCTCAATATTTTATTTTTATACTCATCTTCATTCCAATTTTTCTTTTTCTCTCTATATCTATTAAAATTTTTCATAAAGTTATATGGAAAATCTATATATCCTTCAATATATTTGTAGCTTATATCATCTAGATTTTCTAAATAACAGATATAACTTATTATCTCTTTTAAATTTATATACTCTAATTTTTTTTTCCAGCATAATATTAGTTTTATATAGTCCTCCTCAATTAAATTATAATTACATTGATTTACTGATCCAATATATATAATATTATCCACAAGCTTTATATTTTCATCGCATGAATTTCCTACACAAACTTCCATATTATTTACTGAGCGATTTATTAATGTTCTATATTCATCTCTTGAAATATTATTTATATCTTTTTCGCATCTACTTATCATCTTCTTAGATAACTGCAAAATAATTTTTTCACCTTCTGTACTATTAGCTTTCTTTTCTTCTCTCTGAATAAAACGTTTTAATTTTATTGTATCTACTAAACAATCTTCTACTCTTTTACCTAAAAAGCTTGGTATAACTTCATGTAATGTGAATTTATATCCTTTAGATAACTTATGGAATTCATTTAAAGCCTTTATTGTATCTAAATCTAATTGTTTATCAGAGATGTCCTCTAGTTTTTCAATTACAACTCCCCTATTTGAGAGAAATTCGTTTATATCTTTATAATCTAATTCTTTCATTAAAATTTCCCTCCTTCATAACCCACTTTAAGTTTTTTGCAAATTCATTCTTTTCTTCTGTATCATCCAAAATTTTACACAACTTCTTTTCAAAAAATTCTTCTCCCCAATCTTTTTGCTCCCAATAATATTGAATACCTATTTGCCAAAAATCTTGTGGAAATTGTATAAAGGCAGCTATTATTGCTAATTCATCATAATATATAGGGTATATTTCGCTATAAGCATTTATTATATCTATTGATTTTTCAATACTCCACTTACCATTCTTTAAAGTTCTTATAATTAGACTAGCTAAATCATGTAAATGAGTGTCTAAAATACAATAATCAAAATCTATTATTCTTAAAGAATTATCCCTAAGCATTAACAAATTATGATGAGCAGTATCATGATGACAAAACCCCCTATATACCATCTCATCTCTCATTCTGTTTATATAATTACTTTGTACTATACTCTTTAAACTCTCATTACAAAGCTCTATGTTTCTTTTTGTATACTCATAATAAAGTTTATCAAATTTACTGGTATTATCTTTTTTCTTTCTAATCCTTTTTCTAAAATCATATATTTCATCTTTTCTTGTATCAAAGGTTGAATGCCATGCAAGCCATGCTATCCTTGGTTTCATATCTTCATTTACTACAAAACCCCTACTACTTAAATGAAGTTTTGCCAAAAATCTAGCTACATTTTCTACTTCTATTGGATTATCATAGTTACTTTCTCTACATATAATCCATGGATTCATATATCCAAACTCTCTTTCACCTATTTGAATATAATTAGAATTATTTTTAGTTTTTATAAAATCTAAAGTTCCATCAAATCCGTTTTTTTGTAAATGAATAATAGCATTTATTATAAAATTAAAATGTCTATATTCATATGATATTTTTTTCAATGAATAATATTTCCCATTATAATCTTCTACTTTGAAGATATTTTTTATTTTCCATAGTTCCTTAACATTTATATTGTAATTTTCCTCTATAAGACTCTTTATATATTCTAGTTTCAAAAGTCTCCCTCCGAAATAGCATTTATTTCTTATTATATGAATTATTTATATTTATTGTGATAACTTGCACATTTTTACATTAGTATAATATTTATATTAGTATAGTTATAAATTAGGAGTGAAATTTATGAAAATTGCCATTGATGCTCGTCCTATCAATTGGTATAGGGGAACGGGAATAGGCACTTATACTGAGAATTTATTAAATTCTTTATTAAATATAGACCAATTAAATAAATATTACCTTTATTGGTCTTTAGGAAATTATGACTCATTTAAAAAATCCAACTCTGAAATAATAATGACATCAAGACGCCACCATAAATTTTTCCAAGAAGACTACTTTCCTAATCACTTGCGTAAAGAAGATATAGATTTATTTATGGTACCTCAAAATGGAATAGGACTTTTAGGTGAAGGAGCAAAAAAATACGTTGTTACTATACATGACTTAATACCATATACCCTACCCGAAACTGTAGGAAAAGGCTACTTAACAAAATTTATTAAAGAAATGCCTTCCATTATAGAAAAATCTAATGGAATTTTAACTGTTTCTGAACATTCAAAAAAAGATATACTTAAATTTTTTCCTGTTGATGAAAACAAAATTTATGTTACCCCATTAGCTGCTAATTCCAACTATACTCCGTATCCTAAAGACGCATGTAAAAGTTATTTAAAAGAAACCTTCGGTATAGATAAGAACTTTATACTTTATGTTGGTGGATTTAGCACTAGAAAAAATGTACGTGGACTTATTGATGCATTTAAGCAAGCTAAATTAGATAATGATTATATTTTAGTGCTTCCTGGTTCTGTTAAAGATGAAGGTGAAAAACTAAAGGACTATGTTAAATCTATCAATATGGATAAAAAAGTATACTTTTTAGGATACTGTGCTGAAGAGACACTTGCTACTCTTTACAGTTTATGTTCTCTATTTGTTTACCCTTCCTTCTATGAAGGCTTTGGTCTACCAGTACTAGAAGCAATGTGTTGTGGTGCTCCTGTTCTGTGCTCAAATTTGACTTCTATACCTGAAGTTATAGGGGATGGTGGTATGACATTTAATCCTTATTCTACTGATGAAATGATAATGTTACTAGAGAATATTCTAAACAATTCTGATGTAAGTGAGTCTTTATCTAGATATTCTCTTGAACGCAGTAGCAATTTTTCTTGGAATAAAACCGCTAAATTAACTTTAGATGCACTGAATAATATTTACGAATCTTGTTAATAATAAAGCTATAGAGACATACATCAACTCCTTTTAATATTTATAAAAGCCATTGGATAACATATAATCCAATGGCTTTTACATTTTATATTAGGTACATGAAAGAAAATAACAAGTCAAATAGACTAGCATACTGACTTGTTATTCTTTTCAGATGCCTTATTTAGTTAAATTATTTTTCCTCTTTTTCTGATATTAATTTTAGTATGTCTTCCTCATACTTTTTAAGATTAGTGTGTATATTATTCCCACTTATAATTTCTATAATATTTTTATCTATAAAATCATCTATTAAAGTGTAATTCTTAGATATGTTTCTTACATAAGCATATCTTGATATATATTCAAATTTCCTTAATGCCTTGTCATTATCTAAAACTTGTATTCCTTTATCAAAAGTATCATTAAAATATATGGGTTTATATACAGGTATCATATTATTGTTTATTCCCTCAACTAAAACATCTTTATCTATTAATAACACCTTTAAAAAATCCTTAATAACATCCTTATTATTGGATGTTTTAACTATACCAACATTATTAAGTACAGATACCACGGATCTATTTCCTCCTGGCTCAAATGATGGTATTTTATTAACTCCTAAAGAACCATTAAACTCATTATTTTCTATGTAATTTTCCACCCTATAAATCTCAGCATTACTTCCTAAGAAACAAAGAGTATCTCCATCTAAAGCATTTTTTATAGGTAAATCTTCATCATTTACTATATTTATAAGATCTAAATCATATAATTGTTTTATCATTTCAAAAGCCATTAACGATTTATTATTAAACAAATTTAAATCATCATTATCTGCAAAATCTTCAAGCAACTGATTTGTTAATAGATTATAAAATGAATCTTGTCCTTTGAAATTCACAGAAATAAGCTTTATTCCCATTTTTTCTTTTAAGGTTTTCCCCAACTCTATAAACTTATCCCATGTATTTATATCTAATTCCGATATACCCAAGTTATTTAATAAATCTTTTCTATAATACATAGCCATAGCTCGTGAATCTATTGGAAATCCTTTCATTTCCTCTTCTATTTTTAAAGTTTCTAACTTATTTTTATCAAAATCATTAATAAAGTCTCCTACATACGGTTTAACATCTTCTAAATAATCTTTATATCTGTACATATCTGTACTTGGAAAAGTAATTAAATCATAATTTTTATTAGTTGAAACTGCTTCATATATACCTTCTTGTGTTGTTGTTGTAACTGATGTCTTAACCCCTTTATGATAGGCTTTATATATTTCTACTGCCTTATCTATATAGGGTCTATATTCATTACAGGTAAGTATGTTTAATTCACCACCCAGTATTCTTTTTTCTTTTCTATTATCTATGTAACATGATGTAAATGTAAGAGGAATTAACATACATAAAATAATAATTATACTTTTAAAAACTTTCTTCAAATTAATTCACCCATCTTTTCATTAATATACTAATATACTAATTATAATATCAAAAATATTTAATAAGATAAAGCTACATATAATAAAGTTCATTATATCCAGTTTCTATTACTGTTAATAAAAAAATAACAGGTCAAAGATGTCATGTGTATTTCATGCCAGACAAGGATGTGATATTAGTTCATAGCGCAAGCTATGAACTAATATTACTGACGCAGTGTATGGTATGAAATAGACTATCATACTGACTTGTTATTTTTTGGATATTCCTAATATACATTATATATTTTAACCCTTAGACATTTCTAAATTCCCCTTAGAATTAAAATCTTTTTTCCATGCTTCTTCAGCATAAGGTTTAAATTCAGCTGCAAGATTATCTAAAGAAGTCATATATTCTCTATCACTAATCATCATCTTTGCTCCACTATCTGTTGGATTAGCTCCGCTTTTTCCAACTACTTCTCTTATTACATTTGGATTATCTATCATCATACAAGGCATAAGTAAATTATCATTATAAGGTTGCCTAGCTCTCAACTCCTTAAAGAAAGGACTTCTAAATACATCTATAAGACTTTTATTCTTTACATTATCACATGCAAAATGAGCAAATATACAAGGTTCTACAT
The DNA here is from genome assembly GCF_900111985.1 of Clostridium frigidicarnis. Lineage (GTDB taxonomy): Bacteria > Bacillota > Clostridia > Clostridiales > Clostridiaceae > Clostridium_Z > Clostridium_Z frigidicarnis. The sequence goes on from NZ_FOKI01000020.1 coordinate 62,874, forward strand.
CGCCTTTTGAGTTTATATGGCAATAATATTTACCTGCTATACATCCACCAACATACGGAGCATCATTGAAGAAATCTATAGTAAAGTATGGTTTTTCAGTCCTTATATGTCTTGCTCTTCTTCCAAGTTCTATTCTTTGTTCTGGTTTCAGCATTAAATCTATGCTTGGAGAATCTCCAACTGGCATAAATATAAAATACCAACTCATTTTGCTTCCCTTTTTAATAAGCATATCTATAAATTCATCGGAACTTACAGTATCCATATTAAATCTTCCAGTAGCTGATGATACCCCAAATAAAACTCCTCTTTCTCTTAATAAATCCATTCCATTCATAACTTTATTAAATGTGCCTTTTCCTCTTCTTGCATCAGTCTCTTTTTCAAACCCTTCCAATGAGAACATAGGCATTATATTTCCTAAACCAGCTATTCTATCTGCTAGTTTTTCATCAAATAAAGTTCCATTTGTAAACGGAGTAAATAATATATCATCATACTTTTCATATATATCTAACATATATTCATTGAAGAATGGCTCCCCACCTAATACAACTATATAATATATTCCTAGTTCTCTAGCCTCTCCAACTATTCTATCAACTTCTTCAAAGGTTAAGTCATCCTTTTTATCATAATTAGCAGCATAACACCCTGCACATCTTAAATTACATCTCATTGATGGGCTAATTAACAGAACAAATGGAACTTTTGTGTTCTCTTTCTCTAGATATTGTGCTCTTTTAGGCATACCGTACCAAACAGCATTTGCAAGAAAATTAGTGAAAAACTTATTTAAACATTTCTTATTTGTATTTTTCAGTATATCTAAAATAAACTCTCTAGTATACTGATTTTCCATGTAATACTTGTAAATGCTATCCACATTTTTTTCAGTTTCTCCATCTTTAGCTAACTTCTTTACCAATGAAAAAATTTTTTCTATATTTTTTTCTGGACTCTTATCTAACATATCTGTAATCATTGATATAGTCTTTTGTTTAAACCCCTTTTCCATGGATTCAATAATACTCATAACTACACCCCACTTTTTTATACTAACTAGTATAATTTATATAATTTTATATTGATTTTTATACATATTTTACATAAATAAAGTAGCATTTAATACTTTATTAATAAGTTGTATCATCCCCTCAACTTAATTTTTTAAAGCAATTTACCTAATACTTATATTCAAATATATTCAATTATTTTTATTAATATGTTTAAGTTTTTAAATTATCTTACTTTAGGCACATGAAAGAAAAAAAACAGCTATATAAAGCTGTTTTTATGATTAAACATTATTATTAGTTAATTCATGCAGTTCTTCATTTACACTTGGAGAATTCTGCTCCGTTGTAAGTGCAACTACATAATCTCCTATAAATATCTTTGTATTTCCTTTAGGTATTATTTCTTCATTACCTCTTTTAATTGCTACTATAAGACACTTGCTTGGCCATTTTATATCTTTTATCATATTACCATCTAGTGCTGATCCCATTACAACTGGTATTTCCAATAGCACCTTATTATGCTCTTCTGAATCAAATTTCTCACCTTGTTTTGAAAGTATTCTATGTAATAATGATTCATATACTGGCTTTAATTTTAATAGTTCTGTTGTCTCATAAGCAACTATACATACAATTGCTGAAGATAATAAGTGTGAGAACGATCCAGTCATCTCAGTTATTAAAATAATTGATGTTATAGGTGCTTTTACTATTGCTGTTAGATATCCAGCCATAGAAAGTATTATAAAATTTATTATGAATTCATTTGGAACACCCAAAATACTATTTAATAATGTTCCAAAAATCCCACCTAACAATGCACCAACTACTAGTAAAGGTAAGAATATTCCGCCTGGTGCTCCTGATCCATAGCTAATCATAGTAAATATGAATCTAACTATGACTAAAATCACCATTAATTTTAATGTCATGTTCCCATCAGCGAGTATTTCAACTAATCCGTGTCCCCCACCTAAAGCATTGGGATAAGTTAATCCAACTATTATTGAAAACATAAATGCTGGTATCATCTTTTTTAACCCATTAAAAAACTTGAATTTATCATAGATATTTAATGTGCTTAGCAAAGCTGTATTAAACAATACTCCCATAAGACCTATTATTATGCCTAAGATTATTAGGTACCCATAGTATTTAAATGGCAACATTTTTGCAACACTAAAATCAAAAACTGGTCTCATACCAAAAAATTGCTTAGATACAAAATCTGCTGTTATGGATGCCCCTAATGCTGATGTTAACACTATTGGTGAGAAACTTTTATGTACTTCTTCTAAAGAAAATATAACTCCTGATAATGGTGCATTAAAGGCTGCTGAAAGTCCTGCTGATGCACCTGCTGTAATTAAATATTTTTCTTCTAATTTTAATCTTTTACATACCCTACTAAATCCTTGTCCAATAGATGCACCTAACTGTATTGATGGACCCTCTCTTCCTACTGCTAATCCACCTACAATAGATAATATACCGCCTAAAAATTTAGTTATTATTACTTTTATCCAATTAGCAGACATGTGTCCAATAAGAATCCCCTCAACCTGTGGTATACCACTTCCTGAAGCCATTGGCTCCCATCTAATTAAATACGCAACAATAATTGCTAATATTAACATAGCAATTATCCATAAAGGTATAATATATAGATTATTAGTTTGTATGCTATACATCCATTTACCGAAGCTTAAAGCTTTCTCCAAAAGAACTCTATAAGCTACAACAATAAGGCCTGTAAATATTCCAACTAATACTCCTTCTAAAACAATTTTAAATCTAAAGTCATACCAATTATTTAATGTTTTCTCCACATCTCCTGGTTCATTTATCATAAATTTTTTCTCACTCCCTTATGTATTTTTTGAATTAAAAATTGAGAGTTATTAACCATTGATTCAGAAAAAGCGTGGTTTCATTATGCATGAAAAAATTCAACAGATTTATTTTCTAAATTTCGTAGAATAACTAAAACTATAAAACCAAACAATACAATCCTATTACTATTAGCATTAAACCTAATATATTATATTTTGTTATAGTTTCTTTAAAGATAAATCTTCCTATTAACGTAGTCCATATGTATGTAAGTGCATTACATGGAAAGATTATTGTTAACGGAACATACTTTAAAAGTATTATATTTAATAGAGCTCCTAAACAATAAAAAACGCCTCCACGAAATAAATACTTATTTATTTTGGATTTTTTACTTGATGATTTTTTGAAAAATAGACCGCCCAAAGCTCCTAACCAAGTCATAATTATTATCATAACAATTTCTATATTATTTATCATAGCAATTAAAAAAAACTCCTGTAATTATTAAAATCATTGCTAAAATTTTATTTTTAGTTATGACTTCATTTAAAAAGATTTTTCCATAAAACATAGAAATTATATATCCTATACACATAAGTGGATATGCCACTATAATTTTTTCTCTTTGTAGCGATTTAATCATAAAAATAGCACCAAGTCCATAAAATAAAAATCCTATTGGTAAAAACATAATATTATTTACACCTATTTTCCACATTAGTTGACCTGT
>NZ_FOKI01000106.1 GCF_900111985.1 Clostridium frigidicarnis
TTTATTAAACCTTTTGATTTAGGAAAAGCACCATTATTTAGAATTGAAATAGTAGAAACTCAAGGTAAAAAATATTTATTAATAGATATGCATCACATAATATCTGATGGAGTGTCTATGAGTATTTTAGTAAATGAATTTGCTACGATATATAATGGGGGATATTTAGAATCATTAAAGCTTCAATATAAAGATTTTTCAGCATGGCAAAATAATTTTTTAAAGTCAGAAGAGATGAAGAAGCAAGAAGAATATTGGATGAACATGTTTAATGATGAGATACCAGTATTAGAATTACCATATGATTACGAAAGAACTAGTATTAGAAGTTTGGATGGTAGCAATGTGGAATTTGGAATAGATAAAGCAGTTACAAGCAAGTTAAAAGAGCTTACAAGAAAAACTGGAACAACAATGCATATGGTGATATTATCAGCATTTAATATACTTTTAGCCAAGTATAGTGGTCAAGAAGATATAGTTGTGGGGATACCGATAGCTGGAAGAAGACACTCTGATCTTCAAAATGTAATGGGTATGTTTGTAAATACTTTAGCTTTAAGAAATAAGCCGAAAACAAACAAAACATATATAGATTTCTTAAAAGAAGTAAAAGAAAATTCATTAAAAGCATATGATAATCAAGATTATCAAATTGAAACTTTAGTACAAAAACTAAATATAGATAGAGTGCAAAGTAGAAATCCTTTGTTTGATGTAACTTTTAACACATTAAATATAGAAGATGATGATGTAGAATTAAATGGAATGACGTTAAAGGCAAGGCTTAGTGAAAATAAAAATGCTAAGTTTGATTTAATGCTATCATTAATAGAAGGGATAGATAATTTACAATTATATTTTGTATATTGCAATAATTTATTTAATAGAGAGTCTATAGAGATAATGAGAGATGATTTTATAGACATACTTGAAATGATAGCTGATAATGAAAATTTATTATTACAATATATATATAATGATGAACAAGATTTAAAAGAATACTCTCAATTAGATGATGAATTTTGCTTTTAATAGGTGATAAAGAGAGGAAAAATTATGGAGAAAGATTTAAAGAGATTTGATGGGTATAGATATTGGATTGATCAAATAGATAGATCAACAGAAAGTGAGAAGTTTTCATGGGGTTATCATAATGAAGAATATAAAATTGGTAAATATTCAACGATAATTGATAATGACTCTGGTTTAAAGTTAAAAACATTGTGTAAAGATAATAAGTTTCTCATGTATTCCTTTTTAGTGGCATCAATGAAAATTAATTTATCTAAATATATGTGTAAAAAATGTATTACAATAGGAATTCCTTTCTACAATATTGAAGATTCAAGGAAAATTGTTTACAGCAAGGTT
>NZ_FOKI01000011.1 GCF_900111985.1 Clostridium frigidicarnis
TTTCTATTCTAAACAATGGTAATTTGCGTAAATCAAAAGGTTTTATAAAGTTCTCTATCACTATTTCTATAGGTTTTGTTTCCCTTCTGCTGTTTAGGCTAAACTCATAATCACTTACTACTTTTTGTACTATTTCACCATCAACAATTTCAAAATAAGTTCTTAATGCTTCATGTCTTAAAACTAACTTTTTAAATGTATCTTCTATTTTACTTTTATCAATAGAACCTTGAACTTCAAAAATGCAAGGCATGTTGTAAGCTACATTTTCTTTATCAAAGTCTTGAATTATATACATTCTCTTTTGTGATGATGATGCTTCATAGTATTCTCTTTTCTCTATTGTTTCAATACCTTGAAATATCCTATTTTCTTTTGATTCTATGCATTGAGCTATTTCTTTTATTGTTTGTAACATAAATATTTCTTTCATTGAAATTTCAACATTAAACTCTTTGTAAATTTTTCCTACTAGTATAGCTACTGTCAACGAATGTGCTCCAGTATTAAATATATTATCATTTATACCAATATTTTTAATTTGTAATACCTCTTCGAATATCTCCACTAGCTTTTTTTCTATTTTATTTGTTGGTGCTACATATTCATCTATACTATCTATTTTTTCTTCGATTTTTAATAATTGCTTCCTATCTATTTTTCCATTTGGAGTTAATGGCATACTTTGTAAATAAATAAAGTATGATGGCATCATATACTCTGGAAGATCTTTCTCAAGAAAATCTTTTAGCTCATAGCTGCTATACTTTTCTTCTGATTCATAATATGCACACAAATATTGATTTGTAATCTCTCCCTTAGCTAATACTACTGCTTCTTTTATTCCATCAAGTTTCTGTAAATTACTCTCTATCTCTCCTAGTTCAATTCTAAATCCTCTTATCTTAACTTGGTAGTCTATCCTTCCTAATAATTCTATATTTCCATCTGGTAGCCATCTTCCTACATCTCCTGTTGAATACATTTTTTCATTACATTCAAATGGGTTTAAGATAAATTTTTGCTCTGTTAATTTCTCGTTATTTAAATATCCTCTTCCTATTCCATCACCACTTATATATACTTCTCCTATAGCCCCTATTGGCCTCAATGTTAATCTTTTATCCAATATATATACTTTGGTGTTTTGAATTGGTTTACCTATATTTATCCTATCCTCATTTTCAATTTTTCTTATAGTACTCCATACAGTAGTCTCAGTAGGACCATACATGTTATATATGTCTAAACTGTATTTTTTCAACTCATTTAATAAAGTAATAGGTAATGTGTCTCCTCCAATAAGTAAAACTTTAACCTTTTCTAAACTCTTTCTAAACCTACTACTTTGTAAAAACAATTTCATTCTAGATGGAGTGCTTTGAATTACTTTTATATCATCTTTCTCTATTATTTCTCCAATCAAATCTCCATCTATACTTATATCATCTTTTGTTATGGATACCGTTAACCCTTTAGTAATTGGTAATAATGTTTCTAAAACAAAAATATCAAAGGATATGGTTGTTATGCACAATATACTTTCATGTTTTATAATGTTCGTTTCATTAGCTACACCTTCAATAAAATTGTTAACCTGCTTATGTTCTATCATAACCCCTTTAGGATTTCCAGTTGACCCTGATGTATAAATCACATACGCTAAATCATTGCTATTATTTAATACTATAGGATTATTTGAGTCTCTATCCACCTCAATTTCATCTATGTTAACAATCATACCATCATAAGTGACATGACTTTTCCACTTAGAACCTGTTATTACAATAGGAGCTCTACTATCTTCTAAAATAAAATTAATTCTATCTATAGGATAATTAGGATCTATTGGTAAATATGCAGCTCCTGATTTAAGTATAGCTAACATTGCTACAATCATATCTTCAGATCTTTGAAGAAATATACCAACTATATCATCCGATTTTACTCCTTTTTTACGTAATACTTTTGAAAGAGCATTTGCTTTTTGATTTAATTTATCATATGTTATCTTTCTGCCATCAAATTTCAGAGCAACTTTATTAGGAGTTTTTTTTACTTGTTCCTCAAATAGTTCTTGTATTGTTTTTTCCATAAAATATTCTTTCTTAGTTTCATTGAATCCTACTAATAACAATTCCTTTTCTTCTTTTGACAAAATATCAATTTGATCAATTTGTATCTCTACATTATTTAGTACACTCTCTAATATATTTTCAATATGTTCAAAAATTTTATTTGTTGCCTCATTAATATAAAACTCTTTATTATACTGAAGAGTTAAATATATTCCATATTCCTCCAATGAAAATATAAAGCTTAGTCTTCCATTTAAATTTTCTATTAACTTTTTATCTTGCAGATTATCCATTAAAAATACAATATCTGTTAATGGGGACTCTTTATCATAATTTACTTCATCCACTAAATCATATATTTTATTAATAGGATAACTTCCATTCTCATAAGATTGCTCTATGGTACTCTTTGCCTTTAATAATACTTCTTTAAAAGTATAAGTTCCTAAAATTTCTTCAAAAAAAGGAACTACTGAATTCATTACATTTTTATCTTCTTTTTGCTTAAATATAGGCGATTCTATAGCTATATATTTATTGTTTGTGTATTTATAAGCTAACACTACTAATGTTGAATATAAAAACATAAATATTTTCTCTTGTGAATTTCTGCATATTTTTTGTATTTTCCTAAAATTGTCTTCTTTTATACCATGAACGGTTACCTTATTAGTGTATCCTTCATTGCTTTCATAATTCTTAAAAGGCATTGTTGTTTTAATGAATTCATTGTTTAATTTTGATTTCCAAAACTCTCTCTCTCGTTGCATCATATTACTTACAATATCAATGTTTATATTTCTCTCCATATATACAAAACCCCATTTTATTTTAAATTTAACTTTATCCAAATTTAAATGCAGCTACTTATAATTTACACTTCAGATAAAGTAAAATTTACCTGAAGTGTATTTTTATTTTACTAAATTATAATTTTTTATATTTAAAAATCAAAATCATCATCTAATTCGATGTTTTCTATAGTTTCAAAGTCATTAACTACATTCATCTCAGATAATTTTACTTTTGAGTTAACAGCAATTTGACTTAACATATCTATATAATTCTTTGCAAAGGTTTCAATAGTTTCCTTTTTAAATAGTTGCTTATCATAACTTATTGTTGCATATATTCCTTCTCCTGAATCATATGCACTCATTGTCATATCAAATTTTTCTGCTTTGCTTTTTAATTTATACTCCTTTAATTTCATATCATTCATAATCAATTTGTTTTCTTTTGTGTTTTGCATTACAAACATAAAATCAAATAAAGGATTTCTACTTAAATTTTTGGGTATATTTAATTTACTTATTAAATCCTCAAATTGATAATCCTGGTTTTTGAAAGCTTTAAAAGTTTTATCCTTTACTTGCAACAAGTACTCTTCAAAAGTATCTTCATCTCTAATAGTAGATTTTAAAACTAAAGTATTAACAAACATACCTACAATACTTTCGAAATCATCTAAATTTCTTCCTGCTACTGCAGTACCTATTAGTATTTCTTTTTGATTACTGTATTTAGATAACAATATTTTATAAATAGACATTAATAAAATATTGAGTGTCGTTTCTGTTTTATTCATAATACTTTTTAAACTTGGTATTATTTCTTGTGGTAATATAAACTCTAAACTCTCTCCATTGTATTGCTTTATTTTTTGTCTTTGAAAATCTGTTGGTATATTTATTACTGGTGCTTTATCTTTTAACTCATTTATCCAATAATTCTGTTGATTTTTATATTCATTGCTCTTTATAAACATATTATGCCATTCAGAATAGTCTTTATATTGAATATTCAATGGATTTAAAACTTTACCTAAATATATTTGTGAAAATTCATTTGCTAGTATAGACATAGTTGTTCCATCTGCAATTATGTGATGGAGATCAAATACTAATATATGTTTTTCTTCCGTTATTTTTATAAGTGCAGCTCTTAATGTAGGTGCCTTACTCAAATCAAAAGGTCTAACAAAAGAATTAATTATGTTGTCTATTTCCTCATCATTATTCTTATTAGTTTGTTGTAAAGTAAAATTAATATCCTCAACGTTATATATCTTTTGGGTTATATTGTTATCAGCTTCCTTAAATGCAGTTCTTAAGTTTTCATGTCTCTTTATTAATCCTTTAATTGATTCTTCTACCTTAATAAAATCTAATTTACCATCAATTTGAAAAGCAACACTTATGTTATATGCAGTACTTTCCTTATCAAATTTTTGAACCATATACATCCTCTTTTGGGCCGAGGATGCTTCATAGTATTCTTTTTCTTCTGCTTTTTCAATTTTAAAATAAGGATTTTCTTCTGCACTTTCAATAATTTTGCTTAATTCTCTTATAGTTGGTGCTTTAAATAATTCATTTAAACCTATTTCCTTATTTAACTGCTTGCGAATTTTAGCTAATACATTCATTGCTTTTAGTGAATGTCCCCCTAAATCAAAAAAGTTATCATTTACACCTATATTCGATTTCCCTAGAACATTACTCCATATATTTGATAATTTGTATTCTAATTCATTTTCAGGAGCTTCATACTCATTTAATTTATCCTCCAAATTCGGCATAGGAAGAGCTCCTTTATCAACTTTACCATTGGATGTTAATGGAATATTTTTCAGATATTCAAAGTATGTTGGAATCATATATTCTGGTAATTTTTCTTTCAAATATTCTCTTAAAATTGATTTATCAATTTCTTTTTCACTTACTATATATGCACAAATATATTTTTCTTGTTTATCTTCTCTCACTATAACTAAAACTTCTTTAACATGCTCATGCTGCAATAATTTATTTTCTATCTCTCCAAGCTCTATTCTAAATCCTCTTATTTTAACTTGATTATCTATTCTTCCTAAGAATTCTATATTTCCACTTTGTAGCCATCTAGCTAAATCCCCTGTTTTGTATATCTTTGTACCTTGTTCAAATGGATTATCTATAAACTTCTCTAAAGTTAATTCTCTTCTATTTATATATTCTCTTGCAACTCCGTCTCCACTTATACATAGCTCTCCTGGTATCCCTATTGGTAGCAATTTATTATTCTTATCTAAAATATATATCTTAGTATTTTTTATTGGTTTACCTATTGGAACTAACTCACGTACATTTTCATCTCTTTTCCATATACTTGCACATATCGTTGTTTCTGTTGGTCCATAAGCATTTATATATTGAATCTCTCTAGGAATTTTGCTAACCATTGATTTTTTAGCTTCACTTCCAGCTGTTATAATTAATTCAACCTTAGATTCCTCAAAATCAATTTCATTCGCAATGAATGGTGGTAAAGTCAATACATTTATATACTTGGATTTTATATAATCATTTAATTTAGATGTATTCATTAATACTTCCTCAGATATAATATGCAACTGTGCTCCAAATAACAGCCCCATATAAATCTCATAAACAGAAGCATCAAATGCTATATTTGAAAATTGTAATATTTTTTTTGTTGAATCAATATTAAAATCATTTCTAAAAACATTTATTAAGTTAACTATACCTCTATGTTCTATAGCAACTCCTTTTGGCACTCCCGTAGTTCCAGATGTATATATTATATATGCTAAATCCCCGCATTCTCCTATTCTCTCAAGATTATCCCTATAATTATCAAATAATTCCTTATCACTCAAGTCTAATACTTCACAATCAAAACTCTTACCACGTATTAGATTGTTTTTTGACAATAAAATCGTAGCATTGCTATCAGATATCATGTAATCTATTCTGTCTTTAGGACATTTAGGATCTATAGGTAAATACGCACCACCAGCCTTTGATATACCTATTATACCTATTATCATCTCTAATGATCTCTCCACCATTATTCCAACTATTGAATTTTCCTTAACCCCTTTACATCTCAATATACTTGCAATACTATTTGCTTTTTCATTTAATTCTTCATAAGTTAATTTATCATTTTCAAATACTAATGCTATATTATTTGGAGTCTTCTCCACTTGAGATTCAAATAATTCTTGTATTGTTGTTTCTTTATTATATTCTAAATTTGTTTCATTAAATTCATGTAAGATTTGTTTCATTTCACTTTCTGGTAATAAATCAACTTCACATATCTTTATTTCATAATCATTCACTATCTTCTCTATTATTGTGCAATAATGATTTATTAATCTTTCTATTGCACCCTTATTAAAGAGTTTTGAACAATATTCTATGCTACACTTTAACGTATTACCTTTATCTAGCACATTTAAAACCAAGTCAAATTTAGATACTTTACTTTCAATATTGTATATTTTTAATAAAGCGTCGTTTAATTGAATACTAGTAACCTCATCACCATCTTCCATATTGAACATTACATCAAATAACGGATTCCTGCTCATATCCCTCTTTAAATTTAACTTTTCAATAATTTCTTCAAATTGATAACTTTGGTTTTCATATGCCATTAAAGAATTTTCCTTAACTTCGTTTAAGAAATCTATATATCTCTTGCTTCTTTCTGGCCTATTTCTTAAAGCTAATGTATTTACAAACATTCCCATTATATTTTGAAGATCAAAATGTGTTCTTCCTGATATTGCAGTTCCTATTATTATATCTTCCTGTCCACTATATTTTGATAAAAGTATATTAAAAGCAGACAATAATACCATATGCATTGTTGTTGAAGTTTCTTTTGAAAGTTTTCTAAGATCCATCGTAATCTTTTCATCAATTTGAAAATTTATACATCTACCTTCAAAACTTTGAATTGCTGGCCTCTCATAACTGTAAGGCAAGTTTAAAGTAGGCACTTGTCCACTAAATGCATCGATCCAATATTCTTCTTGTTTTTTTAGTTGTTCCGATTTTAAAAAATTGTTTTGCCATGTTGCAAAATCCTTATATTGAAATTTTAGTGATTCTAATATTTTTTCATCATATAAATCTACAAATTCTTTTGTTAATATCTCTACAGACACTCCATCTGATATTATATGATGCACATCTATAAGCAAGTAATGTTTCTCACTACATGTTATTAACTCAGCTCTAAATAATGGTGCTTTATTCAAGTCAAAAGGTCTTATGAAATTTTTTATAATCTTTTCTATATCATCATCTTGCTTCTTTATTAAATTAAATTCATAAAACTCATTGATTCTTTGTACTATTTCTCCATCTATAATATCAAAATATGTTCTTAAAGCTTCATGTCTATTTACTAATTGATATAAAGTTCTTTCAATTTTGTCTTTATCTATTTTTCCTTCCATTTCAAATATTATAGGCATATTATATGCAACATTAGCTTTATCAAAATTTTGAATCATATACAATCTTTTCTGAGCTGATGTTGCCTCATAAAATTCCTTTTTCTCTATCTTATCTATATTTAAATAAATAGTTTCTTTTGTTGACTTAAGAAGATGTGCTAACTCTCTCAGTGTAGATAGTTTAAATAGTTCCTTAAATGAAATTTCTCTATTAAATTCTTTATGAATTTTAGATATAAGTATTGTTGCTATTAATGAATTTACTCCTAATTCGAACAAGTCATCTTCTATACTTATATTTTTAATATTAAGTATTTCTTCACATATTTTTATCAACTTAATTTCACTCTCACTTAATTGTGTATTATCATACACCTGTTCTATTATTTGTAGTTTACCTACTGCAACTTTACTATCATTTAATGGCGGTATTTCATCTATTTGTACAAAATATGATGGAATTCTAGATTTTAAGCTTCTACTTTTTATATATTTTGCAAGTTTTTCAATATCAACCTTTTTATCTTTGTTACTTACAAAATAAGCTACTAAAATCTTCTCATTTTTTTCTTGAATATATACTTCCTTAATAAAACTTTGCTTTATATCTTCATTAAGATTTAAAATATCTTTAATTAAAGCTATATCAATATAATCTTTTTGTTTATAATTTTGTTTAGTACATATAAGCTCTAAGTTTCCATCATCTAAAAATCTAGCTATTTCTTTAACTTCATATAACTGTTTTTTGTTTGATAATTGTGTATTTTCAAAACACCCTCCCGATATACATAAGTTTCCTGGTACTCCAACTGGCATATCATACTGTACATCGTTTTGTATATAAATTTGATTATCATATATTGGTTTACCAATTGGTACTCTTTTTAATATTTCTTGAAAATTCCTATCATCCTTAAAATCATAGAATGTAATTGTAACTGGAATTCCTGATGGATTATAAGTGTACACTAACTTAATTTCACTTAGTGAACTTTTCTTAAAATCTTTTATGTGTTCATTTAATAATAACCCATCACTAACTGAAATTACCTTTATCCTATTATTTAGTTGAACTTTTTCTTTTAAAATACTTTTAAATATATCTGTAGTGATACATAATGCATCAACACTATATTCTTGAATTTGTTCTAAGTCAAACATATCATTATTATTCTCTAAAACAACTTCACATCCATTAAATAGTGCTGCAAATATTTTTTCTAATGTTATATTTGAACATACTTTTCCTATTTGAAGTATTTTATCTCCTGGTTTCATCATTAATACCTCTTTAATTGATATATATTGTTGACATAGTGCACGATGTGATATACTTACCTTCTTAATAGAATTTTCTTCATCTTTACCATATACTATAGTTGCTATATCATTAGGAGATACTCTGTTGTTTATTAACTCTACATTTTGGTTGTATATTTCTTTTTTGTTTAAATCTAGTAAAATTAAATTACAATTTTTATCTTCAATCTTATCTAATAGAACATAATCTGTTAATATTGTAGTAAACTTTTCACATATATTCTTTTCAGAATCTAAAATAGTATATGATTTACCAGATTTCAATACAGATAATATACCCACTATTATATCTAATGGATTTTTTAAATATATAGCTATCGTATTTTCATTATTCAACTCTAAATTAATAATATAATTAGCCACTTTACTTGAGCTATTCTCTAAATATTCATAAGTTAAATTTTTTTCTTTATATGATATAGCTGTTTTTTTACTATAATCTTTTGCTACTTGCATAAAAAAATCTTGAATACACATATTCTTATGATTTATTTCTTTTAATGATGTTCCATGAAATTCATAAGGTGTTATTAATGGTATATTAGAAATTTTATTTTGGTGATTTCTCATTCCTTGCGCCAATAAATATACTAAATATTCCATCCAATACTTAACCATATTTTCTTCAAATAAGTCGCCATTAAAACTATAATCTATTCTTATTTTCCCTTCTATTTCTACAATATTTATACTTATGTTATGCTTTACATATTTTGCAGGATATGCAACAAATTCTGTTTCCATATCCATATATTTTGTTTTATCTACAGGTAAATCCATATTAAACATAACATTCACATTAGGTATATTGGTTATTTTTCCTTGTTCCTTCAATTCGCTTAATATCTTTGCAACAGAATAACGTTGAATTTCATATACATCCATCATTTCATTCTTTATATAATTTACATACTCACAAAAATTCAACTCATTTTTAACTTCAACGCAAAGTGGAATCATGTTTACACACTGTCCCATCAAATCAGCAGCTCTCATTAATACTTGTCCAGAAGTAGGAATTCCTAACACTATATCTTTTTGTCCAGATAATCTATCCATTAACACAGCAACACCTGCTAAAAAAGTAACAAATACTGTATTTTTATTTAACTTACTAAAATTTTTGATCTCTTTAGTAAATTCAGCTCCTAATTCAATATAGTCATTTTTTCCTTCACAATTATTAAATTGCTTCTGCAAAGAACTTGTAGGTAATTTAATATCTGGTATTACCTTATTAAACTTCTTGATCCAATAAGTTTCAGCCAAACTTTTTCCTTCATTTTGACTCTCCTGCCACAATGTATAATCTCTAAATTGTCTAGCTTCTTTAGGTTTATAGTCCCTTCCATTAATCTCTGCAAGGTAAAACTCTTCTAATTCTTTCAAGAAAATATTGATTGACCACCCATCCGCTATAATATGATGAAAAATAGGAACCAATCTGTATCTATCATGACTTAACTTAATTATACATACACGGAATAACGGTCCTTCTTCAAGTATAAATGCTGTATTACTTTCTTTTTGAAACCATTCATCTATTTCTTTTTTCTGTTCTGATTCCTCAAGATTTGAAAAGTCTACTAATGATAAATTTGTTTTAATATATGGCAAAACCTTCTGATTCTCTCCATCTTCACATATAACAGTTCGAAGTGCTCCATGTCTATCTACTACTGATTGAAGTGCCTTATTCATAGCTTCAATATTCAATTTACCATGTAGTTCTAATACGATAGCTTCATTATATGCTATAGATTTCTCTCTACCAATCTGTGTAAGAAACCATAACTGTTTTTGTTCTTCTGTCAACTTAAATATATCTATATTGTCTTTGCAATTATTAGATTTTTTTAAAAAAAAACCTGCATTTTGCATCTCTCTTATACTTTCTTTAACAACCTTAATTATATAAGCTACATCCTCATCTGAATGAGATGTAGATAAAAAACAATTTCTCCCTTCCCATACATACACTCCCTTATCAAGCATATAATAGAATAGGAGCTCAATATTCTTTCTTGATGCAAATCTAAATAACGATCCAAAATGAACTAATTCTATAGGTACATCTTCTTCACGGAAAAATGCATTTAATTCTTCTGCCATCTTAGCAGTCTTATTATTTAACTTCTCTTGAAGTTGTGGCCCTTGTTCTTTTAAATATGTCAACATTGCTATAGAAGCCGCCATAGCAAGTGGATGATGACAAAAACTTCCTGCAACAAAAGTTCTTTTATCCTCATTTTGTGGATATGAATCATCTCCAAAACTCCACATGCCTCCATCAACAGAGTCAAGATATTCAGCCTTTCCTGCTACTACCCCTATAGGCATTCCGCCACCTACTATTTTCCCATAGGTAACCATATCAGCCTTAATACCAAACCATGCTTGAGCTCCACCTTGATGAATACGAAATCCTGTAATAACTTCATCAAATATTAACGCAGTTTTTGACTCTTCTGTTATTTTTCTCAATTCCATTAAAAACTCTTTTGGCTGAAAATCTGGACGTCTACTCTGTACAGTCTCAACCAAAACAGCTGCAATTTGATGCGCATTCATTCTTATTGTTTCTAATGCTTCTTCACTACCATATTCCAAAACTAAAACATCTTCTACAACACTATCTGGTACACCTGGTGCCATAGGAATTGCATGTGATTTTTGCCCTGATTTATCCATACTTGCTCTTGCTAGAATTCCATCAAAGGTACCATGGTAACTTGCTGAAAACATAACAATCTTAGAGCGTCCTGTACAGGCTCTAGCTAGTCTTACTGCTACCATTACTGCCTCTGTTCCTGAATTATAAAATGCTACTCTTTCTGCTCCTGTCAATTCTGAAATCAAGCTTGCAGCTTGACCAGCAAGTGATGTCATTGGACCAAGTACTCCTCCATTTTTTAATTCCTTCTCAACTGCTTCTATTATAAATGAAGGTTTATGTCCTAAAAGGTATGTTCCAAATCCCATCGATATATCAATAAATTGATTATCATCAACATCCCACACCTTACTACCATGTCCATTCTTAACAATGAGTTGATATACCATTTCTTTTATTGATGGTCTAAAACCTGCTACATTTCTATTATTAGCTAATACATGTCTATATTCTTGAGTAAGTTGTTTAGTTCCTTTTGTACGTTTAGTGTATCTTTCTATTAATGCACTTATATGCTTTTGTTGTTCAACTTTATCTGAAGTACTACCTTTTATGTTCAATTTTTGATATGGAACATAAGGTATGTTTATTTTTTCAGTTTCTTTTATTTTTTGTTTTTTATTAACTTGTTCCTCAATTTTTATCACTGGTTTTTCTTTTTCCTCTTCTATCTTTAAAGGATTTATGGTAGTTTCAACTTCACGTACATTGCCTTTTAACAATTCTAACTGTTGAGCCATAATCTGAAGTTGTTGATTTATTACATTCTGGATATCACTTTTAGCTGATACATAAGTTTCTTTATTATCAATTTGTATTTTTGTACTATTTTCATTATCAATTAATACCTCATTGCTGCTCTTTTCAATTATACTGTTATTAATTGTATTATCTATTTCTTCCTCCATTGTGCTTTCAAGATAAAGAGCTAAATTATAAGGGCTTGAAAGCTCCTTGTAAAATTTACTTATTGCTATTTCCTTCCCAAAAGTATCTTTAATTGCATTCATTACTTCAATCATATGCATTGAATCTAATCCAATCTCTTGGAAATCGCAATAAAAATCTATCTCATTAGGCATTAATCCAGTATATTCACATAAAATATCCTGTAATTTATCAAGAATACCGTCAAGTCTCTTACTATTCAATTTATTATTTTCAACATTAACTTCTTCCATAACCTTAATTTCCTCCTTACCATTTGCTGATTTGTTGTTATAACTTATATCATTGGTATTAACACTTTGTTCATTCATATTTTGTGTATTTATATTCCCATAATCTATCCAACATCTTCTTCTTTCGAAGGCATATGTTGGTAAACTCACTACATTTCTTTTTTCTCTGCTATAAAACCTCTCCCATTCGATATTTGCACCCTTAACATAAGCCTCACAAACAGAAACTATATATTCATAATCCATGCATTTTTTATTTATTTTAATATTAATATTACTGCTTAATTCATTAATTTCACGCTGTGTAAATTCACAAGTTTCTTTTACTGGTTTTATTTCTGGAACTATTTTATGTTTAGAATAAAACATTTCCTTATCATTAATCTTTTCAAGACACCCTATTCTTAATGATTGTATTTTTCTTATTAAATCTTTAATATCTTTTACAATTATAGCCACTCTATAATTATAGTGCCCTCTACCTATATTGGATGTATAACATATATCTCTATAATTTAAATTTTTAAAACTCTCTGTTGAATTTTGATATCTTACAATAAGTTGCTCAAGACTTTCTTGCGTTTTAGCTGATAAAATAAATACTTTAAAATTACTTTGATCATCACCTACACCATTTTCTAATTTAGGTGCTTCTTCTAAAACAAAATGACAATTTGTTCCGCTTATTCCAAAAGAACTAACACCACATCTTCTAATTGAACCATTATTATTCCACTCTTTTAAAGTATCATTTATATAAACGGGGGATGTTTCAAAATCAATTTCTCTATTTGGCTCATTAAAATTAATAATTGGAGGTATCATTTTATTTTTCAACGATATGGTAGCTTTTACCACGCCTAGTACACCAGAAGCATGATCTAAATGTCCCATATTAGTTTTTACAGAACCAATTGCACAAAATTGATTTTTGCTTGTATACCTTCTAAAGGCCCTTTGTATACCATCTATTTCAATAGGATCTCCTAATTTTGTGCCTGTTCCATGCGCTTCAATATAAGATATAGTCTCTGGTTCTATCCCCGCATTGTTCCATGCCTTAACAATAACATTTTCCTGTGACTCTACGTTTGGAGCTGAAATTCCAATTGAATTTCCATCTTGATTTATTGCATTCCCTTTAATAACTGCATAAATATTATCCCTATCTTTAATCGCTTTGTTTAAAGGTTTTATAACCAAAGCAATACATCCTTCTCCTGAACCTGTTCCATCAGCACTGTCATCAAAAGTTTTAGCTTTACCATCAAAAGCTTGTATACCTAAATTTAATTCTCCTTCAATCCTTAAAAGATTTATTCTTACACCTCCAGCTATAGCCATATCGCAATCACCATTTTTAATTGATTGACATGCTATATGCAATGCCACTAATGAAGAAGAACAAGCTGTGTCAATAGCCATTGCTGGACCCTTTAGATCTAACACATATGATAATCTACTTGCAATTATTGATGATAAATTTCCAGCAAACCCATTAGACATAGATTTAGGATCTATATCTAGTATCATCTTTTTATAGTCATATATCTCATCTCCACTAAAACCAATAAAAATACCTGTTTGTGTTCCTTTTAACCTTTTACCACCATAACCAGCATCTTCAAGAGCTTCAAATGAAGTTTCAAGAAATATTCTTTGATTAGGACTTATTAGATTTGCTTCTTTTTGAGTCACGTTAAAAAATCTATAATCAAACTTATCTATTTCTTTTAAATAAGCTCCTTTGCAATAATTACCATCTTTATTTTTTCCAATATATGCTTTATATCTATCCATGTCCTGTCTTCTGTATTTTGGAAATTCATCAATACAATTCAGTCCACACTTAAGATTTTGCCAAAATTCCGAAACATTTTCTGCATTAGGTAACCTTACTGATAATCCTATAATAGCTATATCATTTGAACTAATGTTATTTTTTTTATCCTTTTTAATACTCTCTAATAACTCTACCCCTAATTGTTTATTTATTTTTCCATTTTTAATTCCTTGAAAAATTAAATGAATACTATCACTCATCTTTTCCCTCCATTAAATTAAACATATTTACTACTTCATCTATATTTAATTCATCATTTTGAAGTTTACTAATTAAATCACTTACATCATCTTGCTCTATATCCTTACACTCACAATTCTCTATTTTATTTTGATTCACATATTCACATTTAAACTTTGATGCAATAAATTCTGATAACTTCGAAACTGTTGTGTAAGAAAATAAATCTATTAACTTAATTTTTCCTGGATACTCTTTATCAATTAGAGTAAATACTCTAGAAGCTAATATTGAATCCCCACCAATTTCAAAAAAGTTATCATATATATCAATCTCGTTAAAGCCTAATACCTTTTGCCAAATATCAGCGATACTTTTCTCAATTCCAGTATAGCTATAATCATTATTTTTTTCTTGTTCCATGGTCATACACTTATCTTTATTATCTATACTATTACTTATTTTCTTATACTTATTTAGATTAGCCTCCAAATCATCTGATAATTTGAATGGAAATAGATTCTTCAATTCCAATACATCACTCTCATAATTTAAATTTCCAACTATTACTTTTGATTCTGTTGAATTTATGACCTTATCAAAACAATTTATTGCCTTACTTGGTTGTAAAATGTTAAATAATTGTTTTTTCTCAATTATTTTAGCATCTTTAATTAAATTATCTTTATCCCATGCTGGCCAATTTATAGTTATAGTTCTCATACCTTGATTATTTCTAAATGAAGTTAATGAATCTAAAAAATAATTTGCAGCAGTATAATGACTACTTCCCACGCCTCCCATAAGTGTTATAACTGACGAAAACATAATGAAAAAATCTAATTTATCATCTTTTAGAGCATTGTTTAATATTAAAGTTCCTTTAACTTTAGGTAATAATACTTTTGTAAATATCTCTTCATCCTCTTCACAAATTGGACTTCCTGTAGCCCCAACACCTTCACCGGCACTGTGGATTACACCATTTATTCTTTTATATTTATTTCTAATTTCTTCACATACTTTAATAAACTTATTTTCTTCGCATATATCTACAGAAACACATTCAACTTTCGATCCATTTTTTTCTATTTCAATTATATCAAGAATTCTTTTTTTAACTTTTTCATCACATCCATCACTAATGATCTTATTCCATTCTAACCTACGTGGCATACTAGTACGATTTATTAAAATTATATTTATATTACCTTTAGAAGCTAAATATTTAGCAATTTCTATTCCTATCCTTCCAAGCCCACCAGTAATAACATAAACACCATCTTCCTTCACTGTAAAGTTATCTATGGTTCTATTTTCAATATTTAATTTATCAAGTACCTCGATATATCTTTTATTATTTCGATATGCCACAATGTAATCACTAGAATCGCTTATTATTTCATTAGTTAAAGAACTTGTATTAGTTAATTCATCTATATCTACACATCTACAATTTATTTGAGGATATTCCCATATAAGACTTTTAGTTAATCCAAATAAAGTAGCATTTTGTGGCTTTATGCATTTATCACTGTTTGTTATTTTATTAACAAATTCACTTAATATAATAATATTAATTTTTTCACTAACCCTACTTAAAGGTAGTGCCTTAAGCATGTAAAACAAGCTATAAACTCCCATGTCTTGTGTTTGTTCAAATTCAGGTAGAGTATTAATTGCTTCACATTCATTAATAGTAAAAGTGTGAATGATATAAGCTATATTATTTAAATCAATCTCTTTAAAAAGTTCTGAATAGTTATCTATAGTATTTTCAATTATATATTTATCATTACTTATCTTCTTAAACTTTTTTCCAAGTTCTACATCTATAACAGAATATTCTTGCATTTTTAAATCATATACAAGGTCATTAACCTTTTGTTTTCTACCTTTTAATAATAATATTTTCTTATTTAATTTAATATTGTTTGTTTGTTTAGGCTCATAATTTTCCCATATGGTTTTAAAGTAGAAATTATCATCATATTGTTCTAGTGTCTCATCACAACATGAAAGATTAATCCAACATCTTTCTTTTTTAAATGGATACGTAGGCAAACTTAGTTTCCTATTTCTTTCATTACTATAAAGTAACTCCCAGTTTACATCTGCTCCCTTTATATAAAAATCACATAATCTTTCAAGATCAGTTATACCTTTTTCATCTATATATTTTCGTATACTATCATTAGCTAAATTGCTTAGCTCATTTTGCATGTCAGTGGTTATATATTTAACCCCTTCTTTGCCATTATCTTTTGATCTCACGTCATGTTTCCCATAATACACATGACCATAATTTATATTTTCAAAAGCCTCTAAATTTAAAGCTTCTATTTTTTCTATAAAATCATTCTTTGATTTTCCAATAATAGCAATTCTATGTTTATGATGATGTCTTCCAGTATTCGCTGTATAACAAACATCATTAATATTACTTTCTTTCATACTATATATATAAGCCTTAGACCCCTTTAATAGATTTATAAGTGATTCCTTTGTAACTGCTGAAACAGTTAATATATTAAACTCATTTTCTACTATATTCCCTTCAACTTCTGGTGCTTCTTCTAAAACAACATGACAGTTTGTACCACTCATCCCAAATGAACTAACCCCACATCTTCTAGGAAATTCACCTTCTTTCCATTCCTTTAAAATATCATTAATATATAATGGTGATTCTATAAATTTAATTTTAGGATTAGGTCTTTTAAAGTGAACTATAGGAGGAATCATTTTATTTTTTAATGCTAATACTGCTTTTATCAATCCAACAATGCCAGCTGAACTATCTAAGTGCCCTAGGTTAGTTTTAACAGATCCAACTGCACAAAATTGAGTTTTCTTTGTATATCTTCTAAATGCTCTCTTTAACCCATCTACCTCAATTGGATCTCCAAGCTTTGTACCAGTTCCATGAGCTTCAATATATGATATTGTCTCAGGATTTATTCCTGACTCTACCCAAGCCTTTGAAATAACCTCTTCTTGCGCAACAGCATTAGGTGCTGTTAGACTTATAGAACTACCATCTTGATTTATTGCACTTCCCTTAATTACAGCATATATATTATCTCTATCCTTTATAGCTTTATACAAAGGCTTAAGTAATATTGCAGCTACTCCTTCTCCTCCACCCGTACCATCTGAACTAAAATCAAATGTCTTCGTCCTTGAGTCAGAAGATTCTATCCCTAATCTAACTTGTCTTATAGGCAATAAATATATCTGAACCCCACCTGCAATAGCTATTTCACATTCTCCTTTTCTAATACTATCACATGCCATATGGACAGCTACTAATGAAGAAGAGCATGTTGTATTTACAACCATGCTTGGACCTTTTAAATCTAAGATATAGGAAATTCTACTTGCAATTATTGCTGGTAGGTTTCCTGGTACTGAAATAGGTAAAGATTCTGGTTCAGCCTCTGCTATCATCCTCTTATATTCTGGATCACACATAGCTCCTACAAATACTCCCGTTTTAGTACCACGAATCTTTTTTCCTCCATAACCAGCATCTTCTATTACACTATAA
The DNA here is from genome assembly GCF_900111985.1 of Clostridium frigidicarnis. Lineage (GTDB taxonomy): Bacteria > Bacillota > Clostridia > Clostridiales > Clostridiaceae > Clostridium_Z > Clostridium_Z frigidicarnis. The sequence continues at coordinate 18,087 of NZ_FOKI01000011.1, forward strand.
GAAGTTTCAAGAAATAATCTTTGATTTGGATCAATTACACTAGCTTCCTTAGGTGATAATTTAAAAAACTTATAATCAAACTTATCAATCTCTTCTAGATAAGCGCCTTCTTCAAATTTTAACTCATTGATCTTGCCGGTTTTCTTTCTAAAATAACTAGAAATATCATCGGCTCTATTATCACTAATTGAACTTATACAATCTACTCCATCTCTAATATTTTTCCAAAAATCATTGACATTATCTGCTTTAGGCAACTTAGCTGATATTCCAATTATTGCAATATCATTTTTATTTATTTTTTTTATGTTACTCTTATTAATTTCAGATTTATTCAAATTGAAATCATCAAACCTTAGATTTTCCATACTCTATACCATATCTCCTTTTTATAAATTCTTGAAAAATATCCTGTGTATTTGTTTCTTTAAATATCATATTAAATCTATAAATTTGCTCTTCTATAGGTACATTCTTAGTTGTTAAAATTTTATATAATAATTCAACTGATTCATTCATTTCCTCTTGCAATGGTAATTCGCCGGTTTCATCTAACTTGCTTTGAATCTCTCCAATTCTGTTATATGGCTCTATGACACCTTCTTTATATTTATCTTCATTCCAATTTTTATTTTGTGTGCAAACAGCCATAGCTAAACATCTGCTTACAAAACTTATACTTTTATCATTCTTTCCACTCTTCCAAAAATTAACTAATAAGTCTTTATCACTTTTTTGGTTATACGAAAACATTTTTACAGAACTATTACTATCCTTAATCAAATTTTTCAATATACTTTGAGGTCCAATTTCTATACCAACTCTTGTATTTTCATTTTTTAAATACTGAATCGTATCATTCCACAAAACAGGTCTAATCATATGCTCAGTAAGATTATCAACTATACATTGTTGACTTAAATATGGTAATGCATTAATATTAGATATTACTTTATATTTTGGCTTATTAAATGAATATTGTTTTAGCTGTTCCTTATACATTGTTGCAGCCCTACTCATTAAAGGACTATGCATAGCAACTCCAGTAAATAACGGAGTAACTTTGGCACCAAGTTCAAGCAAACTATCCTCGACTTTTGTAACTATGTCTTTATGTCCAGAAATTGCAACTTGATTCTTAGAGTTGAAACATGAAATTGACGCTAATTTTCCATTACCAGACAATCTTGAACAAACTTCTTTTACAATATCGACTGAAATTTCATCTACAATTGTCATAGTGCCATCTTCAATATCGTTTTCTTTCTCTGCTAAAATGCTTCTCATTCTAACAAGCTTAAGTGCATCCTCAAATTTTATTGCCTCACTACAAACTAATGCAGAATATTCACCCAAACTATGTCCAGCAAGAAATTTAGGTTCAATACCAACCTGTTCCATATATACCTTAAAAGTTGCTATACTTACAGTCAATATGGCTGGGAGCATATTTCTTATTCTATTTAGCTCTAATATAGATCCGTCAAAACATAAATCACTTAATTTAAAATTTAAAATATCATTAGCCTCTTCAAAAATTTTTCTTGCCACACTAAATTCTTTGTATATACTCTTTCCCATCCCTACATACTGAGAACCTTGGCCTGAAAAAAGAATTGCCATTTTCTCCATAACATTTCTCCCTATTATCTTTTAACTTAGTTTATATGAAAATAATCCAAAAAAATTTATTTATTGACTATAAAATTTATTAAATTTATATAGTTTTGTACAAAATTCTCCATATGGTGACTATCAAAAACTTTACTATTATACTCTAAGTAATATATTACTCTCCCATCAATCTTTTCAACTGACATAACAATATTCAAGCTGTCAGAATTAATAAAATCTCTTGTAATATTTTCATTATCATAGAAAAATAAATATACACTTCTCTCATTTTGATAACTTATGGTTTTATTTACATATCCATTTTTATGATAAAATTCATTTTCTTTATTAATAGTTTTTCTTACTACTCCAAACATTTCTTTGAAGTTAGTAATTGAATCAAACTCAAATTTTACTGGTACTACTTTATCAATATCATAAATAGCTGTTTGTACAAATATATTACTTTCATTAGTTATCTTATAGAATAAATAAGCATATAAAGATACAAATATATCATTCAAAGTACTGTTTTCTTCTATAGCAATATTTTTCATTTTATCTATTGTTTCCAAATCTACTTCAAATTGAAATGATGATTGTTTACTCTGAGTCCAAGAAGTTGCATAATATTCTTCTGGTAAAATAAATGAATCTAATCTAATTACATTATTAGATTCACCTTTTATATTATTTCTTATAAAATCTCCTAACTGCCTAATTGTAGGATATGAGAATAAATCAGCAATTGTTATATTTACTTTAAACTCTTTTTCTATCATAGAATGCATATTAACTAACATTATAGAATTTCCACCCATGTCGAAAAATGGATCATTTATGCCTATTTTATTTATATGAATAAGAGCACTCCAAATCGCAACTAATTTTTCTTCTATTTCATCTGTTGGTGCTACATATTCTACTCCAATAGAAGCACACTCTAATGGATCTGGTAAAGCTTGTTTATCAATCTTTCCATTTGCTTTACATGTTAATTTGTAGAGTTTAACAAAATATGAAGGAATCATGTAATCTGGTAATTCATTTGCAAGTGCATTTCTTATTGAATCTATATCAATATTACCCTCACTAACCAAATATGCACAAATATATTTCATGCCCTCCTTATTTGTAAAGTCCTTAACTGCAACTTCTTTTACTTCTTTAATTTTTAATAACTGATATTCAATTTCTGAAAGTTCAATCCTAAATCCTCTTATTTTTACTTGCAAGTCTTTTCTTCCAATAAATTCAACATTACCATCTGGCAACCACTTGCCTATATCTCCTGTTCTATACATATAAGTTCCAGATACAAAAGGATTAATAACAAATTTCTCTTTACTAAGGTCTTCCCTATTTAAGTATCCTCTTGCAATTCCATCCCCAGAAATGCATATTTCTCCTTCGATACCTATAGGTTGGAGTTTATCATTTCCATCTAATATGTAAATATTAGTATTACTTATAGGCTTTCCAATAGGCACAATTTTCCTTTGATTCCATGGTGTACAATCAAAATACGTTACATCTACGGTAGCTTCTGTAGGACCATATAGGTTATGTAATGTTACATTATACTTAGCATTTAATTCTTTATTAAATTTAACAACTTGATTAACATTTAAGACCTCTCCACTTGAAAAAACACGTTTTAAACTAGATAATTTTTCTACACCATTATTTATGCTATATTCCAAAAATACATTTAGCATAGGAGGTACAAAATGAAGTGTAGTAATTTTATGATTACATATAGTATTTACAATGGATTGAGGATTCCTTTCCTCTCCCTGCTTGATTAAGCAAACTTGTGCTCCAACAAATGTCCACCAAAACAATTCCCATACAGAAACATCAAAAGTTATTGGAGTTTTTTGCATTATCACATCATTCTTATCAAGTGGATATTTATTTTGCATCCAATTCAATCTATTTATAACAGAGTAATGTTCTATCATAACACCTTTAGGGTTTCCTGTAGACCCAGAAGTATAAATAACATATGCTAAGTCTTTAGAAGAGTTTATTTTTTCTAAATTATCTTTATCACCTTGATATATATTATTATCATCAAGGCAAATAACTTCTAATTTTTCTTGAATCTTATCCTTTAAACTTCTTTGAGTGAGTAAAACACTTGCAGAACTATTTTCTATCATATACTTAATTCTTTCTAAAGGATAATCATAACCTATAGGTAAATATGCAGCTCCAGCCTTTAATATACCAAATATCCCGATAATCATTTCAAGAGATCGTTCTACCATAATTCCAATTACATAATTATGATTTTTATTAGGTTTATCTTTAATCTTATTTCTTATAAGTCTTGCAAGCTGATTCGATTTCTCATTTAATTCTCTATAAGTCAATTTGTTTTTTCCATATACTACTGCAATTGCTTCAGGACTTCTTTCTACTTGTTCCTCAAAAAACTCATGTATTAATTTCTGCTTATCATAATCTAATTTAGTATTATTAAAAACATTCAATATTAAATATTTTTCATCTTTTGACAATAACTCTACATCAGATAGTTTTATGCCAATATTGTTAATACATGCTTGAAAGCAACTTATGAAATTCTTCACTAAATTCTCCATAGTTTTTTTTGTATACACTTTTGCATTAAAGTCTAACTTACCTGAAATATTTGTTTCATTTCTAGAAAAAGCTATTTTTATATTAGTATTTAATGTTTCTATATTTTTGTCACTATGAATATTTTCAAGCAAAATAATTATGTCTACTAATGGATGTGTATTATGTATTACCTTTAAATCCAACTTATAAAATATATTTTCAATTGGATAGTTTTGATTCTTATTAGCTTCATTTATCTTATTTTTTACTTGTATTAACAACTCTTTAAAACTTATTTCTTTATCAATTTTACTTCTTATAGGAAGAATTTTATTGACCAAGTTTTCATCTATAAATTCAGTTAAAATTGGTACGCCTAAAATAATATCTTCTAATGCTAAATATTTATAAATTAATGTATTAAAAGCTGCAACTAAAATACTATGCAATCTTAAATCTGAACCATTACTAATTCTAAGAACCTTTGATGATAGCTCTTTTGGTATATCAAACTCCAAATACATTCTCTCATTATTACTAAAGCCATTCTCCTTGAAATCAAATGGTATTGAACTTTTCACAAGCTCTCCTTTCAAATTCTCCAACCAATAATTTTTAGCACTAATTAATTCTTGACTATCAAATGTATAAATATTTCCTCTATTCATATATATCCTCTTTCTTTTATAAAGTTTAAAATAACATGTTTTTTATTTACAAACTTATTTTTATAATAAAATCTTTTTCTTTAATATGCTTCTACTTTAAATAAACCTAAAATCTCTCATATTCTTATTAGTAATATATTAGTCAAATATAAAGTCATCATTATTTACTGCCAGCTCTTGATCTTCGTAACATTTTCTCACTTTTTCACCAAAAAAATTTTTTGATAAATTCTCTTCAATAAACAAATATTCAGTCATGTATTGTTCTATAGTAGCTTTAGGATATTTTATAATACTTTTTAAAATATTGCTGAAAAGATTAGATAATTTTCTTATATATGTTTCATTAAATAACTTATTGTTATATATAAAATCAATTTTTATATAATCAATCATTGATATTACAACAGTTAAATCATACTGAGTTGTTTCAAAAATTGATCTGAAGTTTAAATTTAAAGTAGTAGATTCACTTAATAACACTTTATCCAATGGATAATTTTGTATAACAATAACTGTATCAAATAGCTCCTTGGTTGGTTGTATATTTGCATAGCTATTAATATCACTTAATGATGTATATTCATATTCTTGTCTTACTAGTAATTTATTGAAATTTTCTTTTAATAACTCAAGAACTGTTTTGTTATAATCTATTTTAAATCTATGGGGTAATGTATTTATAAATAATCCTACCATATTTTTAATATTTTTTATTTCTGCCTGTCTTCCTGATACAGTTGTTCCAAATATCACATCATCTATAAATTTGAATTTATGTAATAGTATACCCCATGCAGTATATATAATTGTAGCAAAAGTTAATTTATGTACTCGTTTAAAGTTATCAATATTATTAACAAGTTCGTTATCAAGTTTAATACTATATTTCCAATTTTTACATTCATCATTTTTAATATTATTATCTTTTAAAAACTTTTTATCAAAATTTTTAAAATCCTGAAAATAATTTATCCAATATTTTTTTTGAGCGCTTTTATCTTGTATCTCTAACCATTTAACATATTCTTTAAATTTACCTTTAATCGGTTTTATTGGTTTCTCATTGTTCATAAAACTGCTATAAGCTATAATAAACTCCTTTAATACAATTCCTGTGCTCCACCCATCTAATAAAATGTGATGATAGTTTAAAATCATAAGGTATTTATTATCATTAAGTTTGCATAAACTAACCCTTAAAGGTTCAGTTGTAATATCAATTTTTCTATTTAAATCATTAATTAAAATATCATTTATAATATACTCATCATCTTCTAACTGATATGAAAAATCATACATTTTAATCTTTAATTCAAAGTTCTTCAGTATTATTTGTACTGGTTTTTTTATTTGTTTCCACCTAAAAATGGCCCTAAGCATTTCATTATTACTTACAACATAATTCCAAGACTTTTTAAATATTTCAACATCTACATCACTATTTATTAATATACTTAATTGTTGAAAATATTGTGTTGTATCATGTGTGTATATGTAATAAAAAAGCATTCCTTCTTCCATAGGAGTTAACGATATTACTTCTTCCACATTTTTTTTGTCGATTTTCTCCATATTTATTACAACCTCCATTCTTCTTTTATAGATACAATTTTTAATATATATCCACCTATGAACCCTTATTTTTTTATTAATTGTAAAATAATAAAAAATCCATATAGTAATAAGTATAAAATAGCTTTATATAGCTTTTAGAATACTTAAAATAAACCGAAGTGAAACTCTTACATTTGCACCTCGGCATTATCCAATTAAATAATCTTAATTTACACTCCTAATTATTTATATATAAAGTTTACTATACTATGGTGCTAAATATTCATCTGAATTATATGTGACGCTTTTAGGCAATATATAGGTAAGTTCTTTTATGCAATCAGGAATTAATAAATTAGATTGTTGTATATTTTCATTAAGACCTACTTTCAACTTTCCATTATAATAAAGTTCTTCTGCTGATTTTAATCCAGTAAGAAGTGGAACAAAATCATGAATTGTAGTGATTACTTCACAATCTATTTTTTCTTCTTTCATAACTTTTCCATCCATTGAAATTATATATGCCCCAGTATTACTCTCCAACTTATCATCTTTTACATAAATAGAAATTTCTCTTTTGGGTGGAAATACTATTAACTTTTCCAATAAGCCTCTAAAATCTATTATACGAGCCATTCTAGAAATCATCCTATTGTGAGACAAAAATCTATCATTTGCCCATATATTACTTATTAATATATCAAGCGGAAAATCTTCAGGAATACTTGAAAAATAAAAACTAGTTATTTCATTATCTATATTTAAAATAAAATTTTTAATTGCATAAAATCCATTTAAATTCATATATCTAAATGACTTTATATACATTCTAGTCTTTCCTATATTATACAGTGCATATGCTATAGGTTTGTCATTATCATCATATGCTACAACAATTTTTACTTCATAATCTAAAAATTTAATATCTTCATAACATTTAGGCCACTTCATTTCATTGTATCTGGAATTCTGCCAAAACCAATTACTAAGTTCTTTGTAATCACATTGTAACTTTTTATTTTTTGATAAAAAACCTGAACTTATTTTATAATTAAATTTGTAATCTTTTGTCTCATATAAAAAATCTCGTGGAATAAGTGTTGCATATTTATTTAATGCAAATTCAAATCCAAATTTTCTATATAATGAATCTCTAGCAGGATCTACAAGCATTAAAGGTATATTATTACTAAGACACTTTTTTGCATCATTTAACATTTGTGTAAATACAAGTCCTTTATTTCTGTACTCAGGTAATGTTGCTATCCCATCAATATAATGAGCCCTGACCTCTTTATTTCTTATAAGAACTTTTACATCCAAACTTAAATAAGTTGATATAAGTTTTCCATCATCTATCCATCCATATGCTTGATTCCATAAATCATCCTGACTAAAAAATCTCATACTGAATTCTTCCTCAAATGTTTGTGTATCTAAAAATGAATTTCTCCAAACTTTCAAGAATTCTTTATTAAAGTTTTCATTCAACCTAATTAATTCCACTTTAATAACCCTCCCTCTATTTTTATACTTCTAACTCTCTATAATGACCTTCATATATTTAGGAAATTTTGGCTCGAACTCCATATTATGTTCAAGAATAATTACATCATCTTTCTTACCTATTTCATGAAAACCTGAAAATTTGTACGTAATATACATCATACGATTTCTATCATTAGTTACAAATTCTGCACATAACCTTACATTATTTTTCTTGGACATACTTATAATATGATTTATAAGCACAGATCCCACACCTCTCGACATAACTCTGCACGACATTAATAAAAGCTTTATAGTCCAAACTTCACTTCCACATTCCACAAGCCCAAGACCTATTTTTCCATAAGTCCCATATTTATCACCTAAGCATGCCATAAGCAGCATATGATTATCTGACTTTCGAAATAAACTCAGCTCTTCAATAGAATAAGTATATCCTGTAGTATTTAACTGATGTGTTCTTAATGTTAATTCTTCTGCTCTTTTTAGATCATCATCTGTTGCTGGTGATATTTTAAATACCATATCTAAAGAAGATAAAAACTCTTCCTTAGGTCCGATAAAATCCTCTTCATCTTTTTTTCTATTAATATCATTTATATACATTTGTCTTCTATTATGGGAATCTTCCGTTATAAACCTTGGATTAAATTCAGGAGTATCAATTACTTTACTTATATCATTTACATTTATACACATTACTTGTGGTAATGAAAAACTTACCTCATCTAACTCATACTGCTGATCATCAATAAATGCAACTGTGTCTAATCCAATATTAATTAATTCTGCAATTTTTTTTATTGATGATGATTTAGAGTTCCAGTTTATCTGAGGATATAGAAAATATTCACTAATCTTTAACGCCTTTAGTTTGTCCATAGTTTGTATGTAATTATTTTTACTTGCTATAGACTGAATTATTCCTCTATTATCTAAAGTCTTAATAATGTCTATGATTCCCTCACATAATGTTACATTTTTATTTTCCAATAATATACCATCCCATAAAGTATTATCAATGTCCCAAGTTACACACTTTATTTTTTTTTCTTTTTGTTCATTCACCTTACTGTAGCTACTCATACTTACCCCCAAGTGATATATATCATTTTTAAAGGATTACCTTAAACCCCTCATGGCATTATTAGCAATTAAAATTTCGTGCATTTGAGATGTTCCTTCAATGATTTCATTAATTCTTGCATCTCTAAAATATCTTTCAATAGGATAGTCACTACAGCATCCATTAGCTCCATGAATTTGCAATGCATTACTTGCCACTTGATTTATCATCTTTGACGCAAAATACTTAGCTACCCAAGTTTCCATTATCGACTCTGGATCACAATTTTGCCTTAAATATCCTGACTTATAACATAACTGACGTGCAGCTTTTACATTTACAACCATTTCAGTTATCATTTTTTGTATAAGCTGATTGTCTTTTAAAGCATTCCCAAACTGCTCTCTTTTGCTAGCATATACAATACTATCATTTATACACGCTTGCCCAAGACCAACACTTCCCCATGCTATAGTATATCTACCATAATCTAGACTAGATAATGCAACGTGAGATAACCCTGTACCAATACTTCCAACTATATTACTTTTTAAAATCTTACAATTACAGAAGTTCAATTCACCAACCATCGATCCTCTAGCTCCGAGCATATCAATAATTGGAGTTATATTGAAACCTTGTGTGTCTCTCTCTACTAAAAATGCAGTTGGTTTCCCATCATATTTTGCAAAAACTAAAAATACATCCGCAATCTGTGCCATAGTAATCCATTTTTTAGATCCATTTAATACATAATGATTTTTATCATCAATAACTGTTGATTTTATACCTTGTGCATTACTTCCAATTTCAGGTTCACTCAATCCAAATGCACCAATACATTCCCCAGAAGCGAGTTTAGGTAACCATTTATTCTTCAACTCTTCACTAGCCCACTTCTGTATAGCTAAAGCAACCATACCATGAACAGTAATTAAATTTCTTACTGTTGTACATCCTCTTCCAAGTTCTTCATTAAGAAGTCCAATCGTGATTGCATCTGCTCCTTTACCACCATATTTTTCGTCTATCATTAATCCTAGATACCCTCTTATTGTAAGTTCTTTTATTATTTCTCGTGGTAAATATTGCTTTCTATCAATTTGCGCTGCTTCCGGAATTATAATCTCATTTACAAATTTATTGAACTCATCTTTATATTTTATCTGCTCACAAGTTAATTCTAATTTCAATATTCTCACCTCAATATACATAAAATGAAATTTACTTTAATATTACTTTAACTACTTTTCTTCTTCTCAATAAATTCTGATATTGCATTTATTGAACTAAAATTATTTAAATCAAGATCATTATTACCTATATTTATAGAAAATTCTTTTTCAATAAACATTACTAACTGCATTGCAAACAATGAGTTTACATATCCTAACTCATAAATATTATCTTCGTCATTAATTTCTGCTTTTTTAAAAAAATGTCCTAAAAACTCTCTAATTTTTTGTTTAATTCGTTCCATATTTTATCTCCTTCTTTAATAAATATTATACTTATAAAAACCTTTACCAGTTTTTCTACCATACAATTTAGCATCGACCATTTTTCTTAACAATGGGCAACATCTAAATTTAGGATCTCTATAACTTTCATATAAAACATCCAATGACTTTACAACAGTATCCAATCCTATTAAATCTGCTGTTTCTAATGGCCCCATTTTATGTCCATAACAGTCTCTAAATATATCATCTACTTGTTCTGGAGTACCAACTTGATCTTGTACAACGTATGCTGCCTCATTCATAAATAAATGTGAAATTCTATTAGAAACAAATCCGGGCAAGTCATTTACTAAAATACATCTTTTTTCTATTTTAAAAGCTATTTTTTTCGTTTCCTCTATAGTACTTTCTGAAGTGTAGTACCCTTTTATAACCTCTATTGTTTTTTTCATTGGTACAGGATTCATAAAATGGGCACCTATTACTTTATCTGGTCTTTCTGTTAGAGATGCTATTTTCGTTATTGATATACAGGAAGTGTTTGCTAAAAAAATACTGTTTTCATTACATATAGTATCTATTCTTCTATATATTTCTTTCTTAATATCAAAGTTTTCTGATGCATTTTCTACTATTATGCTACAATCTTTTAACTCATTATAATCTGTTGTAAATTCAATGCGGGAAAGTATTATATCTATATCGTCCAAATTCTCTTTGCTATTACACAACTTATATAGTTTTATATTCCTGGTTATTTCTCCCTTTGTTTTCTGAAGAATATCATTACTAATATCAACTAAAATAACCTTAAATTTGTATTGTGCGAAACTTTGAGCAACACCTGCCCCCATTACCCCTCCACCTATAATTCCAATTTTATTCATAATATTATCTACCCCTTATTGTTATTATTTATTTACCAACAAAAACATTATTTGTTACATATATATATTACTTTCATATTACTAATCTACACATGCTTATATATCATAATTTTTACTTATGGACATAGCTTCGCTCTTTCGTGAGCTATTACTCACTACAATAATACAATTCTATGGCATCCTCGGTTTATTAACGTGCCTAAGCATCGATTAACGCCCTTAAATTTTTTTATACTCATATTTACATCCAATTTACTTAACTAATTGAATATATTTTTTATTACATTTTCTAACTTATATTGCATATTATACTATTTAATTTCCTTATTTGTCAATTTTTAAAATATTTTTTTAAAATAACCAAATTTGCTAATATTGAAAATTCATATATCTCTAAATATTATAGATACTTTTCATTTAAATTATATTCTTATATAATAGTTTTATATTGTAATATTACATATTTATAACTAAATTTAATTTGCAAAATTAGGAGGATTACTTATTATGTATTGGTATGCTTTATTTGTACAAACTGGTAAAGAGGAGACTGTATCTAAACACATTAAAATGCATCTAGAGGATTGTATAACTACTCTTATACCAAAACGCATAGTCCCTGAAAAAAGAAATAACATCTGGCTAGATGTAGAAAAAAAACTCTTTCCTGGATATATACTTCTTTATACATATATGGACAACAAAAAATATCATATATTAAAACAAATTCCTTATGTTATAAAACTTCTTACAACTAGTCCACATTATCTCCCTATTACTGAAGATGAGATTTCCTTAATTTTAAATCTTGTTAACAAAAATGGAATTATAGAATACTCAAAAATATCTTGCCAAAATTCAATTATCACAGTTCTTGATGGCCCACTTAAAGGGTACGAAAGGCTGATAAAAAAATTATGCAAACATTCAAAAAGGATAAAGGTTCAAATTAATTTCATAAATAAAACTAAAGTAGTGGATTTAGGTATAGAAATAGCTAATACATCTAAATAGTAGCTGTTGAAGCCACTCAGGACATAAGTTCGATGAATTTTTTATTGAAATCTATAAAAGATATACTTAAAAACTAGTTACACCAATGGTTGAAAAGACATCCTTGCTACCATTTACGCTCAGCACCATACCTTTTAATTGCAACATACAAATGGGGTTTGAAACCAACACCTCAATGTTGGTTTCAAGAAGCCTTCCCTAATTTCTTATAAATCATGAATTGGCATTAAGCAAATTCTTCATCACCCACTTTATCACTTAACTGTAATTACTTTTTTGATACCTGGCTTTACATTATACATACAACTTATTTATTTTTATATTTCCAAATTCCATCTTTATAACCTTATCAGCTAAGTCAAAATACTGATCATCATGGGTTATTGCTATAACACACTTTCCTCTACCTTTAAGATCCGGAAGAAGAGTATTGTAAAAAAACATTCTAAACTCTGGATCTTGATCTGCTGCCCATTCGTCAAATAAATAAATAGGCTTATCTTCCAAATATGATACTAGCAATGCTAACCTCTTTTTTTGACCTGTTGATAGTTTAGTAGTACTAAATTTACCATCTTCAATTTTAACTTTTTTATCAAGCTGTAATACTTCTAAATATCTTTCTATTTCTTCTTTTTTTAGTTCCCACTTTATACCATAAAGCTTATCAAACATATAAAAATCTGAAAAAATAGTAGTATAGTTTTCACTCAATCTTCTTTGTTTTATAGACATACCACTTAAAGATATATAGCCTTTTGTTGGTTCATACAATCCCGTTAATAATTTAGCCAAAGTTGACTTCCCACTTCCATTCCCACCAGTTATAAAAGTTATCTCTCCAGACCTGAACTCATAGCTTATTGGTCCAACTTTGAAACCTTTTCCATCCTCTTTTTCATATTCATACTCTATCTCATGTAATTGAAGCTTGAGGTTATCCTTCCTACCACTCTTCTCACTACATAACTCACTATTGTCTAAAACAGATAGCTCATCAATTAAACTATTAATTCTCTTTAAACTTATTCTTACTTCTATGGCATTAGGTATGGTATCCAATATTCCATGAACGGGTCCTGTCATATATAGAAGTATAAAAACATAACTTGCAACGCTTGTACTTTCTAAATTCTTTAAGATTAATGGGAAAATTAGAGCTATAGCTCCTATCGCAATAGTAAATAATAATTCACCTATTACAAACATGTTTGCAAAAGCCAAGGATGATTTTCCTCTTTTAACTCTGTACTTATCACAAGTACTTTCCATGTCCTCTTGGAACTCGTGCTTTTTGTTTTTATTAAGACTTAACTCTTTAAATCCACCTATTAAATCATTAATAAATTTAAAAAATACACTTTGAAGATCTCTAGCCTCTTCTCCAATTTTATTTGCATACCTACCAACTAAATAATAGATACTTGAGATTGCTAATATTATTAATACTGCTAACAATAACGCATATATATTTATACATCCTAAATATATAAAGCAACATATAAGCGTAACTCCACTTGTAATTCCACTGATTAAAATATTTACGAATCTACTCATTGTTTCAGTATCATTATTTAAAGTAGACTGAATTCTTCCTTTTTCAATTTTTTCAAATTTATTATACGGAGCCTTTAATATATGCTTAACAATTTCCATTCTTTTTGAATAAACTATACTATTTGTTATGTCTATTAGTTTTCCTCTCATAATTTTTTGTCCATAAACATATAAGATTATTCCTAAAACAAAGTATATTAGAAGCTTAATCTTCATGTTATTACTACTATTTATAGACATATTTATTGTAAAAATTATAAGGGCATTTCCAAATCCACTTGCAACACTTAATAATGATAAAATTAATATAGGCTTATCATCTTTTTTTTTAAAAAAGCTTATTAATAAAGCATAAATATATGCCATCCAGATGCTTGCACAAAATAGATAAAGAGCAATTTTTATACTATGAGGAAGCCATACAAACACAAAACTCCATGATATTCCATTACCTAAGATATATGGAATTAAATAAATGCAGTATGTCACACCCAAAATAGATATTAAAGAAATAAATACCTTCAAAAAGGTTTTTATAGATATACTATTGAAATTTCTTTTTTTCGTTATTATTTCTTTAATTAATTTGATTATGAAATATAGTGTACTTATTATAATTAAACTTGCAAAAGCTATGATAAATATAGATATACTATCAGCTCTCTTGTTTAAATCCTTTATATTTATATTGTTATATTCTTTGCCATTTAGTATTCCACTAATCCCTCTACATATAAATTCTACATATTCTGAATTAGTGTTACTTAATACTGCTACTCCCTCTTTTTTTTCTGGTTTAAAAGTTATAAATGAAGAATAGTTTGGATTAGATCCACCATGAGAAATTTTTCCTCCTATGTCTTGATAAACATCCCATCCAGCAGCATATGATGAACCATAAGATGTTGGTGGAATTGTTCTATTTTGATCATGAGATTTTTCTATTAAGGTATTATCAAACTTAGATTCTTTTGATGTACTCATTTGAATCTTAAGCCACTTCGCCATATCTTTACCGTTGGTCATAATGTATCCAGCGGGTTTATTTCCTCTATAAACTGGTGCATCATAACTCCTTGGTTTTAAGAATCCTAACTTGTAACCCGTTGCTATATCCTTGCTAATATCTTCATTTTTAAATAAATAAGTATTATTTAGTCCAGATGTTTTTATTACATTTTCTTCTATATACTTTTCATAACTTAACCCTGAAACTTTCTCTATTATTAATCCTAATACATCATAATTTATTGTTGCATATTGATACTTTTCTCCTGGCTTGCTATCAAGTTCTATCCCAACAAGGGTTTTAACTGTCTGATCTATTGCATTATCTTCATTTGAAACAGGAACTTTATCTATAGTTTTAAAGGGTATTCCACTTGAATGATGTAGTAGCTGTTCTAAAGTTATCTTAGTATCTTCTCCTTTGTAACTCACCTTAAACCAAGGGATATACTTAGACACATCATCATTAAGCTTAATTAATCCATCTTGTTCCAACTTTAAAATTGCTAGTCCTGTAAAAGCTTTACTAGTAGATCCTAGTTCAAATAAGGTCTTATCTGTAACAGGAGTTTTATCCTCAATATTTGAATATCCAAAGCCTTTTTGATAAATGGTTTTATCATCTTTTACTATAGTTATAGATATCCCTGGAATTTTACCCTTGTCTATATTTTCTTCTATAAACTTTTCTATCTTAATCCTTTCATCTTGTGTCAATAAATCTATTGGTCCATTATTCTCTTCAGCAAATACTACTGATGATGATAATATTACACTTATAAAAACACTAAATATAACTAGTAGTTTATTTATTTTTTTCATAATACTAATTACTCCTTGCATAATTATTGCCTACTATCATTTCTATGCTCAATATAATCACTAATAAAAATGATAATAGTACATGAGTATGTGAATTTTCAAATTTAAATGTAATCAACTGCTTAGTCTGATTGTGCATTAATCAAACAACGCATCTAAATCATCCTGTGAAATATCAACAGCATCAAAATCTGATGGAGTAAATTCTTTTACATCTTTATTCATGCATTTTTCTTCAATTAATTTTAATGTACTTATATAAGTATCTATCAATTCTTGAATTGTATCTTTATTAAATTTATTTTTACTATAGTTAGCATTTATTTTTAATTCTTTATTGACTATCATGGCTACTATGTCAATTAGTGCTGTTAATGTATTTTCTTCGTCACTATCTAACCCAAATTCAATACTAGATAGGTCTAACTTTTCTTTATCCACAATATTATCCAAATCACCTAGATAGTTGAATCTTACAAGTTTATTTTGTAATTCATCTATTTGCTTTTTTAAGAATCTAAGAGTTCCGTAATTAAATCCTTGGTTCGGTATATTTCTAAGCTGTTCTTTTAAAGATTTTATGTTCCTTTCTGTATCATTAGATTCAACTTTGAAATATGCCGGATACATACTTGTAAACCAGCCTACAGTTCTTGATATATCAATGCCATTACTTATATTTTCTCTTCCATGTCTTTCAAGCTCAATTATCACGTCATTATTCTTTGTAATATTATTAATAGTAAGAACTAATGCAACAGTTAGTACTTCATTCAAATCCATACTATAAATTTCATTTACAACTTTCATTAAAGAATTTAGTGTATCTTCATCTAAAATCCTCTTCAGTTCTTGTGATGTTTTCACTACATCTTTACCCTTATTAAAATCTATTGGATAGTAAAAGTTACTATTAGAAATATTATTCCAATAAGGCATTTCTTTTTCAAAATCTTTTTTACTATAGTTTATTAGTTCATTTGCCCAGTCTTTAAATGAGTGATTTTTCATTGGTAATGATATTTCATTTCCATTTTCCAATTGATTTAATATGGTTGCAAAATCATTTAATATTACTCTCCAAGAAACTCCATCCATTACTAAATGATGAGCTGTGAATAATAAAGCTTGTTTTTTATCCCCTAAGTCAAACATAGTTACATTAAACAAAAGACCATTCTCTATATCAAAATTAACATTAGCTTTTTCAATTAAATTCTTAACCTTCTTGCATTGTTCATCATACCTGCATTCTCTTAAATCAACATATTGAACTGCATCCATATCACTTAAATGTTTGTCATTATAATATAACTTCCTAGATTTTCTATCATAATTAATTCTTAATCCATCATGATGCTTAATTAATTTATTCACAGCCATAGTAACTTTGTTTATATATAAAACTTGATTGTATTCTAATAATACATATTGATTGTATAAGTTCTCATTTTCAAATTTTTCATTAAAGAACCATTCTATAATAGGAGTATTTTCTATTTCACCATGACTTTCTTCTTGGCTTATACTTACCATTTCTTCATATTTCTCTATAGCTGCTGCTATTTCCTCAATAGAATCATAAGATAATATATCTTTTACTTTAATGGTTAATCCTATATTTTTAAGCTTTGAAGATATTTGAATAGCTTTTATAGAATCTCCTCCAAGTTGATAGTAGTTGTCATTCATACTTATATTTTCTATTCCTAATATCTCCTCCATAGCTTTGACTAATTCCTTTTCAGAAGAGGTATTATAGTTAACAAATTCCTTATCACCTGATATTGGCTCTGGAAGTAATGAATAATTCACTTTTCCATTTAGAGTCAATGGTAGACTATCCATAAATATAAAATTAGTTGGTAGCATATATTTAGGTAAGAATTTTAAAAGCCACTCTTTCAATTCTCTTTCTTTAACTTTCCTCTTGCTTACAATATAAGCATTTAGCAATTTGTTTTCTGATGAATCTTCTTTAAATACAACAACGGCATCTTTAACAAATTCATTTTCAGTTAAATGTCTCTCTACCTCTCCTAATTCAATTCTATGACCTCTTATTTTTACTTGATTATCAATTCTACTTACATATTCAATAGCTCCATTTTCTAGATACCTTGCCGTATCACCAGTTTTGTACATCCTTTTTCCTTTAATAAATGGATTTTCAATGAATCTTTCACAGTTTAACTCTTCTTTATTTAAATAGCCCCTAGAAACTCCATCCCCCGATACATAAAGTTCTCCTACTAAACCTGTTGGCACCACATTGAAATCATTATCCAATATATAAATTTGAACGTTATCAGAAGGTTTACCTATTGGTACTGATACTCCTTTATCTTTTTCTTCATTATATTTGTGTATCATACATCCAACTACTGTTTCTGTAGGTCCATATTCGTTACATATTTCTATATTTTTACCGAAACTATTGTAAATTTCTTTTGCTAAACTTACCTTTAAATCTTCCCCTCCAACAATAAATCTCTTTATATTGGAATAACTATTATTCATACCCTTTAATAGAGTTAAATGTGCAGGGGTAAGCTTTATAACTGTTGCCTTATTTTCTCTTAGTATTTTATATAAAACAAATTCTGTTTCATCATTATCATAAATTACAATCTTGTTTCCAAAAATTAGTGGTGTAAATATAGATGTTACTGTTAAATCAAAAGATATTGAAGAATATAATGCCATAACATCCTCTTCATCTTTTAAATACATCTTTTTAGCCCACCATATATAATTTGTAAGCCCTTGATGTTCAATCATTACTCCTTTTGGCTTACCAGTTGAACCTGATGTATAAATAATATAAACCAAATCCTGTAAATTACTTATGTTTACTAGAGTTTCTTTACTATATATATTTAAATTCACATCATTGATATTAGTTATATTTCCTTTAAAACAAATATCATTATTCACCTTAAAATTCGTTAATAACATGCTACTTTCAGAATTTTGAAGCATATAATTTATTCTTTCTATGGGATAACTAGGATCGATAGGTAAATAAGCTCCTCCTGCTTTTAGAACTCCTAAAATACTTACAATAAGTTCTATTGAATGAGTTTCCATGATTGCCACAATGGATTTCTTATCTATACCTTCTTTTCTTAAGTGATTTGCTAATTGATTTGACCTTTCATTAAGTTCTTTATATGTTAATGTTCTTTCCTTAAACTCTAATACAACTTTATTTGGAGTTTTCATTGCTTGTTCTTTAAATAATTCACATACTGTTTTCTTAGGATAACAGCTATTTGTTGAGTTTAATTCATACAGCTTATGGTTAATCTGATATTCATTAAGAAGTTTTACATTACTAACTGTAAGCTCTTCATTTACTATTACTTGATTAATTATATTAATCATAGATTCATACATCGTCTTAATTTGTTGCTCTGTGTATTCTAGTGTTTTATAATCAAAGTTTAGTGTTATATTATTATCTTGCCACTCTTTAACTGTTAACTGCAGTGAATAACTTTGATTTCCACAATAATACTCACTAATCTCTACTTTATTGCCATTAATATCATTAACATAGTTAGAATTATAATAATTTACACACATTTTAAATAAACCATCATATCCCTTCCTGTTTAACTCCAAATCCTTAACTAAAAGATCATAAGGATATTTCTGATTTAAAAAACAAAGTTTTAATTCTCTATTAATTAATTTTATTAAATTTCCTATATTTAATTCAGTATCTAATTCAAATCTAAAAGGTACTGTGCTTGTAAACATACCTACCATACCCTTTTGTTTCTTACCAGTCCTATTAAATACTGGTGTGCCTATTATCAAATCTTCTTTATATATAATTTTGTTTATATATATAAGTAACATTGCTATAAAAAAGGTGTTTAGTGAGTACTTTTTATCATCAACAAATTTCTTTATTTTATTTGATAACTCACTATCAATATTAAAGCACAGTCTCCTACCCTCTATGCTATTAGATGTTTTATATAAAAACTCTTCAGGTATATCATCAAACTTTTCTCTCCAAAAGTTTTTATTTTTCATAAACCTTTCTGATCTTAAATATTCCACTTCTTCCTTTATAAAATCTACATATGAGTAATATTCATCTAGGTAAATCCCTTCACTATGTATTAACTTACTATATATTTCACATATTTGTTTTTCTATAAGACTAATAGACCATCCATCAGATATAATATGATGAATCTTTAGTAATACCCCAGATTCTTTTTCACTTATTTTATATATTGCAAAGTAATATAATTGATTATCTTCCATATTAAAATTTCTTTTAAATAAATTTTCTGACCATTTTTTATATTCTTCTTTAGGCTTTTCATTCTTAGTAAAATCTAAAACATCTATATTTTCCTTTTGAAACGCATGAACATATTGGACTGGTTGTCCATCTCTTTCTGTGAATCTTAATCTTAATCCTTCATTGCTTTTTATTATAAGATTAAGAGTTTCCTGCATTTTATCAATATCTATTTTCTCATTTATGTTTAAGCATCCACCAATATTATGAAGTGAAGAGTTTAAGTTCACTTTGTCTATGTACCATATTCTTTTTTGTGGGTGAGTTAAATTATAATAATTCCTCTCATTACTTCCCATATCAATTCTCCCTTTTAATATTTCTATAGTAAATCTAAATAAATAATTAAATATCCGCTAATTCTATTAGTAAACCCGCATTATTCATAAGATATAAATTATTCTGAAAGTTTTCGTTGATTTTTCCATATCACAATTATCACTTTGAATTTAATTTTTTTACCTAGGTTAATTTCTCATCACCCATAAAACCTACTATATCTATTCTTTAATTTTTTCTGCTGCAATTTGTTGTAACCCTTCATTTCTATTCGTTTCAATATTACCTATTGATCTTATTTTAAAATGCCTGTTATTAATTAAGTCTGATTTATCATAACTCATAAGTTCTAAAAACTTTATATATATAGTTTCTTTCATGTCTTTAATAAATTTATTTCTGCTCTCTTCTTTATCGGTAGGCTCTGGCAATATACAATCTATTATTCCGAAATTTAGAATATCACTTGCAGTAAGCTTTAAATGTGCAGCTATTTCCTCTGCTTTTTTTGAGTCTCTATGTATGATTGCTGCTCCTGCTTCTGGTGAAATAACAGAATATGTTGCATTTTCTAACATATACACATAATCACCATTGCTTATAGCTAATGCTCCTCCGCTTCCACCTTCTCCATGTATTATGGTTATGATAGGAACTCTTATACTAGATATTTCCATAAGGCACCTTGCAATAGCTTCTCCTTGTCCTCTCTCCTCAGCTTCAACATCGCAAGCAGCTCCTGGAGTATCTATAAAACAAAGAATAGGCCTATTAAACTTTTCTGCCTGCTTCATAAGTCTCAATGCCTTTCTATAACCTTCTGGATGTGCACTTCCAAAATTCCTATCAATATTATCCTTTATATTCCTCCCCCTTGCTGTACCTACAATTGTTATTGGCAGATCTTTAAGATACCCTATACCACATATAAATGCCTTGTCATCTTTGAACTTTCTATCACCTTTAAGCTCTATAAAACCTGTAATTAACATATTTATATAATCCTTAAGCCTTATCCTTTCAAGCTTTCTTGCTGCTTTTACTTTTTGCCATGGTGTAAGTTTATCATGGCTTGATTTATAAGATAAGTTCTGATCATATTTTTGCATTTTAGGATATTTTAAATCCACTCTATTTAAGTCATTTTTATGAAACTTTAAAATATATGCCAACGAATTTCTTAAATCTCGTCTATCAATAATACAATCAATAAATCCATGATTTATCATAAATTCTGAGGTTTGAAATTCTTTAGATAGCTGCTGCCTTATCGTCTGCTCTATAACCCTTCTTCCTGCAAACCCTATATTTGCATTTGGTTCTGCAATTATTATATCTCCAAGAGTTGCAATGCTAGCAGTTACACCTCCAAATGTAGGATCAGTAATAACACTTATAAATAAAAGGCCTTTGTCATTGTGCTTTTTTATGGCAGTTGCAACTTTACTCATCTGATATACAGCTATTGTTCCTTCTTGAATCCTAACCCCTCCAGATCCAGTAAATATTACTATGGCTTCATTATTTTCAGTTGCCCTTTCTATTACTCTAGTTATCTTCTCACCTTCTACAATTCCCATTGACCCCATCAAAAATCTATAATCCATTATTGCAAAATAAACTGGATTAGCATTTATTGTTCCATACCCAGTAACAACTGCACTATTGCTTTTTAACTCTTTTCGCAACTCATCAATTTTTTTACTATATGTAGGAAAGTTCAGTGGATTGTTGCAATACATTTCTGTATCAAAATATTTAACTGATTCTGTATCAAAAATATTTTTTATTCTGGTGTTAATATCTAATTTAAAATGTTGTCCACAAATTTTACATACATTTAAATTTTCTTCCATATCATTACTATACATATGATTTTTACAATTGAAACACAATATTCCATCAACCATTTTACTATCTCCATATACTAATTTTTTTGATTTTGATTAGTTAATATTCCGCCAGTATAATCACATATACTCTTTTGTGGATATATTAACTTATAGTAGTTCTTATTATTCTCACTCATTTCCGTTCCCCTTTTGATACTTTTTTGCTTAATTAATGTACAATTTATAACATTAATTATGTTTTCAACATTATTATTTATAAAAAAATGATTGCCTTCGAAATTATAAACTTTAAAACCATTATCTACATGATTTTTCCAAGCTAGTATTTCTTCTAAATTTATAGAATCTTGTTTTCCATTTAAAATTGAAACATCACATTCAATTTTATCTTCTCTTTCTTTATAGTTATAATTTTCTAGAATCTTAAAATCACTTCGAATTACAGGAAGAAATATTTCAAGTAGCTCTTTATTTTTCATTAACTCTTCTGGCGTACCACCAAGTTCAATTACTTTTTTCATAAAATCATAATCAGGTAAAGTGTATGTATTTTCTTTTCTTCTTATAATACTTGGTGCTTTATAACCCGAAAAAAATATATGTCTGGGCTTTCTAAGCTTTTGCTCCTTTATTTTATAATATAATTCGTAGGCTAAAAGGCTTCCCATACTGTGACCATAAATAGCATAATCATCATTCATTATTTTATCTTTAATATTTCTCAATATATCTTCTACAGCTTCATCTAATGTTTCATAAAAAATCTCACTATATCTTTTCCCTCTTCCTTTAAGTTCTATTGATTCTAGCTGTATCGAAGGATTTAAATACTTTTTCCATTTATAATATATAACTTCCGACCCACCTGCATATGGTAAACAAAATAATATCATTGAAATATCTCCCCTACTTACTCAAGATTAAATCTAATATATTTATTAATTAAACTGTTCTGCTCTAATCGTATTATGTTATTAGAAATCTCTTTATTTAATGAACATACAGCTATTTTATAACCTAACTCTATATCAAATAACTTAAAAGTATGTTCCTTATATTCATTATTGCTAACCACTTTAATATTTTCATCTTTCTCTACTTCAATAGAAAATGACTTTAATGGTATTGATAGTCCTTGTCCACAACATTTAATATAACTTTCTTTCAAAGTCCATATTTCATAAAACTTACTTAAGCAAATATCTGAATCATTTTTAATAATATAATTAAATTCACTTATAGTGAAAAAACTTTTAGCTATCTCTTCATACTCAATATATTTTACTTCTTCAACATCAATTCCTATAGGCTTATCATCAATTGCACCTACTACAAACTCCCCAGAATGAGATATATTGAAATTGAACTTTGGATACTCTTTCAGATATGGTTTCCCATATTTATTTTTCTCAAATGTTATATTTTTAATACCCAATTCCTGAACAATTATAACCCTTATCAATATTTCACCAATTAATGCTCTAACTTTATCTTTTTTATTAATAAATTTTTCAATTTTACATTTTTTCTCTAAATCAATCAATAAACATAACTTATTTAACTTTTCTTCGCTAATATCTAAGATTCTCACAGCATAAATTTTCATAAAGTACCTCATTATATATATATTTACAAAAATAATATATTTTTGCTACTTCTATTAAATTTATTATATACCATTCCCACGAATTATGTTGTCATTTTATGTATGTTAATCGCCTTTTTTTGACGACAGCTTATTTCCTTTTTTTGAATTTTATAAATAATATTATTCTCGTTTTTTATTTTTCCACTATTTTTTTAATTGAATTTTATCATTGTACAAAATTTCAGTTTTCGAACTATTTTTATACTTATTTTTAAATAAATACTAAACATTATATAGCCAACAATACAAAATATTCTTTATATTAGTTTTATATAATATATAACATTCATTATCTCTATAAGTATCAAGCTATATAATTCAAATAAAATGCATACCCACACTCATGATGTTTAGAATTTTAGAACCTTACGTTTAAGTTAGTTTTATTTTCTCTTCTTCATTATTGCATTAAATTAAAACTCCTTTTTAAGAAAAAAACTCCTAAGGCAATCTCAGAAGTTATCTTTAATATGTTTCTTTTTTATAGATTTGATATATTTTAATTATTTATTTCTATATTATTAGCCATAATCTAATACACTCTGTTTTAGCATTCGGTATTATTTTAAAATCTATAAAGCCATGAATTACATTCTGATGACTTTATCAACACGCCATAATATGGAATCTCAACCCCTGGTAAATCCTCCATTTTGCTAAAACTTTTAACCTTCCCCTCCATGTATTCCTAGCCTTTTCACCAGATATATTAATCGAAATACTAGCTCCTTATTCTCCTAAACAAGTAATAATCTTTGGATTTGCAATAGCAGTTACTGTGTACTTACAAAAAAGTCTCATCAGATTTTAACTCTTAAAATAAAAAAGAGGACTAAGAGATTTCTCCCCAAGTCCTACTTTAATTCAATCATTATTTCAATTAATAAATCTTTATGAACCTATTGTGTTATCAACGTTAATCCTTTCCAAACTATTTTTTAATACTCTTTAGAAGAGAGCTATTGAAAATCTTTATTGATATAAGCTTTATTTGAAAAAAGCACAGATAAATCCCCTATTAAAAATATAAAAGATGTAGTGAAATTACCTATAAACCTATAAGATATTTATATTTTTAGTGTACATCTTCTTTTATATTTTTTATACTTAATATTGTTCCAATGATAAAGGATGCACATAAAACAGTAATACCCAAAGCATAATTTGTATAAGTTCTTCCATCTTCATGAGGACTTAATATAGTTGGAATACTCCATGGAAATAATGTGTTAAATTTTGTGTTTATGACTATAAGGTTAAGGGCAATAGCACTCACTCCAACTATAATTGTTGGAATTATGCTCTTATTATAAATACTTAAAAATGCTAATATTGGAATTAATGCAAAGTGCATAATAGCCATAAATATATAGGTTTTAGAGTAATATAGTAAAATACTAAGAGTTAAAGGTTCATGTTTTATTATCAATCCTAAAAACACTGATACAATAAATGAAGAAATAAGTGTAATAAAAATAAGAATAAACATAACAATAAGTTTGCCAACAAAAAATTGCATTCTACTTATTGGATAAGTAAACATACTGTTTACAGTATTTTCTTGATATTCCCTTGAAAAAATAAATCCTGCTAATATAGAAAAAAGTCCAATCCCAATCAATAAATTAATCATCATTTCAATAAGTGTAAAATAATCTTTCCAAATGACCATAGGGTATTTTTTATTAACTGCATACATTAAAAATATTAATATGTCGGGGCACAAAGAACATAAAGGAATACACCATAAAACTTTACATTTTCTTAATTTAATAAATTCAGTATTAATCACGGTTGGTAAACTTGCTAGTTTATTCATTTATGTCCCCTCCTATTAAACCAATAAAATAATCTTCAAGACTGTCTCTCGCTAAAGATATTTCTTTAACATCAACATTATTTTGTATTAGTATTCTATTGATGTTTAAAGTCCCTGTTAATTTTTCATAAATCTTAATGATGCCTGGTTCTGGAATTATATAATCTGTTATATTAAGTTTTTCTTCTAGCATAAATACTGCTTCTCTATCATTATTAACTTTCAGTTGGATATAATGCCTGTTTTTCTTTTTTAACGTTTGATAGTCTATCTCTTCAAGTAGCTTTCCCTTGTGTATTATTCCTACTTTTGTGGCTAATTGCTGAATCTCACTTAAAATATGACTTGATATCAATACAGTTATCTGCCTCTTCTGTGATAAATCAAGTATAAGTTCACGTATTTCTTTTATTCCCATAGGATCTAAACCATTTGTTGGTTCATCTAACACTAAAAATTCAGGATTATGAAGTAAAGCCCTTGCTATGCCAAGTCTCTGTTTCATACCCAAAGAAAAATCTTTTGTTTTTCTATTACGATAATCAAATAATCCAACTGTTTTTAAAGATTCTTCAATACAATTTTTGCCCGGTACACCCATAAGTTTTCTATGAATATCTAAATTTTCTACTGCAGTTAAATTTTCATAAAAACCAGGGAATTCTATAATAGAACCAACTCTTGCAAAAACCTGCTTTGTATCTTCACTTACCTTTTCTCCAAACAACTCAATACTTCCATCTGTAGGCTTAATTAGTCCCATAATCATTCTCATAGTAGTTGTTTTACCCGCACCATTTTCACCTAAGAATCCATAAATATCTCCTTTTTCAATTGTTATGTTTGCATTATCAACAACTCTATGGTCTTTGTACTGTTTTGTTAGATTATAGGTTTTTAATATACATTCCACTATCCTCTCCCCCTAAAAATAATTTATCATCATGTTCACAGGATACTATCTTAGTTTTACATAACCCTAACAAATACCTTACAAATACCTTAAATTATAA
Organism: Clostridium frigidicarnis; assembly: GCF_900111985.1. Lineage (GTDB taxonomy): Bacteria > Bacillota > Clostridia > Clostridiales > Clostridiaceae > Clostridium_Z > Clostridium_Z frigidicarnis. The sequence continues at coordinate 44,780 of NZ_FOKI01000011.1, forward strand.
ATAGCTAATATCACTAACGTAGTATGCACAAAATAGACTAGCATACTGACTTGTTATTTTTTGAATGTGCCTAAATCCTTCACTTTACATTAGCTGCTTATATAACGGTAACCCAAATGAAAAAGTGGTTTTCTCATTTGGTATGCTTTTGACTAAAACCTTTCCATTTAATCTTTCTATAAGTTTTTTAACTATTGCAAGACCTAACCCGCTTCCACGTAACTTTTCATTTCTTGAAGGTTCTGCCGTATATAATCTATCAAATATATATGGAATATCCTTTTCAGGAATACCAGCTCCCCCATTCCATATCTCTACCCAAACCATAGAGTTTTTCTCTTTCATCATTAAGCCAATTGTTTTTTGTTCTTTTCCATATCTAAGTGCATTAAGTAAAAGATTAGATAGTATTCTATCAATAGCTTTACTATCTCCCCATACAAATAAATCCTTTTCTTGTATCTCAATAATAGGTTCAATATTTTCCTTTACAAATTCCTGATAAAACTCTACTAATGCGTCTTTAACAATATTAGTCAAATTAATTTTTTCTAATTTAATTGGTACATCTTCAGCTTCTATTTTTGAAAGCTGAAAATATTGTTCAAGTAATGAATATAATCTTTGAGCCTTAATATATACTATATCAAGAAAATATTTTCTTTCTTCTTTGTCTAGCGTTGAATCCTTATGTAGTGCTTCTAAATACCCCAGAACAGAAGTTAATGGAGTTCTTAAATCATGTGATATATTAGAAATCATTTTTTTTCTTGATTCTTCAAGATATTCTTTTTTTTCAACAATACGTTGAAATTCATCTATTATAGAATTTAAGTTAACTCCTAAGTTTTGTAACCCCTTATTAGAGGAATATAAACGCAACCTCATATTAAAGTTACCATCTCTTATTTGCTCTAGTGACCTATTAATTTCGTCTATCTGATTAGAAAAATATATATTCTTAAATATTGAAATACAACATACACACATTAAAAAGATTATAAGAATTAACAAATATGTATTCATATTACTACCTTACACCTCGCCTAACTTATAACCTATTCCCCAAACCGTCTTTATATATTTAGAATTAGAGGAACAGCTTTCAATTTTATTTCTGAGACGGCTTATATGTACCATCACAGTATTTTCATCAGTAATATATTCTTCTTTCCAAACAGCATTGAAAAGCTGTGATTTTGTAAATACCTTATTGGGATAAGTCATTAAGAGCTTTAATATTTCAAATTCCTTTGCTGTGAGATTTATATGTCTTTCTCCCACTTTAAGTTCATAAGTATCTAAATTTAATTGAAGCTCCCCATGTTTTAATATTTCAGTTTTTTCAATTTCATTACTGTTATTAAATTGTAAATATCTTCTTAATTGAGCCTTAACCCTTGCTATAACCTCTCCTATATCAAAAGGCTTAACAATATAATCGTCTGCTCCTAATTCAAGTCCAAATATTTTATCTGTCTGTTCATCTTTTGCTGACAAAATTATTACTGGAATTGTACTCTTTTCCCTAATCTTTAGAAGAACCTCTCCGCCATTAAATTTGGGTAACATTAAATCTAATATGACCAATTGATATGTTTTATTTTCAAATTTATTTATAGCTTCCATACCATCAAAACTACAATCCACAATATACCCTTCTTTTCTTAAATAATTTGCAATAAGATAATTAATTTCTTTATCATCTTCAACTACTAAAATACATATATTCTCCATAATACTCCTTCCATCTCCATAGCTTGTATTTATCCCTATATTATCTTTCTTCATAAATATACTATACTACAAAATTACTATAATCTTAATTACCAATATCCAGACTTTCCACTTTTAAGTATATCCATTCCTGTTATTGCACTTAAAAAATTATTCATTTCTTTGATTGATTTTTACTAAAAAAGATTAAAAAATAAGAGGTAAATAACTATCAATGTGATTAGTTATTTACCTCTTACCTATTTTCTACAATTACATTTTAATTAAATGATGAGTTATAATAACTTCTAATAATTGTAGGTAGTGGTTCATAATATGCACTAGAATTATAATCATCAATAATATTACAAATTTTAGCATTATATACTCGTATTAAACCATGAATATAATCCTCATTTGGTTCCAATGTATTTAGCATTAACCTCTTATATACTTTTTCAACTTTAAAAGTTGATAAATAAGTTGTCATACTCCCCTTTAACCCCTATTTTAAAAGATGAATTATTTTGTTATTCATCAGTTTGCTTAACTAAATTATATTCAGCTGCAATTTTATCATTCATTACAATAACATCACTTTTCCAAATAGTATTGTGATATGATAACTTTTCCTTAAGCGCATCTGATAAAGGCATTAACCACTCTATTCTATGACCTTTAATTACAAGAATAAACCTAAATTTAACTTTGCTATTATCTAATTGAAAAAAATTATCATGTATTTCTCCATAATCATTATTCCTATTCAAAACAGCAGAATAATATAAATTAAAAGAATGTATAAACTTCTCATAAATCTCATCTATATACTCATTAAAACGAATAGTATTTTCTTTTACTGGTCTTGGTGAACTTGATTTTGCTTCAATAAAACTTAATTGATTTTTATCATTTAATAGAATGAATTCTACAACTTTTATTCCATTTCCTATTTTATTATGCAATTTAGATTTTTCAACTTGAAATATTTTATCATCTTGAAAATCACCAAAAGTCATATTAGATTCATTTACTTGAACCACTATTTCATCGCCCTTTCTACTTCATCTTTATAAAGTTGAATGAATGTATCCATAATTGTGTTATTTTTCAAATCTCCAAATTTCACATTATTTTCACATTCTACACCATCATCAGTTTTGTATAATGAGTAATACATAACAACATCATCATCAGAACGTTTAACATCAAAGTATTTTGCAAAAATATAATCATGGGTAGTAATAAAAATTTGGACACCATTTTTTTGTAATTCAAGTAATATTTCTACTAAATTAGGAATAAACTTAGGATTAATATTAGCTTCTGGCTCATCCCATAAAAGAACACTATGGCTAGTTATGTTTTCATTCATTAAGAGTTGCCATAATAATCCTATCTTTTTTAAACCTTCTGCTTCAACTGCAAAATCAACCATATCACCATTATCTTTTTTTATATAAAATTCTTCGTTTTCAAATACTACTTTACCTTTCATCATTTTTTCTAGCATTGGTAAAATCTTTAATGCAATTTTAGGTGGCTGTTTTAATTGCCACTGTCCAGCGACTTTTATAATATCAACCAATGTTTTATCGAATGGAAATTCACTGAATTTATCTGCCATTGATACAAATCCTTTTGAATGTGTAAGCATATCCTTTGCTGGAATAAACGTACATTCAACCTCTTTAGAAGGATATGCAATTTCATATGAACATTCGTCATCACTTCCAGCTGTTGTATTTATTCCATTAACATCAAGTTGTGATTTTCCCATTAAATAATTTTTGTCACACCTATTTTCAATTCCTGAAACTTTTAATTCTAATAACAATGGTTTTAGTTGTCTAACAAAAAAGCGATCATTTATGTTTGCAGCTTTAAAATATTTTGAAATATCATCTATATTTTTACTTTTAGCAATTTGAAGATTTGCATATATTGCTTTAATGAGTTGCGTCTTCCCAGTTCCATTTTCTCCAATTATTACATTTATACCCTTTGAAAAGTCAACTTTTAAATTCTCAAATATAGTAAAATTCTTCAGTTTAATACTCTCAATACTCATAATTTCTCACTCCTAATTACTTTTAAGACCATGTTTTTATATTATACTATCTATGTTTCTATTGTCTTTTTTTACTTTTAATCGTTTTAATAAAACTTAATTAAATCATTCTCCCTTAAATGCCTCTTGCATTAATTAATTGAAGTTATCTTATAATTGAGTTAACCTTAATTTCTAGCTTATCACCAGCATCTACTATTTTTGATAACATAAGTGGAGTTGGAATTTTAAACATAGCATCTCCTATATATTCACTTAAAATCATTGTTTCTTGCTTTTTTATCATGCCAATCACCTGCATTATTTTATAATCTAATTATAACATAAAGGACCTAAAAAATTGTTAAACAACAATTTTTTAGGTCTAATTTTCCGAAAGTCACTTTTTCAGCAGCCTCCTTACATCCATGCTTAGGAGTATTTAAATTAGGACCTGGTCAAACTCTGGAGATTCCCATTTCACGCATGTATCGCTGTACTGTAGGTCTGCTTATATAAAAAAAACCTATATTGTTAAGTATTACACATATGCGTCTAGATCCATAGAAAAGCCAGTGGGCATATATTTCATCAATCTTGTGCTTGATTTTCTATCTCTTATTCTGATACCTTCAAAGATTTTGGCAAGCTTTGAAACTTCTTCATTCTTCCATCTACAGACTTAGTTTAGGTATATATCATGCTCAGATGCAATCTGAGCTATGGACTTTTCTTCTTTTAATATTTGTATTACAACCGTTGCTTTAAATTCACCATTATATGACTTTCTCATATGCTAATTATTCACCTTAAATCTTGCATTTAAACTGTCTAGTTTTTGTTATCCATTATAGATTACACCTAAATTCATAGTTTTATTATAAGTGTCAAATTAGTCATAAACTCTTACAAAGGTAATTTTTTCATTTGTATGTTTTCTGCTAAACTTATAAAACCTAATTCATTATAAAATATTTCTGCATCATTTCCCACTGTAACATTTAGCCTAATAGCTGGATAATTACCAGCTGCTAAATTCAATATCCTTTTCATCATTTTAGTTGCTAATCCTTTTCTTTGAAATTTAGGATGTACAACAAAATCTAATATATAAGGCAATCCATTTACCAATCCGACTATACACGCTGCAATTAACTTTTTTGTTGGAGTATGATAAATTAATGTAGACCAATCATTAGGCACATTCATACATCTTATATGGTCAAAATACACATTTACACTTGAAACTTGAAAATCATAAGATTGAGATGAAATGTATGAAAAGTTACTCTTGCTATATGTTTCATAATATAGCTGTGCCATATCTTCTGAATGTTCTATTTTAGGATTTATTACTTTATATTCTTCTTCCCAATCTACATCAAATGTATTTGTTGCACAAACCATAAGTTTATTAATTATCTTAAGCTTATACCCAAAACTTTCATAATCCTTAATTGATTTTAAATCAGCATCAGAAACTTCGATATCTTCATTCCTGTCAGATATGGAATCAACATATAAACTTAATTTCTCAATCAATATTCTTTTATTATTGAATGGTGGTATGACAAATACACATTTAAGCATATTAGGTTTTATAAAAGCTCCACCTATTCTTTTATTATCTTTTATTACCCAATAACAGAAATCTACTTTTTTATAGCGATCAATTTCACCTTGAAAACTTAATGGCATCCACTCATTAAAATTACTCAATCTATAAATAGCATGATATCTTCCCCATTCTTCTGAATCGGCCTCACAAACTGTATATTCTTCTAAATTGCACATAAAAATTCCTCTCTCTCAATCATTTTATTATTTTTTCCTGAAATACCTTACCTAAAGGTAGCACGCAATTATGTACAAACATTCAGCTAATATATGTAAATATTTTGTCAATCTCTGAGTGGTTCTCAACAATGTTGATACAATTCTTATGCATGAATTTCTGCTATTCATACACTGCTGCACGGCAATTTTCAATTGGAATTTGATACTTATTTTCTTTTAGGTTTTAATGATATTCCTTTACTAAAAGCGGGATGATTACTATCTTTTTCAGATGTTATAATTTTCATTCCTTCTGGAATTGGCCAGTCAACCCCTATTTTTTTATCATTCCAAGGAATACCACTTTCATCTTCTGGATGATAATAGTCAGATAACTTATAAGCAAATTCAGCCGTATCAGAAAGGACTAAGAAACCATGTGCAAACCCTTCTGGAACATATAACATATTTTTCTTTTCAGCTGATAAAACAACACCAAACCATTTACCATATGTTTTAGATCCTTCACGAATATCAACTGCCACATCAAAAACTTCACCACTTGTGACACGTACTAGTTTTCCTTGCTGATATGTTTTTTGAAAATGTAATCCTCTAAGAACACCTTTTTTAGACATTGATTGATTTTCTTGAACAAATTCCATATCAAGTCCAGCTTCTTTAAAATCTTTAGAATTGTATGTCTCTAAATTATAACCTCTTTCATCTGAAAATATTTTAGGCTCTATAGTATAAAGTCCTTCTATATCCAAACATTTTTCAAACTTGAATTGTCCCATTTTCAACCTCCATATATTGAATTAAATCACTTTTTACAAATTGTAATTTGTTGAACTGAGCTACAATTCAAACAATTTATAAGTATTATACAAAATACTTCCATATATGTCAATTTACAAAATATTTTACTTGACAGTCCCTGACTTTGCATTTCTTCTATAGTCGGAATACAACCTTGCTTGAGATTTATTTGCTTTTTCACAGAAGTTTCCTCCTTTGCATGATGTTCTATCATATTATTAATATACCAGGTAGCCATATGAGTATTAACTACAATAAATTAAAATCCCGATTTTTTTAAAATTCGGGATTTCAATCAAATTATCTAACTGTAAATGTCATTAAATAATTCCATATTCTTTTAATAACTTTTCAATGTCTGTTCCTGCTACTTGTTTTAAAACTTTACGTTTAGCCATTGGTGGTAAATCAAGTTTTGGTTTTTCTCCATCTAATAAACATACACCTGCATTTAATAAATAGCGGATATCATATCTTGAAGAAAATACCTCAGGAACTCCTTTTTCAACTCCAGTTAAAACATATACTGCTTCCATAGCTGTGCGTCCTGAGTATTCTATAGTAAATACAGTATCACGGCCTGGATCATCCAATGTTTCAGCAAATTGTCCAAGGAAAGCAAAGTTTACTGCATTCTTTGGTACAACATATGGACGATCTCCAGCTGCACGAGGCATAAATTGAGATGTGATAAATGGCATCATAACAGGAACTGCACTGCATGACCCTGCTAATTCTTCAATTTTATCTGTCGGAACACCTATATGATATAACCATTCTTTTGTGATTTCCTTACCAGTACAATCTCTCATAGGTTTTTTAATATAATCTCCAGGAACATCAGAGAATAAACCATATACCCAAACTAGAACATCTTTTTCTGGTTGTCCATAATATTGTTCTTGACGGTTTATTGTCCAACTCATCAACCATGAAGAATCAAGAGCTGTAACTATTCCGCCTGTTACAGTGCGTCCGCCGTATGGTGAACGTTTTGTGATCTTTTCAATGTACTCAGGAACACGTTCATCATGACAAGTTACTGTACAGGATTCCCAATTAGATTTTTCTGTATCTGTACAGAATTTATCTGGATTTCCAAATTCATCTGATTGAGCTGCTATATTCCTCCATAGGTTCCAGCATCCTTCTGGCTCTCTATTAAATGGTGCAGGAGTATTGTCATCACCATATCCTGAACCTTCAGTCATAGAACCATTAGTGATAAATACTAAGTCATTTTCTGTTAAATCAATAGAGATATCTTTTCCAGTTTTATCTGTTGCAACTATTTTCTTTGCAACCTTTTTATCATCTGAGATTGAGAATTCAACGTTATTAACAGTAACTCCATATTCAAATTTAGCACCATGGTCTTCTAAATATTTAACCATAGGTTTTACAAATGAAGTGAATTGATCATGTTTTGAAAATTGTAAAGCAGAAAGATTTGGAAGTCCCCCAACATGGTGAATGAAACGATTCATATATAATTTCATTTCTAAAGCACTATGCCAATTTTCAAAAGCAAACATTGTTCTCCAGTATGTCCAGAAATCAGTGTTTAAAAGTTCTTCAGAGAAAATATCTTCAATAGATTTATTTTCAAGTTCTTCATCTGTTATATTTACAAAAGCAGCTAATTCTTTTGCCAAGTCTTGACCCAAATTGAATTTTCCATTGTCATAACGCTCACCTTGACTTTTAGTAATACGACAATTGCTAAAGTTTGGATCATCGTAGTTTGTATAATAAAAATGATCTAAAACAGTCATATTAGGGTCTTCTGTAGATGGTAATGAACTAAATAAGCCCCATAAAACCTCAAAATGGTGACCCATTTCACGCCCACCACGTGCTACATAATCCACATTTTGACGAACCTCTCCGTCCAAAGAGCCACCAGGAATGTCTAATTGTTCTAAGAAGGTAATCTTGCTGCCATCCATGTGAGCATCACGAATTAAAAAACAACCAGCAGCTAAAGCACCAATTCCAGTACCAATTAAATAAGCTTTTTTACCTTCAATTCCTTTAGGCTTTCTTGCATTTACTAAAGCATGATAACTTCCATTTGTAAGGGTAAGTCTATCATCATGTGTTTTTAATTTCATTATTATCTCCCTCTTTCTTAATTTCTTAATAGTTTTCCAAATCCTATTATTATATTTAGAGTGCTTCTATATTCACTCTACTAGCATGTCCATATATTGTAATAAATAATAAGTCCTCCCTTAAATTTGTGGATACTTATTATCTGTAAGATCTCTATAAATCTATAATATAGTTTTTTTGTGTCTTTTTCATTAGATAAACAAACTGCGGTGTTCGAATTTCGAACACCGCAGTTTGTTTATCTAATTTTTAGGCATTGAGGTTAAAATGTCTGATAAAAAAGAAATCTCCATATTGCTTTTTACTAGACATTTTAACCAGCACTTCGCTTAAGGGATAGCTCAATGTTTCCATCGAAGAGCTGCCCGATTCGTCTGATTATAGTATCAGGGTCTTCCTTCATTCCAGAAGCAATCCAGCGTAGTACCATTTCAGTGAGGGCACACTGATAAAAGGAAGCAATCAGTTTTCTATCTCCCGAAGAAGCTGAGATACCGTCACTTACCTTTTCAATATACCGAATCATGACATTTCCTGATACATTGTATATATAGTTCACTAATTCTTCTCTCTGCATGGAATTATATACATGATAAATAGCTGTTTTGTTTTCTAAAGCAAATTTAGTAGCCACAATAAAACTCTCCTCCCAGGAGAGTGTATCATTATATTCATCAATGACTGTCTGAAGTTCTGTTTGGAAGATCTCTGACAGAAGTGCATATACATCTGTGTAGTAATAATAAAAAGTATTTCTGTTGATCTCACATACTGTAGCAATATCCTTAACTGTGATTTTGTTAAGTGGACGTTCATTCAGCATCTTTATGAATACCTCATGAATCATTTTTCTAGTATATTGCTGTGCCAAGTCACCACCTCCTTAATACTTTATCTGTATTCAAAATTATAACACATGGTAAGTTATTTTCAAATAATTCATCATCATACGATTTATTATAATTCTCACTCCTTTAAAAAACCGCTGTCATCTAATCTATCAATACAACCACACACTTAAGCCCCTTGGTATATTTCCTCTCACAGAAAAATAAGGATTTCAAAGCATATTATCTACCAGCCAACATCTAGCAAAATTGATGCAATGCTCAGAAGTCCTTATTTACTGACTTTTCTGTCCTACTTATTTTAGCTCTTCTCTATCCTCACCACAGACTCCACATGCGTTGACTGCTAACGGTAGATAAATTCAAATATGTATGTAGCGAAGTTTATTTTATAATTAGACTATATTTAAAAACAGTGTTGATAATATTACAATTTTTAAAGGAAGCCATCTCTTCCCTTGAAAAACACAAGGTATTTAGGTGGTGTTGCAGTTTTATCTTTTTTAAGTGCAAAGTCAACGCCGTATTTTCTCGCCACTTTCTCAAAACTTTTGATGTTTTTCTCTGTAATTTCAATATTGTTCAGGCCTTGATTTTACTTGGCAAGGGCTTTTACACTCTGTTTTCCATGAGGGATTTTAGGGCTATCCCGACTTTTCTTTTGTGCCTCCAAAAATTTGTGTATAGCTTCTTTCAGCACACGTGCCGTCATTTTTGTGGTATTAATAGCCAACGTAACTGACCTATTTTCTATATCTTCCTGCATAAAAACTTGCCTCCTTTCGTAGTGTCTTAATATGACTTCTAAGGTGGAACAACCAATCGTCTAAGTAATTTTTTCTGTACCAACATGATCTCCTTTCTAATTTAAGGTATAAAAAATACGCCTTGAACCTCTGTTAACGAACAGTGTCATAGCGTATCAGGGCCTTCTACTAAAATCGTGATTCACAAGAGCTGCATAGTAATTTCCAATCGTTGATGGAGCATTAAATAATGTTGCTAACAGGTACCTTTTAATGTTCCGAATATAAGTGGTCGTCTTTTCAAGGCAATCAAATACATACTGAATATGCATACTGTCTATTCTCAGCAACTTTTCTTTCACAAGTTGTGCTGGATACTCATCGCCTGCAATATTAATGGTTTCCTTTGTGGAACATAGTATCTCTACCATCAGATCAATAATTTCATCTAACCGTTCATGGTCAAAACATTCTCTTATAATTTCGTATTCTAGATTCTCCAAAATCAATTCTTTTACTTCTTCTATACTCTCACATCCAATCGTATCGTATCCCATCTTTTTTTGTTTCACATCTTTTAATGCATATGGATTTGATGGATAAGGATTTGATCTATCTCTATTTAATAAATCAATATTTTCTAAATTAGTTTTTGATGTATTAGTATTTAATTGATTAGGTTTTTCCAAGACAGACTCACCCTGTTTTAGTTCTTCCTGCATAGGGTTTTCCTGTTCTGATTTTCCCAAGATTGGCTTTTCCTGTTTTGGTAAAAAATCTTTATTCTCAATATTTTGTGGTTGCTCCAATATCGTATATTCAGTACTAGTAAGTTGCCCTCTTTCATTTCGTATACGCTTTCGGATGACATAGCCACTTGCTTCAAGTTCTTTAACCGTAGCACTTATGCTATCAATTCCATCTTTACATATCCTAGAAAGCCCCTTCGTAGTGTAGTCCCAGTTCTCAGGTAAGGATAGCATAAGGGATAATAAACCTTTTGCTTTAAGAGATAGACCCGTATTTCTCAAATGATGATTTGCCATAACTGTATAATCCTTCGTCTTTTCAATCCTAAACACCGCCATAACTATCACTCCCTTTCTTATTTGAATTATTTATCATTCTTGTTGTTGCATTCTCTTTTTGTGCCAGCTTTCAAGTAACTTAATAATAGTAGATTCCATCTGTTGAGGTGTATAGCTTTTAGGAAAATACTTTTTGATTTTATCACCGGTAAGTGTTACCTTCTCTATTTCACCTTTCTTCTCTTCACTCATAATAGCACCCATAACATCAAGTGTTAATTTATCTTGAGCACTAAATTTTTTAAGTCTTTGTGCCTGTGAAAGAGATGGTGTTGCCTGTTCCATATCCATAGCTTCAAGCAAATCTTTTTGTTCCTCTTCTTTTAGATAAGATAACTCAACAGCAGGATTAAAAGCTATTTTCTTTTCATCTACAATTGTAAGTAATTCTGGTATAAGCTCGGTAAGACGAATATAACGATGTACTTGGTTACGACTTGAACCCGCCTGTTCTGCTACTAGATCAACAGATTTTTTACCGTTTAACTTGTGCCCAACTTGGGTACAAGTTAAATCTAACCTTGATCCTTGTCTTTTAATAGCTTCTAATTTCAACTTAAAGGCAAAGGCACGTTCACTTGGTAAGATACTTTCTCTCTGCAAGTTACTATCAACCATAATAATGGTTGCGGCATCATCGTCAATGTTACGGATAATGACTGGCATAGTAGAAATTTCAGCCAATTCACAGGCTCTTTTTCGTCGGTGCCCTGACACAAGTTCATATCCTCCCTCCTTACGAGGACGCGCAATAGCGGGCACAAGTACACCATACTGTTTTACACTTTCATCAGTATCAAACATCGCTTCATTGTCAACCACCTTAAAAGGATGATCTTTGAATGGAAATAATTCTATTAATGATACATCTATCACTTTTTCTCTGTTTTCATCAGCTCTACTTTCCGCTGTAGAAAATAACTCATCTACCGATGTCAGCCTTATGTTTTTGACGGAGCTTTTCAATTTTCAACACCTCCTTTGTAAGATTTCTGTACGCATCTGCTACTTTTCCTTTTGGATCATGAGAAAAAATACTTTTGCCCTCTGCACTACTTTCAGCAGCTCTTATAGAATGTGGAATATTTGTCCCAAATACATTAATACTGCTACCATAGGTTTCTCTAAGCAAAGAACATATATCTTTTGTAAAGTTAGTTCTACTGTCTACCATCGTTAGCAGAATTCCATCTATCTTTAGTTTTGGATTTATCTGCTTATGCACTTTGCCTATTGTGTGTAAAAGCTATTCTAAGCCTTTGGCTGATAAATATTGTGCTTGTACTGGAATAATTACACTATCTACAGCAGCAAGGGCATTGATTGTGAGCATACCAAGAGAAGGCATACAGTCAAGTAGGATAAAATCATACTGTTTTTTGACCGTATCAAGGTATTGTTTTAATATGCTTTCTCTGCTCATTATATTAACGAGAGATACTTCCATACCTGATAACTCAATATTAGCTGGAAGCAAATCAACCCCCTCTGTATGAGTTAATATACCTTCTTTGTTATTAAGGGGAGTGTCGGTAATTACCTTTCCCATAATTGTGGCAAGAGTTGTGGACAGTATGTCCGGCTGTGAGTTTCCCAAACTAATAGATAAGCTACCTTGAGGGTCACAATCCACAAGTAGGACTTTCTTCCCCTCCTGTGCAAGTCCTATACCTAAATTGGTACATGTAGTTGTTTTGCCAACACCACCTTTTTGGTTGGCAATGGCGATTACTTTAGCATTCAATTCTATTCCTCCTTTCAGATTTAGGGTATAAAAAAGGAGTTAGCTATATAAACTAACTCTTATCTTTAAGTACCTATTTAATTACAATATAAAAAGTATCCTACTCAATGACCAAACTACTTTTTATAATCATACTTATCCAATTATATATCTGATTTTACTCCTACAAGTGATGCTATATATATTTAAGACCATATTTATCTTCAATCTACCCTCTTTCCTTTTATAGATAACTATTTCTCTTTACCTGTATTCTTCCTCTTTTTCAGGGATTTTACCGTTACCCTCTCAAAGCTCAAATCTACTATATTAATATATATGAATACACTTTTATAAATAAAAATCTCCTAGATATTATAAGTTAAAACATTTCTCTACAAAATATCAACATATAATCCTGTTACTTACAGATTTTGCGCAACTAACGTTGTAACTATATAATCTTATACAATACCTATAAGGCTTATCCTATGATTATCCATTAACTATATTTAATCTTGTTATTGTGCTTGCTTCAAGAACTTCCTTTGTCTCAGAATCTTGAAATACTTTATAACATAAGTATCGAATCAAAAGTGATGCATCATCTGAAGAATTAATAATGAACTCTCCTCTTTCATTTAATTTTAAATTTAGGATTTCTGCGACCTTCTTTCGGTTGCTATTATCTTTAATACGATTAACTCGCTCTTCTTTTAACGTGATAAACGTCTTGGCCGATTTATATTGCGAAGCATAAGCTTTAAAATCATCTACATTTGAAATAGCCTCAGCACCTATAATCTCATCGATTGCAGCAATTTTAACTTTAGCCATTGTCTTTTCAAGGTCAAACAAAGTCTCAAAAGTATGATTGAATGTATACATTGTTCCGTCAATGACGATAAAATCTACGGTTAGGTATAACCTACAAATATCATCAGTAATCAGATCTAATTCATCATTAGCTGCAGTACTAAAAATAACTGACTTTCTATTTGTTAGTTTTGTAATAGGATTAGCACCCTTGATAAAGGTAACTGATTTTAATTCTTGATTAGTAGGTTGTCCTACTAAAATATACCCATTCAATTTACCTTCGATCTTATCATCTGAAGATGTAATAACAGAATTAACAAAGTTATTCCATTGAGCAGATATAAGTGGATTGTTTAATGATAGTTTATCACAAGTTATTTTAGTATTTTCACCATCATATTCTTGTACTTGGCTTATTGAATCAATTTGATATTTGCTGGTTGCAGACAATAAATTTGATGCATATGTAGACAAATAATTTGGATTTCTAAAGCGAACCTTGTAGGTCTTATAAGGCTGTTGCTTAGAACGCCTATCTATCTTAAAGAAATATAGCATCCACACATATTCGTTTATTCTCATTGATTCGCACATGTTTTTCAAAATGACTTTACTCATATTTATCCCTCCTTATTTATTTGTATATAGATATAATTGTCGAAATCCCAATATGAGATTTCATTATCCTCACAAAGTGTCAAGTCATCCTCGCTAATAATTAAGCTATCACAATAGATGTGTTTCCTATTCATAACATCACACTCAATGTCGCAGGTATACATTTTATATCCCTTAAATTCTAAAAGAATATTGGTGTAGATATTGTTATTTCTAATACAAAGAATAGCTAGTACTACAAAGTAGATAATAAACAGCACTATTTTTTGTAAATTGCTAAAATCAAATGCTATCATGGGCAGAATATAAGCAAGGAGAAACTCTGATGACAGTTTGTTAGCTTTTCTTGCTTTAATTATCTTTCCCTTTGGATTATTCCCAGAAAATTTGCAATCACTTAAAAAAGAATTGATTCCTCTTATGCTTATCAAAACAATTATTACTATAACCACAACACTTATGACTTGTAGCATGCTAGTTTCAAAGCAGGAAGAAATATTAGAATAGAAGGTCTTATCTATATTCCATACTTCAACTGACTGTTTTATTAAATCCCAGATATCCACCACAATTATTGAAAACCACAGAGGAATAAATGAGGTTACAAACATATCCCATCTAAATTTTCTCCACAAATGCCATCCCTCCTACTTATTTATCTACATCTTTTCTTGGATCAAAATTACTGTTCTTTATACCATTCTTCAGGTATCAAGTTATCAGATCCCCACCAATTTTCAATAACAGCATTCTTAAAATCTTCATCTGCTATATCAGCGTGGTCTACTATAATTACCTGTAAATGTTGATTTGATTGAGCTATCCTATCTATAATAAATCTATATAGGCTATTTACCATGGCCCAATCAGTTTTTTCTTCATCATGCTCTGAAGGAAAATATACCTGTGATGGTTGATCTATGAATAAAAATCTTGGAACCGGCCTATTAGCACTTATGAAATATTTTTGCAATGCAAAATATGTAATTAGGTGAACCCCTACCCAGTTAGATCCACTTCCAAGTTGTTTTAATGGCACAGGACGATCTGGCTTATCCACTACAACTGTTGCCTTATTCATATCTAGCCTATAAGGATTTTCACAGTGTTCTAAATCTAAAATTTTTGCCCATTCGCTCATATCCACTGAAATACGTGATAATGCAGACTGTTTACGATCTTCCAAATCATCTACATTAAGCAGTGTATTAATTTCCTCTAATCGTTGCTCATAGCCCTTTATAGTATTTTCACGATTTCCAGAACTCTGATCGTTACTCACACTTTCAAGCCATAAACTGATACGTCCAACAACCTTAGCTCGTCTTGTATTCAAATCCTTTAGCTGTTGTGCTGAGACATTTTGCAAATAAATACCCTCTATTTCAGCTTTAAAATTTCTTATCTCTTCTCTTAAATGTTGACGACTAGATTCCAATTCATCAATATATTTTCTCAACTTTGGCCTTTCCCGACTAACATTGGCAATGCTTAAATCTAGATTAATAATAGCTTTTTTCATCATTTCTATTTCAGGAATAGGAGTTTCAAGAGTTCCTGAACAAAATGGACATGCATTTGGATTAAAATCTATCTGTTCAAAAAGCCCTATGGATTCAAGGCGAGCTTTTTGATGTCCAACCTCTTTTGTATAACCTAATGCTTCACCTGCAAAAACCTTGGCATTATCAATATTATGGTTCACTTCTTCTAGTTCTTCCAATTTCTCATTTAAAACTGCCTGCAAATAACTTAATCTATTCATGCCCGTATCAACGATTGTAATGGCCTGCCACGTTCTATCAATAGTAGATAAGCATTCGAATATAGTATCATAGTCATTTAAATTCACTGTCTCTGATGGATTAAGAATACCTACTTGTTTTGCTTCGGCTATAAGAGAAATAGCTCTAGCCATTCCTCCACCTTGAAGCGAACGTTCTTCTTCTAATCGTCTCTTTTCTGTTACAATTTTTCTCTTTAATAATATTCGTTCGTGCTCGAGTGCTAATGTATCCTCACTTACTATACCTAGAAAATACGGAAGAGTATCTTTAATTGCTTGGGTTATAAAATCATCTGACTGCTTATGGAAAAGAAAATTTTTGGCTGCAATTTCATCTTGATTTTGAAAACAATAATATAACGAATGTCTAATGTTTGCAGCTAAAGCATTCCGTGTTTGTCCCTCAGGTGGTATATTAAGATTTTCTCCAATTCCTAATCGTCTTGATAGTGTTTCCTCTAATCCTGCCACATTTTCATTAGATGAAAAATCACATTTACAAGGCGAGATGATATCTTTGCCGATTTCGACGTAACAATACGAAGTAGTCTGTTGCCCTTGCTCTGGATTCTTACGTGCAACAAATACGCGTTCATCATCAAATTGTAATAATAATCCATACCAAGCTGTATGATCTCGTACTACTCCATCAGCAATATTACAGGAGTCACCTCCAAGGCAATAATCTATAATATCCCCTACAGCAGATTTTCCGGACTTTGATTTACCACAAATAACGTTAAGTTTACCAAGGTTAAATGGTATGGTTCTTTTTTGTCCTTTTTTTCCATATATAATAAGTTCTAGAATTTGCATTAAGGTGTCACCCCCAAACTAATATAAATTGTTTCTGTTTTACCCGCAGTAGCAAACCACTTTGCCACATTACCGCTTTTAAGTATACATTCTCTCACTTCCTCATCAATATATTTAGTTTTACTTAGAGCTTTCTGTGTTTTTACTGTTTCGATTTCCCCATTGACGTTGAGCATCAAGAAATTTGTTTGAAACAAAAATTCCATTGCTTCATTCGTAATACCAACAAGTTCTTTTGCTCTAACGTGAAAGTCAATTAGCAAATGAGGATATCGTTGTATCCAAACCAACAACTGAGTTCTGCTAGAAATAAGTTCCCTAGTCTTTTTATGTAATATAAGGGGTAAAATTAAATAGACTAACGGAACTGGAAATGCCCTCTTTGAGGCTATTTCATATTCCTTGACAGTGTTATAAATGATTCTTCCACAAAAAGCTGGATTCAATAAATATGCTACTTCTTTTGCTCTTTCGTTCCATTCTTTCATATCCTCACCTCTGTTCCAATAGATGTTTTAATCGTTCCATAAAATCATTATGCCATCCTACTTTCAAATTGTTTGATAACATATGATACGAACCTCGCATGACAAAAGCATCACTACACTTAGTTCTAATACGAATATCTTGCTTTTCTATTTCTGACAATAGTTCTTTTCCTTTTGCTCTTTTTCTATTTTCAGTAAGCTCTTCTCCGTATTCAGTCAAATCATCCTGTACCGAGTAAAATGCGTGTTCCCACTCATAGATGAGCCGTTCTTCATATTTATCTAATTCATTAAGATACAACAAATCATTTCTAATCCAGTTAGCTCTCTGTTGAAACGCACGATAATAATCTCTTAGACAAATCTGAATTCTATTATTCCCCAATCCAATTAACTTCAATTGTTCGTAAAAAATCCTATCCTCTGATGAAATATCATCCTCACTTATTCCATCAAAAATAAAATCATCGATTGGCAAGTTATCGTAAGCATATTCTTGAGCCAAAGTGACTATAAAAGATCGAATCTGGTTCTGTGAAAAGAATACTGGCTGTTCTGAGCAAAGAGCCTCAATCGACTTCTTAAACCACCACCCTTCTAATCGTTCCAAAACTAATGATTCATATTGGGGAAGGCTTGCATATTTAATCTCGGATTTAATATCATTTTCTACATCAATGATATTACAAGCTTTATCAATAATGTAAACACTTTTAAGAAGTACTTTGGCTTGCTCTTCCCCTAAAGATTTGAAAGCTCTATAATATGCCTTATGTGCTTCATTTGTCGATGTTTCACTAACACTTTTCAACCTCTGATAAGCCATATTTATATCTCGATCTTCAGTTTCTTTTAATAAATAAGCTGCAGAGTCAGAGGGTGCTTTAGCGGTAGTAATTATAAGGAACTTTGTTTTTATTGGCAGGTCAGGTATCTCTATAATTGAATCAATCCATACTTTTAATGTTCTCCACAAATCGGTACTGGAATCTGTAAGGTTCCCATGATTTTTTACATGATGCTTAAGTTGAATCAATACTTCTGGAGCATCATCTTTATGAAACGATACATCATCAAATTTTTCTATGCTAATTTGCGCTGATTCATCAGGATTTTGTAATAATAAATTTAAAGCATAACGTACTTGGTATATATAACCTATCATTTGCTCCGTTGCTTGATGTGACATATAATTCCCTCCTCATCCATAATATTTTTGTAATACCTGTAAATACCTAAATCTGTTTCACAAATATCCCTCAAAATAATTTATATAGATGCTAACTAATATTTCACCCTAAAGTCTAATCGTTTTTGTACATTGCTTAGTCCCTGTAATTAACACTTATTTTTTTCTCCATTACCTAACAACTTTATTTCCAAGTCTTCTAGCGCCTTAATATAGTCTTTTTCTACTTTATAAACATCACCACTATTCAAGACTTTATACTTTTTATACTCTTCTTTGTCCTTCACTTCAGCAGTCTTAGCACTTATCTTTCCAGCATGAGTGAGAATTTCATGCTTAGATAATTTTAGGAATCCATCAAGTGTCTCCATCCAATCAGACATATACATTGGAATTTTTCTTCTAGCCTGCATCTCTGCAAATTCTAAGTAAACTGATACCACACTATTCAAAGCAGCTAATTCATCTTCTGTACAGTAATTTTTTGCTACTAATGCGTCTGCCTGTGTAGGATATTCACCCTTGAAGCTGAGCATCCCCATATGTGGTTTATCCGCATCCACTGAGTAATAAATTTTTTCAGCAGCAGTTTGCCCATGTGCTGCCCAATGCATTTTATTTTGAACTGTCTTAAAAAATAACATTGAAGATTCCATTCGTGGATCATAATCTACACTAGTAGCATAGATATCAAGAACTTTTCTCCAAAATACTTTTTCTGATGAGCGAATATCACGTATGCGTTCTAACAGTTCATCAAAATACAGCCCACCACCATTATTTTTTAGGAGGTCATCATTCATAGCGAATCCTTTTTTCATATATTCTTTTAAGACATTACTAGCCCAAATTCTGAACTGGGTGCCTCTTAGAGACTTTACACGATAACCAACTGAAATAATGACATCCAAATTATAATAATCAACTTGATAATCTTTTCCGTCAGAAGCAGTGTAGGCAAATTTTGCCCATACTGAATTTTTCTCAAGCTCACCTTCTTTGAAAATATTTCTTATATGCTTACCAATTACACTTCTATCTCGCTGAAATAATTCTGCCATTTGGTCAATAGAAAGCCAAACTGTATCGTCCTCAAAAGTTGTTTCTATTTTAGTCAAACCATCTTCGGTTTGATACATTATGATTTCAGATTTCATATTCACGCTCCTTACATATTCTTCTTTTATTATACATCTTTCATCAAAAGATTTCCATTATTGCATTAAAAAGAGGCCAAGTTAAAGTGTCATTTTATTGACTCAGACTTAGCCTCTAGTATTATGATATTTTCTTTAAGGATACTATCTATATAATACTTAAATAAGTTAAATTAAAGCAAAATACTTCAATGCATCTTTGATTGCTTCTACCTTTTCAGGTGTTGGGTGATTTCTTGAATTTTTCAATTCCTCTACTGAATTTGGTGCATCATACATTCGTAATCCTAAATCTCTCTTTACTTCCGCAATATAGGCAGTATGCACTTTAAATCCATATTTACCCTCTACATACTCTTGTATCATTTTATAGGTAACTCTTTCGCTTGGCTTATACTCCTCAGCTTTTTCAGCTATTTTACCCACAGGAATTTTGCCGTCACCATTACCAAACTCCACATTTACGTTGATATGAGTATCTGCTTTTTTGTGGGAAAGAAGTACTACCGTCTCCACGTGACTACTATGAGGGAACATATCCACAGGTTGAACCTCATCTATAGAATATCCTAAGTCCCTAAGAACACATAAATCTCTAGCCAAAGTACTTGGGTCACAGGATACATAAACTACTCTCTTAGGACTCATCTTACCTATGGCTTCCAAAAGCTCTTTTCCACAGCCCTTTCTTGGTGGGTCCACAACAACAACATCTGCATAAACTCCCTTATCAATCATATATGGAATCACTTTTTCAGCTTCTCCAACGATAAACTCAGCATTATCCACGCCATTCTCCACTGCATTTATCTTTGCATTCTCTATGGCTGGCGCAACTATCTCCACTCCATAGACCTTCTTAGCATTCTTTGATAAGAATAAAGATATTGTTCCTGTTCCGCAATAGGCATCAAAAACAACTTCATTTCCAGTTAATCCTGCATACTCAAGAGCTTTCTTATAAAGCACTTCTGTTTGATCTGGATTTACCTGAAAGAAAGATAATGGAGATATATTAAAGTGAAATTCTCCTATATAATCTTTTATATTATCGCTTCCCCAAAGGGTTATACATTCCTCTCCAAGAACCACATTTGTATTCTTAGGATTTATATTTTGTATTATGCTTTTTATTCCAGTTATATTATTTCTTAAAAGTGCTATCAGCTCTTCTTTACCATTTAAATCCTTTGAAGCAGTTACTATAACCACCATGATTTCTTTAGTTTTATAGCCTTTTCTAACCATTATATGTCTTACTCTATTTTTCAAATCTGCTTTATCCCTTTTATCATTATGATCTTTTTCATCATAAGCTTTTATGTTGTTGTTTTTCATCCAGTGCTTAACTAGTTCAACAACCTTATCAGCCTCTTCATGTTGAATATTGCAGCTTTCCATGCTTATTATGTCATGGCTTCTTGGGGCATAGAAACCTACTTGTATTTCTCCATTACGCTCCCCAACTGGAAGCTGAACTTTATTTCTATATCTATAAGGATTATCATTCATTCCTAAAGTATCAAGAACAGTTACATCATTTATTCTTCCTATTTTACTTAAGCAATCCTTAACTCTATCTCTTTTGAATTCTAATTGTTTTTCATAGCTTAAATGCTGAAGACTACATCCACCACATCTTTTATATATTGGACATACAGCCTCTCTTCTATGTTCACTTTCTTCTATTATTTCAATAAGCTTACCAAAAGCAAAGTTCTTATTAACCTTAACTATTTTTATCTTAACTTTTTCTCCAATTAACGCTCCTTGTATAAAGATTGGAAAGTTATCTATTTTTGCAACTCCCTCTCCCTCATATCCTAAAGAAACTATATCTAACACATAATCTTTATTCTTTTCAACCAATATTAAATTCCTCCTATAATACTATGTATTTAAAATTTATCTTATATCCATCAACTATAACCATTCCAAAAGGCTACGGCCTTTTTAGTGACAAGTTTAAAGTGACAAGTGACAAATTGATGTTGAAAACCACTGGTTTTCTTTAATTATATTTTTTAATTTTAAAATCTTCTCAAGAAGATTTATCCGCAACTTGTCACTTGCCACTTGTCACTCAATAAAGTTCTCAATTTGTTTAAAAACTCCATATGTTTTAATTACTTAATCAAGTTATCCTCAGATTTAAACTTGCTTGTCACTTGCAACTAATAACTTGTAAATTAATAAAGTTATCTCATTTTTTACTTTACTATTGTATCACATTCCTTTATGATTTTGTTTCTTTAATGCTATTAAATATATACCGTCTTCTTATTTTTAATAATAATAATGTTCCCATACCAATTAAAATAATTATATCGTTATTAAGATTAATATCGTAAATTATTGCTATTAAAACATATGCATAAACCATTACAAGTAAAGTTAATACAAACATATCATTTATGCCGATTTTTTTTATTTGTTTCTTGTTAGGATTATACCTTTTAAGTTTTTTCACTATCTCCTCATTATAATAAGAGTAGTCTGAGTTTTTTATAGCTTCATACGCTGATCTTCCTTCTTTTTTTATTATCACTAAAATGAAAAGTGTAACAACTGATATGCTCATAATTATCATGGTGGATTCCTCCTTGTATTTATATATATTTGAAAACTGAGAATTGAAAAGACATGACCTTAATATTATGTGTTTTACATCTAATACCAAGTTCATGCCTTAATTAATCCTTTGAAGTAACTTCTCTTATATTAATAATATTGTTCTTATGTATAAAATATTATTGTTTTTTATATGTATTTTTTTCAATGTGCCTTATTGCAATAAAATTTTTCTAGCATTTCCAAGTTTACTGATTATATTTTGTAAAACTAATGGAAATTCTTTAAATTCTATTATTTTAATATTATTATCAAGTTTTTCATCAAAAAACCTATCAAATTCATAATATAGTCTTTTGGTTACCGCACTTTTATGTATAAAACATGGTTCTGAATCACAGAAATATTCAATACTTTTTTCAACTATAATACTTTCTGAGATTGGTAATTTATAAAGTTCTCCATCATATATAATAGAGCTATCCTCGCTTAATATCTTAATGATTCTTACCATTTTGCCCCCTCCTTATATCTGTATAAGTCACATGAAAGAAAACAACAAGTTAAATATACTAGCATACTGACTTGTTATTTTTTGAATGCGCCTAATTTCATCAAAGTGTAAAAACTACAAATAAACAAAACAAGAAGATTAATATTGCATTAAATAGTTTTATTAGGTATATCTTGTCCACAAAAAATGTTGATACTTTAAACATATCTGTTCCTTTATCAAGAATTAGTACAATTATTATTGGCGGTATAATAAAGGTTAAATCATATAAAAATAAATATAAAAAAGCTTGAAGTGAATATTCACTGCTTTGCTTTATCATATAACTTATACTAGCCAAGTATATTTGTCCTGTACACAAAAATTCTCCTAATGAAATAACTACACCTAATACAAAACTTATTATAATTAAAATTTTACCATTTTTATTTTCAAGGAAATTTTTTATTATATTATGATTAAAACGTCTTACATTCTTTGGCAGTTGATTTTTTATTTCACCAAATTTTTCTTTCCTTGCTTTGAAAAAATCATTCAGATTTAAGTAAATTATTATAGCAGAAAATAATATAACTAATATTTTAATTACATTATTATAAGAATTAAGACTCACCTTAGATATTGATGAATATAATAATGAACCTATTAATAAATATGCTATGAATTTACCTAAAATAAAACTAAAACCAAGTTTCTTTATACCAATATTTTTTACACTTATAAGTGAGATAAAAAATAATAGCATAGATATAGAACAAGGATTAAGTCCATTAATAAATCCTGTAAGGATAAATCCAAAGATGTTATATAATGATACTTTTTTTTCTAATTTAGCTTCATCCAATATTGGTGTTGATTCTATATTGTCATTATCTAAAATTTTTTCTATTACAGGTCTTATGTTAGATTCATCTTTAATATACTGGTTTGAGACAAATATTATTGGTACTTCTGAACTCTTTTCATTTAAATTATATTCATTATTGTACTTTAACAGCAGTTCAAAATTTTCACTTTTACTGATATCATAACTATACACGTTAATATTTTTGTATTCTTCTTGCAAGTTATCTAGTCTTTCTTCAAACTTGTTGCAATTATTGCATAATGGTACCTTGAAATATATTACATCTACTTCATTAGTCTTAGCATATGTTGTGTTTATGTTAAACATATTAAGGCATATTATTATAAGAAAAAATACCTTGAAAATGTTTTTTATTTTTTTACTTATACATATATTATTCATGCACTTATCCCCTTCAATTTTATTATTAATTGATGTAGAGCAAATCTTCTTTTAGAGAGTGTTACAGATGCTAGTCATCAGATAAAACTTCCAGGTAATCTATTTTTTGCTGTTTAATATATTTTCAACAATCTGTTTAAATTCGTCTTCTTTATAAACCCCAACCATTTTTTCAGTACCTAAATATAATGTTGGTATTACCGTAATATTTAGATCTTCTATTTCTTTCTTTATTTCCTTGCTATGATTTTTTCTTTCATTATATAAATCTTCCCCTAGGTAAGATTTTGAATCTTCCTCTGTTTGTGGATTAGTATACTTATCCTTTTCATTAAATATTTTATCTAATTCCTTATAATCCTCAGTAGAGAGTTTAGGAATGTTTAAATACATATTTTCATTTGTCAGCTTAAATATTAAAACAACTTTTTTATCGTTTATGTATTCTAATAGTGTATCCCCAATATTTTCATTAAGCTTTTTGCAATCTGGACAATTAAAGTCGGAGTATTCATATATTTTCACCGGAGCATTAATATCTCCAAAAATCATTCCCTTATCAGTTATACTATTAGCATTATTTTTTTTATTTAACTCTATGGGTTTTATGATAAAAACCCCTACTATTAATAATATAGCCCCCATTAAAATAAGAAGTTTATTCATTTTTGATTTACTCTTCACTGTACCTTACTTCCTTTAAATAAAATATTTTTTAAAACTGATAATATAATAATTATAAGGAATAGCCCTATTATTAAAATGAAATATGAAAATTTAATATTAAATGCATATCCATTATCTCCATTTTTAATAATCTCTATTGTATTAAAGAATATATTTCCACTTTCATGAGTAAACATTTTTGTTAGCATTGTTGCCACTGTTACCACTGGTAAAACTATTATGCTTAGAATAGCTGCTAAGGTATATGTGTTTTTACTAACTTTAACCATATGAATTCCCTCCATTTCTAAATTATTTTATTTCTATATCTCATTATCATTATTTGTTTAACAACATTTTTCCCATCTCCAGTAAATGGCAAGCAATGTATCAATTGAAGAATAAACATAGCTGCAAATATGTTAGCTTGTGAATTATATTGCCATTCTTTAAGCAATGTAGCACTTATTAAGTACATCAGTATCCCTAAAATTCCTGGAATCAATGGTCCTGATAATGATACAATAATATTAATTTTCGGATCTTTCTCTACAGGTCTTACAAATCTCACTCCAAAAGGACTTACCCCCATAAACCCTATGGTTTTATCTCTTTTTTGAATCCAAAAAGAATATACGTGAGATATTTCATGTAGGCTTGTACTTAAAATTAACCCAATAAAAGCAATCGTAACTCCTAATGAAAAATTTAAAGCTAACCTCACTGTAGATGAATTTTCGCTTGTTATATATATGATTTTGCTTAATATATAAAGAATCAATGTCCACACAAAGAAGATTCCTATTTTCTTAATTACTAAGTTATTTATGGAATTGAACGCTGAAAAAAAACTACTGTTATTTATAATTGTTCTTTCCTTATAACCTTTTTTATATTGTGCTATAAAATTTATTAATATCTTTTGCATCTTTTTATTAGAAATATATTTCCAATTTAAAAGATAGTTTTTATTTAACTCGTCTAAAAGATTGTTTACATCCTTATAAAGGACATCATAGTTTATTTTAAATTCTTTATTTGCTTCCTCAGTAATTTCGCTTACGCTTTTCCTTCCATCAACTAACTGTAGTATCTTATTTGTAGTTTCATTTATAGGAACTTTAGCATGTAATTGATTATCTAAAATATAGTCTTCATGTAATTCAACACTTTTAGCTAAATACGGAACTTTTTTTAAATTACTCATAATTAATCCTCCATTTAGCCACTAAATAAAAATTATAAAATAATACAATTATAATTAGTGCAAACATAATTATAAAAGATAATGTTGTAGTTATTGCTTGGCTAAGTATAATTGCTGCTGGTATCATTGTTAAGAATAGAACTACAAAAGCTAATATACCCATATATGGATTTTTTTTATCTACAGGAATTAATATACCTAAAATATACAATATCATTATGGAAGTAAAAACTATTGGCATACTAATCAATATAATATTTAAACTTATTGAAATTCCAAGTATTAAGGCAATTATAATTAAAAATAATGAATATGCAATAATAAATAAAGCTAATTCCTTTAAAAGTAATACCCTTAATAGCTGGGCTCCAGTAGCCTTGTACATTTTGAAGTAATTATTCTCATTTCCAAATGAATTTAATGCCACAGTACTACAAACTAAACTTACCAGTCCTATAACAATTGCATTTGATTCTAGATCTTGTAATTTCAATCTTGCTGCTATTGCTAAAAATAAAAACAATAATATGTTTGTAAAGTTTTCTTCATTCCTAAGTTGAACTTTAACCTCTTTTATCATTAGGGATATATTAAATCCTTTTGACATAGGTAAAAATCTTAGTATCTTGGATGAATTATTTTCTTGAACTTTTTCATTTAAAAATAGTGTACCAACTGCTACAATTGTAACACCTAAAATACAACCTACTACTCTAACATAGCTTACATCATCAAATAGTGTATTATTTAATACTTTCATAAGAATACCATTACCTAAATATAATAAATTATAGTCAAACTTAGTATATGAAGATAAAATTCTATCAACTGAAAAAGTTTCTATAAAATAATAGAATACAGCTATTAATAGAATTGAAAGAGTTATAACCTTTCTATATGCTAGCCCTATTTTAGATATAATAAATATACCAAAATCATATATTATAGAATTCAAGAAAAATATGAATATAGCCTGAATAATAAATGTCAACATAATCACTAATAATAAACCACCATTTAACCCATTCATAACAAATGAAGGTATTAGTAATAATATATTTAAAAAAAACTCAATTGATAAAATAACCAAAAAAATAGGCATTTTATATCCTAAATTTCTTTCAAATGTAGTAAGTGGAAACCAGTTTAGTTGCATTATAAATTCTCCTTGCTCCTGGGTCACTGATTTCACAAGTACAAATAATGATGTGGTCATTATTGACACGTTTACTAAAGTACCAGCTAATAATAAATACATTGACCTGTTATCTCCATTTATAAACGTTGATACTACAGGGTTTACAATAATATATCCAGCTACTACTGATAACAGCAATGTAAATACTATAAATAAACTCGCTCCTAAAACCTTACTTTTAGTGTTTAGTATTTTCTTTATATTTCTTTGCCATATCTTAAAAATCATTTTACAAATCATAAATGGCTTGGTCAATTTTATCACTCCTATTTTTATCAAGAGATGCTATAATAAATACTTCCTCAAGGGTGTCACAATTGTATTTTTTTTTCAATTCACTATTAGTGTCTTCTTCTACTTTTTCCCCTTTGGAAATTATAGCAATCCTATCACTTATATTATCAGCTAAGAGTAAATCATGGGTTGATAACAAAATACTTTTACCCTCTTTTAAAAGTTTAGTAAAAATCTTTTTTGTTATTATCATTGCCTCTACATCTAATCCTCTAAAAGGTTCATCTAGTACTATAAGCTTGCTTCCTATCATAAAAGCTGCAATTAACTGAAGTTTTTTCTTCATACCATGTGAATAGTTTGTAATAACTTCATTCATAGCCTCTTCCATATTGTATATTTGTATCAAGTTTTTAATTTTTTCTTTGTTTATATTTTTATACATTGATGATACAAAATCGATATATTCCTTACCTGTTAAAGCATCAATAAGTAATAATTCATCTGGTACATATGTAATGTCTTCTTTAAATTCTTTTTCACTATTTTTTTTGCCATTTAAGGATATTTCTCCTTTAGTAGGGGAAACAACTCCAAGTAAACAGTTAATTATAGTAGTTTTTCCTGAACCATTTGGTCCTACAATTGCAATTAATTCTTTTTCTTTTATATGTAAATCAAAATTTTTTATTCCCCAAAATCCATTGGAGTATTTTTTGCTAAGATTCTTTATTGATAACATTAGTTTCTTACACCTCCTAGCCAATTTTTAACTCTAATTCTTTAGTAAGATGAGTATGCAATAGAGTTTACATACTCATCTATTTAACTTTTCTATGTTTTTATTGATGTCGTTGTCTTATTTAAAATTTCTAAGTATTAAACGCTTGTCTATAAAGTTAATATGTCTTTTGAGTGAAATTTATTTACACTCGAAATTAACTTTT
The DNA here is from genome assembly GCF_900111985.1 of Clostridium frigidicarnis. Classification (GTDB taxonomy): domain Bacteria; phylum Bacillota; class Clostridia; order Clostridiales; family Clostridiaceae; genus Clostridium_Z; species Clostridium_Z frigidicarnis. The sequence goes on from NZ_FOKI01000011.1 coordinate 73,123, forward strand.
AATCCCCATTGTACTATTTCATAATTACCAGTAAAACCACCATATCCATTCGCAAGACACCATACTGACATACCGATGAACCAAGTAACACCTATAGCTAATAATACAGCCATAAATACTAGCACCCATGCCTCATCCTCAGTGTTTTCGATTAGGTTACAATCAATTGTAGGACATACATAATTTGTCATAGTTTTTATCCCCCTTTCTATTTATATATATTAGGAGACCATTAGTTCTCCTTATTTTAAATTTTGAAGAGTATCTTCTTATAAATCCCTCCAAAAACTTAAACAAAATTAGAAAATCCATAATTTAACTAACTGCTTCAACCAACTCTCATATTTATTATATGGGATAATCCTTACTAAATCTTAAATATGTAGTAAACACATGTTTTTAAACCTTAAACGCTTAAAAAGCTTATCTCTTTTATCATTAACGCTGGATATTTTGTCGTGAACGCTATTTATAGATCTTAGAATTTTTAAGCAATAAAATAAGAATGACTTATTTAAAAATCATTCTTATTTTACATACATATATTAAATATCATTTTTTATTAGAAATTTATTATGCTAAAACTTGAAGCAACTCCACTAATCCCCTTTATAAATTCCTTAATAAAATCCAACTTATTTTTTCTTTCTTTGTGGTTTTTCAATATCACAAAATATTAACCACCTTTTTATTTTTAATATCCCCGCTAGAACCAAAAGAACCACATAAAATGTAAGACTATCCAGTTTAATATCATATATAAGAACTATAATTCCACTAACAATTATAACTATAAACATAGCTACAAATAATAAATCATTTATTCCCACACTTTTAATTTGCTCTTTGGTTGGATTGTTCTCCTGTAAAATTTTTAGTTCTTTGTCTTTATAACGACTATAATCTGAATAACTAACAGCATAATAAGCAGGTATAAAAAGTTCCTTGTATATAAGAATTATTCCCCAAATAAATACTACCCCTACTATTGTATTTATTAACAAGCTCATAGCTTCTACCACCCCTTCACATTGCACTATACCTTGCTTTTTAAAAATATATAAAGATAATAACTAGTGTTATAAACACTAACTATCATCTTCATAATCTTTAACACACTCATATCCTAAATTAAAAATAAAAAAGTATATTTGAACTTTCTTAAAGTGTTTTTCATTAAGAAAGATACTATTGTATATATGAAAATTAAATCTATAATTTATATAAACCTTAAAGTTAACTATTACCTGAGAAATATTTTTTCACAGTTTTTTCTTATTTATAAGTTATTTTTCATGCTAATAATGTGATAATAACTCACTATTTAATTTCTAATTTTTAATATATTATATCATATTTTACCATATGTTAATATTAGCTAAACCTTAAAACTTCCTTAAAACTCCTATTTAATTCCAAATATGTGCATTGAAATTTTTAGTTTCTCTTATATTTTTGTATTTATTCCCTATTTATTACATTTAAGTTATGTAAATGTATTTTCCTGTTTCATTTCGCTTGTCCTATTGTGAATAATTTAAAAATAAGGATATAATATAATTTTATATCCTTATTTTGTTAATCGTTAAATTTTTTCAATGATTTTGTATCATTTTATTATTTATTTTCCTTAAATGTTTCACAGTATGGGCTGCCTACAGATGTTAATGCATTCTCATTAACAAAGACATCTTCAGCAATGCATTTTTTTTTATGATTATACATACATTTTTCAGCTGAACATAAAACTTCTGGTGCAATTTCAACTTTTTCTGTATTAAATGCTTGTGCAAAAGCTCCTCCTAAGTTTAAATTAGTTGCATTTTTTAAAGCCTCTGTTATTGTTCTTTCTCCAAAAGTTGAGCATTTTACATCTTCACTTTCTCTTGCTAAAACTCCAATCATATTTATAACTCTTGCTGTACAAAACCCCCCCATATTATTAACACATTCTTCAGCTCTACAAATTAATCTATTTTCCATAATCTCCACCCTTTCTTATATATTATAGTTTTTATTTTCCCCCTAATAAAAATGTATATACTTTTTACTTAGGCACATTCAAAAAATCACAAATTTTCTTTAATAACATTTTTTTTATTTTAGATTTCATCCTTAATTGTCAATTTTCAATTCTTAATTAAGTAACTCTCCAACCTTGTACTTCATCAATATTTATAGCTTATATTGATATCCATAAATAAAACTTGTTAACCGTCCCCTTTAAATTTTTTATTTTAAAGAGTATTATGTTTTTATGAGGTGATTTTATGCTTGATTTAACTCTTTTAGGTACTGGCGGAGGAATGCCTATGCCAAATAGATTTTTAGCTTCTCTTTTAATTAACTATAAAGGAAATAAAATTCTTCTAGATTGTGGTGAAGGTACGCAAGTATCTATGCGGATATGTTCTACTGGTTTTAAATCTGTAGATTTAATACTTATTACTCATACCCATGGAGATCATCTTAATGGCCTTTTAGGACTTTTGAGTACTATTGGTAATAGTGATAGGGTTGATCCTCTAACTATCATTGGTCCAACTGGGATAGTAGATGCTATTAATGGATTTAAGATTCTTGTACCCTATTTGCCTTATGATATTAATGTTATTGAGATAAAAGAAAATGAAGATTTTATTTATAAATTCAAAGAAGTGGAAATATGTGCCTTGTATGTAAGTCACTCTTCTCCTTGTGTTGCTTATAGTTTTTATTTACCTAGGAGGCGTAAATTTTTAAGAGAAAAAGCTGAGGAATTAAATATACCTACTAAGTACTGGAAAAGTCTTCATCAAGGAAATCCACTTAATTTAAATGGTAATGTTATAAATCCTGAAATGGTTCTTGGAGAAAATCGAGGTGGAATTAAATTTTCATATGTAACTGATACTAGACCACTTAATTCTATTAAAGATTTTATCTTAAATAGTCAATTACTGTTTTGTGAAGGAACCTATGAAAGTTTAGATAAATTAGATAAAGCTCTTAAAAATTTTCATATGACCTTTGAAGAGGCTGCAACCTTAGCCTTAAAAGGTAATTGTGAAGAACTAATATTAACTCACTTTTCACCATCAATACTAAATCCCGGGGATTATATAAATAATGCCCAAAATATTTTTTCTAACTCATATATAGGAAAAGATCATCAATCTATAATGCTCTCCTTCAATGAAAAATAATATTACTTTTACACAATCTAATAAAAAAGTGGCTACGCTATTATTTAAGTGGCAAATTAAAGAATGAAAAAGCGATTAAATAATAAGATGTTAACCATACCCAATTATTTAATTTCAGTAACATTCTTTAATACTTAAACATACAATATTATATTTGGTAAATATTGTTCAAGGAGATTATTGTATGAAAAATTTAACTTTATTTTGGCCTGAACTTGCTAATTATCACTTGACCAAAGATGTTGGCATTATTCCTTTTGTTCTTAGAAAATACTATGATTATAATTCATGTATTCTTGTAAATAATGAGGGCTTAGTGTATGACGATGCAAAAAAATATTTAGAAGATCTTCCAATTAAATATATAAATAATAATAATGATGTTCTCATAAAAATTCTTAAAGAAACAGATGTATTAATGGTTATTGGTATATATAATTTTAATTTAGATATGATAAATAGGTATAAATCTATACGTCCTGATGGTAAAATTTATCTTAAAACAGATATGAATATACATTGGCTTAATAGAATTAATTTGTCTGATTATATAGTAGATATTCTTAAAAAATGTGATTTAATTAGTACTGAATGTGAAAATATATGTAATATTATGAATAATGCTTGGCCTGTGAAAATAGAATGTATCCCTAATGGTTATTACAATTTTTCCAATTTAGACGGTTCAAAGGTCTTATTCAATGAAAAAGAAAATATAATACTTACTGTTGGCAGAATTGGTACTTTTCAAAAAGCTACTGAAATTTTACTCGATGGATTTAGGTTATGTGAGAGTGAAATACCTAATTGGAAACTAAAAATTGTTGGTACTATTGAAGAAAATTTTAAATCTTATATTGATAACTTTTTAAAATCTAATCCTCATTTAGATTCTAGAGTGGAGTTTACAGGCCCTATAAAGGATAAAAATGAGCTACAAAATATATATAGAAAATGTAAAATCTTTTGTTTACCTTCTCGTTGTGAAGGCTTTCCAATTGTTTTTCCTGAAGCGGCGCATAATGGTTGTTATATAATTTCTACTTGTATAGACCCTTCATATGATATTACAGACCATGAAAAATACGGCAGAATTTTCCCTTTAAATAACCCCAATTATTTATCCCAAGCTTTTATTGAAGTTTGTAATAATGAAGCTGAACTTGAAAGAGTTTGTAATGAAATACAAATTTATGCTAATGAAAATTTTGATTGGATAAAACTGTGTGGAAAAATAGATTCTTTACTTAATTCATAATAAAAGGATTTTTATCTAAACAATAAAATGGAGATCTAAGCAACTTAAGCTAGATGACTACACGGAATATTGTTCGTCATATATTTTGCTAATGCTTAGACCTCCATTTTATTTAGATAATTCTTTATTATTACAATATCAAATTTAATTCTAAGTTTTTTCAAGTAACATCAAGAAAAATATTATTTACTTTATCACTTGTCACTGAAATAAGTTATATTTTTAAATTTTAAATTGGTTTTTAAAAAGATTAACCCATTGACCTAGCGCCTCTTTATTTAAAGAATAATAGGTTTTATTGTCTCTTTTTTCTTCTAGAATCACATTATTAAGTGCTAAAACTTTTATATGATAAGAGATACTTGCTGGTGTTAAAGATAATCGTTCTGCAATTTCAAGAGAATATAGTTCTTCCTCTATAAGTAAATTAAGAATTTCTAATTTATCTTTATCCGCTAAAACTTTAATAACATTTTCAAACCACTGTATGTTGTATCCCAATAAATTATTTTGAACCTTATGATAATCTATTCCTATTCCTATATAAAGATTTTTAGGACTATTACAAGAATAGGTAAAATCAAAACTTAATATTGTTTTAGGATAAATATATATTTTTTCTATCTCATCTACATTAGCATCTATTTTAGTTAATATATCTAAAATTGCATTTAGCTCTTCTTTTTCTAATTTATTCTTAAAACTTATAGCCCATTTAGATCCTTCTTTTTCAAAATACTTTGTTTTCTTTTCTGTTGCCTTATGAACGTTCATTAAGAAATCATAAAACTTCCTTAAGTGTATATTCATATCCCTTATAAATAAAAATATATTCCATTTAAATTTTTCTTCAATGTCTAACTCCTTTAATGTTTCTATTATATACTCTTCTGTAATTTCTTTATCTTTTATCTCTTCATTAACTACTTCATAATCTCCAAACTTTATGTATAGAAGTATTTTTATAAATTTATCTAAAATTTCATCTCTCGTTACTGTTCTTATGTAAAGTAATGCTGTATTTATATCTTTCCCATATATAAGTTCTGTGCTTATTAAAGATGTTGCTATACAATAATCTTCTTTAAACTCTTTAAAAAAGAAATTTAATATATCCTTATCTAAAGTTTTCTCAACATCTTCTAAAAACTTTTTACCCTTATCATTTAAATATAGTCCATAGTCTCTATATGTATTTTCAACTTGATCTCTATTAGCTAAAAAATATAAGGTATCTAGTAATATGTCTAATTTTTGAATTTCTATATCTATAGTAAAATCCATAATTACTCCCCCTTTTTTCTTAGGCACATGAAAGAAAATAACAAGTCAAAGATTCCATGTATATTTTGTGTCAGACAAGGAAATGATATTGGTTCATATAATAAGACTATGGCTAATATCGCTAACTCAGTATGACACACAATAGACTAGCATACTTACTTGTTATTTTTTGAATGTGCCTTATATTAATTTTATCATACATGTAAGTAATATACATATACTTATTCTTAGGTTTATATACTTAAAAATTTGTCTAAACCTTATATATTCTCACTCTTAACTTGATACTTGCACATTTTAGCCTTCCTTAAGTTAAACTTGCCATCCTAATAAAATTGAGAGTATCCACATTTCAAATAGTAAATTATTTGTTAAATTTTTTTATCCATTTTAAAATTAACAAAACTTTAACATTTGTTTCTGTAAATATTGTTTGATTATAACAATATATTTTAACTACTCCTCATATATACCTACTTTTATTAATTTTTTCATGGAATAATACACTTTTTATAATTTAATTTTAGTTACCATCTTTAATAACATTTATTTAGAACGCATTAAACTTTTAAGAATATAACTGCAAATTTCTACTAATAATCTATTATTACATTTTATTTATAAATCTTTATTGGATTTTGTGTTGTTATAAGCTTAGGATCTTATATAATGAAGAATATATGGGAGTATTGCTTTATCAATTACTATATTCCTCAATATTCCCATATATAAATATAAGCAAAAAAAATGCACCTATACAGGTGCAATAGTATATTTGTAGAATCAGTTGCCATTTTTCGAATTCCACTTACTTAAATTAAAATTATATCATTATTTATTTACTAAATATACATCTTATATACCAAACTTTTCTATTTATTTATTAATTTTCTGTTAATTTCTTATATTTTCTATAATTTTTTTAGTTTTTAAAGTACATTCTTTAGTTTTTATACTCTCAATACTTATATCCATATTTTTATTATTCACATTACTTATACTTTCAACTATCCCTCCAGTAGATTTACTTACCTCATTAGATGCATAAGCTATTTGATCCATTTCTTCTACCATATCTGTAATAGTTTTTCCTAATATATTAGTCAATTTTTCAAACCTTGTAATTATATTATTAAAAGACTCTCCATCTTTTGAATACTCTTTGCCTACTTTCACCAATCCTTCGTAATTGGCCGTTACCTTATCCCTCGTAATATTTAAAATATCCTTAGAAGAATTTTGTAATTCTTTTACAGCTTTATTTACTTTATTTACAATATGCTGTATATGATTAACCTTTTCTGACGACTCCATAGAAAGCTTTCTAACCTCTTCTGCCACAACAGCAAACCCTTTTCCTGCATCGCCAGCTCTTGCTGCCTCTATAGCCGCATTAAGGGCTAAAAGATTAGTATTTTCAGCTATACCCAGTATACTTTCTGCCATTACTGAAATTTCTTTTACTACATCAGCGTCCTTCATTGCTTTTTCTAACTTTGCTTCTAATTCTTTGTATGAGATTTCTAATTCATTTTTAGTTGTTGAATTTTCTTTTTCAATATAATAAGCCTTTTCTTTAATCTTGTTTGATAATTCAACACCTTCTTGTATTTTACCCTTTATATCATCTATCTCATTTGTTATTTTAGAACTTGAATCAGTAAGTCCTTGAATAGATGAGGAAGTTTGTTCCATTGTAGCACTTATCTCTTCAGTTGTTGCCATTATATCAGTTATTTCATCCTTTATTTTACCAAATGAAGTTTGAATTTTTTCTGCTGAATCAACACTTTGTATATTTCCTTCCTTTATATCACTTATAAGATTTCTAAATCTGTCATTAGCTTTATTTAGTCCGTTGACTGCTTGTCCAAACTCATCTTGTGAATTTATTTTTTCTTCTACCGTTAAGTCGAAATCTCTTAACCCATTAGCATACATCATTACTATTTCTAAAGGTTTTTTGAAACTTCTACTTAAAAATATTGACCCTATAACACCTAGAACTATGAAAAATAATGTTATAGCAATGAAACTATTTTCTAATGAGTTTATAGATGCTAACACTTGATTTTTATCTGCTACAATGCCTAGGAACCATTCTGTTCCATCTATAGGTCCATAAGCTATTATATTTTCTTGTGCTTTTATCTTATATTCATCTACATGCTTTCCTCCATTTACCATCTTCTTTTCTATTAAAGCTATTTGTTTGAAAGCATCATCATTTTTACTATTTTCTATATCATTATCTTTTTTTACCACAAGATCTAAATCTTCATGAGCTATTTTTTCTCCAATTTTATTTATTGCAAAAGCATATCCATCATCACCTATTTTTGCCTGTTGTATTATTTTATTTATACCCTGTAAATCTATATTTGCTAATAATATACCCTTTAACTTTCCATTACTCTTTATAGGTGTTGCGATTGAGAACATATTCTCTCCCTTTGTTGTCACTATTGGATTGGAAACAGTTGATTTTTCACCTATCTCAACTTCTTTTAAATATCCAATTTCCATATCACTTAAAGAAAAATCCACTTTAAATTCATTTCCATTAGTAAATAATATTACTCCCTCTTTATTAACAAAGCTAAGTTCATTTATTCCTAATCTCTTACTTTCTTCATTTAATATATTGAAACTATCTTTGAATTCATTGTTTTTTATATCATCTCTAGCTGCAATAGACTCCATAGCCTTTACATACCCCTGTATCTCTCTATTAATTATGTCTGTTGAATCTTCCACCTTTTGTAATAAAGCTTCGTTAATATTTTTTGTAAGAATTTTTTTTGTTTCATAAAAAGCCAATGCTCCAAAAGTTGAACATATTAATAATATAAAAATACTAGATATTGCTATTACTTTGTATGTAACCTTCTTTTTTACAAAATTTATCCATTTCATACCTAATTTGCACTCCTATATTTTATTTATTTAGTAATTATAAAATACATTTTTAGACTCATTTTAACAAACATTATAATTTTACACTTTATATGAATTTTTATCCATACTTTTTCAAAAAAATAAAAGTAGCTTTTAAACTACTTTTATTTTTATATAATTATTATACTTCGTGTACTTTCATTAAGTTAGTAGAACCAACTTCATTTACAGCTACACCTGCAGTTATTATTACTATATCACCTTTATTTATGAATCCAGCATTTAAGCTTTCTTCTACAGATTTGTTTATTAATTCATCTGTATTAACTTGTTTTTCAGCTATTATTGGATATACTCCCCAGCTTAATGCAAGTCTTCTAGCAACTTTATCGTATGGAGTTATAGCAACTACTGGACATTGTGGTCTATATCTTGAAACCATTTTAGCTGTACTTCCACTTTGAGTTGCAGCTATTATAGCTTTTGCTCCAAGTTCCATTGCTGTTGCTGCTGAAGATAAACTTATAGCAGTTGGTATTCCTGGAACATGCTCTTTTCTTTTTTTAGATAATATTCTTTCATAATCTAAATCTTCTTCTACAGTTTCTGCTATCTTTGCCATAGTTTGTACAGCTTCTACTGGATACTTACCATTTGCAGTTTCTCCACTTAGCATTATACAATCTGTTCCATCGTATATAGCATTTGCAACGTCTGATGCTTCTGCTCTTGTTGGTCTTGGGTTTCTTATCATAGAATCAAGCATTTGAGTAGCAGTTATAACTGGTTTTCCAACCTTGTTACATTTTTCTATCATTAATTTTTGAGCTCCTGGTACTTTTTCTATTGGAATTTCAACACCAAGATCTCCTCTTGCTACCATTATACCATCTGAAATAGCTATTATTTCATCTATATTGTCAACACCTTCTTGGTTCTCTATTTTAGAGAAAATCATTATATCTTCTCCGCCATTTTCTGTAAGAACCTTTCTTATTGTTGCAACATCTGATGCTTTTCTTATAAATGAAGCAGCTACTAAGTCTACTCCTACTTCTACACCAAACTTTAAATCTGCTATATCTTTTTCTGTTATAGCTGGTAATTTTATTGAAACTCCAGGAACATTAACTCCTTTATGATTTCCAACCATTCCACTGTTTTTAACTAAACAGTTTATTTTATTACCTTCTACATTTTGAACTTCAAGTCCTACTAAACCATCATCTATAAGTATCATATTACCTTTAGTAACGTCATCTGCAAGACCTGCATAAGTTACTGAACATTTAGTAGCATCTCCTGAAACTTCTTCATTACAGTATATTGTAAATGTTGAACCTTCTGCTAATTCTACTTTACCTTCTGCAAAATTTCCTGTTCTTATTTCTGGTCCTTTTGTATCTAGCATTACTGCTATAGGTTTCTTATGTTTTTTAGCTAAAGATTTTACAAGTTCTATTCTTATTTTGTGCTCTGCATGATCTCCATGAGAGAAGTTATGTCTTGAAACACTCATTCCCGCATTCATTATATTAGCTAAAACTTCTTCCTTCTCACTAGCTGGTCCTATTGTACAGATTATTTTTGTTTTTCTCATGTAATACACTCCCTTACTATTTAAGTTATATATTGGGCTTTATTTTAATGTGATAACACCTTTGATATTGCGTATAACTCTTCATCGAAAGTTCTTTCTATTGATAATGCTTCATCTATATCATCATCTGTTATTTTACCTTCTCTTATTCCTACAACTCTAGCACTCTTACCTTCTAGTAATAATTCTACAGCCTTATATCCCATTCTTGAAGCTAATACTCTATCAAATACTGATGGACTTCCACCTCTTTGTATATGTCCAAGTATTGTAGCTCTTGTTTCTATTCCTGTCATTTCTTCAACATATTGTGCCAATTCATTAGCTCCACCAATACCTTCTGCAAGCATTATTAGATTGTGTAATTTTCCTTTTAACTTTCCTTCTAATATTACCTTACAGAGTTGTTCTTGATCAAATTCCTTTTCTGGAACTATTATTCCTTCAGCTCCACCTGCAATACCTGCATGTAAAGCTATATCTCCACAAGATCTTCCCATAACTTCAACTATACTTACTCTTTCATGTGAAGATGAAGTATCTCTTAGCTTATTTATTGCATCTAAAACTGTATTTAAAGCTGTATCAAATCCTATTGTGTAGTCAGTATAAGCAAGGTCATTGTCTATAGTTCCTGGTAATCCTATAGTTGCAACTCCTAATTTAGATAAAAGTCTTGCACCTGTAAAAGATCCATCTCCACCTATAACAACAAGTCCATCAACACCATATACTTTTAAAACATTAGCAGCCTTTTGTCTACCTTCTTCAGTTTTAAATTCCGGACATCTAGCAGTTCTTAATATAGTTCCACCCTTTTGTATTATGTCTGATACACTGTGTCTATCCATAGGGAATAATTCACCATTTATAAGTCCTGAATATCCTCTTTGTACTCCCATAACCTCTAATCCTTTATCTAGAGCAGTTCTTACAACAGCTCTAATAGCAGCGTTCATTCCTGGAGCATCTCCACCACTGGTTAATACAGCAATTTTTCTCATAATATATTCCTCCTATAACCACCGGGACACTCAAAGTCCCACCGGTATCAAAAATTTCCTAAATCACTTCCTAAACATTATACATTTTACATAACATTTCTTATTTTTGCAAACTATATTATAAGTATTTTTATTAAATGTAAACGTACTAAAACCTATAATTAGGTATATTTACTTTCCTTATTAATATTTTTTCAATTTTTACATAATATTTATGTGTTTTTTTATTATTTCTTATAACTAGAATTAGTTTATTTTAGTTCTTTGTTTATATTGTTTTCAAAGTATAAAAAAATATTAGAGAAGTTTTTTCCTTATTTAGGTTCAATCATGAATGCTTTCATATATGTAGCAAAATCTATATAATGTATCTTTAGAAAAGTTATTTTGGATTGTAAATTTATTCTTTTTATATTATTGGTAATTAATACTCATGCTTTAATATAACTGATTTTTTTTGTTTATATAGGTTCTAATTAATAAAATTAATGATTTCTAAGTTAGCTTACTAGTAATTACTAACATTATAATTTAAATGAACAAACTTTTTTAGAAAATATGTATTTCTTATTTTGAATTAGAAATAACCAATATTTAGTAGTTTCATAATATAATATTATTCCAATGATCAACCTCTCTTTGCAACTTGAATAAAATTAGCTACATAATTTTTCTAACATTGGCTTACGACATTATATTCCTTTTGATTAAAATTAATCCCAAAATAGGTATCAATAGATTAAATACCATGAATTAATATTTATATAGTAGTATAAATCTAATTATTAAGAGAATAATATTGTCATAAAGAATGTTTAAAACATTCTTTATGTTACACCAATTATACCAAAATTCAAAGCCCCTTAAACGTTATGTTTTCTCCTAACATTACTAACCGTATCTCTTTATTATTAATAGTATAAGAACTTTTAAAACAACTGTAGCTTATTTTTTGATACAGTTGTTTTTTGTTCTAAGCTTCAGAGAGAGTTAGGTATTTCTATTAAACAAACTCCCTCTGAATCTAAAAACTTCTTGATTTTACACTTCAGAATTCTCAACTATTTTTATACATTCTTCCCCAAATGTAGTTCTTAGTAAAGTTAAAACATCACTATCTAAATTAACCCACATTTCCTTTGAAAGCCTAAATGCTTTTCTTTCTTTTTCAGCAAATAAAATTACTGGATTGGAGCCATTAAAAGGAATAAGCATTTCTCTTAATGATCCCTTTATTTTATTTAAAGTCATAACATCTGAAACCTTTATATAGACTTTTGTATCCCCTACTTTTTCTAGAGGTATTATATTTTCACATATAAGTTTAGGAGGCTCATCCTCCCTCATCATAAGTCTACCGTCAATAACTACCATTTCATCAATTTGAAGCATTGGTGATAGTTTTTCGTAAGATTTTGGAAATACCAATCCATCAATAGCGCCTGTTAAGTCTTCTAGTTTTATAAATGCCATAAAAGCGTTATTTCTAGTTATTTTTCTTGAAAATTCTGCTATTATGCCTCCAACCTTAACTCTTTGGCCATCCTTCAGTAAGTTCTCACCTTCCCCTATACTTTTTTCAATAATATGGTCTAGGTTCTCACCTTCGTCTAAAGTTATATGTTCAAAGGTTTCCTTATAATCTTTAAAAACTTTTTCTATTGTGGTTGAAGTTTGATATTTTAAGCTTATCTCATATTCTTCTAGAGGATGCCCTGTTAAGTATAACCCAGTCATTTCTTTTTCCATTGACAACTTATACTTTTTCTCAAATTCTTTGATATTTGGATATTGTATAGTTACTGCTTCAGGACTTGAATCTTCCATAGCTGCAAAAAGTGAAACTTGACCATCTATATTTTTTTTCTTTTGATTTGCTAGGCCATCTACCAATTTTTCATAAACAGCTAACATTTGTGATCTATATACCTTAAAACCATCAAATGCTCCAGATTTTATTAAACTTTCAACTGCCCTTTTATTTATAGTAGACAAGTCAACTTTATTACAAAAATCATATAAACTAGTATAGCCATCTTTTTCTTCTCTAGCTTTTACTATGCCTTCAACTACATTTAATCCAACATTTTTTATAGCTCCCATACCAAACCTTATGGTATCACCCTTTACTGTAAACTTAGTATAACTTTCGTTAATATCTGGCGGTAAAACCTGAATACCTAAACTCTCAGCAAAATTTATGTAATAAGCTACCTTTTCATTTGTACCCATTACACTATTAAGCATGGCTGCTATATATTCCACTGGATAGTATTTAATAAGATATGCAGTCTGATATCCTATTACTGCGTAAGCTGCAGCATGTGATTTATTAAAAGCATAAGAAGCAAAGTCCATCATTTGATCAAAAATTTTACTTGCAATTTCTTTACTTATACCATTTTTCACACATCCTGGAACTTCAATTGTTCCATCTTCATTTATAATTCCATTTATGAAGTTTTTTCTCTCTTCCTCCATTACCTTGTGTTTTTTCTTTGACATAGCTCTTCTAACAAGGTCACTACGACCCATTGAATACCCTGCTAGTTTTCTAACTATTTCCATTACCTGTTCCTGGTACACCATTACACCATAGGTTACATTTAGAATATTTTCAAGTTGTGGAGTTAGGTATTTTACATTCTCAGGATTTTTCTTTCCTGCTATATATTTAGGAATTTCAGCCATTGGACCTGGTCTATAAAGACTTATTCCAGCTATTATATCCTCTAAACAGTCTGGCTTTAATTCCTTCATGAAACTTGTCATTCCCGGAGATTCTAGTTGGAATACACCCACTGTTTTTCCTTCTCCTATTATTTTATAAACTTCTTTATCATCAAAATTTAAAGCATCTAAATCAACTTTTGCTCCCCTATTATCCTCTATCATTTTAACAGCATCACTCATTACGGTAAGGGTTCTTAGACCAAGAAAATCCATTTTCAAAAGTCCAAGTTCCTCTAATGTTCCCATGGTAAATTGAGTAACTATACTTTCTTCATTTTTTTGAAGTGGTACAAACTCAACTAAAGGTTTAGATGCTATTACAACCCCTGCTGCATGAGTTGATGAGTGCCTTGGTAATCCTTCAAGACTTCTACTTACATCAATAAGCTCTTGAACTCTATAATCTTTTTCATAAAGATCTTTAAGTTCTGGATTTATTTCTAAAGCTTTTTCTATTGTTATGTTCAGCATAGTAGGTATCATTTTTGCTACCTTATCTACCTCACCATAAGAATAATTCATAGCTCTACCAACATCTCTTATACATGCTCTTGCTGCCATGGTTCCAAAGGTTATGATCTGGGCAACACAGTCTTCTCCATATTTTTCAACAACATAGTCTATTACTTCTTGTCTTCTCTCATAACAAAAATCCGAATCTATATCTGGCATACTGACTCTTTCAGGATTTAAAAAACGTTCAAAAATCAATCCATACTTTATAGGATCTATTTTAGTTATCCCTAGAGTATATGCAACTATTGATCCTGCCCCACTTCCTCTACCTGGTCCTGTTGGTATCCCATTATCAACAGCATACTTTATAAAATCCCAAACTATAAGAAAATAATCTACATATCCCATTTGATTTATTATGTTAAGTTCATACTCTAATCTATCTACAATTGTTTCTATTTCTTTATTATTTTCTTTTACTTTTTTTATTTCTTCTATATTAAGTTCACTATTTTTAAATGACTTTAAACAATCATACCTTTCAACCAACCCACTATAGCATTGGTTTTTCATATATTCATAATGATCTTCTCCATCTGTCAATGGGTAATTTGGAAGTTTTGACACATGAAATTCATAATCAAAATTACACTTCTCAGCTATTTTAATTGTATTTTCTAAGGCTTCTGGAACATACCCAAATGTATCCCACATTTCTTCTGGAGATTTTAAGTAAAACTTTTCCCATGGATATTTCATTCTGTTTTCATCATTTACTGTTTTTCCAGTCTGTATACATAAAAGAATATCATGAGCCTTAGCATGTTCCTTTTCTATATAGTGAATATCGTTGGTTGCTACAAGAGGTATATTAAGCTCTTTTGAAAGTTCTACTACTAAGCTATTTACTTTTTTTTGCTCTTCCATACCGTGGTTTTGAAGTTCTAAATAAAAATCCTCTCCAAAAGTATCCTTATAGAAACTAGCCGCTTCTTTGGCTTTTTCTAGTCTTCCATTATTTAAATGCTTCTGGACCTCTCCACCAAGGCAAGCACTTAAGGCTATAAGACCTTCGCTATGTGCTTTCAGGAACTCTCTGTCCGTTCTAGGCTTATAATAAAACCCTTCTATAGAGGCATAGGATACTATCTTCATTAAATTTTTATATCCTTCTTCATTTTTAACCAATAACACTAAATGATAATTTTGATTTTCTGGATCATTTGTTTTTATATGCATAGATTTTGGAACTATGTATACTTCCGATCCAATTATTGGCTTTATACCTTGTTCTTTTGCAGTTTTATAAAAATCCACACATCCATACATAACACCATGGTCAGTTATTGCTATACTGTCCATACCTAGTTCTTTAACTTTTTTAACAAGATCAGTTACTTTACCTGCTCCATCTAGTAGTGAAAAACCAGTATGGACGTGTAAATGACAGAATTTCTTATTTTTATCACTCAATCATTTTTCACCTCCATAATTAAATCCTATATTTAATTATACATATTACACATCCCAATGTATACTTATCATATAATTATTTATATTGAAAAGTGGCTATTCTATTCTTTAAGTCGCAAGATTTCATCCTTTATTAAATTTTTCAAGTCCTCAACTTTAAGAATTAGTTTTTCAAAGCAGGGCAAAAAAAATTAAGGTCAACCTAAAAGATTGACCTTGTTTTAATTTAAACTTTAAATTTACCTGTAGTTTTCACCATATTTTCTGTTAATGTTTCTAATTTTGAGGCAGAAATTGCCACATCTTCACTCGAACTGCCAAGCTCTTCTGCCGATGCTGATACTTCTTCTGTTGTTGCTGCTATTTCCTCTGATATTGAGGATGCACTTTCTATCATCTCAACTATTTGGTTTTTATCCTCAACTATTGAATTATTCTCCTTAGTTATATTATCTATTTTTGGTCCTATTTCTACAACTAGGTCTGCTATTTCTTTAAATGCTCCTATAGACTGTCCTATATTTTCAATTCCTTTATTAAGCTCATCACTCATAACATCACTTTTATTAGCAATAATTTCAGTATCATTTAAAACACCATTTATTACATCAGAGATGCTTTGAGATGATTCTTTACTTTGTTCTGCAAGTTTTCTTATTTCATCTGCTACAACTGAAAATCCTCTTCCTGCTTCCCCTGCCCTTGCTGCCTCTATTGCTGCATTAAGTGCTAAAAGGTTAGTTTGATCTGCAATTCCATTTATAAGATCTGTAATGTCATTAACAGTTCTTATGTTATCTCTCATTTGGTTCGTTGATCCTACAAATTCTTTAAATGATTCATTAAGTACTTTCAATGCATTTACTAACCCTGCCATATCTTTATTGCTTTTCTCAGCTTTATTATTAATGTTTTTAGCCATTACATTTACAGTCTCAATCTCTTTTGTACAATTGTCTAATTTTTCATCAAAGATATTTAGTATAACACTTATTTTAGTCAAATCCTCAGCTTGTCTACCACTACCTTGAGCTGCATCTTCAATTGCTGCATTTATGTTTTCAGTTGCTCCCGTAAATTGCTTTGCAACTTCTGTTAATCCAACAGTTTGTTCATCAATAACATCTGAACTTTCCTTTATGGACAAGATCATACTTGCCATTTCATTCTTAGTGTATTCTATTGATTTATAAATATCTGATATTTCATCATCTACTTTATATTCTCTATTATTAGGTGTAAAATCTCCTGTTGCAAGGAGTTCCACATCATCTTTTACTAGATTAAGTCTAGAAACTATTGAACGTGAATCAATATATCCTATTATAATACCTATTATTATAGAAGCTATAGCTGATATAATAAGTCCTATTTTCAAATTATTAAGCTTA
Source organism: Clostridium frigidicarnis (assembly GCF_900111985.1). Classification (GTDB taxonomy): domain Bacteria; phylum Bacillota; class Clostridia; order Clostridiales; family Clostridiaceae; genus Clostridium_Z; species Clostridium_Z frigidicarnis. The sequence goes on from NZ_FOKI01000011.1 coordinate 90,405, forward strand.
GATAAAATATCTTTTTCATCACATGTAACTGCAACATACCAAGTACTTCCTTCTATAGGTACATAAGCTATATATTTATCTGTTTTTTCATATTTGTACTTTGAGCTTCCTTCTTCACCTTTTTTCATTTTTTCTTCTATAGATGCTAGAGGTTCTAATGATTTATCTTTTTTAGATTCCTCTATAGTATTGCTCATATTTTTAACTAAATCCACATTTTTGTGAGCGATTACATTCCCCAAATCATTGATTACATATGCACTTCCAGTTTCCCCAAATGAAATTTTATTTACAATATTAGATAAGTCTACTCCATCTTTTATTATAATCAATACCCCCACTATTTCTTCTCCATTTTTTAGTGGGTAACTGTATGCTATTTCTAAACTATTATCAGTTTTGCTTTTAAAAGGATCCGTCATTATTCCTTCACCTTTAATTGCTGATTGAAAATACTCTTTTTCTTTTATGTTTATGTTCTCATCACCTATTGTGTTAACTGTAATGTTCCCATCCATATCCACAATACCAATCATTTTATCTTTATTTAATTTTTGGCTATCACTTAAAACTTCTAGCTTTTCTTCATAAGTCACATTGGGGTTTGTTAATGTTTTATTTTGTGCAAGAGTTTCTATGGTAGCAAAAGTAACCATAACACTGTTTGATATATTTTCTCCTGTACTTTTAGCAAATTCTTTCATTAAAATCTGAGAGTTTTCAACAAGAGTTTTTTTACTTATCACATATGCGCTTGACGAAAGAATAATACTTAAAACAAAAATTACAAATATACTTCTAAGTATAAGCTGCCTGTTAATTCCTTTAAATTTTTTCATATATTATGCACCTCTTCAAATTTATATAACGTATTCTATATATTCTTATTATATACATATTTGCACATCTGTTTGTTTATTTTTTGTAAATATGAACTTGTATATCCTACTTTATATCCTAATGCATATTTTTTATAATACTAATTTTTCGCTTTATGTGTTTTTTTATTATTTTGAACACATTTCATTAACAACTTGATAAAATTTCGTTAATACCATTAATTTATTAAATTTAATTGTTTATTAACATTTTTTATTTTTTACTTTCCTCACCACTTATTAATCACTTCTTAACTTACAAATAAGTACTGATTAATAAGTGTATATCATGTATTTATTTCATATAAGCAAATTCAACTTGAATCTAAAAATTATTTGATAACACTTATTTACACTATAAAAAAGTTGAATTCAACATCTTGAAATGCTAAATCCAACTTTTTTAAATTATATTCTATATTTTGAACTCATCAACCTTTGATAATGTTTCTTGTGTAAGTTCTTGAAGCGTACTTGCCGCTGCTGCTACCTCTTCACTTGATGCTGTTAACTCCTCTGTAGAAGCTGATATCTCTTCTGAAGTTGCTGCTATTTGTTGTGATATGGATGTTGAGTTATCAACCTTATTGATTATAACATTCTTATCATCAAATATTTCTCTTGCCTGCTCATTTAAATTTTCAATTTTAGGTGACACATCTAAAACTGAATCAGCTATTTCTTTAAATGTCATTATGGCATTTTCTATATTTATCATTCCATCGTTTAAGTCATCACTTATAGAAGTACTTTTAACTGCAATATCATCTGTTTCATTTAATACATTTTTTATAACAGTATAGATATTTTCAGACGACTCCTTACTTTGTTCTGCAAGTTTTCTTATTTCTTCTGCAACAACAGTAAATCCACGACCTGCTTCTCCAGCTCTTGCTGCTTCTATAGCCGCATTTAATGCCAACAAATTTGTTTGCTCTGCAATTCCATTTATTATTGCTGTTATATCATTAACTTCTTTTATGTTATTTTTCATACTATTTATTGATTTTAAAAACTCTGCAAAAGAACTATTTAATCTTCCAAGAGATCTTGCTAAATCTCCCATTCCTTTATTACTGTCTTCTGCCTTGTTTGTTATACCTTCTGTTACAGAATTTATATCCTGAATTTCGTTTATCATATTATTTATCTTTTCATCAAAATTTTCTAATATATGTTCAATTTCTAAAAGTTCATCAGCTTGTTTAGTGTTTCCATCTGCTGAATCTTGTATTGCTAAGTTGATACTTTCAATTGAACTTGAAAATTCTTCTGATAAAGCTGCTAATGAATTAGAGCTATTATCAACCTCTTTAGAATTACTTTTTACACTAGTAATCATTTCTCCTACAGAAGTTTTAGTGTATTCTATAGATTTATAGATTTCACCAATTTCATCATTTTTTATTTTATCAATTTTACTTAATGTAAAATCTCCTTGTGAAACTTTATTAATTATATTTTTTAATTGAATTAATCTCTTTTCAATAGCACTAGAGAATTTATAAAGTATTAATATTCCTATAGCTATAGCTACTAATGTCATTAAAATTAAAGTTATAATTAATTTATTTAAAGATGATAATAAATCCTTTTCTTGAATAGTAACTCCAACTGACCATCCTGTAAGTTTTACCGGTGTGTACGCCATATGCTTCTTCTCACCATTCCACTTGTATGTACCTACCCCAGTTTCCCCTTTAATCATCTTTCCTTCTATTTCTGCAATAGCCTTTAATGATGAATCCTTTTTAGAATCTTCTATGGTATTAACTTTATTTTTAGTCATTGTATTTTGTGTATCTGCTATTACTAATCCATTCTTATTTATCATATAAGCAGATCCACTATTTCCAAACTTAACATTTCCTACTATGTTTGAAAAATCATCTCCACCTCTTATAACTACTAATACCCCAACTATATTGCCATCTCTTTTTATAGGTGCAGAATAGGCTACTTCTGCACTACCATCTGTGTTACTTTCAAAAGGGTCTGAGATAAACGACTCCCCTTTTAAAGCAGCCTTAAAATAATCTCTATCAGCTATACTAGTTTTAACCCCAGTAGTAGATAACAAATCACCATTAACCTCTGTAAGTGCAACCATTTTATGTCCATATTTTTCCTGATTGCCCTTTAAACTCTCAAGTTTCTCCTCAATAGGTATATTGGGATCAGATAAAACTGGGTTGCTAGCCAGCACCTCTGTAATTGTAAGATACTTCTCTAATTGTCCTTGTATATGACCAGATGATTCTTTAATAAATTCCTCTAGTAACACAGATGAATTGCTTATTAAGCCCATTTTGCTTATAACAATTGCTCCTCCTGATAACAAAACACTTAATAAAACTATAATTACAATACCATTTGTTATAAGTTGAGATTTAATGCCTTTAAACTTTCCCATAAAAAATTCCTCCCCAAAAATATATAAGTAATATTTTTAAATTACCAATTAACTTATTTTAGCACAAAAATACATAAATTTAACTATTGGTCTTTCATTTTTAATAATTATTTAAGTTTATTACAAATTTAAATACAAATTATTATGAATTCTTTATTTAAAAGTAATTTGTTTCGATAAAATTAATTCTTTTCCGAATTTTTTCTATCATTACTCCCTAAAAATTCTTGTTTTAGCCTTATTTAGTACTAAAACTGAACATATTCAAAATAATATCATCTTGAACCTCCTAAAATTGACTTTTTCATTTAGAACTTAGAATTTATCGTTCTCAAAATAAGTTGTCTTAAATTATTATTAATTAAAAAGTATGTGAATTAAAGCTTGTTGCTTTCAATCACATACTTTTTATTTTTATTGTTAAATTTTGAAATTACTAACTTCTTCTTTTAATTTTTCTGTTAAATTTTTCAAACTATTTGCAGACTTAGCAACATTGTCACTAGAAGTTGTAAGTTCTTGAGTGGAAGAAGCTATTTCTTCTGTTGTTGCTGATATTTCTTCTGCTATGGATGAAGAATTTTCTACTTTTTCAAGTATTGTATTTTTATCTTTAACCATTTCCTTTGATGAATCATTTATTGCATTTATCTTAGGAGATATTTCTACAACTAAATCTGAAATATCCTTAAATGATAGAATTGCATTTTCTACATTAACTAATCCATTGCTTAATTCATCATTCATTACATTGCTTTTACTTGATAAATCTTCAGTTTCACTTAGTACATTACTTATAACATTATATATGTCCTGTGAGGACTCCTTGCTTTGTTCTGCAAGCTTTCTTATTTCATCTGCGACAACTGAAAAACCACGTCCTGCTTCTCCTGCTCTTGCTGCTTCTATTGCTGCATTAAGAGCTAAAAGATTAGTTTGTTCTGAAATGCTATTTATCATTTCCGTTATGGCTGTAACAGTTTGTATACTTTCTCTCATTCCATTTATTGATTTTAAAAACTCATTAAAAGAATTCTTAAGTACTGCCATAGATTTTGCTAATTGTCCCATATCTTCATTACTATTTTTAGCTTTTTCACTTATATCAGAAGCCATATTATTTACTTCTTCTATGGCAAGGATTGAATTATTCATTTTTTCATCGAACATCCCTAATATATTATTTATTTCTGTAAAATCCGTAGCCTGTGTTGAGTTCCCCTCAGCACATTCACTTATTGCATAAGATATATTTTCAGATGATGCTACAAATTCGTCTGAAAGAGATGCAAGCATTACTGCATTGTCTTCCATTGCAAAAGAATTTTCCTTCACAGACTCGATCATATTACCAACAGATTTTTTTGTATCTTCAATAGCTACATATATATCCTTTATTTCATCATTTTCATTATCCCTTATTTCATTTAAAGTGAAATCTCCTGTTGATAATACCTCTACCCTTTCTTTTAAATTAACTAATCGCCTTCCTATTTTATTAGCAAACATATATGCTAAAACACAAGCTAATGCTATAAATAAAATACTTATACCACCTAAAGTTCTAACTAATCCTGAAAGACCAGATAACATATCCTTTTCTTCACATGCAACACCAATAGACCACCCTGTTAATTTTATTGGTGAATATGCAATAAATTTCTTTTTACCTATATAAGTATAGTTTCCAGTTCCAATTTCTGCTTTTATCATTTTATTTTCTATTTCTGCTAAACCTTCAAGTGACTTATCACTTTTAGCATCATTGATTGTATTATTTTTATTCTCAACCAAAGATGAATTTCTATGTGCTATCACTGTTCCATCTTTAGATAATATATATCCACTCCCTGTTTCACCAAAGCTAATTTCATTTGATATTTTAGAAAAATCATCTCCATCTCTAATCATAGCTAATACTTTAATAATATTACCATTCTGATCATATATAGGCATACTATATGCTATTATCAGCTTATTATTGACCTTATTTTCAAATGGTTCAGATACAAAAACATTTCCTTTCATAGCTTCTCGAAAATAATCTCTATCAGTTAAGTTAAAATGATTTCCATCAGTGGCAACAATTGTATCTCCATTTGTATCTATAAGCAATAATTTGTTATGATTATATTCTTTTACATTTTTCTGCAAAATTTCTTCTTGATCTTCTAATTTAGCATCTAAACTATGTATCTCTTTACTCATTGATAAAGTTTTTAAGATATCTATATTTCTTTCTAGCTTGTTAGTTATACTTTCTGCCGCTTGCTGTGAAAATTCTTGTAACAAAAGACTAGAATTTTTTGTTAGTGAATTTTTGCTTAAAAAATAAGAACTTGCTGAAAGAACTAGCCCTAAAACTATAACTACAATCAAACTTCTACTTATAAGCTTTGCCTTTATTCCTTTTAATTCTTTAGTTTTTTTCATAATTCATCCCCCCATATTTTTAAAGTTCAGTAAATAGTATAAAATACCATTTACTTACAATGTTATATATCGATTGAATGGATTTAAACTTTATCCTTAATTTATCAGTTGACCTTATATTTTCAATTTTTCTATATATTATTATTAAACACTGTTTTATTTACTTTAAAATAACTTAAATGTCTTTAAATTATTTCCTTATAGTCAAAAAATTGTATAGAGATCCTATTGTTCCTGAATTATTTTTATGATAACATGGTTCTATTTTCACCTTGATATCTTCCCACCATTTTATTTTCTTTAAATGGAATTCTATATTTTCTATAAAATCCTCTCTAGCACTGACCCCTCCTCCAATAAGTATTTTTTCTGGATTCAAAGTTCCTGCTAAATTAAATATTCCATAAGCTATTCTTCTGTACCATATATCTATTATCTTTTTAACTTCAACATCATTGTTCCCCTCATTAAATATGATCTCACCCTCTATATTTACCTTACTATCTATATTTTTTAATTTTTTATACATGTTAATAAGTCCTTTTGTAGATCCTCCATCACTTATTATTTCCATACCTTCATTGTGCATATTCATGCCTTCTGTAATCATAAATCCAAATTCTCCACCCATAAATCTACTTCCTCTAATCATGGATCCATTAGCAAATATTCCCCCGCCTATCCCAGTTCCTATAATCATACATACAAAGTCACTGCATTCTTTTCCATTACCTGTGAATTTTTCAGCTAAAGCAACGCAATTAGCATCATTTTCTATTTCAATCCTTAATTTACATTTGTTCTCTAAAAATTCCTTTATACTCATTCCTTCAAGAAATCTTAGAGCATAACATAGTGATACTTGTCCCTTATATGCATTCACTATACCTGGTATACAAAGTGATACTCCACTTATATTATTTTTTATTTTATGTTCCTCTATTAAATCTATAATAGACATAAAAAATCTTTCTTTATCTTTTGTTTCTGTATTATAACTATTTAATAAAACAGCCTGTCCATCTTCTAATAAAACCCCATATTTCACCTTAGTACCACCAATATCAAAACATAAATATTTATTCATAACTTTATAACCCCCTTTATTTTTTAGTGACAAGTCGTGGTTGAAAATCTAACTTTTAAAATTATTTATTAGTTTTTTAACATTAAAAATTACAAGCTCCTACTGAAATACATCCACCAATAACTCCTGCTCTAAAAATACCATTGTTATCTTTTTCAAAATAATGTTTTACATCTTCACTAAACTCTTTTTTTTAATTTATATATTCGTTTTTATTTTAGATTTACTTTTTCTATATTATTAATAACTTCATTTGGTGTAATTCTCATTTTTTGGGTGTATTTTAGGTAAAATTAAACTTAAAGCACATCTAAACAAACTAGATTTTTCTACATTTTCATTAGCCATTAAGCCCATTTTTTAATTTAAAATTGCTTTTTAAGACCTTCAGATCCTATTATAAACTTATAATTCTTTATAGTTTATTCTAAACCTAGCATTAATGATGCTATCACTTTTTGTGAATTGAGAACTTGTTTAAATGACAAAATCATAGTTACCATTTAATCTTCTAATTTAAACCAATATAAAAAAAACAATTTCAAATTAGAATATTCTGAATATTGTACTTGTAATAACTCCCTTAAATCATACATTAATTGCTTAGGCACATTCGAGAAAATAATAGACAATCATACTGGTCTATTATTTTTTTGAATGTGCCTTACTCAAGGGTGTTTATTTCACCTTTTAATTTTGACATTAACGATTACGTTCTAATTGGCAATTGTGTTTAAAAATATTCTCCATTTCATAAATCTTCTGGTGAAGATTTTATCCAACATTATAAATTATTAATTCAAAAACGCTTACTTCCCAAATACACTATAATATCATAAATTAATAATCCCCAGCTACAGATCCTTCTAACAAAGGCTTTAAATTCTTTAATACATAATTCACGTGATAATCACTAACTTGATATCTATCCATATCTTCCTTTGAATCAAATTTTGTTATTAATATAACATCATAACTTCTTTCACTGTGAACGGTATCAACACCAACCTCTAAATACTTTAGCTCATCTATTTTTCCTTCCATAGAAAGTAAAATATCTCTAGCTTTTTCTGCCTCTTGTCTATCTTTTAATTTAAACATTACAATATGAGTAAACATTTGTATTCCCCCTATTTTAAATACTTTATTATTAAGTTAATATTTTTTAATTTTAATCATTAACTAATTGACTCTATTCAGTTATTCTTATTGCTGATAAAAGTCCCTTTCCTATTAACTCTTTTTTATTATTTAATATATTACATGACACCTTAGAAAACACTCTTCCCATATCAAGTATTTCAACTTCTATTGTTATTTTGCTATCTACTTGAACAGGTTTCATAAAATAAGTACTTACATTATCAACAGATACACTTAAATTATTATGTTTCAATGTATCGATTGCAGTAGCCGTTAAAAGCATATTTAAAGCACTCCATGAGGCCGTTCCTACATTGTTAAGTATTTTTGCAGGTATATTTCCCTCATATATTCTATAATTATTTTCATTCCTACACTTAAAGTTTTTAAGTAAAGTATCTTCTAAACATTCACAATAATCACTGTGAGTATTCATATATTCATAAGCCTTTATAACATCTTTTCTTGTTATAACACCTATAAGTTTTCTTCCATCAACTACAGGACACAATTCTATATCTTCCCATCCCATAATATGAGCAGCGTAAGCTACAGTAGTTTTAGGTGTAACAGTTATTGGATCCTTTATCATTATAGACTTTATACTCTCATTATTATTTGAATTACGTGGTAAATCTTTTGGTGTCACAATACCTACCACCTTCATATCTTTATCTACTACAGGATATCTTATATGAGTAGTCTCACTAACTAGTTCATTCCATCTTTCTATTGTGTCATCAATATTTAGATAAGATGGTTTTTCCCTCATTATATCCCTGATTAAAATGATTTCTCTTCTAATTTTATTTTCAGAAATAGCTCTATTTATCATTGTTGCAATTGAGAAAGTATCATTATTACATGATATTATAGGTAATTCTTTTTCATCAGCCAATCTTTTAACTTCCATGCTACATCCAAAACCACCACTAATTAATACTGCAGCATTTTGTTTTAATGCACATTTTTGAATTTCTTCCCTGTTCCCAACAATAACCAAACTATTAGGTGAAACATATTTTTCAAAGGCTTCTACTGTCATAGCTCCTATTGCAAACCTGTTTAATGTTTTGCTTAAGCCATGTTTTCCTCCTAAAATTGTTCCATTAGTTATCTCTAAAACATCTGAAAATGTAAGATTTTTAAAACTTTTTTTATCCGGTTTTTCAACTCTAACAGTACCAACCCTAGGAATGGTACTTACTAATCCTAGGCTCTCACATTCCTTTATTGCTTTATAAGCAGTACCTTCACTTACATCCATTTCTCCGGCAATAAATCTTACAGATATTTTATTTCCTGGCTCAACTGATTTTATATAGGAAATTATATCTTCCTGCTTAGACATACAGTATTACCTTCCTTCTTTTCTTAATTCTTCTGCAATTTTTTCTATTTTTCTTAATCTATGATTAACACCTGATTTTCCAACTGGAGGTTCTAACATTTCTCCAAGTTCCTTTAAAGACTCATCTGGATATTCTAGTCTTAATTCAGCTATTTCTCTTAGATTTTTAGGTAACCTGCCTAAGCCTATCTCATTTTGTATAAGTCTTATGCTCTCAACTTGCCTTACAGCTGCATTTACTGTTTTACTTAAGTTTGCAGTTTCACAATTCACAAGCCTGTTTACATTATTTCTCATTTCTTTCATTATTCTTATATTTTCAAGCTGGAGCAATGCATTATGAGCCCCCATTATATTTAAAATATCTACTATTTGTTCCCCTTCTTTTATGTAAACTATATAACTGGATTTTCTTTGTATAACCTTAGAATTTAATCCAAATTTATTTATAATTTTACTTAAATCCTCTGCATATTCTATGCTATGAGTCACAAATTCTAGATGATAAGTTTTTTCTGGATTACTTATACTTCCTCCGCCTAAAAACGCACCTCTTATATATGCTCTTTCTTCTTGTTCATTTTTTGCAAGATGAGGATTTATTCCATAATCTAATGACATCATTCCATCCTCTTCTTTTAAAATTCCTGTAAGCTTTAACAGATCTTTTACGCCCATATCTTCTGTTATCATTACAATATATATGTTGTTTTTCTTTAAAGAATTGCTTTTTTTCACCATTAGCTTTGCATGAATACTTAAATGCTCTTTTAAAAGCTTAAACATCAATCTAGCTGTTGCAGGGTTTTCAGTGGTTACCTTAAAACTAACCTGCATTCCACTAGTAAATGATAAAGTACCACTTACCTTCATTATTGCTGATAATTGTGCAATGGCTTCATCTTTCGATAATCCCACATACCTACATAATTCTCCTTTTACCTTAGCTGAAAATGACATCTAATTCTACACCTACTCCTTATTATTGTTTTGTTTTAATCGTTCTGATAAATAGAAGTATTCTACTATTTTCTTTCTGTCATAGAATAATTTCTTATCCATTATTGTTTCTATCAGAATTGCTGCTAAATTATCTGCATCATGTCTTATTAAATTATTTTTTACTTTCACTAAGTTTCCTTCTACAACTTCAACATTTAATTTGTTTAGCATTTCTTTGTCTATTGTTACTAAATTTGATCCATCTAAATGATATTTTTGCTTTAGTTCATCATCTATATCCCCAATATTTGCAACTACATAATCAACAATTCCATAACCACCATGCTTGTATATAGCTGAAATATGATCAGAAACTGTAAATTTATCAGTTTCTCCTGGTTGAGTCATTATGTTAGATATATATATCTTTATTGCATTTGTTTTTTGAAGAGCATTTGATATATCTTTAATAAGCAAATTAGGTATAACACTTGTATAAAGACTTCCTGGCCCAAGTATTATTGCATCTGCTTCTTTTATAGCTTCAACTGCTTCCTTTAAGGCTTTTGCTTCCTTTGGCTCAATAAACAATTTGTCTATTGGGCTCTTTTGTTTTAATGCCTCTTCCGGGATTAAGGATTCACCTATAATTATATTTCCATTTTTAAGTCTTGCTTTAAGTACCATATCCTCTAACGTAACTGGCAAAACTTTTCCTGTTACAGCCAAAACAGAGCTCATTTTTTGAACAGCATCTTCAAAATTATCTGATATACCGTCCATAGCTGCTAAAAATAAGTTTCCAAAATTTTGTCCCTTTAATCTACCATCTTTAAATCTATATTGTAAAAGCTCCTCCATTAGTGGCTCTGTATCTGCTAATGCAAGTATGCAGTTTCTTATATCTCCTGGAGGAAGTATTCCTAAATCTTCTCTTAATGCTCCTGAACCACCACCATCATCACCAACAGTTACTATTGCCGTAACATTTGATGTGTAGTATTTTAGTCCCCTAAGCATAGTAGATAACCCAGTTCCCCCACCAAGAACTACTATTTTGGGCCCTTTTATTAAAAGTCTTTTTTCATACATTAGATTTTCAATTTTTCTAGAATCTAATGAGAATTTCAAATAACCCTTGTTTATAAGTGCTATTATTGATTTTATTCCTTCAGTTACAGAAATATAAAGTATAAATATTCCTGTTATATTTAAAAAAGCAAAGAAGCACTTATAGAAAACATTATACCATCTATAAGTGATCATCTCATTTAAAGCAAATGCTATTACAAGAATTCCAACTAAAGCAAGAAGTATCCACCTCTTGACTTTTATACCAGGTTTTAGCCAGTCGGATAACCTCATAGTTTAACTCCACCTTTATTAATATCTTCATTTATATCTCTGTGCTCTACACTAACTCTTCTTCCTTGTTTTCCAAGAATCTCATATATAGCGTTAGCTATAGCCACTGAACGGTGTCTTCCCCCTGTACATCCTATAGATACTATAAGCTGTCTCTTTCCTTCCTTCTCATAACTAGGTATTAAAAACTCTAGCATATCTTTTAACTTATCTACAAATTCTCTTGTTTCATTTTGACTTAATACATAAGACTTAACTTCTTCATTTTCTCCCGAAAACTTTTTAAGCTCTGGTATATAAAATGGGTTAGGAATAAACCTTACATCAAATACAAGATCTGAATCCACTGGTATCCCGTACTTAAATCCAAAGGATAATACAGTTATTGCAACCTCTCTTTCTATTTGACCCTCTTCTCCATAAACCTCATTTATTTTTTCTCTTAAGTCCTTTATTTCAAGCTTTGAAGTGTCAATTATTATATCTGCTCTATCTTTTAGTTCTCTTAATTTATGCCTTTCAAGACCTATACCTTTTATTACCCTTCCATCTGGAGCTAATGGGTGTTTTCTTCTACTTTCTTTAAATCTTTTAACTAAGACTTCATCTGATGCATCTAGAAATAATATTTCATATTTAAACTCATTATCTTTTAAATATTTTAGACTTTCTACTAGCCCATCAAAGAATTTTCCCCCTCTTATATCCATAACTAAGGCAACTTTCTCAATCCTACCATCACTTTGAATACATACCTCTCCAAACTTGGATATTAATGTAGGAGGTAGATTATCTACACAAAAGTAACCTAAATCTTCTAAATTTCTAACAGCTTGAGTCTTTCCTGCTCCTGATAGCCCTGTAACTATAACAAATCTCATACATCCGCCTCCATATAAATAAATTTTTCTAATCTTAAGATATATTAGTGTCCTAAACCCCAGTTGAAACTAATAATCCCTTTATAAAGTCATTAAAATAAATTTAATCTAAGTATTTTATATAACTGTAACTTAAATTAATATTATATATATTTTAAAACAATGTTCCACTTTACCCTATATTATAGCATAGTAGTGTCTATATATGTATTACAAATTAGCAATAGAGTTTCTTAATCATATAATTAAATGTTTGATTATATTACATATAAACTATAAAACCACTAGTTAAATTAGCTTTTAATTGCCAATTTAAGATTTATTTTTTTATTATTCAGTTTAATATTCATTTTTTGTCATATATAGTATATAATTTACAATATATACTTTATTTCAAAGGTGTGATAATTTATGATAAATTTTACTTGGTTAGATATAACCTTAAGAATTTTACCTGAATCATTGTTATTAATATGGTGCATGTATATTTTTTCAAATAAAAGACTCAATTTATATAAATGGCTTATATCAAGTGTATTAATTTGCTTTTTATTCACTATATCTAGATTTATGATTGGCTCATATATTGTTCACGTCATATTTAATATAGTATTTTCCACTATAGTATGTATTAGAATTAATAAAATTAATATTCATAAAGCTATTTCATTAAATATAGTATATTTTCTTTTAACTCTCATCGCCGAAAATATAAATTTTATAATCCTATGTAGTTTTTTTAATTTAAACTATGATGAAATAAGTTATTCTAGAAGTCTGAAAACTATATATGGATTACCCTCATTTATAATTATAGTTATAATTATATTTTTATCTTACAAATTTAAATTTAGAAAATCAAATAAAAATTGTGCAAAATTCAATAATAAGGATGTAGATAATTATGTTTAGTATTGAAAGTATAACAAAAAAAATGTCTAATGTTATCTCTGAAGAGCTAAATCTTGATAACAATAAAAAACAAGTATTAAATTATGGTGGATTTGCAATAGTACATATATTTATATCTATTACTTTAACAATTATACTTGGACTAATATTTAATGTTGTAGTTGAAGCCTTAATCCTTTCATTTTCTATAAGCATTTTAAGAAAATTTTCTGGAGGAGTTCACGCTTCTACCCCCAATAATTGCCTTATACTTGGAAATTTTGTTTGCATATTTTGCGCAATTATAGTAAAATTTGTTATAATAGGAAATGTAGCGGAACCCAATTTAATTTATTTAGATTTATTAGGATTTTTATGGTGTTATTATATACTTTATAATTTGTCTCCTATAGACAACCCTAATAAACCTCTACGAAATAAAAAGAAAAAATTAGCATTAAAAAAGAAATCTATAATTACTGTTGTTGTTTACCAAAGCATAGTTTTAATTATGGTTTTATATTCACCTAATGAATTGGTAGGATATTCTACAGCATTACTTTTAGGAGCATTATGGCAATGTTTCACCTTAACTAATCCATGTTTTAAAGTAATAACAACTTTAGATTCTTTTTTAAATAAATTATTTTAATTATATAAGGGGGTATTTACTATGAATAGTAAAAAAGCATTATTAACTTTAGCTGAAAAAACTTTAACAAAGGTGGCACAAAATGTTTCATCTAGTGCATGTTATTTTGGAATGTATCAACCAGAAGAACCAGAATGCTTAAAAGAAGACCAAGACGAAGAATAATTTTAAGTCTAAAATAAAAAGGGTACTACAGTTTATTACTGTAGTACTCTTTTTATTTTAGACTTTTATTTAAATCCCCTCACCATTACCTTATAACATTAGCTCCAATTTGGGACTGTTAACAATTTAAAGAACATCATTTAGAACTTGTACCAATTTTCTATTTTGTTCTTTCGTACCTATACTTATCCTTAGCCATTGTGGCATACCTAATAGGAAACCTGGTCTTATTATAACACCCTTTTTTAACATTGCTTCATATACTGGTTTATCATCTCTATTTATATTTACCATAATAAAGTTTGTATTACTATTAACATATTCTAATTTCTTTTCTTCAAAATACTTTGATAAATATTCTCTCTCTTTTCTATTTTCATCAACAACTTCTTTTAAGAAGTCCTGATCTTCTAATGCTGAGACTGCAGCTACTTGTGCAAAAAGGTTTACATCAAATGGATTTATAACTCTATTGATATATCCTACTAGCTCTTCATTAGCAATTCCGTATCCACATCTTAATCCTGCTAATCCATAAGCTTTTGAAAAAGTTCTAAGTGTTATCATATTTGGATATTGATTTAATATTTCTATTGAATCCGGGAAATTTTTATCTTCTACATATTCTATATAAGCCTCATCCATAACAATTATTACATTTTTAGGTATTCTATCTAAAACCTTTTGTAAATCTTCTTTTGTAAAAATGCTTCCAGTTGGATTATTAGGGTTACACATCCATATCATTTTTGTTTTATCAGTTATAGCATTTACCATAGCATCAACATCAAGTCCATTATTTTTCATAGGAATTTTTACACATATTCCACCCATAAGCTTTATATTTGATTCATATCTTGGGAATGTAACTTGGGCTATTATACTTTCATCTCCTGGATTTAAGAACGTTGTGCATAAAACTTTAATTAAAGAATCTGATCCCCCACCACAAAATACTTGACTTACATTAACATTGTAATGATTAGCCAAGGCTTGTTTTAACTGAAAATTACCTGAATCAGGATATAAAGCTGTATTATTAATTAAGTTGTACAATACTTTCTTTACATCAGGAGAACATCCTAATGGGTTTTCATTTGATGCAAGTTTTATTACTTCTTTTAATCCTAATTCTCTTTTTACTTCACTTATTGGTTTACCTGCAACATATTTTTCAGTATCTAATACCTCTTTCCTAATAATTCTTTTCATAAAAAGTCCAGAGAAACTCTCTGGATTCACCCCCCTTTATACGCTTCATATTTTAAATTTTCTTTATTTTCACAATATTATATTACCTTCAATGCTATATATTGTCAAGTTTTGAAATTTTTTTCTAGTTGTTAGCCGTCCCTGCTTTTTAATCCTTAATAACAGATTATTTTTCCGTTATAGCTAAAATATTTTCAAAAAATATTAATATAAAAAATCTACTGCTAAATTTAGCAGTAGATTTTTTGTTTAATCTTCACCTATTATTCTAATCTCTGTATGCAACTCAACATTAAAGTTTTTCTTTACTGTATCTTGAACATGAGCTATTAAATCTAATATGTCCTTAGCTGTTGCATTACCTTTGTTTATTATAAACCCTGAATGCTTTTCTGAAACAGCAGCTCCTCCAATAGATTTACCCTTTAATCCTGAATCCTGTATAAGTTTACCTGCAAAGTACCCTTCTGGTCTTTTAAATGTACTTCCTGCCGATGGATATTCTAATGGTTGCCTTTCTTCTCTTCTTTTAGTTAATTCTCTTATTCTTTCATCTATTGATTTAACTTCTCCTTGCTTAAGTTTTAATTGAACACTTAAAACTACATATCCCATTTTCATTATGATAGATGTTCTATATCCTAATTCTAACTTCTCTTTACTAATTTCTATTACATTACCCTTATCATCTAGTGCTGTAATCATATCTATTACAAAGCTCATTTCCCCGCCATAAGCTCCAGCATTCATAAATACAGCTCCACCTATACTTCCAGGTATTCCACAAGCAAATTCAAAGCCTGTTAAGCCATGGTTTAAAGCTTCTCTTGACACATCTTTAAGTTGTGCTCCACATTGAGCTCTTACCTTATCTTCTTTAACTTCTATATCTGTCAAAGAGGTTAACTTTATAATAACCCCTCTAATTCCACCATCCTTAACCAAAAGATTAGAACCATTACCTATAATAAAATAAGGGACTTTATTTTCTCTACAGTAATCAACTAGTTGTATAATTTCCTCAATAGTATTTGGAATAACCATCATATCTGCTGGCCCACCAACCTTAAAATAGACATGATTTTTCATAGGCTCATTTAATAGAATATTGTTTTCTCCAACAATTTCTTTTAATTTTGATGCATGATTTTCTATATAATTCATTTTTGTACTCCTCAACCCTTATTTATTAGTTTAAATTAAAACTAAATATAGTATAAAATATTTATATAAACTTAATCAAGATATTCTTGCATATAAATTTACATATCTTTTAATTTTCCCTTTAATTTTAAATAATCTATTATCTTATGTCTATTTGTATTCATTATAAGTTCCTCTGGCATTTTTACTGCCTTAAGTATTTCCTTTGAATTATCAAGTATACCTATCTTAGTGCAAAAATGCGAATCACTTCCCATTACAACTTTAACACCATATTCTTTACATAATAGAGCTAGTCTTAAACAATTTTCTTCACATCCAGGTCTAGATCTAAAAGAGCTGTTGTTTATTTCTATTATTTTATTTTTTTCTTTTGCTTTTAATACAACCTTTTCTTGATCTATATCAAAAGCCGGATTTCCTGCATGACCTATTATATCTACATTTTCATTATCCATAGCTCTTAATAGTGCCATAGTATTATCTTCTCTAGTTCCTGGTCTTATACAAACATCATGTAAACTTACAAGCAATAGGTCTAATCTATTTTGAATTTCTTCTGATATATCTATATTCCCTTGAAAATCTATTATATTAGCCTCACAACCACGTAATATAATTAAACCCTCTACAACTCTAGGAACTGCTCTTAAACTATTAAAATAAAACTGATGAGGTCCCCCTGGCATTTTAGGTCCATGATCTGTAACAGCTAGTACTTCTAATCCATTTTTCTTTCCATACTCTATATTTTCCATCAAAGTGGAATATGCATGACCACTAACATATGTGTGAGTATGTGTATCTATAACTGATTTCATTATTTTTCATCTCCTATAAAAAAGTTTATTATGCTTTCAGCAGTTTTTCTATCTATGGATGGAGTTTCTAATAACTCTTCCAAAGAAGCTTTTTTTATGTTTTCTATAGAACTAAATTTAGTTAATAGTTCTTTTCTTCTCTTTAAACCTACATTAGGTATTTCCTCTAAAATAGATTTAAATGTTTTTTTATCTCTTAAAGTTCTATGATATGTTATTGCAAATCTATGAACTTCATCTTGAATTCTTGTTATTAACTTCATAGCATTTCTTTTTTTACCAAATCCAACTTCTCTATTATTATATATAATTCCTCTAGTTTTGTGCTTATCATCCTTAACCATACCTGCAACAGGTATATTTATACCTAGTTCTTCTAGGACTTCTAATGCTATATTTACCTGACCTTTACCACCATCCATAAGAATCAAATCAGGAAAAACACAAAACTTACCTGAAATTAAATTTAAGTTTCTTTCTTGTATTTCTTTAACTTCCTTTAACCCATGTTCAAATCTTCTTGTCAGTATTTCCTTCATAGAATCATAATCATTAGGGCCTATAACAGTTTTTATCTTAAACCTTCTATAATCACTATTCTTAGGTTTTCCCTCTTCAAATACTACCATAGAACCAACAGAATCAAAACCCTGAATATTAGAAATATCAAAAGCTTCTATTCTATGTGGTATTTCTTCTAATTCCAAAAGATCTGTAAGTTCAATCATTGATACCTTATGAAGTTCTTTATCTTGAAGTAATTTCATTCTAAATTTTTCTAAAGTATTTTTTGCATTTTTTTCGACCATATTTAGAAGTTCCTTCTTCTCACCTTTTTTAGGAACTTTTATATTCACTTTAGCTCCTCTTTTTTGAGTTAACCATTGCTCAATAAGCTCTTCTTCTTCAATACATGGTACATATATGTTTTTGGGAATTTTAGCCGTACCACCATAAAAGCTCTTTAAAAATTCTTCTATTATGTATTCTTGCCTATCATTTATTGTGTTTTC
This sequence comes from Clostridium frigidicarnis, assembly GCF_900111985.1. Taxonomy (GTDB): domain Bacteria; phylum Bacillota; class Clostridia; order Clostridiales; family Clostridiaceae; genus Clostridium_Z; species Clostridium_Z frigidicarnis. The sequence continues at coordinate 108,816 of NZ_FOKI01000011.1, forward strand.
TAATATAAAATCTTCTCTTCCTATTATTTTTCCTTCTCTATTAAAGAAAACCTGAACGCAAGTGTCTTTGTCATCTCCATATATATTTATAAAATCCTCATCATCTCCACTACCTAGGAATACCTTCTGTTTCTCTGATATCTTTTCTATGGCTCTTATCCTATCTCTAAGGCTAGCTGCCCTTTCAAATTGCAAATTCATAGATGCATATTCCATATCTATCTTTAACGTATTAATTATATTTACATTCTTGCCATTTAAAAGATTTATAATCTCATTTATTGTATTTCTGTAATCCTCTTTACTTTGTAATCCTGCACAAGGGGCATTACATTTCTTTATATGATAATTCAAGCATGGTCTAATAAATGGTTCTTTCCCTGAAAAACTTTTCCTACACGTTCTTACTGGAAATACCGTTTTAATAAGCTCTAAAGTTTCGTAAACAGCTGCTACATCTGTGTATGGTCCAAAATACTTATTTCCATCCTTAACAAATGTTCTACTTACAAAAACTCTTGGGAACTCCTCATTTGTTGTTATTTTAATGAATGGATAGTGTTTATCATCTTTGAGTAAGATATTATATTTTGGCTTATATTTCTTTATAAGATTACATTCTAATATAAGTGCCTCCATCTCTGAATCTGTAACTATATATTCAAATTCAGCTATATGAGAAACCATTACTTTAACTTTTTCAGACTTATTTTTAGAATTTTGAAAATATTGTCTCACTCTATTTTTTAAAACTTTTGCTTTTCCAACATAAATAACCTCACCTAAAGAATTTCTCATAATATAAACTCCAGGCTTATCTGGAAGATTTTTTAACTGATATTCAAAATCAAACATTTTATCCTCCTAACTAGTGACGATTAACATCTCTAAATTAAAGTTGGGGACGGTTAACATTTTTCTGTTATATATTATACTCTAATTTACAATATATTTAATTACATAAAAATTACTCTTTGGGACGGTTAACATTTAAAACTTTATATATTTAAGTTTTAAATGTTAACCGTCCCTTTAGTTTGAAAGTTGTTAACTGTCCCTAAACAAATAAAAACCTCATTTTGAAATAAAATGAAAGGTTTTTATTTAAAGTATTTTATTTTCCTAAAGCACTTCTCATTATTGTTGATGCTGCTTGTGCTGCAGCAACTCCACCAACTCCACCATTTTCAATTATAACAGCTATACTTATCTCTGGATTGTCGTATGGTGCAAATCCAATAAACCATGAATGTGGCTTAGCTGGTTGACCATTCTTATCCATATAATCAGCAGTTCCTGTTTTACCTGCAGCATTAAGTCCTGAGAATAAAGATGCATCTACTGTACCATTGTCTATAACTGATTTCATATATGTTTTTAAAGTTAGTGCTGTATCTTTTTTCATAACTGTATTTAATGGTTTAGAATCAACTTTACTCACCAATTCCCCATTAAAGTTTAATATTTCATTAACTATTTTAGGTTCCATCATAACACCATCATTTGCAACAGTTGATGCAACTAGTGCCATTTCCATTGGAGTAGCTAAAATACTACTTTGTCCTATACCACTTTGTGCTATATTACCTTTTTCATTTGCCTGAAGTTTAGGGAATATACTATTTTCTATATTTATTCCCTCAGCTGATATTGATTTATTAAAATAAAATTTTTCAGATGTTTCTTTTAATTTATCATTTCCAAGCTCCATTGCTAATGTACCAAAAACAACATTACTTGACTTTCTAAAAGCATCTGCAAACTTTATTGGACCATTGGCTGCTCCGCCAAAGTTACTTAAAGACTGCTTTGAATTAAACTCTATTTTACCATTATCCTCAAAAACTCTATCTTTAAGTCCTGGCATATTTTCTAAAGCTGATGTAGCTGTAACAACCTTAAATGTAGATCCCGGAGGATATAATCCTTGGGTTGCCCTATTTATAAGAGGAGAGTCCTCTCCTGTTATTTCCTTATTATTTATTTTAGTGTATATATCTTCTAAATTATTAGGATCATATGTAGGTTTTGATACCATTGCTAAAACTTCTCCAGTTTTAGGATTTAATACAACAGCAGAACCTTTATTATTACCTATAGCATCATATGCTGCTTTTTGAATTTTATAATCTATAGATGTTTTTAGTGAATTTCCAACTTTATTCTTATCTTGATCATTATTAAATGCTTTCTTTATATCAAATTCTTTTATAGCTTCTTTTATATTAAAGAGAGTATTTTTAGTATTCATTAACTGGTCATCATACTTACTCTCCAGTCCTGTTATTCCATATCTAGGATCTACATATCCTAAAGCATGTGAAAACAATGGACCATCTACGTATGTTCTCTTTTGAGTTAGAGTATCCACTCTTTCACTCTTAGTAAGCTCTTTTCCATTTCTATCATATATAGTTCCTCTAAGCACTTCATTTCTCTTTGCCCACAATCTTTTGTTCTGAGAATTATCAGCTAATCCAGGTGCCTTAAATGTTGTGAAATATGCTATATATGTTATTAAGGCCAGAAAACAAAAGAGGAATACTATAAGAACTTTTTTTACACCGGTAGTTAAATCATCTTTCATTTTAACCCTCCTCTGAAATCTTCTGTATTATCCCCATTGCAAAGAAGCTTGTAAGCATTGATGTTCCACCATAACTTACGAATGGTAATGTTATACCAGTTAACGGAATAGCATTCATAACTCCCCCTACTATAACTAAAACTTGACTTGCAAACATTGCGCTAAATCCAACTGCTAAAAGCTGTGAAAATTTATCATTAACATAAATTGCCGATCTCATACACCTGTAAAACATAAGGAAAAATATGATTAGTATACCAAATCCCATAATTAAGCCTAATTCTTCACATATTATAGCAAATATATAATCTGTAGTTACTACTGGTACAAATTGAGGATACCCTTTGCCAAGTCCTGCCCCAAACAAACCACCTGATGCTATTGCAAACAATCCTTGAACTACCTGAAACCCTTGATCATTAGCATATTCAAAAGGATCTTTCCATATTTGAACTCTTACTCTAACGTGACTAAACAATTTATAGCTAAATACAGCTCCAACACATGAAAGTAAGAATGTTGTTATTATATATTTAAGTTTACCTGTAGATAAATATAGCATTGTTACTGATATTCCAAAAAATATTAATACTGATCCCAAATCTTTCTGAAGAACCATAAATCCTAAAGAATACATAACCACTAAAGCTGGTTTTATTAAAGATTTAAAATTTCCGTCATAATCTTTTAATGTTGAAGCTAGATATGCTGTCAAAAACAATTTTCCTATTTCTGATGGCTGAAATCCTATTGGTCCAATTTGAACCCAGTTTTTAGCTCCATAAATTTCCACACCTAATCCTGGAACCATTGCCATAGACATAAATATTAATGTACCTATAAGATATAGTTTTTTATACTTACTAAAACTTTTTAAGTCTGGTAATAAAACAACAATTAGTACATATGCTATCATTCCAACACTAAACCATACTGTTTGTTTTATAGCAACTGATGGATCTATCCTATATAACATTACTATTCCTATCATACTTAATAGAAATATAAAAAGTAATATATGCTTATCTCCATCTGAAAAATATTTTCTTATTATAAAGTGAGAATAGCCCAGTAATATAACCATTGCTACACCTAATATAATAGCTCTTTTATCAACCTCGCCTTTTAAAATACACAAATTACCAAACATTGCAAAAAGCAATATATATACAAAAAGCAACATCTTTTTTTCATCTTTTAAGCTACCCACTAATTTCACCCACTATCCTATAATTTTAAATGTGACGCTTCCTACTCTTATTTTATCTCCCTCTTCAACATATCTCCTACCATTTATCATATCTCCATTTACAAATGTACCATTTGTAGAGTTTAAATCTTCTACTATGCATTGTTCATTCCTGATATAAATCTTTGAATGATGTCCTGATACATATTGGTCGTTAAGTATAATGGAATTATCATCTTTTCTACCCATGGTTATTTCATTAGTTATTGGTATAATAGCGCCTTTTTTTAAAGTTTGATTTTCACCTGGGTCCATAACCTCAATACCTAAAGAAGCTTTCTTTAATCTCTTCTTTCTCCCACCATTCTTAACATCTTTAGCCATTATTCTTAATGACAATATTATTATTGAGTATAAAATTACAATAAATACTATTGTAAATACAAAAGTCATTATCTTACTCATTCTTTTCACCTCTTAAAAAACCTTATTTAGAATATCGTCCATATTATTATACCATCAATTAAAATAAAAAATGTTAAAAAAACATTTAAAAATAATACATTAAACAAATGTAAGGTTTTCTTAAGAAACTCCCTTAGTTGGTAGTTGGGGACGGTTAACAAGTATATCTTATCTATTCAAAATTAAATAATAACTTAATTGTAAATCAAACTAAAATATAATTTTAGTTTTAATATCATCTATTCAAAAAGCTTCAAATATCCACAAATTTATTTATTATAAACAAAAACTATGTACCATCGTAAATTTCTTATTTCAATAAGCCTTCATGTCTAATATATTATAAAAACACGCATCATATCCTGTGAAATTTCACTATTATTAATGCTAACTATAAAAATCATTGTATAATTATTAAAGTTTAATATATGTTAGTTAGCTTGTCTATATGTAATTTTTCAATTTCAATAAAAATATCTGTTTATTCTTAAATAATCTTATCTTAACTTTATAAAACACACATGCTGATTAACTATTAAAGCTACCAAAAGCAACTTATAATTTTTTTGCCTTTGGCAGCTTATTTATAACTCTTAAATATATACATTCATTATAATGTATTTTTTAAGTAATGTCCTGTATAAGAACTTTCTGTATTTGCTACATCCTCTGGAGTTCCCTTACAAAGAACAGTTCCTCCCTTTTCTCCGCCTTCTGGTCCTAAATCAATTATATAATCAGAACATTTTATGACATCTAAATTATGTTCTATAACAATAACTGTATTTCCATTTTCAACTAATCTTTGAAGTATAAATACCAGCCTTGAAACATCATCTACATGAAGTCCTGTAGTTGGCTCATCTAAAATATATAAAGTTTTTCCAGTACTTCTTTTTGATAACTCATATGCTAATTTTATTCTTTGAGCCTCTCCACCTGATAATTGAGTTGACGGCTGGCCTAATCTTATATATCCAAGCCCAACATCCTTAAGGGTTTGAAGTTTATTTTTTATTCTAGGTATATTTTCAAAGAATTCTAATGCTTCTTCCACAGTCATACTTAGAACATCATCAATTGTTTTACCTTTATATTTAACCTCTAGAGTTTCTCTATTATATCTTTTTCCTTTGCAAACCTCACACGGAACATAAACATCAGATAAAAACTGCATTTCTATTTTAATTATTCCATCACCACTACAAGCCTCACATCTTCCACCCTTTACATTAAATGAGAATCTTCCCGGCTTATATCCTCTCATTTTTGATTCTGGTGTTGATGAAAAAAGTTCTCTTATAATATCAAACACTCCTGTATATGTTGCTGGATTTGAACGTGGAGTTCTTCCTATAGGACTTTGATCTATATCTATAATTTTGTCTATATTCTCAAACCCTTTTATTTCTTTAAACTCACCTGGTATTACTTTGCTTTTATTTATTATTTTACTTAATCCTTTATATAAAATTTCATTTACAAGTGTACTTTTTCCTGACCCTGATACACCTGTAACTGCTGTTAATGTTCCTAATGGAAATTTCACCTTTACATTTTTAAGATTATTTTCTTTAGCCCCTATGACTTCAATATCCATGCCATTTCCTTTTCTTCTCTCTTTAGGCACTTCTATTTTCTTTTTTCCTGTAAGATACTGTGCTGTTATTGATTTTTCACAACTTTTAATTTCTTCTAAAGTTCCAGCTGCAATAATTTCTCCACCATGTTCACCAGCCCCTGGTCCTATATCAACAACAAAATCTGCTTCTTTTATAGTATCTTCATCATGTTCAACTACAACTAATGTATTACCTAAATCTCTTAAGTGTTTTAGTGTTGATATTAACCTATCATTATCTCTTTGATGCAATCCAATACTTGGTTCATCTAAGATATATAGAACACCTACTAAACTTGAACCTATTTGAGTTGCTAGTCGTATTCTTTGAGATTCTCCACCTGAAAGAGTTCCTGCTGTCCTTGATAAATTCAAATAATCTAATCCTACATCTATTAAAAATCTTAGCCTTGAGGAGATTTCCTTAAATATTTGCTCACTAATAATCTTATTTTTTTTTGATAATTTTATGGTGTTCAAAAATTGTAATTCATCCCTTATCGGCATATTACAAAAGTCAATTATATTTTTTTCACCTACAGTTACTGCCAATGCTTCTGGTCTTAATCTAGCTCCCTTACATTTAGAACAATGGTTATCACTCATGAACATTTCAATTTCTTGTTTCATTGAGTCAGAATTAGTTTCCATATATCTTCTTTTTAATGAGTTTATTATCCCTTCATAGTTATGCATATAAACTCCTTGAATATTTTCTTTTTCGTAATGAACTTTTAGTTTTTCACCATTCATTCCATAAAGGATTACATTTAAAACATCCTTTTTCAAATCACATATTGGAGTATCCAACTTAAATTTATACTTTTCCGATAATGCTTTCATGACAGCATAGGTCCATGTATCCTCTTTCATTCTTCCATCTCCCCATGATGCTATTGCCCCTTGAAGAAGACTCTTGCTTTTATCAGGTATTATAAGATCTTGGTCTATTTCCATTAATGTTCCTAACCCATCACACTTATCACATTTCCCAAAAGGAGAGTTAAATGAAAATAATCTAGGAGCAAGCTCATCTATACTTATTCCACAATCTGCACATGCAAATTTTTCTGAGAAAAGTATATCTTCATTACTTTCGTTTAAAATATTAATTACAACAAGACCTTCTGAAAGTTTAAGAGATGTTTCTATAGAATCAGTAAGTCTACTTCTTATATCCTCTCTAACAATTAATCTATCTACAACGGCCTCTATATTATGCTTTATGTTTTTTTCAAGCTTAATCTCTTCTTCTGTGACCTCAAACATTTCACCATCTATTCTAGCTCTAACAAACCCATTTTTCTTTATATTTTCTATTATTTTATCATGAGTGCCTTTTCTTCCTCTAATCATAGGAGCTAGTACTTGAATCTTAGTTTTTTCCGGTAAGCTTAAAACTTTATCTACCATTGTATCAACGCTTTGTTGAGTTATTTCTTTTCCACACTTTGGACAATGCGGAATTCCAATCCTTGCGTATAAAAGTCTTAGATAATCATAAATCTCTGTCACAGTTCCAACAGTTGAGCGCGGATTTCTACTAGTAGTCTTTTGATCTATAGAAATTGCTGGGGATAATCCCTCTATATATTCTACATCTGGCTTATTCATTTGACCTAAAAATTGTCTTGCATAAGATGATAAGCTCTCAACATATCTTCTTTGACCTTCTGCATACAAAGTATCAAATGCTAACGAGGATTTTCCTGAACCAGATAACCCTGTAAATACAATAAGTTTATCTCTAGGTATTTCTAAAGAAACATTCTTTAGATTATGTACTTTTGCACCCTTTATAATAATTTTCTCCCTCATACCTTTAAGAATCTCCTTTCACTTTGGGACGGTTAACATATATACCTCATTTAATCCCAATACTATTATTATTTCATTACCCCAAAAATCTTATTCTTTACTTTATTGTTCATATTTTATTTTCAAACCAAATGTATGTTCTATTTTAAATATATCACATATAAATAAAACATAAAACTAAAACAAAATTTTATTAGCTTGTCCCTGTATTTTTTATATAAAGATTTACTCTCCTAAACACAGTGAAAACTAAGCCAAATTTCTTGATTCTAAATTCAAAAAATCATTTAATATATTTCCGTAGATTTTACTCTTTATAATTAAATTACTTCCTACATTGAAGAGAGCAGATACTCTAGATTGAGTTATGTTTCCTAAAACTTTGCATATGTCTTCACACCCTATATTGCAAAATACCCTCATAAAAACTACTACTATAGCCTTAACATTAACCACGCCTCTTGAACTTTTAATATATATACTTTCACTTGTTACATTCATTCTTTTACAAATAAAGTTTATTACTTGTTTTATTGAAAAATTTCTTTTTATAATGTGTCTTTTGCTATCATACTTTGTCCCTTCATTATCAAATTCACCATCTAATTCCCTTAAATTATCCATATCACACCTTAAAACAGCCCTCATATAAATATTTTTAGTCACTTTATCATCTCTATTAAACATTAAATTTATGAAGTTTTTATCTAAAACTTTAAACTTGTCTTTCTTATTAGTTATATAAGATTTAAGACTTGAAAACTCATATTTTTCTGGATTATACCTATACCCATATATATCAGTTGGATTATTATGTATATATATTGTTAAAGCATATAAATACCTTTCATTTTCAACTATCTTGCTTTTAAATCTATCCTGAAATAAATGTCCATGTCTTTTATACTTTTCATTAAAATATCTTGCATATTTTAAATTAATACAATGCATTACTTTTGATATGTCCGTACCATTTGAATCTATTATCAAATGCCCATGATTACTCATTAAACAATAAGCATAAACTTTAAATAAGTATGTCTTTTTATATTGATTAATTAAGTCTAAGTACTTTATTTTATCTTCATCTTCTCTGAATAAATCTACTTCACTAATACTTCTAACCATAATATGATAAATTGCACATTCATTTTTTATTCTAGCTAACCTTGGCATAATTAACCCTCCTTTTTCTTAAATTCTAGCCATATTAATAAATTCTATTCATTTATTGTTAATATAGATGAAGATAATTAGGGACGGTTAACAATTAGATATTTAAATATCTAGTTGTTAACCGTCCCTTCAAGTAAATTTATTTATTCAATATTTTATCTACTAATTCTTCTACTGAATCCGCCTCTATTGCATCTCCATCTACAAATGCAAAAGCTTTTCCAGTTGCACATACATGACAGTGTCCCAAACATCCATGTACATCTACTTCTATTGAGGAATCTTTTTCTTTTAATATTTCCTCAATCTTTTCATGATTTTCATTATTCATACAAACTTCAACTATCATACTCTTCTCCTGTAATTATTATTAATTAATATTTGTTATTAATAATAACCTAATTTTATTCTTTTGTAAATATAATTTTTATTCTGTCAACTTACTTTTTAATTCCTCAACTTTATCTCTTAATTCTGCAGCCCTCTCAAATTGAAGATTTTTTGCTGCTTCCATCATTTCTTTAGTGTATCCTTCTATTAATTTTTCTATGCTATTCTTATCTAGTGCACCCTCATCAAACTTAAAGTCTTCTTGCTCCTCTGCTATCTTAGTTACCTCTATAACATCTCTTATATCCTTAATTACTGTTGTTGGTGTTATACCATGCTCTAAATTATATTCTGTTTGTATTTTTCTTCTTCTATTTGTTTCACTTATAGCTTTATCCATAGACCTTGTTATTGAATCTGCATACATTATTACTCTACTCTCAGAATTTCTTGCAGCTCTACCTATTGTTTGAATTAAAGATGTCTCTGAACGTAAAAAACCTTCTTTATCAGCATCTAAGATTGCTACTAATGCTACTTCTGGTATATCTAAACCCTCTCTTAGAAGATTTATACCTATTAGTACATCTACTTCACCAGTCCTAAGGTCTTTTATAATTTTCATTCTTTCCATAGTATCAATATCTGAATGCAGATATGTTACTTTTACATTTAGTTCCTTTAAATATTTAGTTAAATCTTCTGACATTCTTTTTGTTAATGTAGTAACTAAAACTCTAAATCCTTTTTCGACTGTCTTATTAATTTCTGAATAAAGATCATCTATTTGACCCTTTATAGGTCTTACTTCTATTTCTGGATCTAACAGACCTGTGGGTCTTATAATTTGATCTGCTACAACTGTTGAATGCTCATTTTCATAATTTGCAGGTGTTGCACTAACAAATACAACTTGATTTAATTTTTTTTCAAACTCCTCAAATTTTAATGGCCTATTATCATATGCTGAAGGCAATCTAAATCCATAATCCACCAAAGAATTTTTTCTTGATCTATCACCACCATACATTGCTCTAACCTGAGGCATGGTAACATGACTTTCGTCTATGAACAGCAAAAAATCATTTGGAAAATAATCTATTAATGTAAGTGGTGGGCTACCAGCTGGCCTTCCATCAAAAATTCTAGAATAATTTTCAATACCACTGCAATAACCCATTTCTCTAATCATTTCTACATCAAAATTAGTTCTTTGCTTTAACCTTTGAGCTTCTAATAATTTATCTTCAGCAATGAGTTCTTTTAATCTAAAATCCAATTCTGTTTCTATTTCATTTATAGCTCCTTCAATTTTATCTAAAGATGTAGCAAAGTGAGAGGCAGGGAAAATAGATACGTGCTTTAATTCACTTATAATATTTCCAGTTAAAACATCAAATTCTCTTATTCTATCAATCTCATCGCCGAAAAATTCAATTCTTATCCCCTTATTACTAGATGATGCTGGAATTACGTCTAAAACATCTCCTCTAACCCTAAATGTTCCTCTTGAAAAGTCTATTTCATTTCTTTCATACTGTATCTCTACTAACTTTTTAATTATTTCATCTCTATCTTTAACCATTCCTGGTCTTAAAGATAGAGTTAATTTTTTATACTCTTCTGGGTTACCTAATCCATAAATACAAGAAACAGAAGCAACTATAATAACATCTTTTCTTTCAAGTAATGCTGATGTTGCAGAGTGCCTAAGCTTATCTATCTCATCATTTATAGAAGCATCCTTCTCAATATATGTATCTGTTTGCGCTAAGTAAGCCTCTGGTTGATAATAATCATAATAAGATACAAAATATTCAACTGAACTATCTGGAAAGAACTCTTTAAATTCTGAACAAAGCTGGGCTGCTAAAGTTTTATTGTGCGCTAAAATTAGTGTTGGTTTCTGAACTCTTTCAATTATATTTGCCATTGTAAAAGTCTTTCCTGAGCCAGTGACTCCTAAAAGTGTTTGAAACTTATTATTATTTTTTATTGATTTTTCTAATTTGTCTATAGCTTGTGGTTGGTCGCCTGTAGGCTTAAATTTAGAAACTATTTTAAAATTACTCATAATCACCTCTCCATATTTTAAATCTCTTAATAATTTTTATCTAATAATAACTTTATAATACATCAACAACTAAAAATTTAATAGGGACGGTTAACAACTAAAACCTAAATCCAATCTAGGTTTAGTTGTTAACCGTCCCTATTTCAAAAATGTTATTATAAATTTTGTATATTTATTAACCACACTTTCTACTTCTATTATTCCACCATGAGATTCTATTATTGATTCACTTAAAGATAATCCTATTCCTACAGATTCTTTGTTTTTATTATTTTTATAAAATCTAGCAAAAATTTTCTTTACCTCTTCTTTTTCTATTCCACATCCATTATCTTCTATGATTACTCTTTTAAATATTGAATTACTCTCTAAACTAATTTTTATATATCCACCAAATTCTACATGATCTATAGAATTTTTTATTATATTTATAAATGCTTCACTGAGCCATTCATTGTCATGATTCATATAAAAACTTTCTTCATTAAATATCATATTTATGTTTTTCTCAATAATTTTTCCATATAAAACTTCTATAGATTTCTCAATTGTCTTATTTAAACTTTGATATTTTTTATTGAATATGATTGCTCCAGCATCTATCTTTGCTAATTTTAATAATGACTTTATAAGCCAATCCATTTTTATTAGTTGAATTCTTGAATTGTTTAAAAAGTTACTCCTTTCTTCAATAGTAATCTCTTCTTCTCGTTCAATTAATATATCATTAAAGAGAGTTAGTGATGATAATGGAGTCTTTAATTGATGTGATATATCTGATAATAAATTAATCAAGAATACCTTTTCACTATTCAAACTTTCTATGTTACTTTTCAATCTCTTTCTTATATCATTAAATGTAAATGATAGCTTGCCAATGTCTCCTTCTAATGTTTCATCTATATCTATATTTACCTTTCCATCTAGAAGATCTTCAATATCTTTTTTTAATGCTCTCATTTTCTTATAAATTTTTTTAAATCCCCAAACTACTATACTAATTGTTATGGAAATAAGGAATATCCATATAAAAACTAAACTTAAACTTATATTTTTCATTACTTTATAATATGATGGTATAAACCTAACATCTAAATTTGTATTAAAACCATATTCCTTTAATATTTTTTCTCCTCTTATTACATCCTCTTCTGATACTTCTTTAGTTATTACAGGTACAACATCCTTGACACTCTCTGGGCTTATTGCTTCTATTTTACTTAATATTGCTCCTTCAGTTAAAATATAATTTTTCTTTAAATTATTAAAACTTATACTAATGAACATTAGATTTATAACAATTGAAATAATCCCCAATACAACTAGTAATCTCAGTGTAAATTTCAACTCTAAATTTTTTAAATAATCCATATTTTCTACCTCTTAATCACAGTTTTATTCCACTTATATCCCAATCCCCTAACTGTAACTATAAATTCAGGATTTTTTAAATCTTTTTCTATTTTCTCTCTTATCCTTTTTATGTACACAGATAAAGTATTTGAATCCATAAATGCTGATGTTCCCTCAGATATAGAATCTAAAATTAAATCCCGTCCCAAAACTCTCCCTTCATTATTCATAAACATTAAAAGCAATTTATATTCTTGAGCTGTCAAAAATACCTCTTTCCCATTATTGGTAACAATCGCAGTTTTTTTATTTAATTCTAAATCCTCACATACTAATAAATCACAAACATTGGATTTATTTTCAACCCTTCTTAATATTGCTTTTATTCTAGATATAAGTTCTCTTATCCTAAATGGTTTACTAATATAATCATCTCCACCAATTTCTAGACCTAAAACCACATTAACCTCATCATCTAAAGCTGTTAAGAATATTATTGGAATATTACTTTTTAGCCTTATATATTTACAAAAATCATATCCATTACCATCTGGTAATGTTATATCTAAAATGGCTAAATCAAAAGTTTCTTTATTAAATAAAGTTGTACCTTCTTCAATTAAAGCTGCTCTTGTAACACTAAATCCCTCAGCTTTTAATGAAAAATCCATACCTAAAGCTAGTGCATCATCATCTTCTAATAAAAAAATTTTCATATACCCACATCCCTTCCTAAAAATTATATCATCATATCATCAAGAGGGGACGGTTAACATTTATTTACTACTAAACAACTCTTAAAAAGGGACGGTTAACAACTTTATACTAAATATTTTTCTAAAATTTAACGTAAAGATGTTAACCGTCCCTATTTTCTATTATTCTTCTTTTAATGTTTCTATAATATTCATTTTTCTTAGCTTTCTTATTGCTGGAATAGTTGCAATAGTTGCCGAAATAATAGCAATTAAGGAGGCTGCTATCATTGAATCAAATGGAACTTTGAATACCGTATTTGCAAATGTATTTGATATATTTATTAATAATTTAGATAATATACCACCAATAATACATCCCCAAATAGAGCTTATAATCCCATAAAAACTTCCTTCTAAAAGAATCATTTTATTTATACTCTTACTAGTCATACCTATAGAAACTAAGGCCGCAAACTCTTTTCTTCTTAAATTCAAACTTGTATTAATTGTATTTATTATATTCACTATTCCTATTAAAGCTATTACTATAACAAAACCATACATAAGTATTTTTATTTGTAGAATTAATGCCTGCTTTGATTTACCTGTGTCAGCCTTACTTATAACCTTTGCATCTATTCCTAAATCCAAAATTAGATTATCTATACTAGATATAACTTCACTCTCTTTCTTACTATCCTCAAAAAATACTTTGACTCCTTTTATATAATTTAAGTATTCATCTATTAGTTCTCCAGTCTTAGGTGCCATAATTATTCTTGGTCCAAAAGCCTGCGACATATTAAATGGCTGATCTTTAAATATTCCTAGAACCTTTAACTTAACTACATCACTTCCTACATTCTTCAAATTTACATCGTGACCTAAAGATTTCTTAGGTATATAGATTTCATCTCCAATCTGAAGATTAGTAATATCCCCTTTAACTTTATTTTTATCATCTATAAACACATTTCCATTATTAACAACAAATACACCATTCTCTTCTTCCATTTTATGAAAATCTATCTTTCCATCTTCCACATATTCCTCACACATTTTCAATGTGTCTTCATCATAAACCTTTAAAGCACTCTCAGCTATTAAACTATCTTTTCCATTATAATCGCAGCTTATATTATTATAATTATCTTGGTCTTCATATTGTTTAAGCAACTTTTTATTTAACTTATCTTTACTAATTATAGTTTTACCTTTGTCATCATGATAATCTAATACAGTCTTATTAACCCCATCTATAGATTTTATTTTATTCATTAAATCTTTTCTATCATACTTAGATTGGCTATCAATATTAACTTCTACATCAACCTTATTATCTAGAGATTCATTTATAGGAACGTTTAACAAAGCTATCCTTACAAAGGTAGTAAAAATGATTGTTAAAACTATACTTATAATAATTGAAAACACAGTTGCTCTATATCTTTTCTTATTTCTCTTAAGATTTTTATATGCCATTACCACACTAAACTTAGTAAATTTTTTTAATATTTTTCCCGTATTCTTTTTTATGTTTTCTTTAGCTATAAAATTTCTAGAATTTATAGCTAATAGTGGTGAAATTTTCGATGCATTTCTACCTGGTAAAACTACTGATATATATATGGTTATAATACTTACTATTAAACTTAACCCTAAAGCTACATATGAAATATCAATTTGTAGATCAAACCCTGCTATTAATTTATCCCCTGGCATAAAATTAAATATTGCAAAAACAACAAACAGTGCTATCAACCCAAATATTATTCCTAAGGGAATTGATATAATACTTATTATTAAAGCTTCCTTTTTTATTATCTTCTTTATTTGCTTTGGCGTTGCCCCTAGGGTTCTAAGTAAACCAATCTCTTTAGTTCTTTGTACTACACTTATATTAAAAGCATTATATATTATAGCTATTGTTGCAATAATTACTATAAAAACAACTGTTAATACAATTGGGGCCATTCTTCTAATTGAATTATCATCTTTAATTGAGCCATCATACGTTAATAACTTATAGTTTGTACGCACACCACCATTTTCACCAATACTTACAAGTTCTTCTACATTTTCAGTTAAACTTCCTATATGTTTCAATGATATATAAGCCGTTGACTTACTATAATCTATTAATTTTTTAAATCCAAGAGTTAAAGCTATTTTATTTTCTTGAGTTTCCTTACCATTTTTAAGAATACCAACTAATTTAAACTCCTGATATTTAGGATTACTTTCATCTTCTCCAACATTGAGTTTTATAGTATCACCAATGCTTTTTTTATCCTCAAACATTCTAAGAACCCATTCCTCTATAGCAATCTCATCCTCATTTACTGGGAAATTACCTTCTTTAATTTTAATGGGCAAAAGTTTTTTAATATCCTCGCTACAATAGCTTAAACTAACTCTTGTATCATTTTTTATATGAGTATATGCACCTTTCTCTAAATACCCTACATCTTTAACTTTAGGACTTGCATTTATTTTGTTAATCAAATTATCATTAAGTTTTGAGTATGAAACATGCCAAGATCCTGATTCACCCTTAACCCCTTCAATTCCTGACTTTTCTATTGATGGAAAGAAACTAAATATAGCTGTTAATAATGCAACAGAAAGGATTATTCCTATTATGGTAAATATAGTTCTTTTCTTATTATCTTTTAAATATCTACCTGTTAGATCTGTATAAGATTTAAGCATACTAATCCCTCCTATCTTAATTTCTCATCGTTTACTATTTTTCCATCGTTTATAGTTATAACTCTATCTGCTTTAGCTGCTATATTAAGATCATGGGTTATTACTATCAGTGTCTGATTATATTTTTTAGACGTTAATCTTAACAGCTCCATTACCTCACTAGAGTTTTTAGAATCTAGATTTCCTGTAGGTTCATCAGCTAATACAACACAGGGTTTATTAATAAGGGCTCTTCCTATAGATACTCTTTGTTGTTGTCCCCCTGACAATTCTGATGGCAAATGAGTTGTTCTTTCCTTTAAATCTAATATATTTATAAGCTCATTTAAATACTCATTATCCACTTTATTTTCATCAATTAAAACTGGTAGTGAAATATTTTCCTCTGCATTTAAAATAGGAATAAGATTAAAAAACTGAAATACAAATCCTATATGCCTTCTTCTAAATATAGATAACTTTTCCTCATTTAAAGAGTATATATCTTTTCCATCAACATACACTTTTCCACTAGTTGGTCTGTCTAATCCTCCAAGCAAGTGTAATAAAGTACTTTTTCCTGAACCAGATGCACCAACTATTGCAATAAATTCTCCTCTATCTATTGATAAGTTAATGTTATCTAATGCCTTTACTATATTGTTTTTTTCACCATAAGTTTTACACAAATTCTCAATTTTTAAAATTTCCATATTAATAACCCCTTTTCTTACTAACTATCCGTGATTTTTTACTATGTTAACTTACTTCACATAAAATCAACTCTATATTTATATATTAATACATATATCTTACTAAAGCCTTTAAGATCTTCTTACAATTTAGTAAGAATTAAATGGGGACGGTTAACAACTAAAGGCTAATTAATAAAAATAGTCTTTAGTTGTTAACCGTCCCCAAAACAAAGACGTATGACAACCAATGTCAGACATTGGTTGTCATACGTCTTTTAAATTTCATCCTAATAACAATATAAAATTATTGCTACTTTTTCTTTCTTATATTATCTAAAACATCCTTAAAATTATTATTTCCAAAACGCACCATAGATCCATCCTTAGGTGAACCCTTAGGAATCAAAACCATTCCTAATTTTTTAGCTCCTCCATCTGGTATACTTATCATAACTTCTTTTATATACCCCTGCCTGTCTTTAATTTTAAGTTTAAGTTCCTTTAATCCATCACTTATTGCTTCATATATCATTGTATATTCTGTAAGCTTATCATCATTTAACTCTAATATCTTATCTCCTGTTTTAAGTCCTAATCTAAAAGCTTCTGAATTTGGAGAAACATCTAAAACAGTAACTCCCTCATCATCACTTACAAATTTAGCATGTTTTTTACTCTCTCTTACACCTTGAAGAGTTAACATACCCTCATGCATTACAGGCATTAGAACTAACAAAACTATTTTACCGGCTAGTCCAAAATTAGCTATTGGTGTTAAAGCTACCATTATTAACCCATAAACTATATTAAAAACTCCTGATACAAAAACTTTCTTCCTTTTGCTCTCAGTAAATGTAACACTTTTATATCCAATAACA
>NZ_FOKI01000045.1 GCF_900111985.1 Clostridium frigidicarnis
TGCACCAATGCGGAAGTGGCTCAGTGGTAGAGCGTCACCTTGCCAAGGTGAACGTCGCGAGTTCGAATCTCGTCTTCCGCTCCATTTGCGGGTGTTGCTCAATGGTAGAGCTCCAGCCTTCCAAGCTGGTCACGAGGGTTCGATTCCCTCCACCCGCTCCAAAACAAAAGACAACTTAAAAGTTGTCTTTATTTTTTTATTTAAATGTATATTATGCACCTATAACTCAAGCGGATAGAGTGTAGGACTTCGAATCCTGAAGCTGTGAGTTCGAGTCTCACTAGGTGTACCAAAATAAATAGACTTAAGGCATAGAGTTCTTAAGTCTATTTTTTATATATTATTAAAATTAAATGTATAGAAAGAATAATTCGAATATTAGATGCGTTAATCTGGTGTAGAACCTATCCATGGTTTGGTAAAAGAATAAGGGATTATGGCTCATATCTATAAGATTAATTTTGAAAAATTAGAATTTATGATTGTTTAAATAAATTTTAAACAATGGAAGAGAATGATTTTCAAGTTAGAGATGCAAAAGCATCTCTTTTTATTTATTTTCACAAAGTGATTTGTATATAGTTAAATTTTTAGAATAGATATATTTACTAAAAGATTCGCTTATAAATTTGCTAGATTCTCTATAAAAGATGGATGGGGAATTGTTTATTGCGTAAAAATAAATTCCGTCCTCTAAATATAATGGTTCATTGTGAAATGTGTGTTTAGATCCTGCTATAGTTCTACCAGCACAAGCAGCAGCGTCAATAATTAAAGAGCCTTTTTTTATCAACTTCTTATGCTGTTCATCTATTAGGGGAGGCATTTCAGGAGCTATTTCAACTCCGTTTATTATTAGATCAAAATCAGAAATGTTATCTAAAAATTCATCCATGGTTTTTCTGTAAAACATTCGTACATTTACATTAAACAGAGAAATAGCTTTATAAGAACCTTGAGATGCATTTCCAGAGCCTAAAACGGCGACTTTAGTATCTTGGTTAGGAATTAATCCATGACTCATTAATCCGTGTATAGTAGAAGCATATCCTGCAATAAAGCTGTTTTGATATACAAAATTTTTAGGTATCCAATCTAGTGGAATCTCTGAATTTTTATAAAATAAACAAGGATGTATATTATCTAAATCAACAACTAATAAATCCTTAGGAATAGCTACGTTTTGCATGAATGATTTTCCAGATCCATGAGGATGTGTCCAACCAATTATTATTTTTCCATTATCAATTAAATCATAATCACATTCTTTTATATTTTTTAATGAAAATATACCATCACATTGTTTAAATATCTCTTCTTTGGTTAATATAGTACAACCTTTATTCTCATATTCATAATCAGAGATACCTAAATTTAATCCGAAACCTTTTTCTATATATATTTCATTTTCAAAATTAATTATGTGCTCCGGTAAAAGAGCAACTCTTTTTTCATCTGGGTGATTTGGTATTATAAAACCTAGTTTCAATAACGTATTCCCCTTTCTTTAACTTCACGTATAGTAACAACTTAATTATATTATATAAGTTTTTACTTGTCAAAAAAAGTATGCAATTTTTAACAATTACTTTGTTTATTTAACATTTTATGATATTCTTAATATGTTAAAAGTTAAATTATTAATACATAATAAATAGGGGGGAGAAAAAAAGTGAGCAAAACTATTTCTCCAATTTATAAACAGATAGCATTAGATATTGCTAATCGAATATATCATGGAAATATAAATGAGGGAGAGAAACTTCATGGTAGATCTACTTTAGCAGGGGAATATAATGTTTCACCTGAAACAATAAGGAGATCTATTAAACTATTAGAGGATACAGAGGTTCTTATCGTTAATAAGGGCAGCGGTATAACAGTTTTATCAAAGGATAGAGCGTGTTATTTTATTAATAGGTTTCAGGAAATTGAAAGTTTAGGAATGTTAAAGAGCAGGGTAGAAGAGCTTATAGAGCAAAGAAAGCAGATAGATTTGGAAGTGAGTGATTTAATTCATCAAATAACCGATTTATCCAACAGGTTAAAAAACGTAAATCCTATAAATACTATAGAATTTGAAGTACCAAAAGGATACAATGGATTAGGAAAAACTATTGAAGAAATGAAATTTTGGCATAAAACAGGTGCTACTATTATAGGGGTAAGAAGAAATGGGAGCATTATAGCATCACCTGGACCCTATTTAAGCATTGAACAAGGAGATATACTTTTAGTTGTTGGAGATGATGATTCATTAAATAGAGTAGAAAAATTTTTAGAAATATAATAAACAATACTTGGACATTTAGTCCAAGTATTGTTTGGTTACATACAATAAAAACTATTTATTTTATTTAAATTCAATCCAAAATAAACCCAACGCCAACCCATCCAACGCCAACCTGCAACAGATCTAGGTCCTATATAGACAAGATAAGCCCAATAGCTTCTACCATTGGTTTGCCATATATATACAAATCTAAATAAACAAGGCCTTATAGAGCCACTATCTACAAATTTTGAGCTTGGACCACCAAAAGATTTTACACCTTTATCGTTTTGAGATGGCATATAAGGTGGTGGTGGGGATGTTGGTGGGTGAGAGGAATTTCCTCCGCCTCCGCCACCACCTGGTGGAGGTGGTGGTGGGAAATTTCCAGGTGGCATAATTCTATATTCGTTTTGATAAGTAGTAGAAACTTCATAATCATTAAAATAAGGATTAAAAATTTCTATTTCGTATTCTCCGTTGTCATCTTCAGAGTCACGATAGAATCTAACTCCATTTATTTCATCAACATTATTTGGATAAGAATTACTCATTAAAAAGTCTCCTAAAAATTAATCACAGTATAATTTATGATAGGTATACTAAATTTGTTACTTTATACTATTATTATAAATATTGTGAGCTGCAACAATATCCATAACAGCCATTCCAACTGTTTTAAATACGGTTATCTCATCATCATGTTTTCTTCCAGAAATATTAGACAATAACAATGAACCAATTTCTCCTGTTATATTATTTTTAGATATTATGTTTTTCTTTAATGGGGTTATTAGGTCGCCAGCTTCTTCTAAGGTAGCACTTAATGAATCTACATAGATTTTTGAGGCTTTAATCAAGGTTTTTTCGTCTATTTCGTGCATTTCTTCAGTATAAGAACCTACACCATTTATATGGGCACCTTTTTTTACTAAGTCACCATTTATTACAGGAATCTTGGAAGTTGTAATCAAGGTAATTATATCAGCATCTTTTATTGCATCATCACTTGTAGTTACTCCTAAAAGTTTAGCCTTAAATCTTGAAAGTATAGGAGTAGCAGAATTTATAAAGGAGGAAACCTTTTCTTGATTTCTACTAAAAATTCTTACTTCATCTAAATTAGGCCTAGCTTCCAACATAGCTTCTAACTGATGAAATGCTTGCCCACCAGTTCCAATTAAAGCACCAATTTTACTGTTTTTATTGGATAAAACTTCAGTTGCAACACCACTTGCTGCACCAGTTCTTATTTGTGTAAGGTAAGTTCCATCAATTATAGCTTTTATGATTCCAGTTTCTCCATCCATAAGTAGCATTTCAGCAGGACATACTGGTAAATTTTTTGAATTATTTTGAGGAAATACGGAAACTATTTTTATTCCTATGGCATTTAAAGATTCAACATATGCCGGCATAAAAAGACTTTGACCTGCATATTTAGATATATCTATATTTGTTCTTAAAGGGACACTAGACTCACCATTAGAGTATATTCTAAAGGCCTGTTTATTTGACTCAATAGCATCTCTCATAGAGAATACCTCTTGGATTTTTTCTTTAGGTATTATTAGCATTCAATACCCCTCCTAATAATATATTTTTGTATGTAAAATAAGGAACTCAGCTTAGCTGAATTCCAACATTGTAATTAAAGTATTAGTAAGCTCTTCCCCAATAAACAAGTGTTTTTGCTTCTTTTCCGCAACAAGCACAAGTTTCAGATATTCTTTCTTGATCGTTGAATGGCATACATCTAGATGATGCAGATGCAACTTCTTTTATTTTATTTTCACATTCAACATCACCACACCACATAGCTCTAATGAAACCAGGTTGTTTATCTAATTTTTCGTTGAATTCTTCTAAAGTTTTGGCACTAGAAGTTTTTTCAAGTTGAGCTTTTTTAGCTTTTTCAAATAATCCAATATGGATTTCATCTAAAATTCTAGGAATTTCTGTTTCTAAATCATCAAGAGATATAAATATCTTTTCTCTAGAATCTCTTCTTACAAGAACACATTGATTTTTCTCTATATCTTTAGGTCCTATTTCAAGTCTTAGAGGAACACCTTTCATCTCATATTCAGCAAATTTCCAGCCAGGAGTTTTATCAGTTCCATCAACTTTAACTCTAGCGAATTTACCTATTCTATCTTTTAATTCATTAGCTTTCTCTAGGACACCTTCTTTATGCATTGCAACAGGTACAACCATAACTTGAGTAGGTGCTATTCTTGGAGGTAATACAAGACCATTATCATCACCATGAACCATTATTATGGCACCTATTAATCTAGTTGTAACTCCCCAAGATGTTTGGAAACAATGCTTTATTTTTCCGTCCTTATCAGTATAAGTAACATCAAAAGCTTTTGCAAAACCATCTCCAAAGTTATGAGATGTTCCACATTGAAGAGCTTTACCGTCATGCATTAAACTTTCTATTGTATAAGTTGCATAGGCTCCAGCGAATTTTTCCTTATCTGTCTTTTTACCTTTGATAACAGGTATTGCTAAATAATCTTCGCAGAAGCTAGCATAAATATCTAATATTTTAAGAGTTTCTGCCTCAGCATCTTCAAAAGTAGCATGCATTGTATGACCCTCTTGCCATAAAAACTCTAAGGTTCTTAGGAATGGTCTAGTTGTTTTTTCCCATCTTATTACAGAACACCATTGATTGTATAATTTTGGTAAATCTTTATAAGATTGAATTATATTGCTATAGTGATCACAGAATAATACTTCTGAAGTAGGTCTTACACATAATCTCTCAGTAAGTTCCTCATTTCCACCAAAGGTAACCCAAGCAACCTCAGGAGCGAATCCTTCAACATGATCAGCTTCTTTTTTTAATAGACTTTCAGGAATCAAAAGTGGCATAGCTACATTTTCGTGTCCTGTATCTTTAAATTTACCATCTAAAACTTTTTGAACATTTTCCCAAATAGCATATCCATAAGGTCTTAGTATCATACATCCTCTAACAGGAGCATAATCAACAAGCTCAGCCTTCTTAACTACATCTGTATACCATTTTGCGAAATCAACATCCATTGAAGTAATGGATTCAACCATTTTTTTATCCTTTAACATAAAAAATACCTCCTATAAATTCCTATATTATATAATGTAATATTTACCTGATAGTTACCACCTGAATAAAGGGTTGTTCTATATTTTTGCAATAAAAAAAAGCCTACAATCCCTAAAAGGGACCGAAGCTTTGTATCGGCGGTACCACCCTAATTAACAAATAAAAAGTGTTATTTGTTCATCTCTAAGTTTAATAACGGAAAAACCGCTGTAATTTATAATTACAGAACTCCAAGGTAGGTTCAAAAATATATTTTGGGAATATCTCACCAAATGATTCCCTCTCTGAGAAAATAGTGATTTTTTACTAGTCCTTATCATAGTTTATTATATATTAAATTTTAATGAGTTTATAATAATATATATGATAATAAATGTCAAGATAATAAAAATAAGTATATAACTTTAAATAGGATATAGTATGTAGTATAATTAAATAGTATAATTTGTGAAATAATACGAGTTTTTAGAATAAATTATCAATTTAGCAATTTAAATAGTTATCAGGTTAAAAAATAACATATGATTTTTAATTTTTATATAAATATTCTATCTTAATGATTAGAATATTTTATTTATGTGGAAAATTTGAAATTATATTAGGTGAGTGTTTTTTAGTTTTTGTTAATAATATTGATAGCTATAAAATTATATATTATTAAAAATGAAGGGGGACTATGGGATTGATAACATATTTCGCAATATTTTTCGCAAAGGTTCTAGAAGTGTCACTGATGACTATAAGAACTGTTCTTATAACTAGGGGAGAGAAACTATGGGGGGCTTTAATTGGATTTGCAGAAGTGATTATTTGGCTATATTTAGTTAGTGCTATAATTACAACTGTAAGTGATGATCCTGTAAAGGTTATATTCTATTCATTAGGATTTTCAGTAGGAAATTACATAGGAACAATGATAGAAGAAAAATTAGCTTTAGGACTTGTAACTATAAATATAATAGCATCAGAATCTCAAGGATATGCAATAGCAGAAATGCTTAGAGAAAAACAAGTTGGAGTTACATCAATAGATGGTGAAGGAAAAATAGAACATAAAAAAATGTTAATAATTCACTTAAAAAGAAAAAGAAAAAATGAAATATTAAGGCTAATAGAAGAATCAGACTATAAGTGTGTAGTGTCTATAAATGATACAAGAGTTGTTTATGGAGGTTATGGTTTGAGAAAGTAAAAAGGGTGGAGGAGTAAATGAATTTATCTGAATTACTTTATAAAGTTAAGGATATAATGAACACTAAATTTATTAAGGTCAAGGAAAATGATACTGTAGAAGATGTATCTAATTTAATAATAAATAATAACAGTGATGAAGTAATTATTGTAGATGAAAGTGAAAAATTAAAAGGAATTTTTACAAGAAATGATTTAGCGAAGATAACGTCTAAACATGGATCAATGAAAGATGGAATTGATAAGTATATGATAAAAAATCCGATTGTTATTTCACCAGAAGAATCGGCAAGACATGCTAGGGATATAATGATAAAGAATAATATAGGAAGAATACCTGTAGTTAAAGATAAAAAGGTAATAGGGGTAGTAACATCAAATAATCTTAGAGATACATTCTATCTTAAGATAGATGAGATGTTTGATCTTCAGAATAATATTCTTGACAATATACATGAAGCTGTTTGTATTTGTGATCCTAAGGGAATCATAATATATTGGAATAAAAGTTCAGAAAAATTATATAAATTAAAAGCCAAAGATGTTGTTGGAAATAAATTGGAAAAATATTTTGATGATGCAAAAATTTTAACAGCATTAAAAGATGGCAAAACTATAGAAAATATAAGACATGAACCTATAAAAGGTAAGTCAGTAATATTAAGCGCTGTGCCTATATATAATTCAAACAATAAATTAGTTGCTGTTGTATCTACAGATAGAGATATTACTGAAGTAGTGGCTTTATCTAAAAAACTACAAAGTGCAAATGCTCAGGTAGAATTTCTAAGTAAGGCTTATAGTAGAGAAATAGCTAATAACTATAAATTTCAACATATAATAGGAAACAGTAAAAAAATAATAGAATCTATAGCATTATGCCAAAAAGTTGCATCCACAACAGCTTCTGTTTTAATAACTGGTGAAAGTGGTACGGGTAAAGAGGTTTTTGCAAAAGCAATTCATGAAGCTAGTGGAAGAAAAGGACAGTTTGTAGCAGTTAACTGTAGTGCTATTCCAGAACATCTGTTAGAGAGTGAGCTTTTTGGGTATGTTGAAGGAGCATTCACTGGAGCTATTAAAAAAGGGAAAATAGGAATGTTTGAGTTTGCTGACAATGGAACTTTGTTTTTGGATGAAATAGGAGATATGCCGATAGGAATGCAAAGTAAGCTTTTAAGAGTTTTGCAGGATGGAATAATATATAGACTAGGTAGTGAAAAAGGAATAAACACTAACACAAGAATAATAGCGGCAACAAATAAGGATTTAAGAAAAGCAATAAAAGATAAGGAATTTAGAGATGATTTATTCTATAGATTAGCTGTAGTTCAAGTTGAATTACCACCTTTAAGAGAACGAAAAGATGATATAAAGGATTTAATCAATTATTTTGTTAAACAGGTATCAAAGGGTGAGGGAATAATTGTTAGTGGGGTCGATCAAAATATATATGATATTTTATGCAATTATAAATGGGAAGGAAATATAAGAGAGCTAAGAAATGTAGTTCAGAGAATGGTTGTGCTATCTAACAATGGATATGTATCAAAGAATAGTATACCTGGATATATTCTTAATTGTAATGATTTGAAAGATTTTAATAAATCTGATAACAATGAAGAGGTAGATGAGTTTGATTTAGAAGAAAGAGTTAAGCAATTGGAGTATAACACCATAAAAGAAGTTATGAGTTTAACAAGAGGAAATAAAGTAAAAGCGGCTGAAATGCTTAAAATTAAGAGAAGTACTCTATATTACAAATTAAAACAATATGGCATAATGGACACCTGTCAATAAATTGACAGGTGTGTTTATTTTTTGACAGTTAGACGAAATTTGTATACACTTGTTGATTCATGTAGTTTTGACAGATCGTTAACAAAGTTTTTAAGAAAAAAGTGTTAAAAAATTGACAGATTATCGACAAAAAATTTAGTTTTTTTTTGAATGAATAAAATCATATATTATTGCACATACCTATTTCAAAGGGCTTAGCAATAAGTTTTTGTAATAACCTTAAAGTTGGCACACATATTGCTATATAAGTATGTGTAATTAAATCGGAGGTGAGTGCATGGACAAGATGTTCAAGTTTCCTCTAAAAATGCACGTTGGTGCACCATGTGAACCAGTTGTTAAAGAGGAAGAAAAGGTTCAAAGAGGACAATGTATAGCAGAACCAACAAAAGGATTAGGAGCTAAGATACATGCAAGTGTTACTGGTATAGTATCAAAAGTTACAGAGAGTGAAATAATAATAAAAGCAGATGAAAATCAAAGCAATGATTATTTAAAAATAAAACAATGTGATTCAATAATAGATTCAGTTTTTGAAGCAGGAATAGTTGGAGCAGGTGGAGCAGGATTCCCAGCACATGTTAAGTTAAAAGCTGAGATAGCTGATGGATATATAGTTGCTAACTGCGTTGAGTGTGAACCGCTTTTAAAACATAACATAAAACTATTAGAAGAAAATCCAGAAATGGTTATAAAAGGCATAAGATATGCAATGGAAGCTACTAAAGCTCCAAAAGGATATATGGGAATAAAGTCTAAAAATAAAAAAGCTATAGATTCTGTAAAAAAAGCTTTAAATGGAGCTACTGATATAGAAGTGAAAGAGCTTCAAGACTTATATCCAATGGGTGAAGAAAGAGCATTAATACATGCTATTTTGGGACAATGGTTAAGACCAGATCAATTACCATTAGAAGCTAAATGTGTAGTTTTAAACACAGAAACTCTTGCAAATATAACAAGAGCTGTTGAAAATAGAAAACCAGTTATAGATAAAGATTTTTCAGTTGCTGGAAAATTAAAAAGTGGAAAAGAAACAACTGTATTCTTTCAAGTTCCAGTTGGAACTCAAGTATGTGAATTAGTTGAAAAAGCTGGTGGAATAGATGGAGCATTTGGTGAAGTTGTTATAGGTGGCCCTTATACAGGAAAAGCTGACAATTTAGAAAATGCAACAGTTACTAAAATTTCTGGAGGAGCGATAGTAACAATAGAGTTACCAGAGTTTACTGGAAAGCTTGGATTATTAGTTTGTGCTTGTGGTGCAAGCGAAGAAAGATTAAAAGATGTAGCATCTAAAATGAATGCTGAAGTTGTAGGATCAGTTGAGTGTAAAAACATAGAGCATATAAAAAATGCTTCAAAATGTAAGACTCCAGGAGACTGACCGGGCCAAACAGCTGTAGTTTTACAGCTAAAGAAGATGGGTGCAGAAAGAATATTAATTTCTAACTGTAGCGATTGTTCAAACACTGTTATGAACTGTGCTCCGAAGATGGGATTAGGTGTATATCATCATACAGATCACATCTTTAGGACAGTAGACCATAAATTAACTAGAAGATTAGATTTAGAATAGTAAACAGGGAGGAATTGAGATATGTCAATGAGTGCTGAACACGCAGAAGCTCTTAAAAATGAGAGTGCTGTAGTGTGTTGTAGAACAGAAGTTGGAACTATACTTTCAGCTGATAATTTAGAAGATCCAGAAATATTTCCAGATATGGTTGATTCAGGTCTTTTAACTATACCTGATGAATGTTTAAAAGTAGGTCAAATAATAGGAGCTAAATTACTTAAGACTATAGACTCTTTAACTCCATTAACTCCTGATATGGTAGAAGGATATAAAGCTTTAGAGGGAGCTGAGGAGAAAAAAGAAGAGGCTGATACTACTGAGGTTTGTTGCTCAGAAGAGAAGGCTGTTCTTAAGTTGAACAAAAAAGCAGGTGAAATAATAACTGCTGAAGACTTAGAAAATCCAATGTATTTTGAGCAATTAGAGGATTCTTTACTTGTTAACTTAGGAGATACTGTATTAATAAGAGCAGAAGCTATAGGTAAAACTTTAAAAGTTGACGCTCCAGCATTAACTCCAGTAACAGGTTCAATCATAGAAGGATATGAGGAGGAAATGATAATGGCAAATCAACCTGAAGTCGTAACAAGCCAAAACGGATCAGTATTAAGAATAAAGATCGCGGAAGGTAAAGGAATCGACATAGAAGTTCCATTAACTGGTCTTTCACCAGTTGCACCAATGGCTAGAACAGTAGCTCCAGTAGCTGTTAAAGCTGTTGAAACTAAGACAGAGGTTAAAGCTGAAGCTAAAGTAGCAGTTGAGCCAAAGGTAGTGAGAACTTTAACTAAAAAGCATTTTGCAATAAAAGAAGTAAAGTTTGGACCAGAAACTAAGATTGAAGGAACAACACTTTACATAAGAGAAAATGTATGTGAAGATGCTGTAAAACAAAGCAAAATAGTTAAATCAATAAAACTTGATATAATAACTCCAGATAAGTACAATACTTATTCTGAAACTATCATGGATGTTCAGCCAATAGCTACTAAAGAAGGCGAAGCTAAGATAGGTAATGGTGTTACAAGAGTTATAGATGGAGCTATAATGATGGTAACTGGAACAGATGAGAATGGTGTTCAAATAGGAGAATTTGGTTCTTCTGAAGGTATATTAGAAGAGAATATCATGTGGGGAAGACCAGGAGCACCGGATAAAGGAGATATATTCATAAAAACTGATGTTGTTATATCAGCTGGAATGAATATGGAAAGACCAGGTCCTTTAGCTGCTCATACAGCAACTGATTATATAACTCAAGAGATAAGAAATGCTCTTAAAGAGTTAGAAGAATCTTTAGTAGTAGATACTGAAGAGCTAGTAGAATACAGAAGACCAGGTAAGAGAAAAGTTGTACTTGTTAAAGAGATAATGGGTCAAGGTGCAATGCACGACAACTTAATATTACCAGTTGAACCAGTTGGAGTACTTGGTGGTAAGCCAAATGTTGACTTAGGAAATGTTCCTATAATGTTATCTCCACTAGAAGTATTAGATGGAGGAATCCATGCATTAACTTGTATAGGACCTGCTTCTAAAGAATGTTCAAGACACTACTGGAGAGAGCCACTTGTAACAGAAGCATTACATGATGAAGAAATAGATTTAGCAGGAGTTATATTTGTAGGTTCACCTCAAATAAATGCTGAAAAATTCTATGTATCTGAAAGATTAGGTATGATGATAGAATTCATGGACGTTGATGGTGCTATAGTTACAACTGAAGGATTTGGAAACAATCATATAGACTTCTCATCTCATATAGAGCAAATTGGTATGAGAGGAGTTCCATGTGTAGGAATGTCATTCTGTGCAGTTCAAGGGGCTCTAGTTGTTGGAAATAAACACATGAAATACATGGTTGATAACAACAAGTCTGAAGGTGGAATAGAGAATGAGGTTCTTTCATGTAACACTTTATGTAAAGAAGATGCTATAAGAGCATTATCAATGGTTAAATCTGCTATAGCTGGGGAAGATGTTAAGGTTGCTGAGAGAAAGTGGAATGCAAATGTTAAAGAAAACAACCTTGAAGCATGTGAAAAGACTATAGGAGAAAAAATAGAAAGATTACCAAATGAAACAACTATTCCAATGAGTCAAAAAAGATTAGAAAAATATTCTACAAAATAGTTGTTATAGAGAGAAGGCCATTAAATGAATTATGGTGATAAAATAATCAAAATGGAAGGTGTCATAGTTGAAGTCAAAGATGGCTGTGTAGCTATGGACTTTAAAGGAAGATTAGGATACCTAAAAGTACCTATGAGAATGCTTATTACAGATTATCCTCTAAAGGTAGGCCAAGAGGTTGCTCTTAATATGAGTTTTCCTGAGGTAATATCAGAAGAGATAAATGAAAAATATGTGAGCAATTTAGAAATCAGAAAAAGAAAGGAAGGAAAGTAAAATGGATTATACTGTAGTTAAGGGTTTACAATCCGAGATATTCGTACCAATAACTCCTCCACCAGTATGGACTCCTGTAACAAAGCCATTAAATGAAATGAGAGTAGCTTTTGCTACAGCTTCTGGAGTTCACTTAAAAACTGATAAAAGATTTAACTTAGCAGGAGATTTCACATTTAGATCAATACCAGGAGATACTCCATCAAAAGACTTAATGGTATCTCATGGAGGATATGATAATGGAGATGTTAATAAAGACATCAACTGTATGTTCCCTATAGATAGATTAAGAGAATTAGCAGCTGAAGGTTTCATAAAAGAGGTTGCACCAACTCATATAGGATTCATGGGTGGCGGTGGAAACCAAGAAAAGTTCTCTCATGAAACAGGTCCAGCCATAGCTAAAATATTAAAAGATGAAAATGTTGATGCTGTAGTTTTAACAGCTGGCTGAGGAACTTGTCACCGTTCTGCTGTATTAGTACAGAGAGCGATAGAGGAATCGGGGATTCCTACAATATGTATAGCTGCATTACCTCCAGTTGTTAGACAAACTGGAACACCAAGATCAGTTGCACCATTAGTTCCAATGGGAGCAAATGCTGGGGAACCAAACAACAAGGAAATGCAAACAGCAATATTAAAAGAAACTCTAGAAAAATTAATAGAGATTGATACTCCAGGAAAGATAATTTCACTTCCATACGAGTATGTTGCTAAGGTTTAATAAATAGATATAATATCCGATCTCTCTTTTAAGAGAGGTCGGTATTTATTAACATAAATATGTATACAAGAGGTAAGTTTATGAGAGAAATTCAGGAACTTAGAAAACTTGTTATAAAAACTTTTCATATATATAAAGTTGAGCTTTCAGATAAAACTTTTTTTAAAGATAATATTTTATATGTAAATTCTACATTGAATAATTTAGAATTTAACAAAGAATTTATAAAATCTTTAAATTTAAAAGTTATTTATCCAGATAATCATGATATGTTTGTAAACTCTATTATGGATTTTTCACCAATTGCAACTAAAGTATTAGGTAAAATAGGTGATGGGATTACTCATGTGTTAACAGGTGTTATAGCAATGATTACAGGTGTGGATGAGAATGGGATTCAGGTAGCTGAATTTGGTTCATCAGAAGGAATTTTAAAGGAACAAGTTTGTTTTAATAGATATGGAACGCCTAATGAAAAGGATATTATACTTCATTTTGATGTAACTTTAAAAGCTGGAATGGGAACAGTTAGACCGGCTATAACAGAAGTTCACAAAGTATGTGATTCTATTATACAAGAAATAAGAAATTATTTAAAAAATGTAAATGGAAGAATATGTACTGAAAAGCATGAATATTATGACAAAATAAAAAAAGATAGAAAAAAAGTTGTAATAGTAAAGCAAGTTGCTGGACAAGGTGCAATGTATGATACTGCTTTATTTAGTAGTGAACCAGGTGGTGCATTAGGAAGTAGATCTATAATTGATATGGGCAATATTCCTATTATAGTATCACCTAATGAATATAGAGATGGCGCATTAAGAGCTATGCACTAATTTAGGAGGTATACTTATGGGTATAGGACCATCAACAAAAGAAACAACTTTACATCATTTCAGAGATCCATTACTTGATATAATTGATACCGATGATGATATTGATTTATTAGGAATTATGGTTGTTGGAACACCACAATCAAATGAAGATAAGGTGTTTGTTGGACAAAGGGTAGCAACTTGGGCTGAAGCTATGAGAGCTGATGGTGTAATACTATCATGTGATGGTTGGGGAAATAGTCATGTTGATTTTGCCAATACTATGGAAGAGGTTGGTAAAAGAAATATTCCAATAGTTGGACTGACCTTTGTAGGTACTCAAGCCCAGTTTGTCGTAACTAATAAGTATATGGACACAATAGTAGATTTTAATAAATCTATAGAGGGAATAGAGACTGAAGTTGTTGGAGAAAATAATGTTGTATCAAAAGATGCTAGGAAAACACTTGCATTTTTAAAACTTAAAATGAAGAAAGCGGGGGAATAAATTATGAAATTTTCTAAATCAATACAAGCAGTAGATTCACACACTATGGGAGAACCAACTAGAGTTGTTGTAGGAGGAATACCTGCAATAAAAGGAAGCACTATGCCAGAAAAAAAGGCTTTCTTAGAAGAAAATTTAGATTATGTTAGAACGGCTATAATGCATGAGCCAAGAGGACATAAGGATATGTTTGGTTCAATAATAACAGCCCCAACTACAGATGAAGCTGATCTTGGAATAATATTCATGGATGGTGGCGGATACCTAAATATGTGTGGTCACGGATCTATAGGAGCTGCAACAATAGCAGTTGAAACAGGAATGGTAGAGGTTAAAGAACCATATACTCACCTAGTTTTAGAAGCACCAGCTGGATTAGTTAAAGCTAAAGTAAAAGTTGAAGACGGAAAAGCCTTAGAGTGTTCTATAGTTAATGTTCCATCTTTCTTATACAAAAGAGACGTGGAAATAGATGTTCCTGAAATAGGAAAAGTGAAACTTGATATAGCATTTGGTGGAAGTTTCTTTGCTATAGTAAAAGCATCAGCATTAGGAATAGATATAGATCCTAAAAACAGTACAAAATTAACTCAAGTAGGATTACAAATAAGAGATATAATAAATAGCACAATTAAAATACAACATCCTACATTACCTCATATAAAAACTGTAGATTTGGTTGAAATTTATGGACCGGCTAAGAGTCCAGAAGCAACATTCCAAAATGTTGTTGTATTTGGTGAAGGACAATTAGACAGATCTCCATGTGGAACAGGAACAAGTGCGAAAATGGCAACATTATTTGCTAAAGGTGAGTTAAAGCAAGGAGAAGATTTTATATACGAAAGTATATTAGGAACTATGTTTAAGGGTAAAGTTCTTGAGACAACAAAAATTGGAGAGTACGATGGTATAATACCAGAAATAACAGGAAGTGCATATATAACAGGATTCAACCATTTTGTAATAGATGAAACAGACCCTGTTAAACATGGCTTCAGTTTAGGTTAATAAATAAAATTTATTATAGGGGATATAAAATCCCCCTATAATGAATTTCCTTGTTAGAATAAATAAACTTTGATATGAAAACGGAATAATTTTTAAATTTAATATACATAGGAGGAATTTAATATGTTAACTAAAATAATCCTCGGCTTATTAGGAATAATAACATTGATATTTGCAGTATTTTACATAAAAGATGTTCTAAAAGCTAAAAAAGAAGGAAAATTAGGAGAAGGAAGTTTTGCAGCTGCAGCTGGATCAGGTTTCGTGGTTAACTTTTTTGATACATTAGGTATAGGTGCATTTGCCCCGCTTACAGCATTATTAAAAGGTTTTAATATTACAAGAGATAGACTTATACCAGGAACATTAAATGTAGCATGTACAATACCAGTTGTTTTAGAAGCATTTATATTTATAGATGGAATAGAGGTTGAGCCAATTACACTTATAACTATGTTGGCAGCAGCAGCTATAGGAGCAACAATAGGAGCTGGATTTGTATCTAAGCTTGATGAAAAGATGGTACAGTTAGTAATGGCAGTTGCATTATTAATAGTATCAGGAATAATGCTTGCATCTCAATTAGGATTTATGCCAGTTGGAGGAGATGCTATAGGATTAACTGGAGGAAAACTTATATTTGCAATCGTAGCAAACTTTATATTTGGAGCTTTAATGACTGTTGGAGTTGGATTATATGCTCCATGTATGGCACTTGTTTATGC
The DNA here is from genome assembly GCF_900111985.1 of Clostridium frigidicarnis. Taxonomy (GTDB): domain Bacteria; phylum Bacillota; class Clostridia; order Clostridiales; family Clostridiaceae; genus Clostridium_Z; species Clostridium_Z frigidicarnis. Next base: position 16,141 of record NZ_FOKI01000045.1, read on the forward strand.
ACTTGGAATGAGTCCAAAGATTGCGTTTCCAATAATGATGGGTTCATGTGCATTTTTAATGCCACCAGCATCTTTAAAATTTGTTAAAGAAGGTGCTTATGATAAAAAAGCATCAATAGCTGTAACTATATTTGGTTCATTAGGTGTATTTGTAGCAGCTTACTTAGTTAAGAGCTTACCATTAGAAGTTCTTAAGTGGTTAGTAGTTTTAGTTGTATTATACACTTCATTATCTATGTTTAAGTCATATAGTAAAAGGGCTAAAACAGTTAAATAATTAATACAAAACATGCAATAAGTTACTTACTGCATGTTTTTTTATTATACAAGAGTATAATTTTTAGTGACAAGTGACAAGTGACAAGTGACAAGTGACAAGTGACAAGTTAAAAGTGTTCACCATTTTCATAGTAACAATTTTTTTCAAATAAAGTAAAAAACACATCTACATTTTTGTAGCCTTCCTTTTGTAAATGAGATGTTATTATTTTAGCAACTTTGTCTTGGATTTCTTGACCTCTATCAAACCAGGATATTTCTACATATGGATAACCATTAGTTATTTTTCCATCATCTATAAAAGTTGAGTGAATAACTTCAATTGTAAAATAATCTCTAGGACAATCCAAAAGACATTGAAGTTCATCTATTAAGTTTTTGCTTATATTGCAAAGACTTTCAGGTTTTATATTTCTTGCTTTTATTTGTGGCATAATAGTACCTCCTAAACCTTTTATTATATAATTTTACGCTTTTTTATTTAAAGCTACAAGAATTAAAACCTTATAATTTGACAAAATATATTATAACTTATTATATTGATTTTCTTAGTTAATAAGTTTTAAGGTTTTTTATATTATATACAATCAATATAATGGTGTATAATTTAAATAATAAGATTTATGGGGTGATAGATAATGAGAATATTAGTGACTAATGACGATGGCATAGATGCAAAGGGAATATATAAATTAGCTGAAGCTCTAAGTAAAGAACATGAAATTATAGTTGTGGCACCAAGAAATCAAAGAAGTGCTTGTAGTCATTCAATAACCATTGAGGATGTTATAAATATAAGAGAAGAATCTCTAGAAAATTTAAATGTTAAAGCATATAGTTTAAGTGGAACACCAGCTGATTGTGTAAGATTGGGACTTAATAAAATATGTGATGGAAAAATTGATATGGTTATATCAGGAATAAATAGAGGATTAAATGCTGGAACAGATGTTATTTATTCAGGTACAGTATCAGCGGCAATAGAAGCAGAAATATGTAAAATACCATCAATTGCAGTTTCCCAAGAAATATCTCAAGACATGGAAAACTATGATAGAGCTTGTGAATATGTTTTAAAGGTATTAGACATAGCAAAGGAAAAGTATATGAAAGATGATGTTGTTTTAAATTTAAATATTCCAATTAATGATATAAAAGGTTTTAAGGTAGCTAAAATAGGAAAGACAACTTATACAAATAAATATGAAAAAGTTCCAAATGAAGAATTTGAGGAATCATATAGAATAACAGGTACAATGGATAAAAGAAGAGATGTTGATGATGATGTATATTATTTAAGACAAGGATATGTAACATTAACGCCACTACACTACGATTTAACAAATTTTAAAATATTAAAAGATGTTGGAGATGTTTTTAAGGTGTAAATTTAATTTAAGATTCTTTGCTTTAATGCAGAGAATCTTAAGTTGGATATTAAGACAATTCATGCTAATATTTTACATATATTATAAATTTATTGTATTATATAAAATTAAGGTTGAATTAAGTGAAAAAATAGTCAAGATTTAATATAATTAACTTAGAGTTTGTAAATCAAAAAATAAAAAACTATTATAGGTTATTTAGAGGGATGTTAATTATGAATAGTAAAATTACTAAAACTTTATTAATAATAGTATCTATAACATATGTTTTTGTTGGCGTATTTATAATGCCTAAGGGAGTACCTAAGGAATCAAAAGAAAATTTTGGATGTGAAATCTCTAGATCTAATGCACAGAATTTTATTAAGTTAACTAAGGAACAAAGCAAGAATGCAGAAATAGATGCTATTATTAGTAAAGAAAATAAAGCAGATTTAAAGATATTTTTGGAAAATAAACAAATCATGACTTCTACAGATATATATAATGTAAATAATAGGTATTATCTAGATTTACAAGAGTTTGTTAGTGGATTAGGATATAGTTTAGAAATCGATAAAAATAAGATTACTATAGATATAGATGAAGATAAAACGGTACAAATTAATTTATCTAATCAAAGGTGGAAATTAAATGATAGTGTATTTGAATTAAGAGGAAGAGCTGTACTTGTAGATGATAAACCATACATATCATTAATAGATATAGATGAAATTTTTAATTTAAAATGTACTTGGAAAACAGAATCTAATGAAATTAACTTATATAAATCTAAAGAAGAAAATGATATAGTTCAAAAACAATGTTCAACAAATAAATGCAAAAAAGAAAAATTTGCATTTATAAGGTTAGAAGATGTAACAGCTGGTTCGGTATATTTAAATGGAGATAACTTAGAAAAACTTAGGGCTGTTGGAGATTTACTTAAAGAAAAAGGACAAGCATTTCATGTAGCTTGGATTCCACGATATGTAAATCCACAAGAATCAGTAGACAATGATATAACTGAAAATATAAATTGTATTAATTCAGATTTTTTATATACACTGGATTATCTAATTAATAGAGGAGCTATTGTAGGGTTACATGGTTATACACATCAATATGGTGATGAAGAAAGTGTAATAGGTTCTGAGTTTATGGAAGACCATCATCTTACTGCAAAAGAAGAGAAAGAAAGGGTAGAATCTGCAATAAAATCTGCCATTACATTAAATATTCCATATGAGTTTTTTGAAACACCTCACTATAGAAGCTCAGAAAGATTTCAAAGTCTTTTAGAAAAATATTTTAATTATGTATATGAGCCATGTATCGGGGTATGGAATAAAGAAGTTTATATAAGTAAGAGAAATAAGGTTACTAAATATATACCAGCTCCTTTAGGATATATAGAAGATAGAAATGTTGCAGATATGATAAACAAAATAAGAAATAACATCAATAATAAAGATATGTTACAAAGCTTTTATTACCATCCATCAAAAGAATTAGATGATATAGTTTTAAAAAGAGATAAAAATGGATATCCATATTATGAATATAAGGAGTCATCAATATTAAAGATTTTGTTAGATGAATTAAGTAAGGATGGATATAAATTGGAATCAATAGCTTTAGCTGATAAAAATGAGTAATTATCTAAATTATTTAAAGAAATTGGTTATGTCTACAAATGTAGCAATAGTTATATTAATTTTCTTTAGCTTTTGAAAGTCGAAAAGATTGTATTAAGGATTTATTTAACCAACTTATTATGAAAATTATACAAGCTAATAAATTAGAATTTAAAAATGTTTTTATTATTGAAACTAAAATAGAGGCAAATTATAGTATATATAATTTTGTTTTGAAAGAAATATCGTCAAAATCTTGATGTAAAATTAAAAAAATGAAAGTTACTCTTTGAAATCTAAAAGAGAATATAGGTATTTTAATAGAAACTATAGAAGATAAAAGAACTTTTTAATTTATTAACAATATCTATATGTTTTAATGAAGTTTCTACATCTTAATGATAGCCTGTCTATTGTTTGTGTAGGAACTTTATTTATTCCTTCAATAAATTCTTGAATAAGCAATTCTATTTTTCGAGCTTCTCATCATACACATGTTCATTTTCGTAGTTTAATATTCCTATTAATTTAACACCTAAATTTTTACCATAAGTCAATATCTTCTTTTATTGTCCCTTTAAAAACCATGTCTTTTGGATAGTCTGATAGTCTCTTATCACTGATTAATCTTGGAAAAGTATGTAATCAACATAGCTATTAGGGAGTTTTTTAGATTATCAAAATTTGTGTGAAAATAATATTAAATTTTTAATTATTATAAGTTATTTTAATTATAAAAATACTTACAAAAGTATCCATAATCTTATTATAAGAAGTAATATAGTATATCAATTATTTGAGTATAATGGATATTAATGAGTTTTATGGTTTTAAAAGTATTTTTATGCTAAAATATATTTATAAATGGGGGATTTTTTATGAAAAACATAAGTTATAAATTTAATAAATTTTTAAATGTAGCTTTTAAAATTTTATTTTTATTTATATTAATTGGAAGTGTAGAGTATTTCAATAAAGAGGAGCCAGATAATACTATTATATCTCGCTATTTCATAATTATTACAATTACACTTGTTGGGGCAACATATTATGGTTTGAAAAATAAATATAAAAAATCTTTAATAGTTACAGTTATACTTATGAGTGCTTTAATTATAAGATTTTTATGGTTTTATAATATAGATAGCATTCCTGTAGGTGATTTTAATAGGATGTTTATATGTGCAGGTGATTTTCTAGATGGATATACAGATATGTTCAAGGATACAGCTTACATGGCAAGATTTCCACATATGAGTATGACTGTTTTATACTTCGCTTTAATTAGAGGAACATTTTCTAATCCCCTATTAGCTATAAGACTTATAAATATAGTTTTATCAATGTTTAATGTGGTATTACTATTTTTTATAGCTAAAGAAGTTTTTGATGATGAAAATAAGAGTATATGGGTATGTCTTATAAGCGCATTATATCCACCTATGATTGCTTATAACAATGTTTATTGTTCTGAAAATATTGCAGTTCCATTATTACTTTTAAGTATATGGATGTTTTTAAAGACTTTTAATAAAAACAATAGTAAGAAGTTTTTATTGTTATTTTCATCAGGCATATCCTTATGTATTACTCATCTTTTTAGGCCTATAGGATATGTAATGATCATTGCTTACATAATGTATATTTTTATATATTTTAAAGACAACATAAAAACAAAAATAGTTATGAATTTATTAATGGTATTAGCATTTGTAATTCCATTAGTAGGAGTTAGTTATACTTTGATAGGATTAAATATAACAGAAAATCCACTTTGGCATGGGACAGAGCCACCAAGTATATCAATCCTAAAGGGTACAAACCTTGAGTCAGGGGGAAGATGGAACCAAGATGATTCAGAGTTATTTGATGAATATGATAGAGATTATGAAAAGGTAGATAAGGCTGCAAAAGAAGTCATAAAAAAGAGATTAACTGAAAATAGTCCAAAAGATTTATTAAAGTTTTATACTTTAAAATATGTAAATCAATGGTATACAGGTGATTTTGGAGGATTTTATTGGTCTGAAGATGGCCTTGATGAAGCTTATAACAAAACAGATTATTTGGATATGATGGGAAAAAATGAAGGTGAAATGTTTATAAGATTAAGTAAAGAAGGAGATTTTTATACACAGTTGTTTTTTGCAATAGTTTTATTATTATCTTATACAGGATTATATAGAAAAAATAAGATTAAAAATTATAAAATAGATATTTTTTATATTATTTTTTGTGGTATTTCTCTTCAATGTCTAATAACAGAATCTCAGGATAGGTACACATATCCATTTTCATGGCTTTTTATAATATTATCTATGACAGCTTTTAGTAGTAATGTAAATAAGGATAGTACAGGAGGAAAAAATGGGGGAACTTAAATATATAATTAAATTATTGAGACCTAAACAATGGATTAAGAATTTTTTTGTTTTTGGAGCAATACTATTTTCAAATAACTTTTGGAATTTTAAAATAGTAAAAAATAACATTATTACATTTATAGCTTTTTGTTTTATATCGTCTACTGTATACATACTTAATGATATTGTAGATGTAGAAAGAGATAAAAAACATCCTGAAAAATGCAATAGACCAATTGCTAGTGGTAAAGTTAGTGTTAATAAAGCTAAGATAATAGGAGTAATATTAGCTTTAACATCATTTTACATAGCTATTAATTTAAATATATATATAGCTATTGTTATAGGTCTTTACCTAATAAATAATTTATTTTATTCTTTTAAGTTTAAAAATATAATTATTGTTGATGTACTATCTATATCTATAGGATTTATTTTAAGAGTCATAGCGGGAGGAGTAGCTACAAATGTTGAAACTTCTAATTGGATAATATTATGTACATTATTTTTATCATTATTTTTAGGTTTTGGAAAAAGAAAAAATGAAATTGTAATTTTGGGAAAAGATGCTTATGATCACAGAGAAAATTTATCTAAATATACTGAAAGATTACTAGACCAGCTAATAAATATAGTTTTAACATGTACAATTGTATTTTACTCTATTTATTGTGTATTAGGATCACCTTTTAACAATTTTGTATGGACAACTATTTTTGTTGTTTTTGGGATCTTAAGATATTATTATTTAATGTATTCTAAAGGAGAAGGTGGAAGTCCTACAGAACTAGTATTAAAAGATAAACAACTTATCTACTGTATAGCATTATGGGGATGTGCTTGTATATTAATTTTAAATATATAGGAGGTTTTTAGTGATGAAAAGTGCCTTTGCAATTTTTGACGTAGATGATACTATTATAAATGGAGATTCTATGTTCTTAAGTATATTTTTTGCAATGAAGAAAAAGCCATGGATAATATTATATTTTCCTATAATTTTAATTAAAGTAATACTTTATTTGTTAGGAATTATAGATAAAAAAACAGTTAAGGAATCCTTCTATTTTCCTTTGAAATTTTTAAGTGAAAAGGAATTGGAAGAGTTTTATGAGAATGTTTTATTAAGTAAGATTAATGTAGAAGTTATGAAATTTTTAAAGCAACATAAAGATCAAGGTTGTCATGTTTTGTTAGTTTCAGCTTCTCCAGAAATATATTTACGATATTTTAAGAAAAACAATAGCATTGATGGAGTAATAGGAACAGTACTTCAAGATGTAAACGGAAAATATACTAATAAAATTAAAGGTGAGAATTGTAAAGGAATTGAGAAAGTTAAAAGAATAAATCAATATTTAAAAGAAAATAACTTAGAAATAGACTTCAAAAAATCATTTGCATATTCAGATTCTTTGTCAGATAAACCCATGTTATCATTAGTAAAGAATAAATATAAGGTTAATA
>NZ_FOKI01000024.1 GCF_900111985.1 Clostridium frigidicarnis
TAATCTTTTCAATAGCTTTTTTATATTCTTTCTTATAATTAGGTATTATTTCATTATTCTTAGGCTCTTTTGGCTCTAATGTTTGAGAATAACGACGATAATTATTAACCCATCTACTTAATAATTGGGGATTTAAGTCGTACCTTTTAGCAATTAAAATATTGCTTCCTGATTCTAAAACTTCCTTAACAAATGAAACTCTTTGATCTTCTGAAAACTTTCTTGTAAATATTTTTTTCTCCATCCCTTAGACCTCCTAATCATCTTAAAACTATTTTACTTTGTTTGAGTAAACATTGTCCATTCTAATTAGGGGGCCTATAGGGTTGTCACTTGTCACTCTTAATTTGTCACTTACATAAAAGTATTATTTATTTGAAATATATTTTACTACTAAATCTAAAGTAGCTATCATAGCATCCATATGAGTTCTTTCATATCCATGAGATGCGAATACTCCAGGTCCTATTAAGCCACATCTTATGTCATGACCAGCAGCTCGCGCACAAGAAGCATCTGAACCATAATATGGATATATATCTATTTTATAATCTATATTATTTTTCTTGCAAATATCAACAAATTTCTTTTTTAATTCGTAATCATAAGGACCAGATGAGTCTTTTGCACATATACAAACTGCAAATTCAGAAGAATTTTGAGTAAGTCCAGGGGCACCCATATCTACAGATACAAATTCTTTTGTATTTTCAGGTATATAAGCTGCTCCATGTCCAACTTCTTCATAGTTACTTATGAAGAAACATGTAGTATATGGTAATTGTATTTTGTTAGCTAGTATATATTCAATAGTATATAGAAGGATAGCTGCACTAGCCTTATCATCTAAATATCTACTTTTTATAAATCCACTATCTGTTATTCTGCTTCTAGTTTCTATGAATACATAATCTCCAACGCATATTCCAAGTTTCTCTAAATCTTCTTTAGAAGAAACTTTTTCATCTATTACAACTTCCATAGTGCTAGGCTCTCTTTTTAGTTCCCTAGCTTCTCCTCCGCTTATGTGAACAGATGGTTTTATCGTTTGAACTGTTCCAGTATAATGAGTACCTTCAATTGTCTCGATTATGCAATTTTCACCCTCAAGAGTATTCATCATATAGCCACCAACTTGGCTTAACTCTAAAGTTCCATTATCTTTTATAGTTTTTATCATAGCTCCTAAAGTATCAACATGAGCAGAAAGAGTTCTAACATCCTCTTTGTTTTCACCCTCTATAGTAACTATTAGTGCACCTTTATTTGTTCTATTGTAAGTTGCACCAAGCTTAGCTAATTCTTCTTCAAAATACTCCATAGCTTTATCTGTATAACCAGAAGGGCTATGTATATCTAAGATGTTAGTTAAATATTTTTTTAAATTATTAGTATTATAAGTTGTCAATTAAAAAACCCCCTTAAAATTAAACTTAAATATATTATAGTATTAATTACCAATTAGTACAATGAACAAAACTAATAATTGAAAATATTCTTTTAATTAATAAAGAGTAAACATTATTAATGATTTAGTGTATAATCTAATAAGTAAAAGTGGTTAATTTAAATTTATTTTAAATTAATATTTATGTAACTTTAAAGAAAAATAAAAAATATATAATTACAGGAGAGAAGGTTGTTAGGTTAGAAATGACAAGCTAGAAATACAATATATAGGTTGTGTAACAAAATTAAAAGGTTATTAGTTAAGAATTACTAGCAATTCGAAGTAAACTTAATGTATAATAGGAGATTTTATTGAAAAACTACATAATATAAATGAATTTGTAATAAAATGAAAAAATATATAATTTATAAATTTTCTTTATTTATATTATAATAGAGTAAGCTAAAGGAAAGGAGATACCCTAAATGGCACTAAATGGCACTAAAAAAATCCTTAATTCAAGGACACAGTTAATAGCTATTATAGTTGTATCAGTTATCGTAGTTATGGGAGTGGCATTCTTTGGATACAGTAAATATATGACTACACAGGTTAATAAATGGAATGATAAGGTTTATCCAAATGTTTATGTACAAGGTGTTAATCTGTCGGGAATGACTAAAGAAGAAGCAACTAATGAATTAAATGAAAAATTTAAAGATGCAATAGTAAATAAAAAAATAACAGTAAAAGTTAAAGATAAAGATTATTCTATGGATTATTCTAAATTGAATGCAGAATATAATATTGAAGATACAGTAGATAAAGCTTTCGATTTTGGAAAAAACAAGAAACTGGGAGAGCAATATAAACTTATAAAAAGTAAGAATAAAGAAGATCTAGAGTTAGAATTTACTCACAATCCTGAATATGTAAAAGAATTTGTAAATTCTATTGCAAATGAGGTGAATAAAAAGCCACAAGATGCTAAACTAGATGTCTCAAGTGGATTCGCTATTACTGATGAAGTAGCAGGATACAAATTGGATTCAGAGAATTTAGAAAAAGGAATTTTAGATAGCATAAATGGTAAGATAGATGAAAATATTGTTGTTGATGCTGTTGTAAATGAAGACAAGCCTAAAGTAACAGCTGAGGCATTAAAGAAAGTAAATGGTAAAATTTCTTCTTATTCAACAAGTTATGGAACATCGTCAGAAGGAAGAGCATTTAATGTAGAACTTGCAACAAAAGCAATTGATGGAACTATATTAATGCCAGGAGAAGTTTTTAGTTACAATGGAGTAGTTGGAGAAAGAAGTGCAGAAAGAGGATATAAAAATGCAGGTGTAATTATAGGTAATAAAGTTGAAAATGGTATAGGTGGAGGAATATGCCAAGTGTCATCTACTTTATATCAAGCAATTTTAAGATCGGGATTAAATTCTGTAGAAAGAATAAACCATTCTCTTCCTGTTGGATATATGACTAAAGGATTTGATGCAACAGTTGCTTGGGATAGCCTAGATTATAAATTTAAAAATACATTTGATTTTCCTATATATATAGAGGGTGTAACCTATGGTCGAAATGTATCTTTTAATATATATGGGGATGCTTCAGCAAGCAATAAAACTTATGAAATATACAGTGAAATTGTAGAAACTCTTCAGCCTACAACTAGTACTGTAGATGATTCATCTATTCCAGAAGGTCAAACAGTTGTAGAACAAAATCCTTCTACAGGATATAGAGTGAAAACATATAGAAAAGTCTATGAGGGTGGAAATTTAGTTGATACTCAACTAATATCAACAGATACTTATCAGGCAGTTAATGGTATTACAAAAAAAGGAACTAAGAAAGCAGAGGTGCCAACACCAACACCAGAGCCAGCTCCAGCTCCAGCTCCGACACCAGAGCCAACGCCTACTCCAGAACCGGTTCCGGAGCCATCAGTACCACAAGGAAATGGCGAGCAAGGTAAACCAGCCCAATAGATAAAAATAATGTGTTAATAAAAAGTCTTATTTGTGATTAATCATAAATAAGGCTTTTGTTTTTATATATAAGTATAAAAAATTTTAATTCTAAAACACTGATAAAAACTAAAATTAAAAACTTTAATCAGTGACAAGTTGAAAGTGAAAAGTGACGAGTTAAGGATGAAATCTTCTTAAAAAGATTTCTCAAATAAAAAAAACTTTTTTAGAAAAACTGTGGTTTTAAACATTAACTTGTTACATAAAAGTGCTATAACGATTTTTGTGTGCAATTTTTTTTGAAGAGTCTAACAATACAACAGGTATATTGTAACAATATAACAAATATGTTAAGATTAATGAAATGGTATAAGCATATTTGTTTTTTTATTTAGCATAGAATATATAATTTTTTTAGTTGAGAATTGATAGTGGAGTAGGTTTTTCTTCGCGTTGTTTAGAAAGACTTAGAATTAAATTTAAGAATTTAGAGTTTTGTAGAAAAATCAATTTCAACCTGTCACTTAAAAGGGATATACATAGAATGAGGATATATTGAGAGTATATATTGGAATTGATATATTAATAGAAAAGAGGCATTTTTATGAGAGAACAGGATTTAATAAATAGCATAATATCAAACATAGAAATGGTTATAATTGGTAAAGGAACGGTTATAAGGCAAATGATAAGTGCTATAATTGCGGATGGGCACGTCCTAGTAGAAGATGTACCAGGAGTTGGAAAAACCACATTGGTAAAAGCTTTAGCTAAATCTATGGATTTAACATTTAATAGAGTACAATTTACTCCAGATGTTTTACCTTCAGATATAACAGGTATATCTGTATATAATCAAAAATCAATGGAGTTTGAATTTAAGAGGGGACCAGTTTTTACAAATGTGTTATTATGTGATGAAATAAATAGAACGTCTCCTAAAACACAGTCAGCACTTCTAGAGGTTATGGAAGAGTATCATGTTACAGAGGGAGATACAACTTACAATATGGAAAAACCATTTTTTGTTTTGGCTACTGAGAATACAGTAGAACATTCAGGGACTTACGAATTACCAGAAGCTCAATTAGATAGGTTTATGATAAACATTAATATAGGATATCCCAGTAATGAAAATGAAATAAGGATATTAGAATTATATAGGAGTAGTAATCCTTTAAATGAATTAAAGACTATTGTTAGTAGAGAGGATATACTAACAATACAAGAAAAGGTAAAAGAGGTTTATGTAAGTAAAGAAATAAATCAATATATTATCAACATAGTGGATAAAACTAGGAATACTAGTAAATTAGCATTAGGGGTTAGCACAAGAGGAGCTTTAGCATTACTTAGAATTGCCCAGGCAAGTGCATTTATGGATGGAAGGGACTATGTTATACCAGAAGATGTTAAAAACAACTTAAATTTGGTACTAGCACATAGAATAAAATTAAGTTTAAGATCAAAATCAGAAAAGTATTCTAGAGAAGATATATTACAGGAAATTAAAGCATCAGTAAAACCTCCAAGGATAGAAAATCATGTTTAAAATAAAAGTTGATTTTAAGTTTATGATAATTTTTATGATGTCTTTTATTATTTCATATATACAAGGCGATGGTATAGCAAATATATTTTTTTATATGTTTGCAGTAATGTTAATTTTATCAATAGTATTTTCTTACACATATTATAAAAAAATAGATATTAAAGTTATTATAGAAGATAGAGAACTATATACCAATGAAAATATAAATATTAGAGTTGTTATAAAAAATAATTCTAATATTTATATTCCGTATCTATCAATGTATAGTTCTAATATTAAAGGAAGTAAACCAAAAAAAAATTTGGCATTTACAATTATGTTACATGAAAAAGAAGAAAAGGTATTAAAAAATAATTTTACTTTTTATAGAAGAGGTTTTTATGAAATCAGTAGATTTAATGTAGAAATTAAGGACTTCTTTGGAATAATTACAATATATAGAACTATTGATACAGAAGATAAAATAATAGTTAAGCCTAAGCTGTTTAATATAGAAAATAGTAGCAAGGTCATTTTGCAAAATATGGATGAAGGTGAAGCTTTAGGACATAACACAAAAGAGGACAATTACTTAATAAAAGAAATGAAAAAATATTGTGTAGGAGATAGAATTAAAGATATAAATTGGAAAGTTAGTGCTAAAATTAATGAGCTTTATGTTAAAAAGTTTGAAAGTATAAATGATAATCAATTTTCAATAATAATTGATATGAATAGAAAAAATTATGATATTGATCCTCAAGGTTATATGGAGGAAAAACTTATAGAAAGTGCATTATCTATAATTAGATATTTACAAAGAGAAAATATAACTTGTAATGTGTATTTGAATGGTGAATATTTGGAAAATTATGAAGTGAGGCATGAAAGAGATTTTCAACATTTATATTACAGCATAATGCTTAAAGATAGCATAGGAAGTAAAGATATTAAAGATATTTTTATTTCACACCCGTTAAGGTCAGGACAAATTATTTTTATATCAAAACTTACAAGAGATTTAGTGCAAAATATTATAATAAAACCTGAGAGTCAATGTAGAATAACTATATATTTCTGTTATTGTGAAGACAATTTAACAGAAATTTCAAATGAATTTTCTGTTGATTTATTTAGTATAGAAGAAATATTTAAGGAGGAACACTTGTATGAAAGCATGTAAAGAAACCTTACTTAATGTAGTTCTTTCTGCTATTAATTTAATCGTTATAATAACTATTCTAATAAAAGTTTATAATATAACTGATACTAATTACTGGGAAATATTTTTTATGTGTTTAACAGGTGGCGTTATATTTTTATGCTTATCTAAAGCTTTATCAAAAAATTATAATAAAAGATTAAGTAGCTTTATATTTATATTTATATTAGTAATTATAATATTTCATGGTGACATAACAAATTTTGTAAAAGAAACAATAATTAATAAGATATATATTATAGAGACACAAATAAACATTAATAAATCAACTACATATGAGGATTTTAGATATATATTTGCAATAGCAATTCCTACAGCAACATTATTAACATTGGCATTAATTAAAATGAACTTAGAATACATTATAGTGGCATTGAATTTTTTTATAATGATGACTTTTTACTATATAGGATTTAAAAATGAAGTTTTTCAAGTGAAATATTTGTTTGTATTAAATTGTGTAATACTAATTTTATTTGGAAAATTAAAAGAAATTATATTGGATTATAAAAAAAGAAAATTTGAATTGAATATTAATTACAAATTGATAACGTTTAAAACTTTGATATATGCCTTAGTTGTACTTATAATAATAGCAATTTTGCCAATTGAAAAAAAAGGAATATATTATGAGCAAATAAACAAATATGTTAATGAAAAACTTCATGGAAAAACAGATTCAGAAAAATATATAATAGATGAAGCTTATAATATTAAGCAATCAGGATATAGTGATTCCACTAAAAAGCTTGGAGGAAAATTAAAAATATCAGATGAAAAGATTATGGAAGTTTATAGCTATAGTGGAGATTTGTATTTAAGAGGTAGTGTTAAGGAATTTTACACAGGACATTCATGGGAAATACTTAATAAGAATCTTACAGCAATAGAAAACAATAATGGAAAAATAGTTGACGAAAATAAATACTCTAATTATGGAGATATTATAAAAAAAGAAGAAATAAAAATAGTTCCTATAAGTAATAATATTAAAGCTCTGGTTGCTCCAATATATACTTTAAATGTTGAAAGTGAAAATAGTGTTTTATATAGCATAAGATATGGAACTTTTTTTTCGAAAACAGATAATCGTAATCCATATACAGTAGAATATTATAGGGAAGAACCTATACATGAAAAAATAATAGAATCATCTAAAAATAATCATAGATCAGAGATTACCTCAGCTTATTTAGATATTTCCAAGATAACAAAAAATACTTTAGATTTAACTCTGGATATTGTATCAAATGTTAAATCTAATAAAGAAAAGGTGGAAAAAATAGTTGAGTATTTAAATAAGAATTATAAATACTCACTAGATGTGTCAGAAGTTCCACTTGATAAGGATTTTGTGGACTATTTTTTATTTGAAGAAAAAGAAGGATACTGTGTTTATTTTGCATCAGCTTTGACCATAATGTGCAGGATAGCATGTGTGCCTGCAAGATATGTTGAAGGATTTAAAGTTTCTAATACACCAGTAGAATTAGGTAAATATGATGTTACTAACAAAGATGCCCATGCATGGGTAGAAGTACTTATAGATCCTAATGAAGAACTATGGACGACAATAGACTGTAGCCCTACACCAAGAAGTATATTGCCAAATGATAATCAGGTTCAAGTCACTGAGAACTTACCAAATACAAATATAGAGAATAAAGAAGAAGTTCAGGGGAATTCAAAGAAAGAATTAAAGGAAAAAGAGGACAATATTAAAATTTATGAAAATAGAAATGAAAAATGGAGTATAAATTTTAATGTAGCATTACAAACAACTGCATTAATTATAATTTTAATAGTATTAATAGTATTAATAGGTTTAATCATAAGGGTTATTATTTCATTTGTTAATATAAAAAAGATAGTTAAAAGTAATAGTGCAACTAAAATTTATGTGTACTACATAAAAAGACTTAAAGTTATAAACATATGTAAACAAAACAATTTAACAGATTTAGAGTTTGTACAATCGTTAGATGATGAAGAACTTAAAAATAAATTGTTACCCCTTGTTAAGGAAAGTTATAAGATAATTTATGGAAATAAGAAAATTAGCATAGATGGACATGAATATTTAAAGTTCATAGATGATTATTTAAAATTAAGAGTTAATGTAATAAACTATTTATTATATAAATATATTTTATTATAAGATAAAGTCTATTAATTTAAGATGAAGTTTGTTAAAGCAAGGATATACGATTTAACCCAATAAATATGAGATAATAGCATTTTAGATAATTTATATTATTTGATATAATTAAATTATTATATTAAATCTATTAAATTTTACAGATTAAGGCACATTCAAAAAAATAATAAGTCAGTACTATTAGCCAATCGCCCGCTATGAACTAATATTACCTACTTGTCTAACCCAAAATATACATTGCATATTTGACTTGTTGTTTTCTTTCAGGTGCCTAAAACTAAAAATACAAAGGATGGAGTGATTTAATAATGAAATATAAGTTGATGTGTACAGATATGGATGGAACTTTATTGAATGGAAATCATGAAATATCTAGAGAAAGTATAGAAGTAATAAAAAAAGCACATGACAAAGGAGTTAAAATTGCAGTTTGTACAGGCAGGTTGCATAGTTCAGCATTTTATTTTGCTAATTTGTTAGGAATAAATGCTCCTGTTATATCTTCAAATGGTGCTTTTATAAGAGAAAAAGATAGAGATAAAGTAATATACAAGAAAACGATAGATAAAAATTCATTACAAGAAATACTAAAAGTTTGTAAAGAATATAATTTAAATCCATATTTTCATACCCCAAATAGGGTTATGGGAGAAAAAGAAATGCATTCAGCAAAAATTTATATGGATTTTAACAAGCATCTTCCTAAAGAAGAGAAAATACATATAGATATTATAAAAGAAGATCAATGGGATGAAATTTTTGAAAAATATAAACATGAAATAGTAAAGGCAATTGTTATAGAGGATAAAAATAGCAAAGCATTAAAATATGCAAAGGATAAACTTAAAAAGGTCGAACAACTAGAAGTTGTAAGTTCTATGAGTAATAATTTCGAAATAATGAATAGAGAAGTTTCTAAAGGAAGGGCAGTGGAGACTTTAGCCAAGTATTATAATATTAGTAAAGATGAGATTATATGTATAGGTGATAATGAGAATGATATTTCCATGATAAAGTATGCAGGACTTGGAATTGCTATGGAAAATGGATGTGATGAAATAAAAAAAGTAGCTCAATATATTACAGATACAAACATCAATGATGGGGTTGCTAAAGTTATAAAAAAATTCATACTAAATTCTAAGGCGTATGAAAATAAATAACAAGTCAAAGATGGGACGGATATTTTGTGAAATACAATGACTTGGGTTCTGCTAATAGTTGTGCTATTAGTAGAACCCAAGGAAGAAGTAGTTCACAAAATAAACTAGCATACTGACTAGTTATTTATTTGAATGTGCCTAAGTAAATAAAATTGGAAATATAAATAATTTCCTGTATGTTTACTAAATCGGTGAAAGGGAATATACTATTCTATATACATTTTAGATTACAATATAATTATATTAGATTATGGAGGAGAAAAATGAATTTAAATATAGTATTATTTCAACCAGAAATACCTCAAAATACAGGAAACATAGCAAGAACTTGTGTACTTACAAAGTCTAAGCTGCATTTAATAAAGCCATTAGGGTTTAGTTTAGATGAAAAGCACTTAAGGAGAGCTGGATTAGATTACTGGCAATATTTAGATTTGGAAATACACGAAAGTTATGAAGATTTTGCCAATAAATATAAGGATGGCAGATTTTTTCTTGCTACAACAAAAGGATCTAAACTTTATTCAGAGGTAGTATTTAAACAAGGCGATTTCATAATATTTGGAAGAGAATCTTCTGGCTTACCAGATTATGTTAGACAATCAGAGCATGAAGGTGCTATAAGAATACCTATGTTAGAAACAAGTAGTCGTTCTCTAAATTTATCAAATACAGTGTCTATTTTTGCTTACGAGGCATTAAGGCAATTTGGATTTCCAAATATGAAATAGCCGAGGGGGATAGGTATGGAAAAAATAAAAATTATAGCAGATAGTACATGTGATTTAAATAAAGAAATCATAAAAAAATATGACATAGAAGTAATACCATTAGTTGTGAATTTCAAAGAGGAAAGCTATCTCGATGGAGTTGACATGGATTTTAAAGGATTATTAAAGAAGATAGATGAAACTGGAATGTTTCCAGTTACTTCACAAATAAATCCTATGAGGTTTTTAGATATTTACAAAAAATACTTAGATGAAGGTTATAAAATAATTTCCTTACATCTTTCTACCAAGATGAGCGGGACTTATCAATCTGCATGCATAGCTAGGGACATGCTTGAAACAGAAGACATTGAAATAATAGATGGATACACGGTGACATCAGGTCTTGGATGCTTAGTTTTATTAGCATCTTTACTTAAAGACAGGGGGCTAAATATAAAAGAAATAAAAGAAGAGATAGAACTTGCAAAACCCAATATAAGAAGTAAACTTGTATTTAATTCTTTAGATCATTTAATTAAAGGTGGAAGATTATCAAAGACAGCAGGTTTTTTAGGAAATATGTTAGGGATAAAACTTATGCTTTGTGTAAGAGATGGGGAAATGGCTGTAACAGAGAAAATTAGAGGCAGCAAAAAAGCACTAAGAGCTATAGTAGATTATATTGATGAAATACAAGTGAAAGAAGGAACACCTGTCATATTATTAAATGCAGAAAGCGAAGATGGATATGACATATTAAAACAAAAACTCTTAGATAAGAAATTTGATATAGTAGAGTGTGAGGTTGGATGTATTGTCGGTACACATGCAGGCCCCAACGCTTGTGGAGTATTCTTTATAGGTGATTATTAATTTAATGGAATTATAATTATATTATTTTATTAAGAAAAGAACGAATTAAGTAACAATTCGTTGAATTATAAGATTTTCTAATGCATACTATTTGTAATAAGAATAAGAAGATTCAGAAAATTGTATGGCATTTTTCATTTAGCTGGTATATAATGAAGTTGAAAAAGGAATTAAATACTTGTGGATGAAGTTTTAGGGAGATAACCACTTTAAGAGTGGTAGCCGAAGGAACAAATAATATATGCCGATATATTATGAATATCTCAGGCAAAAGTATCTAAGATGGACACATCTCTGGAAAGCATAGTGCACCGAAGGAGTAACGCTCTCAGGTTATATGACAGAGTCTAAGGCAATGCAAAAGCTTTAGACTCTGTTTTTTGACTATAATTGTATTTCTTTTAACAATAGAATTAAAACTTGCAGAAAGGATTGTGGATATGAGAGAACCTTGCATAGTTATAACTAATAATCCTTTAAGTTATGAAAAATTTAGTAAGGATTATGAAGTTAGATATATAGATATAGATGTTGTAGCTCTTTTGAAAACGGTTAGAGACTCTATACATAGTGGACATAGAATACTTACCCATCCACTAATGAGCAGTGTAAAACCAAATGAGACTCCATATAGAACAGTGCTTATAACAAAAAATAAAGAAAATTTAGATATGGATTCGTTAAATATAATTGAAGGGGCTATTGCAACTACACTTAAATTTATAAATGATTTTAATGTGCCTAATTGGCCACAAAATATACTAGATGATTTTAAACTAATTGATTATGATTTAATTAAAAATGCTATTAATTAATAACAGTTTTCTGTTATAATATATGAAAAGTAAAAAAATTAATAGAAAGTAGGGGGAAGGATCATGTCAAAAATATATGATACTATCATAATTGGTGGCGGACCAGCAGGATTGTCTGCAGGATTATATGCATCAAGAGGTAAAATGTCAACATTATTAATCGAGAGAGGTAAATTTGGTGGACAAGCAGCCACTACTGAAGAATTAGAAAACTACCCAGGATCAGTTGAAGACTGTACAGGCCCATCTTTAATAGAAAGAATGAGAAAGCAAGCTGAGGGCTTTGGAGTTGAATTTGTCAAAGATGAAGTTTTAGAAGTAGAATTAAATGAAAAAATAAAAAAAGTAAAATGCAAAAAAGGCGAATTTCAAGCAAAAACATTAATAATAGCTACTGGGGCATATCCAAGACTTGCTGGATTCAAAAATGAAATGGAATTAAGAGGTAAAGGAGTTTCTTATTGTGCAACTTGTGATGCAGATTTCTTTACAGAATTAGAAGTTGCAGTTATAGGAGGAGGAGACTCAGCTATAACTGAAGCATTATATTTAACAAAGTTTGCAGATAAAGTAACTATAATTCATAGAAGAGAAGGATTTAGAGCTGCTAAATACTTAGTAGAAAAAGCACAAAAACATCCTAAGATAGACTTTATATTAGATACAGTTGTAGATGAAGCTAAGGGTGATGAAATATTAGAAGGATTAGTTCTTAAAAATGTTAAAACTGGACAATTAAGTGATTTTAGAGTTGATGGATGCTTTGTATTTACTGGATATTTACCAATATCTGAGTTGTTTAAAGATAAAGTAAAAATCAATGATAGAGGAGATATCATAACTGATGAAGATATGAAGTGTGATATCCCAGGAGTATTTGCAGCAGGAGATATAAGAGAAAAATCTTTAAGACAAGTTATAACTGCAGCTGCAGATGGAGCTATAGCTGCTACAAGTGCTGAAAAATATATAGAAGAAGTATTTGAAGTATAAAATAGCTATGCCTGAATTTGATATTCAGGCAACACAAAAATAATTGTCAGAATGTTAAAAAGTTAGATTATAATATTTTTATTCAAAATATTCATAATATAAATATAATAGGGGGGTTTTATAAATGTTAGAATTAAATAAAGACAACTTCGAAGCAGAAGTGGTACAAAGTGAGAAACCTGTATTTGTGGATTTCTGGGGAGATAAATGTGAAATTTGTAAAGAATTAATGCCAGGAGTACATGGATTAGAAGAAAAGTATGCAGATAAAATAAAATTCGCTTCATTAAATATAGGAGCTGCAAGAAGACTTGCAATATCTCAAAGAGTTTTAGGATTACCAACAATGATAATCTATAAAGGTGGAGAAAAAGTAGCTACTATAACTCCAGATAAAATAAGTTCATTAGATGATGTTGAAAACTTCATAAAAGGATTTTGTGACACTCTATAGTATTGCAATTATTTCGAAAGACCAATATGGTCTTTCGAAATAACATAGAAATTTTCTCTAAAATTTTAGGAGGTGAACGCTTTGCGTCTAGAAGTTGGAAATATATTTATAAAGGATATTCAGTTTGGTGCTGAAACAAAAGTCGAAAATAGTGTTCTTTATGTTAATAAAGAAGAGTTATTAAATGAGGTATCTGGTGATGAAAGAATTGAAAGTATTAACTTTGAACTTGCAAGACCAGGTGAAGAAGTAAGAATAATTCCTGTAAAGGATGTAATTGAACCTAGAGTAAAAGTTGAAGGTCAAGGTGGAATATTCCCAGGATTTATAAGCAAAGTTGATATGGTTGGTTCAGGTAGAACCCACGTATTAAAAGGAGCTGCAGTTGTTACTACTGGTAAAATTGTTGGTTTCCAAGAGGGTATCATAGATATGACAGGAGAAGGAGCAAAATACACTCCATTCTCAAAAACAAATAATCTAGTTATAGTTGTTGAACCTAAAGAAGGGGTACTACAACATGATCATGAAGAAGCTCTTAGAATGATAGGTTTTAAAGCAGCAACTTATCTTGGAAAAGCTGGTATAGATGTTGAACCAGATGAGGTTAAAACATTTGAAACATTGCCATTACTTGAGCAAGTAAAACAATACCCAGATTTACCAAAGGTAGTATATGTTTATATGCTTCAAACTCAAGGATTACTTCATGATACTTATGTATATGGTGTAGATGCTAAGAAGATAATACCAACGTTTATTTATCCAACAGAAGCATTTGATGGAGCTATAGTTTCAGGAAACTGTGTTTCTGCATGTGATAAAAACCCAAGTTATGTTCATATGAATCAACCAATAATAGAAGATTTATATTCAAGACATGGTAAAGACTATAACTTCTTAGGTTGTATAGTAACAAATGAGAATGTATATCTAGCAGATAAAGAAAGAAGTTCAAATATGACAGCTAAATTAGTTGAGTTCTTAGGTGCAGATGCTGTTATTATATCAGAAGAAGGATTTGGTAACCCAGATGCTGACTTAGTAATGAACTGTAATAAAATAACTGCAAAAGGTATAAAGACTGTACTTGTTACAGATGAATATGCTGGACAAGATGGAAGTTCTCAATCTTTAGCTGATTCAAGCCCAGTAGGAGATGCAGTAGTTACAGGCGGAAATGCTAATGAAGTTATAACATTACCTCCAATGAAAAAAGTTATAGGACATCCAGAAGTTGCTAACATTATAGCAGGAGGATATCTTGGATCATTAAGAGAAGATGGTTCAATAAATGCTGAAATACAAGTTATTACTGGAGCAACTTCAGAGGTTGGATTTAACTATTTAACAGCTAAGGGATACTAAATTAAAGAACAGAATAAAAGATCGTATTATATTACCCCATAATATAATTAAAAGATCAAAGGTGCAATAGATAAGAATATTTGCTTTTTAGAAAGGAAGGTAGAGTTTTATGTTACAAGGAAAAAAGGTTATTGCTATAGGAGATAGAGATGGAATACCAGGACCAGCTATTGAGGCTTGTGTTAATAGTGCAGGAGCTGAAGTAGTATTTGCATCAACAGAGTGCTTTGTTTGAACAGCTGCGGGAGCTATGGATCTGGAGATCCAACAAAGAGTAAAAGATTTAACTGATAAGTATGGTGCAAATAATGTAGTTGTAGTTTTAGGTGGAGCAGAGGCAGAAGCTTCAGGATTATCTGCTGAAACAGTTGTTTTAGGAGACCCAACTTATGCAGGACCATTAGCAGGTGTTACATTAAACTTAGATGTATATCATGTTGTTGAACCTGAAATAAAAGATGAATGTGATGCTACTATCTATGATGAACAATGTGGAATGATGGAAATGGTTTTAGATGTTGATAGTATAATAGCAGAAGTTAAGGCTATAAGAGATCAAAAGGAATAACAAAAATCAATTACCTAAAATAAGGGGGGGAACTAAGTGATACGTATAGTACATTATATAAATCAATTCTTCGCAAATATAGGTGGAGAGGAAATGGCTCATGTAAAGCCAGAAGTTAGAGAAGGTTTTGTAGGACCAGGAATGGGACTTGCTAAGCTTTTAAAGGGAGAAGCAGAAATAGTTGCTACTGTAATATGTGGAGACTCTTATTTCAATGAAAATTTGGATGAAGCTAAATCTGAAGTAATAGAAATGGTTAAAAAATATAAACCAGATTTGTTCATAGCAGGACCAGCTTTCAACGCAGGTAGATACGGTGTTGCTTGTGGAACAATAGCTAAAGAAGTACAAGAACAATTAAATATTCCTGTATTAACAGCTATGTATATAGAAAATCCAGGAGCAGATATGTATAAGAAAAACTTATACATTGTAGAGACAAGAAATAGTGCAGCAGGTATGAGAACTGCATTGCCAGCAATAGCAAAACTTGCTAAAAAGCTTGGTAATGGAGAAGAAATACTTGGACCAAAAGAAGAAGGATATATTGAAAGAGGTATAAGAAAGAATTACTTTGCAAGTGAAAGAGGATCTAAAAGAGCCGTTGACATGCTTGTTAAAAAGTTAAGTGGGGAAGAATTTGAAACAGAGTTTAAAATGCCTGTATTTGATAGAGTAGATCCACAACCAGCTGTTAAGGATATTACTAAAGTTAAGGTGGCTCTAGTAACTTCTGGTGGTACAGTTCCAAAGGGAAATCCAGATCATATAGAATCATCTTCAGCATCTAAGTATGGTGAGTATGATATAGAAGGAGTTATGGATTTAACTTCAGAAACTTACGAAACAGCTCATGGTGGATATGATCCAACTTATGCAAACACTGATTCAGATAGAGTACTACCAGTGGATGTTTTAAGAAAAATGGAGAAAGAAGGAAAGATAGGATCCTTACACAAATACTTCTATTCAACTGTTGGTAATGGAACAGCTGTTGCATCATCAAAGAAATTTGGTGAAGAAATAGCTAAAAAATTAGTGGCAGATGGTGTAGAGGCAGTTATCTTAACTTCTACATGAGGAACTTGTACTCGTTGCGGAGCAACGTTAGTTAAAGAAATAGAAAGAGTATTGCCAGTTGTACACATGTGTACAGTTGTTCCAATATCTCTAACAGTTGGAGCAAACAGAATAGTTCCAACAATAGCTATTCCTCATCCACTTGGAAATCCAGCTTTAGAAGCTAAGGATGAGTTTGAATTAAGATATCATTTAGTTGAAAAAGCATTAAAAGCTTTAGAAACTGAAGTTGATGGACAAACTGTATTTGATAAATAATATAGGTCATAGTTAATTCTAAATAGGCCTCCTTAGGGGGCTTGTTTAGAAATAATAATTAAGTATTAAGTGGGTAATACTTAGTATTTAATTATTATTTTTAAAATAAAATAAAATTCCAATAAAAAGGAATGGGGGTTATACAATGGATTTTCCAGTAATAAAAAAAGCATCATATATTTTAGTTAATACACCTGATATGGTCATACATGATGGTACAACTCAAACAGTTGAGAGAGAGGCAGTAAAGGACTCAGAATACCTAAAAAAACTTCCAGAGCACTTAAGAAGCTTTGAAGATGTAGTAGATTATGCTCCAAATCAAACATATATAGGTAATATGACACCAGATGAACTTTCAACAAGAAAAAGACCTTGGCATGGGGAGAAGGTAGAAGGTGCATCAAGATTTGGTAAGTATGGTGAAATAATGCCTCAAGATGAGTTTTATGGAATGATGAAATTATCAGATGCATTTGATTTAGTTTTATTAGAAGAAAATTTCACAGAAAAAGTTAGAGGTAAATTTGAAAATCATCCAATATTAAAAGGAAGAGTTCAAGATCTTAAAAAGGGATTTAGTATAGAAGAAATAAAAAAATTAATTGATACAAACATAGCAGTTGAACTATATGAAAACAATGAGTTAATTGGTTGTGTTAAAAGAGCCCATGAGTACGACAAAAATCTTTCAGCTCATGTATTGCTTGAAAACTTAGCAGTTAAGGCTTCAGGGGTAGTTGCAGCAATGAATCTGTTAAAGGATGGAGACGTTAAGCCAGAAGACATAGAATATATTATAGAATGTTCAGAAGAAGCAGTTGGTGATATGAACCAAAGAGGTGGCGGTAATATAGCTAAATCCATAGGTGAAATCGCTGGACTTAAAAATGCTACAGGTGCAGATATGAGGGGCTTCTGTGCAGGACCTACTCATTCATTAATTACAGCATCTGCTTTAGTTAAATCAGGAATATACAAAAGTGTATTAGTTGTTGCTGGTGGAGCTACAGCTAAACTTGGAATGAATGGTAAAAACCATGTTGAAAAGAATCTTCCAATATTAGAAGATTGTTTAGGTGGTTTTGCTATATTAGTAGGTGGAAATGATGGAGTTAACCCAGTGTTAAGAACTGATGTAATAGGTAGACATACTATAGGACATGGAGCTTCACCACAAGCAGTATTAGAGGCTTTAGTTCTTGAACCATTAGAAAATGCTGGATTTAAAATAACTGACATAAATAAATTTGCACCAGAACTTCAAACTCCAGATATAACTGAGCCGGCAGGTGCAGGTGATGTTCCAACTCAAAACTATAAAATGATAGGAGCATTAGCAGTTAAAAAAGGTCAATTAGATAGAAAAGAACTTCCGAATTTTGTTAAAGAACATGGATATCCAGGATTTGCACCAACTCAAGGACATATACCTTCAGGTGTACCAATAGTTGGTCATGGAAGAGACTCTATATTAGAAGGAAAACTTGATAACTTTATGATCGTTGGTAAGGGTAGTTTATTCTTAGGAAGAATGACTAACTTGTTTGATGGAGTTTCTATAGTTGTTGAGAAGAATAAAGGCCTTCAACCAGAGGAAGCTGGTGTGTCTAAAGAAGAAGTTAAGTCTATGGTTGCAGATGCAATGAAGGATTTTGCAGCTTACTTAATGAAGAATTAAGGAGCGTGATATAAATGGAACAAAATAATGTTAAAAACATGATTGCAGAGGTTTTTAATGATATAGCAGATGGAATAGAATCTGGAAGTTTTAAAAAAAAGGTTAAAATAGGATTAACTATACTAGGTTCAGAGCATGGTGTAGAAGAAATGATTAAAGCTGCAAAGCTTGCTAAGAGTAGATATGGTAATTTTGAGATAGTTTTAATTGGTTCAAAAGTAGAGTGTGATTTTGAACAATTTGTAGTTGAGACATCTGAAGAAGGACATAAGAAAATGGTTGAACTTCTAGAAAGTGGTTATATACAGGGTTGCGTTACACAACATTTTGATTTTCCAATAGGAGTTTCAACTGTAGGAAAGGTTACAACGCCAGGTAAAGGTTGTGAAATGATACTTGCAACAACTACAGGTACAACATCTACTAATAGAGTTGAAGGTATGGCTCTAAATGCTATATCAGGAATAGCAGCAGCAAAAGCAATAGGAATAAAAAATCCTACGGTAGGTATTCTTAATATAGAGGGTGCAAGAAAAGTTGAGAAAATACTTAAAGAGGTTAAAGAGGCAGGTTATGAACTTGAATTTACTGAATCTTTAAGAGCTGATGGTGGAGCAGTTATGAGAGGAAATGACCTTTTAGCAGGAACACCAGATGTTATGGTATGTGACTCTTTAACAGGAAACTTACTTGTAAAAATGATGTCATCATTCACAACAGGTGGAAGTTATGAAACTGTAGGGGCAGGTTATGGACCAGGAATAGGAGAAAACTATGATAAACTTGTGAATATAGTTTCAAGGGCATCAGGAGCTCCTTTAATTTGTGAAGCTTTAAGATTCTGTGCTACATGCGCAGAAAATAAGGTTTTAGAAATAGCTACATGTGAATTTAAAAAGGCTAATAAAGCTGGATTTAAAGAAATAATAGCTAATAACACAAAGGAGAAAGCAAAATCTTCTAATGAAGAAATAAAAATGCCTCCAAAGAAAGTTGTAACTTACTCTATAGCTGGAATAGATATATTAGAGTTAGATGATGCATGTAAAGCTCTTTGGAAAGAGGGAATATATTCAGAAAGTGGAATGGGATGCACAGGTCCAATAGTACTTGTACCAGAAAATGAGGGTAGTAAAGCAGAAGAAGTTTTAGTTAAATCAGGATATAAATCATAAAACAATGACGAATTACTATTAACTTAGTAATTCGCCATTTTTTTATGAATATGAATAAATATTGTATGAAAAGTATAATGTTAAAAATTAGAAAAGCTATAAAATATATATCCAATAATTTATAATTTTTTTCGAAAATATATTCACATTTTTCGACTTTATGATATAATCTACATGTGGAGTTAATTTATATATAGTAAAATATAGACGAAATTCGGCAAAAAATCGAACTTTAAAATAAAAATCATAAAAAACATTCGTTTAAAAGTGAAAATTCATAAGAAAATTAAAAAACATAATGCTACATTTAAAGAAAATAATTCAAAGGTAAAATATAGAAAAACACCATTTTATCTAGAAAATATTTAATTTTGCAAATTTTATGTAAACAAAATGAAAAAGTTTACATGGATAAAAATACGAATATTAATAATAAAAGATTATATTAATATATATCATAGTAAAATTATATATGTATATTAAGTTGCGATTTATAATATACTTCTATTGTTAATATAATATGAAATATTTTTTTTATATTATATTTGTAAAAGATTTCATAAGAAAAGTTAATTTTTTATTTAATCAAAAAAGTCATAATAATGGCTTAAAATTAAATATTAAAAATATAAAATTAAAAGGGATATTAGGAGGTAATTTTTATGAATAGAAGAAAGGTGATAGCAACTCTATCAGCAGTTGCTGTAGCGGCTACAATGTTTGTGGGATGTGGAGGAAGCAGTAATAGCTCAAGCAACTCTGGAGCTTCAGGAACTAAACTAAAGGTTGGTTTAGTAACAGACCAAGGAGGGGTTAATGATGGTTCCTTCAATGAATCAGCTAATAGAGGTATTGAGCAGGCTGAAGGTGAATTAGGAATTCAAAAGTTAAACGCTATAGAATCAAAATCAGTTGATGTTTATGAGCCAAACTTAAAAACAATGTCTTCTCAAGCTGATTTAACAGTTGGGGCAGGATTTATGATGCAACAAGCAATGGACAATGTATCTAAACAAGCAGCTGATAAGAAGTTTGTAGTTGTTGATACAGAGGTTAAAAACCCAAATGTACAATCAATATTCTTTAAAGAACAAGAAGGTTCTTTCTTAGCTGGAGTTATGGCTGGAAAGTTAACTAAAACTAATAAAATAGGATTTGTTGGAGGAAAAGAAGGAGAGGTTATAAATAGATTTGAAGCTGGATTTGTTGCTGGTGTAGCATCAGTTAATCCAGAAGCAGCTAAAGGATTAATGGCAGTAAGTGAAACTCAACCAGGAAAATTTGTAACATATGTTGATTCATTTGATGACCAACAAAAGGGTGTTACAGCTGCTAAAAAACTTTACCAAGATGGAGCAGACATAGTAATGCATGCTGCTGGTGGAGTTGGTTTAGGAGTATTTAAAGCAGCTGAAGAAATGGGAAAATTTGCAATAGGTGTTGACTCAGATCAAGCTGTTGCGGCATCTTCAAAAGGCTACAAAGATGTAATATTATTCTCTATGGAAAAGAAAGTTGATGTTGCAGTTAAGAATGTAATAAAACAAGTACAAGATGGAAACTTTAAGGGTGGAGAAACTCAAGTTTTAGGTATTAAAGAAGGTGGAGTTGGTATAGCGCCAACATTACATGAGAATGTTACTAAGGAAGCTCAAGATTTAACTAAAAAAGCTGAGCAATTAATAAAGGATGATAAAATAGCAGTTCCAGGAACAAGAGCAGAACTTTTAGAATTCCAACCAGTAGAAATAAAATAGTTTAAGTTTTTATAGGCTAGATGGTCTGCATCTAGCCTATATTTGAAGTTAGGAAGGAGAAAATCTATGGAAAAGGTTATTGAAATGAAAGGTGTTACTAAGGTTTTTCCAGGAATTATAGCAAATGATAACGTAGATTTTGACTTAAACAAGGGAGAAATCCATGTTCTGTTGGGGGAAAATGGTGCAGGAAAAACTACGCTTATGAATATTTTATATGGACTATATCAACAGGAAGCTGGAGATATTTTTGTAAAGGGACAAAAAGTTAATATAAAAAATCCTAAAGAAGCTATAGGCCTAGGAATAGGAATGGTTCACCAACACTTTATGCTTGTTCATAATTTTACAGTTGCTCAAAATATGGTATTGGGACATGAACCAAAAAATGGACTAAAAATAGATATGAAAAAAGCTATAAAGGATACAGAAGAATTGTCAAAAAAATATGGATTTAATATTGATCCAAAGGCTGTCATAGAGGATATGACTGTTGGACAACAACAAAAGGTAGAAATCTTAAAGGCATTGTATAGAGGAGCAAATATTCTTATATTAGACGAGCCTACTGCAGTTTTAACTCCTCAAGAAATAGAAGAATTAAGTGAAATTTTAAGAAATTTAGTTAATGAAGGAAAGTCTATAATACTTATAACTCATAAACTTAAAGAAGTTATGAAAATGAGCGATAGAGTTACAATAATAAGACGAGGTAAAAAAATAGATATTGTTAAAACTAAGGATACTAGTATAGATGAACTAGCTGAAAAAATGGTTGGTAGAAAAGTTAACTTAGTAGTTGATAAGGATGAATGTAAAGCAGGTAAGACTGTTTTAAGTATAGAGAATTTAAGTGTGTTAGATAACAGGAAATTACCAGTAGTAAAAGGGGTAAGTCTTCAAGTTAGAAGAGGAGAAATAGTTGCATTAGCTGGTGTTGATGGAAATGGACAAACTGAGTTTATAGAAGGAATAACAGGTCTTAGAAAAACTGAGAGTGGGACAATTATATTAAATGGAAATGATGTAACTGGAAAATCTCCAAGAGATATAATTGAATCTGGATTAGGTCATATTGCTGAAGATAGACATAAAAGAGGACTCGTTCTTGATTTCTCATTAGTTGAAAACTCTATTTTGGGCAGTCATTATAAAAAACCATTTGCCAATGGTATAATGATGAATTATGGAAAAATAAGAGAACATGCTAAAAGCTTAATAAAAAATTATGATGTTAGAACACCAAATGAAGATGTTAATGCATCTGCTTTGTCTGGTGGTAACCAACAAAAAATGATAATAGCTAGAGAAATAGATAAAGATCCAGAACTTATAATAGCAGCTCAACCTACAAGAGGAGTAGATGTTGGAGCTATAGAGTATATTCATAGAAGACTTGTTGAAGAAAGAGATAAAGGACGTGGAGTTCTTCTTGTATCATTAGAATTAGATGAAGTTCTTGCACTTGCTGATAGAATAGCAGTTATTTATGATGGAGAGATTGTAGATGTATTAGATAGAAAAGATGCCACTGAGCAAAAACTTGGAATACTTATGGCAGGAGGAACTTTAAACAAAGAAGAGGGTAAAGGAGGAGAAAGCCATGAATAACAGTAAAGCTTCAAAGGTTACAAAAAGTTTTGTAATGTCTTTTGCTGCTATATTAGTAGGATTAATAGTTTCGGTTATATTTGTAGCAATATCTAGTGGTAATGGATTAATAGCCTCAGCATCCCTACTTTTTGGTTCTATTTGGAGAGGAAGTTTTGGGGAAAAGAGTCAGTTAATAGAGACTTTTGTATTTGCTACACCACTTATATTTACTGGAGTAGCTCATGCAATAGCTTTTAAAACAGGATTATTTAACATAGGTGTTGAAGGTCAATTTATAATTGGTATGCTTGTTGCATCTTTAGTAGGAATAATCCCAGGAATACCAAGTTTTATTCATATACTTCTTATAATCGCAACGGGAGCTTTAGCTGGTGCTATATGGGCGGCTATACCAGGATACTTAAAAGCTAAAGTTGGTACAAATGAAGTTGTTAATACTATAATGATGAACTTTATTGCAATGCATCTTTCAAATTATTTTGTATATCAAAAATTTAAAGTTGAGGGAACAGTTGCAACACCAATAATACAAGAAAATGCTCAACTTACTAGATTTTTAGGCGATCAATATAGATTAAATACAGGAATTTTTATAGCTATAGCTTTAGTTATTTTGGTATTTATTTTACTTTGGAAAACAACTACAGGATATGAGTTAAGAGCTGTTGGAACAAGTCCACATGCGGCAGAATATGGAGGAATAAATATCAATAAAAATATAGTTCTTGCTATGGCTATATCAGGAGCAGTTGCTGGTATTGGTGGAGCTATACATGTTGCAGGAGTTCAACATCAAGCTATGCAATTATTTGGATTCCCTGGGTTTGGAATGGACGGAATAGCAGTAGCCTTAGTTGCTAAGAGTCATCCAATAGGAGTTATATTCTCTGCTATATTATTTGGAGCCTTAAATTTAAGCTCAGGTACATTAATGTTATTCGGAATACCAAAAACTATATCTTATTTAATACAAGGTGTAGTAATTTTATTTATAGCTGCAGAATATATGTTCAAGTGGATATCTGAGAAAAAGAAAAAGGGGGCTACTATAAATGAATGATGTACTTTTAAATAACGCATTTTGTGTTGGTTTATTTGGAATAATAACAGCTACATTAAATCTAGCTACGCCTCTAATTTTTGCAAGTCTTGGTGGAATACTATCTGAGAGATCAGGAGTTGTAAACATAGCGTTAGAAGGAATAATGACAGCAGGAGCTTTTTTTGCAGTGCTAGGCTCTTATGTAACTGGCAATCCTTGGATTGGTATATTGTTTGCTATAGGTGGGGGAGTTTTCTTCGCAGCAATACATGCATATTTAAGTATACATTTGCAAGCAGATCAAGTTGTATCAGGTGTTGGTATAAATGTTTTCTCAAGTGCATTAGTGGGATTCTTTGTGTTTAAAATATTTGGAACACCATCTCAAACAGCAACAGTTGCATCACTAAATTACCCAAAAGAGTTTTTTGCAAAAATACCTCTTTTAGGACCAATACTTTCAGAACTTAACTGGTTTGTATGGATCGCTGCTATATTAGTTATAGCTGTTAGTTTCTTATTATTTAAGACACCATTAGGAATGAGAATAAGAGCAGTTGGAGAACATCCAAAAGCAGCAGATACTTTAGGAATAAGTGTATATAAAATAAGATATTTATCTGTCTTATTATCAGGTGTTTTAGGTGGACTTGGTGGAGCTACTTTATCCATAGGTATAATGAATCTTTATAGAGAAAATATGGTTAGTGGTAGAGGATTTATAGCTCTTGCAGCATTAATATTTGGTAACTGGAAACCAAAAGGAGCAATGGTTGCCTGTTTATTATTTGGTTTTGCAGAAGCTTTACAATTATATGCAAAGGGATGGGGTCTTGGAATTCCTCAAGAATTTTATGCAGCATTCCCGTACGTATTAACAATGCTTGTCTTAGCTGGGTTTGTTGGTAGAACAAAGGCACCAGCTGCAGATGGAATTCCATACAAAAAAGGTCAAAGATAGTAATCCGAGTTTAGTATTAGTCACATGAAAGAAAAGGTATGAAAGTAAGGTGAAATCTTAAGTTCATACCTTTTTATTGTATAGAAATTTTTAATCCTGCTTAGTTTTCCAATTTACATTTACAAGGCTGTGACTTTGAACTACAATTCTCAATTTTAAATTAAAATGTAGTGCATCCACTGTTGTTATGTGTAAGAAATCATAAAATTATTAAATTCATTATTAAAGATATTTTAAAGAAAATCTGTGATTTTAAACTATAACTTGCCACTTGTTACTTTTTACTTATCAGTTAAGAAATGGTATAGCCACTTTTAAAATGTAATTTTATTCATTGAGTTTTTCTGTTATATAATATAAACTATATAGTGAAAGCAGTTGGTTGAAGAGAGGTGAATAGACTATGAAAATGGATTTTATGCTTAATCTTACCCAAGAACAAAAACTTATAATGACACAAAAAATGCAATTATCTATAAAACTTTTGCAAATGTCAGGAATAGAGCTTCAAGAGTATATAGACAAGGAACTTCAGGAAAATCCTGTACTAGAAGCAAAAAACAATGAAGAAAATGAAGAGAGTACAATACAAGATAGAATTGATTACAAGGAACTTATTAAATATTTTGAGTTTGATAATTATGGGTCTCAAAGTTTAGGAAATTATGATAATGATGAAGTATCGCCTTTCACATTTATAAGCAACCCAACCTCTCTTGAAGAATATTTAGAACAGCAGATAATTGAATTAAATGAAAATGATTACTTAGAAATTTTATGTAAGTACATAATAGAAAACATAGATGCTAGGGGATATTTACCAATGTCAATAGAAGAAATGGCAAAAGAAATATCTGCGGATGTTAAGGATTTACAAAAAGCATTAACAATTATACAAGGATTAGAACCAGATGGTATTGGAGCGAGAGACTTAAGGGAATGTTTAAAGATTCAGTTAGAGAAAAAAGAGATGAAAAATGAAAAAATATTTAAAATGGTAGAAAACCATTTACAAAATATTGCTGATAACAAATATCAGGTTATAGCAAGGGATCTTAAAATCACACCTAAGGAAGCTCAAGGATATGGAGATATGATAAAAACTTTAGAGCCTAAGCCATCAAGAGGCTTTTATACAGGCGAGAAAGTAAAATATATATCACCAGATGCGTATATAAAAAAAATTAATGATGACTATGTAATAGTTATGAATGAATCAATAACACCTAAACTATCAATAAATAACCTTTATAAAGAAATAATCAATAATGAAAATGATAAAAATGCAGTTGATTATGTGAAAAACAAAATGAATGGTGCAATGTTTTTAATAAAAAGTGTTGAACAAAGGAAAAGTACTATTTATAGAGTTTTAGAAAAAATTATTGAAAAGCAAAAAGATTTTTTAGATAATGGAATGAATTATTTAAAACCTATGACATTGAAAGAAATTGCAGATGAACTTGAAGTCCATGAATCTACTGTAAGTAGGGCAATAAGAGATAAATATGTATATATACCTAGAGGTACAATTAGAATAAAGGATTTCTTTACTCAAGGAGTAACTAACGTATTAGAAGAGGATGTATCTGTAGTTAATATAAAAAATGAAATTAAATTATTAATAGATAAAGAAGATAAGAAAAAACCACTTTCAGATCAGGTTATATGTGATGAATTAAATAAAAAAGACATGAACATATCAAGAAGGACAGTAGCTAAGTATAGAGAGGAAATTGGTATAAAATCTTCTAGTAAAAGAAAAAGATTATAAGAATAAAGCCCACGATATTTATGTAAAATATAAATGTTGTGGGCTTTGTATTTTGTGCGAAAAAGGTACTAATTTTAAGTACGAGGGAGATATTTTAGTAATTTAATGAAATTTTATGAAAAAACCTATTTTAAAATTCCTAAAAATAACTTATAATGAAGTTGTGGGACATAAAAGTTTTTACTGGGACGTGAAAAGACCAAAGGAGTGTTTGAGGTGAATGAAATTTTAAAGTTACAACAAAAGCTAGTTCCAGAGTTATTAGAACTTTTAGAAAAGAGATATAATATATTGAAAAATATATATTACAATGAACCCATAGGTAGAAGAATACTTGCCAATAGGCTTAATATGGGAGAAAGAATTGTAAGAACAGAAGTGAATTTTCTAAAAGCGCAAAACTTAATTGAAGTAAACACTCCAGGAATGACGGTAACAGATGAGGGTGAAGAAGTTTTAGAGGAATTAAAAAACTTTATTCATGAGATTAAAGGTCTTACAGAAGTTGAATTAGCTCTTAAAGAATATTTAGGGCTACATGATGTAGTAGTTGTACCAGGAGATGCTGATGATGATGAATCAGTAAGAAAAGAAATGGGAAGAGCTGCTGCAAATTATATAAAATCTATTTTGAAAAATGATAGTATAATAGCTTTAGCTGGTGGAAGCACCATTAAGGAAATAATAGATAATTTCCCTAAAATTAATAGTATGCCAGAAGTATTAGTAGTTCCTGCTAGAGGTGGAATGGGTAGAAATGTTGAATCTCAAGCAAATACCTTAGCAGCTAGTTTAGCTAATAAACTAAAGTGTAATTATAAAATGCTTCACATACCAGATAATCTAAGTGATAAAGCTTTAAATACTATATTAAATGAAACAGAAATTAAAGATGTAATTGATAATATTAAAAATGCAGATATTCTTGTATATGGTATTGGAAAAGCAGAAAAAATGTGCTATAAAAGAGGATTATCTGAAGAAAAAGTTAATGAGATACTTAATCTTGGAGCCATTGGAGAAGCTTATGGATGCTACTTTGATAAAGATGGGAATGTAGTTTATGCTACATCCACAGTATGTGTTTCAAGAGAAGATACTAAAAATATAAAAAGTATAATAGCTGTAGCAGGAGGACAAAATAAATCTGACGCTATTGTATCAACACAGATTAAAAGTACTCAAGGTATTTTAATTACTGATGAGGGAGCTGCAAGAAAAATATTAGAAAATATTTAGTAAATAAAGTTAGCTCTTATTAACAATATTAAACATGTGTATAAATATTCTTAATGAATATATATTTATATAAAAAGGTATTTTGGAGGTAATGTTAAATGGTAAAAGTTGCAATTAATGGATTTGGTAGAATAGGAAGATTAGCATTAAGAAAGATGATAGAGAACCCAGAATTTGAGGTAGTTGCTATAAACGACTTAACAGATTCTAAAACATTAGCACACTTATTCAAATATGACTCAGCTCAAGGAAGATTCAATGGTAAAATAGAAGTTAAAGAGGGCGCTTTCATAGTTAACGGAAAAGAAATAAAGGTAACAGCAGAAGCTAACCCAGCTAACTTACCATGGGGACAATTAGGAGTAGATGTAGTACTAGAATGTACTGGATTCTTCGCTTCTAAAGAAAAAGCAGAAGCTCATATACAAGCAGGAGCTAAAAAGGTTGTTATATCAGCACCAGCTACTGGAGATTTAAAAACAGTTGTATTTAACGTAAATCATGATGTATTAGACGGAACAGAGACAGTTGTATCTGGAGCATCTTGTACAACAAACTGTTTAGCACCAATGGCTAAAGTATTAAATGATAAGTTTGGATTAACTAAAGGATTTATGACTACAATCCATGCTTACACTAATGACCAAAACACATTAGACGCACCACACAAAAAAGGTGATTTAAGAAGAGGTAGAGCAGCAGCAGGAAACATAGTTCCAAACTCAACTGGAGCAGCTAAAGCTATAGGTTTAGTAATACCTGAATTAGCTGGTAAGTTAGATGGAGGAGCTCAAAGAGTTCCAGTTATAACTGGTTCATTAACTGAAGTAGTATGTACTTTAGGAAAGAAAACATCAGTTGAAGAAATAAACAAAGCTATGGAAGCAGCAGCTAACGAATCATTTGGATACACTGAAGACGAAATAGTTTCTTCAGATGTAATAGGAATGAGCTTTGGATCATTATTTGATGCAACTCAAACTAAAGTTATGGAAGTTAATGGAGAGCAATTAGTAAAAGTTGCTTCTTGGTATGACAATGAAATGTCTTACACTTCTCAATTAATAAGAACTTTAAAGTACTTCGTAACAAAGTAATTTTATAAGTTAATACATTAAAAAGGCATGTATAGGTCTGGTTTTGTAGTTATCTGAGACTATAAGGCCAGACCTTTTAATATAAGATTATGTCATTATATAAAATTTAAAAGTCTAAAAGGTTAATAAAATCTAAGGCTAAAGAAGTCTTAAATCTGAGTATAACTTATAGTGACAAATTGCAAGTGAAAAGTTATAAGTTAAGGATGAAATCTTCTGAGGAAGATTTCTAAACTTGTCACTATAAACTATGCCACTGTCATAGTTAAA
Source organism: Clostridium frigidicarnis (assembly GCF_900111985.1). Classification (GTDB taxonomy): domain Bacteria; phylum Bacillota; class Clostridia; order Clostridiales; family Clostridiaceae; genus Clostridium_Z; species Clostridium_Z frigidicarnis. The sequence continues at coordinate 29,179 of NZ_FOKI01000024.1, forward strand.
ATAATTTAGATTTATATGTTATAATATCATGGTGTTAAACGGTATTAGGGTTAATAATTTAAAGTAATACCATCAATATAATTTGAAGAGGTGGATAAAATGAATTTCAATAAGAAAACAGTAGAAGATTTACAAGTTAAGGGTAAAAAAGTATTAGTAAGATGCGACTTTAATGTGCCACTAAAGGACGGAAAAATAACAGATGAAAATAGACTAGTTGGAGCTATGCCAACAATAAAATACTTAGTAGAAAATGGAGCTAAAGTTATACTTTGCTCACATCTTGGAAAAGCTAAGGGACCAGATGCAACATTAAGTTTAGCACCAGTAGCTAGAAGGTTATCTGAAATGTTAGGAAAAGAAGTAATTTTTGCAGCGGATGATATTGTTGTTGGAGAAAATGCTAAAAAAGCTGTAACTGAAATGAATGAAGGGGATGTAGTTCTTCTTGAAAATACTAGATTCAGAAAAGAAGAAGGTAAAAATGAAGAGACATTCTCAAAAGATTTAGCTTCACTTGCTGATGTATATGTAAATGATGCATTTGGAACTGCTCATAGAGCTCACTGTTCAACAGTTGGAGTAACAAACTTTGTAGAAGAAGCTGCTTGTGGATATTTAATTCAAAAAGAGCTTAAGTTCTTAGGTGATGCTGTTGAAAATCCAGTAAAACCATTTGTTGCTATCTTAGGAGGAGCTAAAGTTTCTGATAAGATAAATGTAATAAATAACTTACTTGATAAAGTTGATACTTTAATAATAGGTGGAGGAATGGCTTATACATTCCTAAAAGCTCAAGGATATACAATAGGAACTTCACTTCTTGAAGCTGATAAAGTAGAGTATGCTAAAGAAATGATGGAGAAGGCTAAGGTTAAAGGCGTTAAATTATTACTTCCTGTAGATAATATAGTTGGAAATAAATTCAGTGCTGATGCAACTCCAATAATAACAGAAGATCAGAACATACCAGAAGGTCATATGGGGTTAGATATAGGACCAAAGACTGCAAAAATGTATGCTGATGCTGTTAAAGAAGCTAAAACAGTTATCTGGAACGGACCAATGGGAGTATTTGAATTTGAAAACTTTGCAAAAGGAACAATAGAAGTAGCTAAAGCTATGGCTAATTCTTCTGCAACTACAATAATAGGTGGAGGAGACAGTGCTGCAGCTGTTAATATATTAGGATTCGGAGATAAGATGACTCATATATCAACTGGTGGTGGAGCTTCTCTTGAGTTTTTAGAAGGAAAAGATTTACCAGGAATATCTGCATTAAATAATAAATAGTATATATATTTACTAATTGTGTTTAATAATGCAAAAATTTAGATTAGTCTTAAGAAGAGTTTTAACTATAAACTTACCACTAAAATTAAAATATAAAATGTTAATTGACAATTGTCTATTGAAGACAAAGATAATCCAATGGTTAATGATCAATTAAAATATAAGGAGTGTTATATAATGAGAAAACCAATAATAGCTGGAAACTGGAAAATGCACTATACTGTTGATGAGGCAGTTAAAACTATAGAGGAATTAAAACCACTTGTAACTGAAGCAACTTGTGAAGTAGCGCTTTGTGTACCATTTGTAGCTTTAGATGCTGCTATAAAAGCTGCTAAAGGAAGTAACATAATGATAGGTGCTCAAAACATGCACTTTGAAGAAAAAGGAGCTTTCACAGGAGAAGTTGCTCCAGGAATGCTTGAAGCTATGGGAGTTGACTGTGTTGTATTAGGACATAGTGAAAGAAGACAATACTTCAATGAAACAGATTGTACAGTAAATAAGAAAATGAAAGCTGCTTTCGCTCATAATTTACTTCCAATACTTTGTATAGGAGAAACACTAGAACAAAGAGAAGCTAATGTGACAAATGAAGTTTTAGCTGTTCAAGTTAAACTTGATGTTATGGGATTAACTAAAGAGCAAATGGAAAAAACAGTTATAGCTTATGAGCCAATATGGGCTATAGGAACAGGAAAAACTGCTACATCTGAGCAAGCTAACGAAACAATAGCTGCTATAAGAAATGTTGTTGAAGAATTATACGGAAAAGAAGTAGCTGATAAGGTAAGAATACAATACGGTGGATCAGTTAAACCAAATACAATAAAAGAGCAAATGGGAATGTCTGATATAGATGGAGCTTTAGTTGGAGGAGCTAGTCTTTTAGCTAAGGATTTTGCTGGAATAGTAAACTTTGGTAAATAATTTAACAATGTAAAGCAAGCAACTTTAGAGAGAGTTAGTAACTCAAATAAAGAAGGAGAGATCAAAAGGTGAAAATGTTTTTCACCTTCTCTTTTACTAATAAATAGCTGTTTGTAGACATTGTTTTTTTTAATACTTACATAGTATTATTTAAATAAGAAAAGTAAAAATTAAGACTTAATATAAAAAATAAGGATTTTGGTTTTCAGGAGGAAGATTGATGAGTAAAAAGCCTGTAATGCTAATGATATTAGATGGATTTGGAATAAGTGATAAGGTCGATGGAAACGCTGTACGTGCAGCTAAAAAACCTAACTATGATAAATATTTTAATAATTATCCACACACACAGCTTGCTGCAAGTGGGTTAGAAGTTGGACTTCCAAAGGGACAAATGGGTAACTCTGAAGTTGGACATTTAAATATAGGTGCTGGAAGAGTAATATACCAAGAGCTTACTAGAATAACTAAAGAAATAGAAGAAGGTAACTTCTTTAAGAATGAAACTTTAAATTTAGCTATGGATAGTGCTAAGGAAAAAGGAACTGCACTACATCTTTTAGGGTTATTATCTGATGGGGGGGTTCACTCTCATATAGATCATTTAAAAGGTCTTTTAGATATGGCAAAGAAAAAGGGATTAACTAAAGTATATGTTCATCCTTTCATGGATGGTAGAGATGTTGCACCATCATCAGGAAAAGATTTCATTGTAGAAATAGAAAACTACATGAAAGAAATAGGAGTAGGTGAAATAGCAACTGTTTCAGGTAGATACTATGCTATGGATAGAGATAAGAGATGGGAAAGAGTAGAACTTGCATATAATGCAATGGCTTTAGCTAAAGGTGAAACTGCAAACAGTGCAGTAGAAGCAATGGAAGCATCTTACCATGATAATAAAACAGACGAGTTTGTTTTACCATGTGTAATAATGAAAGATGGTAACCAAGTAGCTAAAATATCTAATGGGGATTCAGTTATATTCTTTAACTTTAGACCAGATAGAGCAAGAGAAATAACTAGAGCTATAAATGATGAGGTATTTGATGGATTTAAAAGAGAAAAATTAGATCTTACATTTATAACAATGACTCAATATGATAAGACAATAGAGAAGGTATATGTAGCTTATAAACCAAGTAATTATAATAATACTTTAGGAGAATATCTATCTAAAATAGGTAAAACTCAATTAAGAATAGCTGAAACAGAAAAATATGCTCACGTAACATTCTTCTTTAATGGAGGAGTAGAAGCTCCATATGAAGGAGAAGATAGAGCATTAATACAATCTCCAAAGGTTGCAACTTATGATCTTAAACCAGAGATGAGCGCATATGAGCTTACTGATGAATTAATAAATAGATTAGAGTCAGACAAGTATGATGTAGTAATAGTAAACTATGCTAACCCAGATATGGTTGGACATACAGGAGTATTTGAAGCAGCTAAGAAAGCAATAGAAGCTGTAGATGAATGCCTTGGAAAAGTAGTTGAAAAAGTTCTTGAAAAAGAAGGATCTGTATTTATAACTGCTGACCATGGAAATGCAGAGCAAATGATAGATTATTCAACAGGAAAGCCTATGACTTCTCATACATCAGAACCAGTACCATTCTTATATGTGGCTAAAGATGCTAAAGATATGGAAGAAGGTAAACTTTCTGATATAGCTCTTACAATGTTAAGTGTTATGGGTGTTGAAGTACCTTCTGAAATGACAGGAAAAAACTTAATAAAGTAATGAAAAAGAAAATGTGCATATAAGCAACATAAACTAGCTGGTTGCACATAGTATTCTAAATTATAAAAAAACCTTGATTCCTAAATTCCAATAACTTGCTTCGCTTCGAACAAATTGGAATTTTTAACGGAATCAAGGCTTTTTCATAATAAGAATACTTAATGTTCGCCAGATAGTTTATTAACGCTTATATGCACATTTTCTAGTTATATACAACTTTCAATTTTTAACTCTCAATTCTCAACTTTTATAGTCAGTGATATTTTTTATACCAACAATTATACAGCTCATTCAGATATGTACTACGCCTTAGCCACTTTCATGTTTAAATATAGTTAAATTCCAAAAGGAAAACTCGCTTTGCTTCGAACAAATTGTGATTTTTAACCACTTAAATGATTAATCAAACATTTAAGAAGTCTTTCTTTTCTTCGTCTGCATCTAAAATAATCTTCGTTATATTTAAGAGCGTAATCTTTAATAAAGCCTCTTTTATTTAAAAGAAATCCACCCAAAAGTTCTTTATCTTTAGAAGTTAAGGATTGTAAGTATTCATTTAATTTTAAACCAAAGAATTTTCTATCTTCATAGTCCTCTAAAGTTTCATCATTAGATAATAATTCTATAGCCTCCATATCCTCATTATTAAGTTTGAAATTAAGGCTTAGCACATCTTTATGTTTAACAGTTTTTCTTATTTCATTGTTCATATTATTCTTTATAGCAACGTATACATAAGGTTCAAAAGGGTAGTTACCCTCCACATTAAAGGATTTTATAGCGTTTAATATAGATATTTTAGCTAAACTCTTAAGATCATCAAATTCATATCCTCTAATAAATACGTTCCTGCATAATTTATTAACCATTGGGTCCAATTTTATTAGTACATCATTTAAAGAATTTTCATCCCCAAGTTTTGCTTTTTTTAGAATATCAATATCCATAGGTTGAGACCTCCTTCATTCTAAAATTTCTATTCTTCATTTCTAAAGCTTGACATGAGTGTAACAATTCCTTGTATGGATATGAAATTTTTATATGATAGAATAAAAAATAGTATGGAGAGATATTATGATTTGGGAAAGTAAAGGAAGAGTTAAGAGTGATTGAAGTTGATACAGGTTTAATAAAGGAGGGATTAGAAATTAGTAACGGTAGGCATTGGATAAGGTTTTTGGAGAAAAGAAATAGACAAGTACATAATCTGATGATTTGATAAATGAGGAGCAAATATGAATTAAATTAAATTAAGATTTGAAATATAATGTTAATTTTCTGAAAAATCTAACAATTTACTTTTGAAATGTAGTAATATGTTTATAGTGGCAGATAAATGTAATAAAAAATTTAGTTTAAGGAGGCTGAATGATGATACAAGGAGATAAAGTAAGAATAAGAAAAATAAGCTTAAGTGATGCAGATTTATTATGTAAATGGTGGGGTAATGGAGAGGTAATGAAACATGTTGGGTTTACAAATGGAGTTAAAACAGATATTGAGGGTCTTAAAGATAACATAAAAAATCAATTGAACGACATGAATAAATATAGAAAATCAAGAATGTTTATTGTATTAGATAAAAATACTGAAGAAAGAATAGGAGAACTTGTCTTTCATGATTTAGATTTAGAAAATAAAAGTTGTACAATAGGAATAAAAATTTGCGAGGTTGATTATCAAGGAAAAGGTTATGGTGAAGATACATTAAGGACGTTTTTAACATATCTTTTTAAGGAATTTAACTTGCATCGTATTGAATTAGATACTTTATTTGAAAACACAAGAGCTAGAAATTTATATAAAAAAGTCGGTTTTAAAGAAATAGGTATAAGAAGAGATGCATGGATAGATGCTGAAAAAAATTATCGTAGTTTTGTATTAATGGATATTTTAGAAAAAGAAATGAAGTAAATAAATCTTTACTTTTTAGTTCAATGTAGTATAATGAAGATGAAAGTAAATTAAATACTTAATTAAAAGCTACGCTGTTATGGAATGTGGTTAAAGGCCACAGCAGCCCCCGCTACTGTATTCACTGACGAGAAGCAGAAATACCACTAAGGATATATGCCCTTGGGAAGGTTGTTTTAAGGATGAAGTGAAAGCCAGGATACTTGCAGTTAAGCTAACATGATCTATCTTCGGAGGGAAGAGAAGAAATATTTTCTATATTTATATAGAATTATTGAATCGACTTTATCCACAGAAGAGTTCTGTGGTTTTTTTATTTCTTTGAATAATTAAATATTCAAGAATAACTTAAACTCTTCCCTAAAAACAAAGTCAACAAGATATCAATGAAGATATTTTTATAATCATCAATGGAGATGATTGTTGACAATGTTTTTCTAAAATAGTATATTTAAAATAGCACAAAGAAGTGCGAAAGAGCAGTGAAGCTCCATAGGTTTGAACCTATGGAGCTTTTGCGTTTTTATCGTTACAATAGTTAAAAATTGAAAGTTGAGAGTGAAGGATGTTTTGTTGATTGTGTTCAAAAACCTAAGAATTAAATTTTTAATTTAGGATTTTTAGTAGAAAAATCAGCCATAACTTTCAACTCTCCACTTTCAACTCAAAAAATAAAGGAGAGAAAGATATGGAAAGTTTTAAGATAAAAACAGGGATTTATTTTGGGGAGGGTTCTCTTCAGTACTTAAAGGAAATAAAATCTAAAAGAGTATTTATAGTTACTGATCCATTTATGGTGAAATCAGGAGCTATAGATAAAGTAACAGAAATGCTACAAGATGTTGAATATACAGTGTTTAGTGAAATTGTTCCAGACCCACCAATAGAGCTTGTAGTTCGTGGAATAGAAGAAATAAGCAAGTTTAATCCAGGGGTTCTTATTGCTTTAGGCGGAGGATCTTCAATAGATGCAGCAAAAGCTATAATGGATTTTTCAAAGAAAATAGTATCCTTAGAAAAAATGGAATTCATAGCAATACCAACAACTAGTGGTACTGGTTCAGAAGTAACATCTTTTTCAGTAATAACTGATAAGAAAAAAGGAACAAAATATCCTTTAGTTTCAGATGATTTGTTACCAGATGTTGCTATACTAGATCCAGAACTAGTAAAAACTGTTCCAAACGTTATAACAGCAGATACTGGTATGGATGTTTTAACTCACGCTTTAGAAGCATATGTTTCAACTGATGCTACTGATTTTTCAGATGCTTTAGCTGAAAAGGCTGTAGTTTTAGTGTTTAATAATCTTTTAGAAGCCTATGAAAATGGAGAGAACATGAAGGCTAGAGAAAAAATGCATAATGCATCTTGCTTAGCTGGACTAGCATTTAATGCAGCATCTTTAGGATTAAATCATGGTATAGCTCATGTTTTAGGTGGAAAGTTCCATATTCCTCATGGAAGAACTAATGCATTATTATTACCTCATGTAATTGAATATAATGCGGATATAACAGGATATAGTAATACTAATTTCTCAGAGGCAGCAAAGAGATATTGTAATGTTGCTAGAATATTAGGATTACCTTCATCTAATCCTAGAATGGGAGTTAGAAGCCTTATAAATGAAATAAAGAAAATGCAAAAACAAATGAATATGTCAACAACATTAAAGTCATGCGGTGTTGATACGAAAGATGTACAAAGTTTAAAAGATGAAATAGGAGAGTTAGCTCTTTTAGATAAATGTACAAAAACTAATCCTAAAGTCCCAACTAAAAATGATGTAATTAAGATTGTAGAAATAATAATGGAATAAAAACATAAAACTTTAACAAAAATATTGACAAGATATGAGGTTAATCATATAATTAAATTAAGCACAATGGAGTGTGAGATTTGAAAGCAAAGAAGCTTCTTAAAGATATATTAATGTATTTTTAAGGGGCTTTTATTAGGTATATGTGCAAAAAAATAAATTTTGATTTGTTAATGAATGACAATGAAAAATAAGGTTACTGAGGATAAAAAAGGTACTATGCACCAGTATGAAAACCTTATAATTTATAGTAAAGTAGGGTGAATTAAATGGATGAAACTAAACAAAGAGTAATACAAGAATATGTACCAGGTAAACAGGTGACTCTTGCTCATATAATAGCTAACCCGAATGAAGAAATTTACAAAAAATTAGGATTAGTTATGGAAAAAAGAGATGCAATTGGAATATTAACTATAACTCCTAGTGAAGCAGCAATAATAGGTGCAGATGTTGCTACTAAAGCAGCAGGAGTAAATCTTGGATTTATTGATAGATTTAGTGGCTCTTTAGTGTTAACAGGTGATGTAAGTTCAGTAGAATCGGCTATAAAAGAAGTGTTAAATGTTCTTGAGAATATTTTAGGTTTCTCATCAACAAAAATAACAAGGACTTAAGTTATGAAAAAAGCGATATTTATAGGTAAGACAGGGTGTGGAAAAACAACTCTTTGTCAAAGCCTAAATAAATTGAATTTACAGTACCGAAAAACACAAGCCATTGAACTTTATGATAATTCTATAGATACTCCAGGAGAATATATAGAAAATAGATCTTTATATAGAGCTTTAATTGTTACTGCAGCAGATGCGGACGTTATAGCTTTAGTATATGACTGTACAGAGGAAGAGGGTTACATTCCTCCAGGGTTTGGAGCAATGTTTCCTAAAGACATAATTGGTATAATAACAAAAGTAGACTTAGCATATGATGAACAATCCATTATAAAAGCTGAGGAGAGGCTAAAATTAGCTGGAGCTACAAAAATATTTAAAGTTAATACTTTGAAGAGCGAAGGTATAGAAGAATTACTTCAATATTTAAAGTGAAATAAATTGGGGTGGAAAAAACATTATGAATAAAAAAATCGTAATAGTCGACGATGAACCTATTACTAGAATGGATATTCGTGATATCTTAGAGGCGCAAGGCTACGACGTAGTAGGTGAGGCAGCCGATGGCTTCAGTGCAATTGAAGTTTGTAAAAGTTTTAACCCAGATTTAGTAATAATGGATATTCAAATGCCAGTGTTAGATGGACTTAAAGCAAGTAAAAGAATTTCTATGGAAAGTCTAGCGGGTGGGATATTACTTTTAACAGCATTTAATGATTCAGGATTTATTGAAAAAGCAAAGAATGTAGGTGCTTTTGGATATTTAGTAAAGCCGTTAGATGAGAAATCATTTATACCAACTATAGAAATGTGTTTATCAAAGGTAAATGAGTTTAAAAAGCTTAGAAAAGATTTAGATAAGGCAAACTTAAAATTAGATGAAAGAAAACTTGTAGAAAAGGCCAAAGGAATATTAATGAAAGAGCTTAATGTAAGTGAAGATGATTCTTATAAAAACATAAGAAAATTAAGCATGGATAAAAGATGTTCAATGGTTGACATTGCAAAGACCATAATAATAGGCTATGAAGACTAAATACACTATTAATGAGCTTTGTAAAAAGTACACAAGTCTTTCAAATAATGATATAAGTAAAATAATAGATATATCTAAATCCTTGGATTTTATGGCGGATTTTGAGAATAGTGATGTTTTTATAGATGTTTTATCAAAAAGTAGAAATGTTGCTATCGTTGTTGCAGAAGCAAAACCAAAAAAATCAGTTTATCATGATTCTGTAATAGGGAAGAAGGCATTAAGAAGTAATGAACCAGGGGTTTTAAAAGCTTTAGAAAAAGGACTTCCTTCAAAGGATATAAGAGCATTAACTCAGGAATATAAATTTGTAAAACAAAAAATACATCCTATAAAGAATGATAACAAAGTTATTGCAGTTCTTATTGTTGAAAAAGATATAAGTAATGAGATAAAGGAAGATTTTAAGATAGGTTTAAATAAATCAATAGAAACAAATACTGAATCTCAAAAATTAATGAATTTAATAAATTCAAATCAAATAGTAAACAATAATTTGGATGATGCTATTCTTATATTTGACAACGAAGGTAAATTAAAAATAAAAAATAACAAGGCTTCAATACTATATAAAATGCTGGATAAAAAAAATGACATAGAGGAAACTCATTATGATAAAGTGTCATTAGATAATAAGAAATTTGACAATTTAAATAAGCAAATAAGGTATTGTAATGGTAAAAAGGTTTTGAAAAGAGAAGTTAAAGTTGGAGATTTTTACTTTAAAGTAAAAACAGTACTAACTAACGAAGAAGATTTAAGTGTGGTAGAAATTATAAAAGATATAACAGAAATAAAAAATAAAGAGGCTGAAATAATTTCAAAGTCAGTTGCAATAAGAGAAATACACCATAGGGTAAAAAATAATCTTCAAACGGTTGCATCACTTTTAAGAATACAAAGTAGAAGATGTAAAAGTGAAGAAGCAAAGGTTACATTAGAGGAAAGTGTTAATAGAATATTAGCAATTGCAGCTACCCATGAACTTTTATCAAAGGAAATAAAAGATGAAGTTAATATAATGGATGTTATAAATGCTGTAGCTAATAATGCAAAAAGGTATTTTAATAATATATCTCATAAAATTGACATAGAAGTTAATGGAGAAGATTTTTACTTAGATACTGATAGAATAACTTCAATCTCATTAATTATAAATGAACTTATACAAAACTGTTTTGATCATGCTTTTAAAAATTTAAAAAGCGGTAAAATAGAGATATCAATAAGTGGAGATGAGGAAAATAAGATAATATCAGTAGAAGATAATGGTGAAGGATTCGATACATCAAAGGAAAGTAACTCTAGCTTAGGATTATCAATAGTTAAAAGTTATATTAAAGATAAACTAAGAGGAGATATAAACATAATATCAAATAATACAGGAACAAAGGTACAATTTAAGTTCCCAATAAAAATTTAATATCTACTATGAGCTACGGAGAAGTAGCTTGAATTAAGCAAAGAGGCTTAAGGTTATAGATTCATGGAAAAAATCTAGTTAAGAAATTACTAGATAACCATGCTGTAACTTTAAGCCTTTTTATTTAGGAGGTGATTATAGTGAGAGAGGAATTAATAAGTGTTGGAATAGATATTGGAACTAGCACTACTCAACTTATATTTTCAAAGTTAATAATTGAAAATTTGGCCTCAAGCTTTTCTGTACCAAGAATATCAATAGTAGATAAGGAAATTATTTATAGAAGCGATGTTCACTTTACACCACTTTTATCAAATAAGGAAATTAATGCCCAAAGGGTTAAAGAAATAGTTGATATGGAGTATAAGAAATCAGGAATAAACAAAGAAGACATTAAAATAGGGGCAGTAATCATTACAGGTGAAACTGCAAGAAAAGAAAATGCAAATGATGTTCTTCACACTCTAAGTGGATTTGCAGGAGATTTTGTTGTTGCAACAGCAGGCCCCGATCTTGAAAGTATTATTTCAGCAAAGGGAGCTGGAGCTCATATTTACTCAAAAGAACATTCTACCAGTGTTGTAAACCTTGATATTGGTGGAGGAACAAGTAATATAGCACTATTTACAAGGGGAGATTTAAAAGAAACAGGATGTCTTGACATAGGTGGACGACTTATAAAGTTAGATACTGAAACAAGAGAAGTAACATATATTTCTCCTAAAATAGAAAGAATTATTAAAGAAAAAAATCTTGATATAAAGCTTGGACATAAAACCACAGTAGAAATGCTTGCACCAGTTATAGATGAGATGGTTAAGTGTTTAGAACAAAGTGTTGGATTAAAACCAAAAGATGAAATTTTTGATTTTATAGTCACAAATAAGTCTATAGGATTAAATGAAGAAATAAAATGTATATCCTTCTCAGGGGGGGTTGCAGATTATGTTTATTATGATGGAGAAGTTGATGACATATTCAAATATGGAGATGTAGGTATACTTCTTGGAAAAGCTATAAGAAAGTCAGACTTGTGCAAGAAGCTAGAGGTTGTAAGGTCTTTAGAGACGATTAGAGCTACAGTAGTTGGGGCAGGTTCTCATACTACAGAAATTAGTGGAAGCACAATAACATATACAAAGGAAGAATTTCCAATAAAAAATCTTCCTATTCTAAAACTGTCTCTTGAAGATGAATTTAATGGAGCAGAAGTTTTAGAAAAATCTATAAAAGAGAAGTTAAACTGGTTTAAGCTTGAAAATGACCTTCAAAAGGTTGCCATAGCTATTAGTGGTAAAAAAAATCCATCTTTTGTAGAAATACAAGAGGTAGCTAAAGGACTTGTAAGAGGTATGGAAGAGCTTATAAAAAATGAACTTCCACTTATAGTAATAGTTGAAAATGATATGGCAAAAGTCTTAGGACAAGCTATGTATTCATTATTAAAATTGAAAAAACATGTAATATGTATCGATGGAATTAAAGTTGAAAATGGAGATTACATTGATATAGGGAAGCCAGTGGCAGAGGGTAAAGTATTACCAGTTGTTATAAAAACATTAGTATTTAACTAACCGGAAGGAGGATTATCGTGATTTTAAAAACTAAATTATTTAAACACACTTATCAATTTAAGTCTGTTATGGACGTAATGGCAAAGGCAAACGAAGAAAAATCAGGAGATAAATTAGCAGGAGTGGCAGCTGAATCCGCAGAGGAGAGAGTTGCGGCAAAGGTTGTATTAGCAAACTTAACTTTAGCTGATCTTAGAAATAATCCAGCTGTACCTTATGAAATAGATGAGGTAACAAGAATAATCCAAGATTCTGTAAATGAAAAAATTTATGGAGAAATCAAGAACTGGACTGTGTCTGAATTTAGAGAATGGATATTAGATAGTAAAACAACAGGAGCTGACATAAGAAGAATATCTAGAGGATTAACTTCAGAAATGGTAGCTGCAGTTGCTAAGATAATGTCAAACCTTGACTTAGTAACAGGAGCAAAGAAAATAAAGGTCACTGCTCATTGTAACACTACAATAGGAGAAACAGGAACTTTATCAGCAAGATTACAACCAAACCACCCAACAGATGATCCAGATGGAATAATGGCATCACTTATGGAAGGTTTAACTTATGGTATAGGAGATGCTGTACTTGGATTAAACCCAGTTGATGACTCTGTTGAGAGTGTTACAAAGGTATTAAAGAAATTTGATGAGTTTAAGAGAAAGTGGGAAATCCCAACTCAAACTTGTGTACTTGCACACGTTACAACTCAAATGGAAGCTATAAAAAATGGAGCACCAGCTGACCTTATATTCCAATCTATAGCTGGATCTGAAAAAGGAAATGAAGCTTTTGGATTTAATGCTCAGACAATAGAAGATGCTAGACAACTTGCATTAAAGCATGGAACTGCTACAGGTCCAAACGTAATGTACTTTGAAACTGGACAAGGTTCAGAGTTATCTTCAGAAGCACATCATGGTGTTGACCAAGTAACAATGGAAGCTAGATGTTATGGATTTGCAAAGAAATTTGATCCATTCTTAGTAAACACAGTTGTTGGATTCATAGGACCAGAATACTTATATGATGCAAAGCAAGTTATAAGAGCAGGTCTTGAGGATCACTTCATGGGTAAATTAACAGGAATTCCAATGGGATGTGATGCTTGTTATACAAACCACATGAAAGCTGACCAAAATGATATAGAAAATTTATCAGTATTACTTTCAGCAGCAGGTTGCACATACTTTATGGGAATACCTCATGGAGATGACATAATGCTTAACTACCAAACTACAGGATATCATGAAACTGCTACATTAAGAGAATTACTTGGTTTAAAACCAGTAAAAGAATTTGATGAGTGGATGGAAAAAATGGGATTCAGTAAAGATGGTAAGTTAACAGAGAAAGCTGGAGATGGATCAATATTCTTAGGATAGGAGGGACTTTGTAATGAACGAACAAGAATTAAAATCAATGGTTGAAAAACTATTAGGCGAAATGGTTGGAAAAGCGGTAAGTAAAGAAACTATAGAAAACACAGTTGAAAAATGTGTAGGTTCAGTTATTGATAATGATGGATGTTTAGAAGACATCACTGAAATAGATTTAAAGAAGCAACTTTTAGTGGAGAACCCACATGATGCAGAAGGATACCTAAAAATGAAGGAAAAAACTGCAGCAAGAATAGGTATAGGTAGAGCTGGTACAAGATACAAGACTATAACAGCTTTAAGAGTTAGAGCTGACCATGCTGCAGCACAAGACTCAGTATTCTCATATGTATCAGAGGAATTTGTAAAAGAGAATAACCTTGTTTCAGTAAACACTATGTGTGAGGATAAGGATGAATATATAACTCGTCCAGACCTTGGAAGAAAGTTTGATGCAGAAACAACAGAGCTAATTAAAAATAAATTAGCAAGAAATCCTAAGGTTCAAATAATGGTAGGAGACGGATTAAGTTCAGCAGCTATAGAAGCTAACTTAAAAGATATAATGCCATCAATAAAACAAGGATTAAAAATGTATGGATTAGAAACTGGAGAAGCATTATTTGTAAAACATTGTAGAGTACCTGCAATGGATGCTGTAGCAGAAGCTACAGGTGCAGAGGTTGTATGTCTTCTAGTTGGAGAAAGACCAGGTCTTGTTACAGCTGAATCAATGAGTGCTTACATAGCATACAAACCAACTGTTAACATGCCAGAAGCAAATAGAACTGTTATATCAAACATCCATAAGGGTGGTACAACAGCAGTTGAAGCAGGAGCTCATATAGCAGAATTAATAAAGACAATGCTAGAAAAGAAAGCTTCTGGTATAAACTTAAAAATATAATCTAGGAGGATTTTATTGTGATAAATGAAGCATTACGTCCAACAGTACTAAGCGTTAAGATAATATCAAATGTAAGTCCAGAAATGGCAGCAAAGCTTGAACTTGAGCCACATCATAAAAGTTTAGGACTTATAACAGCAGATTCTGATGATGTAACTTATACAGCATTAGATGAAGCAACAAAATCAGCAGAAGTTGATGTTGTATATGCTAAATCAATGTATGCAGGAGCAGCTAATGCATCTACAAAGCTTGTAGGAGAAGTTATAGGAATACTAGCAGGTCCAAGCCCAGCAGAAGTTAGAAGTGGATTAAACGCAGCTATGGATTTCATGGAAAATGGATCTCACTTTGTAAGTGCTAATGAAGATAACTCAATCTGTTACTATGCACATTGCGTATCAAGAACAGGAACTTATCTTTCAAAAGTAGCAGGAATAAAAGAGGGAGAGGCACTAGCTTACTTAGTAGCTCCTCCATTAGAAGCTATGTATGCTTTAGATGCAGCGTTAAAGGCAGCAGATGTTGAAATGGTTGAATTCTTTGGACCTCCAACAGAAACAAACTTTGGTGGCGGATTACTTACTGGTTCTCAATCAGCATGTAAGGCTGCATGTGATGCTTTTGCAGAGGCAGTTAAATCAGTAGCACAAAGCCCAATAAACTTTTAATTAGGATTAGGCTTAGATGAGTAAAGCACTTGGACTAATAGAAGTAAATGGATATATTGCAGCTATAGAAGCTGCCGATACTGCACTAAAGGCTGCAAATGTAACATTGCTTGGAGTTGAAAAAGTAACAGCTGGGATTGTAACGGTTAAAGTAACAGGAGATGTAGGAGCTGTGAAAGCAGCGGTTGAGGCGGCGGAAGTCTCAACTCAGTCTCTTGGATTGTTAAGAAACGTTCATGTAATAGCAAGAGTTCATGATGATGTTTTAAAGATAATTCCTGAAATGAATACCAAAACAGAAGATACCTTAAAACAAGATACCAATGACTTAAAATGTATAAATAATATAGATTCAAAAGAAAAAAAATCAGAAGTTACAACTGAAGAAGAGAGAAGAGAAACTGAGGAAGTAACTTGTGATAAAGGAAGTCAGGAAGAAAATATAAAATCAAATGAACTAGAGAAAAAAGACTATAGCTCTATGAAAGTTGAAGAGCTTAGGAAATTAGTTAGAAGTCTTAAAATACCAGACATAACAAACAAACAAATTAAGTTTGCTAAGAAGGATGTTTTAATAGACATTATAACTAAATATTATGAAGAAGGTGTAAAATAATGGAACTTTTAGATAAAGACTTAGTGTCAATTCAAGAAGTTAGAAGTCTTATAAAAAAGGCAAAGGAAGCTCAAAGCATATTAGCTGAAATGTCTCAAGAACAAATAGATAAAATAGTTAAAGCTATAGCAGATGCAGCATATAATAATGCTGAAAAGCTTGCTAGAATGGCAAATGAAGAGACAGGCTTTGGAAAATGGGAAGATAAGATAATAAAGAATGTTTTCGCATCAAAAATGGTTTATGAAACTATAAAAGATGAAAAAACTGTTGGAATAATAGATGAAAACAAAGAAAATAAAACAATGAAAATAGCTGTACCAATGGGAGTTGTAGCTGGATTAATACCTTCAACAAACCCAACATCTACAGTTATATATAAAGCTATGATTTCTTTAAAATCAGCAAACACAATAGTGTTTTCACCACATCCAAATGCAAAGGAAGCAATACTTGAAACAGTAAGAATAATATCTGAAGCTGCTAAAAGTGTTGGATGCCCAGATGGAGCAATAGGATGTATGACAGTTCCAACAATACAAGGAACTGATGAATTAATGAAAAATAAAGATACAGCAATAATACTTGCAACTGGTGGATCAGCAATGGTTAAAGCAGCCTACTCATCAGGAACACCTGCTATAGGAGTTGGACCAGGAAATGGACCAGCATATATAGATAAGAGTGCAAATGTTCAAGTAGCTGTTAAAAGAATATTAGATTCAAAGACTTTTGATAATGGAACAATTTGTGCATCAGAGCAATCAGTAGTTGTTGAAGAGTCTATGAAAGATAAAGTTGTAGCAGAACTTAAAAACCAGGGTGCTTACTTCTTAAATGCAGAAGAAAGTAATAGGCTTTCAAAGTTCATAATGAGAGCTAATGGTTCAATGAATCCACAAATAGTTGGAAAGAGTGTTGAAGCAATAGCAAAACTTGCAAGTCTTAATAATGTTCCATCTACTGCAAGAGTATTAATTGCAGAAGAGACTAGAGTTGGACATAATGTGCCATATTCAAGAGAAAAATTAGCTCCAATCTTAGCTTTCTATAGTGAAAAAGATGTAGAGGCTGCATGTGAGAAATGTAGAGCAATACTTTTAAATGAAGGTGCTGGACATACATTCTCAATTCATGCAAATGATGAAGAAGTTATAAAGAAATTTGCTCTTAGAATGCCGGTATCAAGAATACCAGTAAACACACCATCAACTCTTGGTGGAATAGGAGCATCTACAAACTTAATGCCAGCATTAACATTAGGTTGTGGAGCAGTTGGAGGAAGTTCAACTTCTGACAATATAGGACCTATGAATCTTTTAAATACTAAAATAGTAGCTTATGGTCTTAAAGAAATAGAAGAAATTAGAGGAACAGCAAAGGCTGAAGCAGCAGTTTCTTCTGTAAGCTTAGAAGATAAAGAAGAGCTTATTAATTTATTAGTTAAGAGAATAATAAGCGAATTAAAATAATCAATAAAATTTAATAATATTCAAAAATAAGGCTGTCAAAAATAATTTTAAATAAATGTAAATTAGCATAATCCAAAAGTATATCCAAAACAAATAAAAAATAAAAAATAATTTTATTCTTAGGAGGAATTTTAAAATGGCAAACGCAAATGCATTAGGAATGATCGAAACTAAAGGTTTAGTAGGTGCTATAGAAGCAGCAGACGCAATGGTTAAGGCTGCAAATGTTCAATTAGTAGGAAAAGAGCAAGTTGGAGGCGGACTTGTAACAGTTATGGTAAGAGGAGATGTTGGAGCTGTTAAAGCTGCTACAGATGCTGGAGCTGCTGCTGCTGAGAGAGTTGGAGAACTTGTATCAGTTCATGTAATACCAAGACCACACTTTGAAGTAGATGCAATATTACCAAAGACAACTATAACTGAATAATATAACTTAGATTTAAAGGGGTGTGCTGTTTTAATGCAGCACATCTCATACATCTAATAGGGGATGTGAATATATGGCTGTTTTAACAGAAAGTGAAGTTAGAAAACGATTGAAGGGAAAGGATTTTAAAGAATTTAAAGAATTCAAAGTTGTTAAGGGACAGATAATAACTCCTTCAGCAAAATCCTTTTTAACAGAAAATAACATATCCTTAAAGTATGTTGATAGTAAGGATGAACTTAAAGAAGAAGAACCAAAGGTGCAAGAAACAGAAAAGCAAATTGTTTTTAAAGAAAAGCAATATAAATATAAAACAGTCTTTGGGGCTCAGTTAGATGAGAAACCTGAACATATGACACATTTATATGGAGACTTACTTGTTTTCAAGGACCATAAAAGAATAATTCTTAGAGGAAAGTTTGATTCACTTGAAGCCAAAATTTTAGAAACTCAACTAATTTGTAATAAGTTAGAGAAGAAGAAACTTGTAGATGATCTTGAAGAAATATTAAGCTTTGTTAGGAACCTATTAAGATGTGAAGTTCTTAATGAAAGAGTTCAAGAAATATCTCTTCAAGGAATGAATGCAGCTGAATTAAGAGAAAAATCTCATCACCCTGAAAAATACTTTGGTATGGGACACTTCTATCCAGATTATACAATGGGTGAGGTAGTTATTGCTCTAAATACTTGTAGAACTCTTGTAAGAGAAACAGAAATTGCCTCATATGAAGCCTTCAAAGGTGAATATGGACAGGTTGAAAGAGAAGATATAATAAGAGCATTGAATAGATTATCATCCGTATTCTGGATAATGATGTTTAAATATAGAACAGGAAAGTACAGTTAACACAGAGGAGGACAAAAATGGATAATCTTTTCTTAGAAGATGTAATAAAAGAAGTAATAAGAAGAGTTAAGAACGAAGTATTTTTAGAAGTTGAAGCTTCAGGAAGACACGTTCATTTAAGTAGAAAACATATAGATATGCTCTTTGGAGAAGGATACCAGCTTACAAAAGCAAAGGATTTATCTCAACCAGGACAATATGCATGTAAAGAAAGAGTTACAGTAACAGGACCAAAAGGATCTATGTCAAATGTTATTGTACTTGGACCAGAAAGATCTGAAACTCAAGTTGAGGTATCTTTAACAGATGCATTATCAGTAGGTTTAAGAGCTCCAGTTAAAGAAAGTGGAGATATTATAAATACTCCAGGAGTTACAATATCTAGTGATAAGAATTCTGTTAAATTAGATAAAGGGGTTATAGCAGCAAAGAGACATATACATATAACTCCAGAAGATGCACAAAAGTTTGATGTTGAAGATAAGGAAATAGTAAAGGTTAAAGTCTTTGGACAAAGACCATTAATATTTGATGATGTTGTAATAAGAGTAAGCCCTAAGTTTAACACTGCAATGCATATAGACTATGATGAGGCTAATGCATGTGGATTCAGTAAAGGAACTCTTGCAACAATTGTAAAATAGACCTCTAGGAAAGGAGGTAATATAATGAATTATGATACTCTTGTAGATTTAATAGTAAAAGAAGTGTACAAAAAATTACAGGAAACTAACAATGTAAATGAGAATAAGAAAACTGCTGTAGTATTTGGCGGCAGTGATAGTACAAGATATGAAAGAGTTTTAGGCAATGAATATGATGTTGTTAATTATGAAAATAATTTAGAAAAATGTGATGTTATAATCATAGAAAAACTTTGTTTAAAGGGACTTGGAAATCTTGCTGCTTTAACAGGAGTTTCAAAGTCAGAAGCATTTATAATAAAAATGCTTATGGAAGGAAAAAAGGTTTACGTTCTTGAAGACGGACTAGAGTATAGAAAGTATAAAAGTACATCCCCAAAAGCCTTATATAATAGATACATTGACTTTGAAAAAGAGCTTATAAAATATGGTATAGATATAATAAGTTCTCCTTGTGCTATTTCAAGTAATTCAGTTTCTAACGTTATATCCCCAAATAACGTAGTTACTATAAAAGAAGAAGTAGAAGTAGAAAATAACTCCACCTTTGAAATAAGAAATAAAAAACTTATAACAGAATCGGATTTAAGAAAACCATATATGAACGGAATGAAAGCTGTAATTATTGATAAAAAGAGCATAATAACTCCTTTAGCAAATGATTTTGTAAGAATTCATCACCTAAAGGTAAAAAGAGTATAGGAGGATTATTACTATGGTTATAGGAAAAGTAGTGGGAAGATTATGGTCTACTAGAAAAGATGAAAAACTTAATGGGCAGAAATTTCTAGTAGTAAGATTATTAAAGGATAAAGAAAAAGAGTTAGAAGGATTTTTTGTAGCAGCTGATAATGTTGGAGCTGGTAACGGAGATTTAGTTTTAATAACTAAGGGTGCTTCAGCAAGAACTTCTTTAGGAGATAAGGCAATACCAGTAGATGCTGCTGTTGTCGGTATAATAGATTCTATAGAGGTTGATGATGAATAAAAGCATTGGTTCACTTGAATTTAGAAGCATAGCTCAAGGAATTGAAGTAGGAGATAAAATTGTGAAAAAATCTCCTGTAGACTTGTTATTCTTTAAGACCATATGTCCTGGGAAATTTCTTGTAATTATAAGTGGTAATGAAGACTCTGTAAAAGATGCTATAGAATATGGTGTAGAATTAGGACAAAAAAGTATAGTAGATAGTTTCGTAATAAATGCAGTACATGAAAGTATAATAAAAGCTCTTAAAACTAAATGCACAGTAAAGAATAAGAGTTCCATAGGTGTTATGGAAACATCTAATGTGTGCACTGGATTAAAGGCATTAGATAAAGCATTAAAGGGATCTAATGTTGAGATTCTAAAACTTCAGCTTGCCTTTGGTATAGGAGGAAAGCTATTATATATAATTTCTGGAGAAGTAAGTGATGTGGAGTATGGAATGGAATTATCTAGAGAAGCTATAGATAGTAAAAAGATAATAAGTACATCCATAATCCCTTCTCCAGACGAACTTATAATTTCCAGTTTAACAAAATAAAATATTAAAGGAGATGAAATAATGGGAATAAATGACATAATCATTTACATAATGGTTGTATTTATGGTTCTAGGTGCTATAGATAAATGTTTAGACAATAAGTTTGGACTAGGTGAGCAGTTTGAAGAAGGTTTTATGGCAATGGGATCATTAGCATTAGCCATGGTAGGAGTTATCTGTCTTGCTCCAGTTTTAGCCAACATATTAAAGCCAGTTGTAGTTCCAGTATTTAATGCATTAGGAGCGGATCCATCAATGTTTGCAACTACATTACTTGCTTGTGATATGGGTGGTTTCCCACTAGCTCAACAATTAGCTAATGATCCACAAGTTGGATTATTTGCAGGTACAATTCTTGGTGCAATGATGGGACCTACAATAGTATTTACTATTCCAGTAGCTTTAGGAATAATAAAGAAAGAAGATCAAAGATTTTTAGCAACAGGTGTACTTGCTGGTATAATAACAATACCAATAGGAGCATTTGTTGGAGGCCTTATAGCAGGATTACCAGTACTAACTATAATAAAGAACTTAGTTCCAATAATAATATTTGCTGCAATAATAGGATTAGGACTTGCTAAGATACCTGATAAAATGGTAAAAGGCTTCTCTATATTCGGTAAATTTGTAGTAATAGTAATAACAATAGGTCTTGGTGCAGCTGTAATAGAAAAACTTACAGGTTTAGTAGTAATACCAGGAATGGCACCAATAGAAGAAGGTATAGGAGTAGTTGGAGATATAGCTTTAGTGCTTGCTGGAGCATTCCCACTAGTTTATGTTATAACTAAAGTATTTAAGAAACCATTAATGAGTGTTGGTAAATTGTTAGGAATGAACGATGTTTCAGCAGCTGGAATGGTTGCAAGTTTAGCTAACTCAATACCAATGTTCGGAATGATGAAAGATATGGATGATAGAGGTAAGATAATAAACGTTGCATTTGCAGTGTCAGCATCATTTGTATTTGGAGACCATTTAGGATATGTTGCTGGAGTTGCTAAGGAAATGATATTCCCTATGATAGTTGGTAAACTAGTAGGTGGAATAGCAGCTGTTATTCTTGCAATGATAATAGCTAATAAGATGTTTGGAAAAGCTAAGGAGGCAAAGTAATATGAAAAACTTAGATCCACAAGTTTTAGAGCAATTAGTAAGAAAAATAATAGAAGAAAAAATTCAAGGAGCTACAGATTCAGTTGATTTCGTAAGAAATAAAGATATAAGCGGAATAACATCAGTTAAGCTTCCAACAGTTAAAGTTGATGAGTCAAATAGATTAGACACAGGAAATCCAAGAGATGTTGTTTATACAAAAGACTTATTTGATTTAAATGAAAGCCCAAGATTAGGTTGTGGAGTTATGGAAATGAAAGAAACAACTTTTGACTGGACTTTAAACTATGATGAAATAGACTATGTAATAGAAGGCCACTTAGACGTAATCATAGATGGTAGAAAAGTATCAGCAGATGCAGGAGAATTAATATTAATTCCAAAGGGAAGTAGTATACAATTCTCAGTACCAGATTACGCAAGATTTATATATGTAACATACCCAGCAGACTGGGCATCACAAAACTAAACAATATCCTAAACACATTAAATGAGAAAAGAGTATTTTCTAGGCTTTAAGCTTAAGAGAATACTCTTTTTTCTTGATCACATTAAAATATGTACCTAGAAATTATGATAAATAAAATGTCATAATTTTATAGTTCTTTATTTTTATAAGAAATACAACGAATTTTTATTTAGGTGATGTTCTTTGTAATATCTAAATGTTAGATGAATTAATTTATGGAAGTATAACATTGTATACTTAAGGCAAGGGAGGTACAGATGGGAGTCACTAGATAAACTTTAAAAAGATTCATATAGATAAGTATTTAAATAAGTATAAATTCCTTAAGTATGGTAAAGATATTTATATAGGCAGGGAGGTGGAGTTATGCTTAATAAGGAATTTATATTATATTTTACATTTAACTTTTTTCTATATGGCTTTATTGGATGGATAATCGAAAATCTTTATAGTTATCATATTAAGGGACATTTCCAAAAGGATGGATTTTTAAACAATCCATTTAAGCCAATGTATGGAATTGCCATGTCATTTATAATAGCAATTTCAGATATAACTAATCAAAATACATATTCATTAATTTTAATATGTTTTATAATTCCAACTCTTGTTGAATATACAACAGGTGTGATTATGAGAAAAAATTTTCATAAAGATTATTGGGATTATTCAAAATTAAAACACAATTTTCAGGGAATAGTATGTATAAAATTTTCTATTTATTGGACTTTTTTAACCTTTATTGGAGTAAGATATCTCCAAACACATATAGTAAATAATTTTTACTTACCAATAAAATCATTATGGTTAATAGTATGTCCTATTTTATTGTTAGCTTTAATAATTGATGATATTTTTACAATAAGGACTTTTAAAGGAAAAGAGAACAATTTAAGTTTTAAAATGTTGAGATTAAGAAAAAGATAATATATTTAATAATATAATATTTCTTAAGGGAATTCTTTTTTGAAATGAACCCAAAAAGTTAGACAAAGTATAATTACGCTACTTCCAGGGACTGGATCCTGTACTGGACAGGACTCAGTCCTTTCAATTTGCTCTTGATTCGTTTATTGTTATAGTAATCTATGTAAGCTACTAATTCTTTAATGAAATGTTCTATGTTATCGAATTCCTGTAAATATAGCAATTCTGTTTTCAGTAAGCCAAAGAAATTTTCCACAACTGAGTTATCGAGACAGTTACCTTTACGAGACATACTCTGTCTAATGCCTTTCTTCTTCAACATATTTTGATAACTGAACATTTGATATTGCCATCCTTGGTCAGAAT
>NZ_FOKI01000038.1 GCF_900111985.1 Clostridium frigidicarnis
AGGAAACGAAGCCGCAACATAATGACGCGGGATGGAGCAGTTGGTAGCTCGTTGGGCTCATAACCCAAAGGTCGTAGGTTCAAGTCCTGCTCCCGCAACCACAAAAGTCTTACAATAAATGTAAGACTTTTTTTACTTATTCCCTATTATTAAATTGTTTTCAATTCTAAAGCGTTATTTCATTATAACTACATCTTTGTTAAAGTTATGCTATCTATATACGGCAAATTCAAACAAATAGAAAAAACACCCATCCCTCAATGATCAGCGCCTCAATATGTTCAAGTTTTCATTTCTATTATTCTGTACTAACTCCAAAAGTCTTTATATACAGTTTCTAAATCCCCATCTGACTTTATACTTATATCAAAATGCCCACTTGCTTTTTCACCCACGATTCTAAGAAGATATTTTCCATCTTTAGGTACACTAAATTCTATATCTTCTTTATTCTTTTCTTCTTTCATTGCTATATTATTATAATTTGAATCTAAAACAACTATAAAGAATTTACCCTTATCAATTTTTGAATTATCTTTTATGGTTATTTTATTTCCTTCCTTACAATGTAATTCAAAAAATGACCATTTACCTGTGAACCTATTAAAATCAAAACTCATACTATCCTTAGTACATTTTTGATTTTCATGAACTAAAAAAGATCTCTTCTCTTCTTTAGCTGTTAAATATTGATTTGAATTTATATTTGTAAAATTTTCATTACATACAAACATACCAATTCCAATCACTGTTATTATACCTATTGCTATACGTATTATTTTTTTCATTCTCTCCCCCCACATTTATCACAATTATCAAATATTTGTCTTTTAGATAATGTTTAAATTATAATTCATATTTTATATGTTTTCAACATGAAAAGAGTCAGTTAAAAACTGCCTCTTTAATTTAAGATAACTCTTATACTATTTTTATACTCTCTACATTATGTTTTCCTTAACTAATATACCTTAATAAATACCTATTTTATAACTTCTCCATCGTATTTCCAATTTAACCCAAAATCTTTAATAATAAACCTACACATATGACTTTCGCTTGCCCCATAGTCACCATCATCACCCTGACCAACATATAATTCCCCCTTAATACCGTTTGTTTCAATTATAAAAATTAATGTTAGAATTCTTGGGTTATACATAAAACTTCAAAACAAAAGAAAATTCACCCATCTCACAATGATTAGTGCTTTAATCTATTAAAAGTTTCATTTCTAAATTTTCAATAGTATCATCATGAAATGTTGGAAAATATACATATAACTCTTCTATTTTATCATATCCATTAATTAAATTTGTCATTATGCTTAATCCTCTCCCACTTTAATTACAAAAGAACAGATAGCTCACACCAAGCCATCTGCCCTTAAATTTTTATTGTTATTTAAACACTTCTTCATATATCTTATTTAATAGCTCACCTTCACTTAAATTCTTGTCCCAACTATTAATTTCCATAAGCTTATTAGGTGAAAACATAATGTACCTATGTCCATGTTCATTCATATATACCTTTATATCCCCTGGTAAATCAGTTTCTTTCTCAATATATTTTATATTAATTTTTTTCATCGAATTCATTATATTATTAAAATCATACTTTACTGCCCATTCATATTTACTTTGAAATAATTCATAGCCTAAATTAACATTTTTTCCTTTATTGCTATAATATAATGTGGATGCCAAAAAACTATTATTCTCATTTGTATATAAACTTCCTTCCTCTGCAGCTTCATCATTAAAGTCCTTTAGAGTTAAAATATAATTATCCTTTTTTATTTTATTATCTTTTCCTCCATAATAAAAAAACACTTTACTAAAAATTAATCCATTGATTATTATAGTAGTAAATATAATAATAACTACATAACTTATAATATTGATTTTTCTCTTTTTCTTATATTTAGTTTTACTTACAAAATTCATTAATATAGACATTGCACCTGCAATTAAAAAAATCACTGCAGAAATTTTTAATGCAAATATCTCTCCCATTATGGCTATAGACATTATATATAACAAAAATATTATTAGCATGAACTTACAAATAATTCTTTTAATCTTTACAACTTTAAAATAATTATAAGATACCTCTCCTTCTCTTTTTAAACGCCTTTTTCCTTTAACTGCCCAAATAATAAAGTTAATAGTTCCTATAACCTCATTTATTATAAACATACTTACAATAAATAATGAAAATAGCTGAGAATTGTTTGCTAAAAAGTTTACGTTATAGCCGCCTATTGTTATCATGCATTGTGTAAATAAAAACATAATAACAGTGAATAAACTTAAAAGAACATATTTTAAAGATGCTTTAAAAATACAATTAAACTTCTCTTTCTCATCAGTGTGAATAGGAACCCTATCTATTTTACTTTCACTACAATAAACTTGTATTTTTTCTCTTTCACAAACAAAATCCCATCCTGCAGCTTTGCAGTATTCTCTATATTCTAATGCACTATCACTGTTTTTCCCATCAAAAAAGGATACCTTATCCATCACGTCTACTGAATATGTTATTTTTTTAGGCTCTATCTTTTTGAATTTTAATGCTACACCTTTTATGCTTTGTAGTTTCCATCCTTTTAAAGCCATATCATCTAAATATTTTTCTAAGGCCTTATATTCATAGGGAAGAAAATTAAATAAAACCCATTTATTATATCTTATTATCATAAAGCCTACCCCCTAAAAACATTTTTCCATCTTCCACTAAAATCATTAATCTCTTAAACTCTTTCTTTAATACTTCTAGCCCCTTGTCTGTAATTATATAACTTCTTTTTCTTCCTATTACTTCTGTTTCTCTTATCATATTCTCTTTCTCAAATTTACTAAGCAATGCATACAACGTTCCAGGGCCTACCTTTACACGTCCATTGGAAATCTCCTCTACACTTGCCATAATATCTACACCACATCTTTCCTTTATCAATGACATTAATATATAATACATTGGTTCAGTTAAGTTTTGAAATTGCTCTCTTGCCATTACTATACCCTCCAATATCGAGTATCGATATTAATGTTTTTATTGTAATATATACCATCATTGTTGTCAATGTATTCCTTTTATCATAGAAATTATTATATCTCTAATTATTAACTACTGAAAAGGTAGCTATTTACAGTTATGATTGAACGCCATAAGCTTCATTAGCATAAAGTTTAGAATTAAGAATTGAACGTTATAGTTGAAAACCTCAGTTTTATTTTAGCAATCTCCTTAAGAAGCTTTCATCCAATATTTTCAATTCTCAATTCAAAATTTCTAAATAATTACCATGGCCTTGCTTTGCCTAGCCAGCCATGTTTTTCCCAATAATCAACATCTGGTTTATTGAAACCAAACTTCTTTTGCATAAAACGCATCACATAAAATAATCCTTTTACCTTTAAATTCGGAGTGACATGTCCACTTTCTTTTTTTATTTTCACCACTAATTTTTCTACCTTCTTCTGAATTTCTATTTTCTTTTTATTACTGACACCACTCCAATTTCCAGCTGCTACATTAACTCCATACTTGTAAGTTTTTGCAATACCCCAAAACCACATGCTATCTAAAATATCTTTCATTGTAGATTTAGTTCCTGCACCTGCTGCTGTTGAAATAATTAACGCTTGTTTTTTAAACATTGTTTCATTAGGTTGATGTGCCATCCATTGAAATCCAAAGTGATCTAAGAAAGCTTTCATCTGTCCTGTAATGTGATATACATACACAGGAGATGTAAAAACAATAAGATCTGCTTCTTCCATTGCTTTTAAAATAGGTTCTATATATTGATAGTCAGGACACTTTATATTATCAGTAAAACATTGAAAACAACCACGACAAAAATTTGGTTGATCCTTAGGTAGAAAAAATTCTTTTATATCTTTTTTATTGTTACATAATCCATGCAAAAACTGTTGTGCAATATTATAAGTACTTCCTTTTCTCTCTGTGCCATAAATAACTGCAACCTTCATAAATTTCTCACCCCATATTTAATAATATTAATATTCTCTAAAACCCCTAATTTCCAATATATTCTTATGTTTCCACACTTACCATTATGATATAATTATATAGTTGAAATCAGAAACCGTAGAAGTGGGTGGCTACGGTGGTTGTACGTTTTCCCACCTTGGACTATCGGTAATTACCTTACCATAGCTTGAGGGGGTGGTATTGGATATGCTAGAAATAATAATAAAAGGAACTTTTGTTATTTATATTATTAAATTAATACTTAAACATAATCTTTTTGTTTCAAATGTAAAGATCAAGATTAAATTCCTTGGTTTACATATAGAATTTCAAAGCAAAGAGAAAAAGCACCCATCCCACAATGATTAGTGCTTTAATCTCTTAAAATTACTATATAAATTTTCC
Source organism: Clostridium frigidicarnis (assembly GCF_900111985.1). GTDB lineage: Bacteria > Bacillota > Clostridia > Clostridiales > Clostridiaceae > Clostridium_Z > Clostridium_Z frigidicarnis. Next base: position 4,411 of record NZ_FOKI01000038.1, read on the forward strand.
CAATAGCCCTAAAACTCAAAAACGTTCTAGGATTGGCTTAGTGTTACTAGCACTAAGCCACTTCTTATTTCTATTATATCAAACTTTTAATAGAAATAAACAATTATTTTTTAATGTCATTACCTTTCTATCTTAGGCTATTTGTTGTTATTTAGAAAATTAAACTTCCTTAAATATAAATTATCTGTTTATATTAAATTATTATGATCTAGCTCACCTTTATGAATTTTATTCAATTTATTTTTCTATTCTTTAAGATTTCAAATTTCTCATCCTAAGATTGATTTATCTCTTATTCCAGAAGTTCTTGAATTAAAACATTGTCCAATGATCATCACAGTTTTTAAACTATTAGGTTATAAAGTGATTTTTTTTATTGTAATAATTCTAAATTGCATTTATCTGCAATTTCCACAACAACTTCCTCTATAGTCATTCTAGAGCTATAAATTTTATTTTCAAAAGTATCATCTATTAATCCTTTATTACATCTTTCGATTTGTTTAGCTGGCCAAGAATTTTCATCTTCACCTCTAGATTTTAAACGCTTAATTAATATGTCCTTAGTAACTATTAAAGTAAAGTGATTTACACTTATTCCATCTTTTCTTAATTTTTCAATTACCTCATCATAATATTTTTTATTAACTATTGTCATAGGAATCATAATAGTTCCATTATATTTATCATAAATGTCTTTAATTATTTTTACATTTATTTCTCTCCATAATAAATAATCCTGGAAATCACCTTTTTTCATATTGTTAGGTATATTCTTATTTATAAATTCTCCAAGATTTTCTGGGTCATATATAAAAGATTTTTTTAACCTGCTATTTAATTCTAAAGCTGTTTCTGTTTTACCTGCTCCAAAAGCTCCATTTATCCAAATTATCATAAGCCACCCACCCTCCTTTTATTAATATTATATAGAACAATCAACTCTAAAAATACAAATTTTCAATAAGCTTGTTTCTATCATTAATTAAATTCTTTAATCTTTAAAATGTTACTTATGTTATAATTTATAAATCAAACTAACAGTCTTGTTAGAGCTAAAGGAGTTTAATATGAGAATAATATCTGAAAACAACCTATGTATAAATAGACCTTATATAAATTTAAAGAAATTGCCAAGCAAAAGTTCATTAAGAGTTGGTGAAATTACTGAGTCTGGCTTTAAAGGTACTTATATAATAAATCAACATACGCAAACTTTATCTACTAATGATAATTACATTATACAATTTAGTAAAGGAATTGAGAAAATAACACTTAATACAGAGCTATTGAATGAAAACTTATTAGTTGAAGTGAATTGTTCATCTAGAAAGGGTAAAAAATCTGCTAAATTCAAAATTTACCTTGTTTTAGATTATATAAAATATGCCTTACCATTTAGTTCATTTGAGGATGTTTATGATAATTGTATGAATATCTTAGCTAGAGAACTTAATGGAAAAGAAGAGTTAACTTACATAAAAGAAAGTTTTAATAATTTAGAAAATGATGAAATCCCGGTAGATATAAATTTAAATTTAGAAAGATTAAAAGAATTTAAAGATAAGGTAAACTACAAAAGAAATATTAATTATTTTGTTATAAATAACATTGCTTCAGCTACTTCAAAATATGATATAAACACTAAAACTAAAGAGATACTAACAAGTAATACTTTAAAAGTTCTAAGATATGACTATAATACAAGACTTTATAGCATAGTAAAACCTATTAATGAAACAACTAAAATAGCATTAAAAGAAACTGACATTATTTGTGATTTAGGTGAAATTAATTTTCCTACTGTTAGTGTATACACTGAGTATGGACTTGGAAAATTATTAGATGTTAAAAACAATGTTATCCCAAATACTAATACATTATTATTATTTGCTAATATACTAGACCTAGGATTAGAAGTTTTAAACTAGAAATACTATTAAAAAGGAGCTGTCTTACTATAGTGAGTCAGCTCCTTTGTTATTTATATAAGATTTTCTAAAATCATTTAATTATAGCTCCTTTTTGCAAACTGAATAACTAAGCAGTATACCGAATGCAATAAACATTACAACCATACTCGTCATAACTGCATATGGTCTCCAAATCCCCATGTCAAACTGAAATCCAGACACTTCATTTATAATTTGTGATGATGCCAATGGCAATGCATTTAAGATAAACTGGAAAAATTTCCACGGAAGCTTAATAAATAAGGCCATGATGATATAGAAAATATTTATTCCTATTCCTATTGATGTAGCAAGGCTTGTACTTGCTGTTTTATAGGATAGCCATCCCATAATAGTTGTTAACGATAGCACCCCTAAAAGTTCACTTACAAACATTAAGAGTATTCCACTTCCTAATGTAAAGTTGCCTATAGAAAATAATGCAAATACCTTTAAACTACTCTTTAAAGTCTGAAGCCCAGTAGCTGAACCTAAAATTAATACTGTACAAAGTGTTGTTGCCAAAGTTAAAAGCAAACCATATATCATAACAGGAAGAAGGCGAATGCCCATCATCTTTTTGCCAGAAACTGTTGCATACATAATTTCCATACTACCGTCTTCCATGCTATCAGAATAGGTGGATGCCGCAAAAAATGTTACCATAAATATAATTATTAGATAAATAACCTTAAGCATATTAAAGCTTTCAGTCCAAAGATAATAGCCTTCATATTGATAAAAAGGTGTTTTCACCTTATCTAGTTCTTCCAATGCTTTTGCCTTATTATTTTTAGGTATTTTTTCTATAAGTGCAGTAGATTTTTTTTTCCAACACTCATAAAAATTTTTGGCATAATAATCAGGAAATTTGGTTAGTTTATTTTCATTGTATATCACTCCAGGATAAGAATAAACTAACCGACTTATAAAAGCTATGAGTGGTTTATATTTTATTTCATCTGACTTTTCGTCCCGCACTTTTTCTAGACCTAGCCATAATTTATCTTCAGTCATTTTACCAGAATATACAGACTCTTCTTTAATGACTTCATGTAGATTTTCATTTATTGCTATAATGCGTAGAGTTAATACACATGTAAGCAAAAGTAGACCTATTATTGAGAAGAAAACATATCTTGTAAAAAGACGACGCTTTAATTCTTGATATATCATCTCCTTACCTCCTTCTATAGTTAAGTGTTGTAAAAATGGTACTAAGTAAAAATATAATTATGCTTGCTATGAGCAAAATAGATGGCATCCATAGAGTCTTCCCTAAAATTGTAATGAATGGAAAGTCTATAGATTGGAAATATGAAAATCCTATTCCTCCTGGTATAAGCATCTTAATTATATCCATATTTCTAGAGTGACTAGTGATAAATATGCCTAAAATAAAAGAACCTAATATTGTAAGTATGGAGAATTGGATGGCCCTTGAGGATTTTTTAGATATAGATGAAATCCAAGTAGAAAAGCTTGACACTATTAAAATTCCTATCCAGCCTACGATAAATACATTTCTAAGTAAGTCACCTTGAGTATATGGAAGAAAACTTCTACTTAAAACCTGTATTGAAGTATTTAAAGCATCAGCAGGTAATAAATACTTTAATAGCAAAACATAAAGACCGACTCCACAAAGATATATAATAGATGCCATAATTAAAGGTATACTAATTTTTGCTATAGTGAGGCTTTTTCTGCCTTTTGCTGTAGTAGTTATAATTTCATCCATTCCATTTTCTTTATCATTGGTTATTATGGAACTTGAAAAAAACCCTAACATAATCATAAGTACAAATGAGAAAAATACAATATGATTAATTCCATCATCCCATTGTTTAAATCCAGTATAATAAGTGTATGGTCTTTTCACCTTATCCCACATTGATAGGGCTAATGTTTTTTCATTTTCATTAATTGCGTTTTTATCAATATAATTACCATAGAATAAATCTTCATTTTTATAAAAATTCATTCCTGCATCCTTAGGAATATGCAAAAGGTCACTTGTTGATTCTCCTATCATAGTTCTCAATCTAAACTCCTGATTAAGTAATTTGTCAGTATAGACAGTATATTTCAACAAGTCTTTAGTAATTACTACATCACTGTCATTATCACCTTTTAATGACTTTAGAAAAAGATTACAGCCACTTTGAAATTTATCTAAAGTCATTTCTCCTTCAGCTCCTACTCTATCCTTACCTGCTGCTTCTATGGCTGATCTACCTTTATATTCTTTGTAAACTCCTTGCTGCAAAAAGTCTTCAGTAGCTCCACCTACAATAAACCATGTCCATAATCCTGCCAAAGCAATTGCAATTAAAACATATGTTAGAAGCCTTTTAAAATTTAGTTGTCTTTTTAACTCTTGAAAAAATACATCCATTTTTATACCTCCGTAACTTTTGAAAGGTAAAAATCATTAAGAGAAGGTGGAACTAACTTACTATTTGGTAATGGAATATCTGCAATATAACGAATTGCAACCTGTCCCCTATGTTCATTACGAAAATTCATAATTCTATATTCATTTTCTAACCTTGCCATATCATTTTCTGGAACAATTGTTTCAAATACATTACCATCAAGCGTTTGAATTAAAGAATTACTTTCTCCTACTGCAATTACTTTACCTTTTTCCATAAGCACAAGATAATTAGCAATAAACTCAATGTCTGAAACAATATGTGTAGACAAAATAACAATTTTTTCTTTGCTTATTGTGGTTAAATACTTACGAAATTTTTTTCTTTCCTCAATATCTAAACCAGCAGTTGGTTCATCTACAATTAAGATATCAGGATTATTTAACATAGCTTGACATATTCCAACTCTACGCTTCATACCTCCTGAAAGCTTATCAATCTTTTTCTTTCTAACTTCTGATAAATTAAATTCATTTAATAATTCACTTATTCTTTTATTTCTAATTTCTTTATTAAGCCCCTTTAAAGTTCCAATATAATGGAGAAAATCTTCAACAGATTGATTTTTATCATATCCAAAGTGCTGAGGCAAATATCCTATTTTATCTAGATACGAATCCTTAAGGCTGGAGATATTTACATCGTCTAACATTACTTTACCCTTACTTGGAGTTGTATTACCAACTAGCATTCTCATTAATGTGGTTTTACCCGCACCATTTGGTCCTAAAAGTCCCCAAATCCCTGGAGTAAATTCAAGATCTATATTATTCACAGCCTTTAAATCTTTAAACTCCTTAGAAAGATTATAAACAAATAATTTCATATTTTTTTCCTCCTTAATTAAATCAATAAAAAACCTTTCTTCTATCTTCAGTATAACTAAGATAAAAGAAAGGTTTATTCATAAATTATTTAGTATTTATAAAGATTTTATTAAGAATTGGGTAGAGTAATAATAAATACAGTATGTCCATCTTGACTTTCCGCTTCTAATGAGCCTTGATGCTTTTGTACAATTTCCCTTGCAATAGCTAATCCAAGTCCTGCCCCAGATGACTGATTTCTTGACTGATCTCTTCGATAAAACTTTTCAAATATAAGTTTTAGTTCCTGCTCACTTATTACGTCACCATCATTTTCTACAAATAATTGCATGCTACATTTTCCCATTTCGACCTTTATTTTTATGACAGAATCCTTGTGGCTATATGCTATAGCATTCTTTAATAAATTGTTTAACACCCTGGCAAATAGTGATCCATCGGCATAAATCTTAATATTAGGAGTAAGGTTTATATCAAATTTTAAGTTTTTCTCCTTAAGTAAAGGATATAGTTCCTCAGTCAACTGTTCTAGGAAAAACTCTGCATCTAGTAAACTTTTATTCAAAGGGATTTCCTGAAGACTAAAGCGAGTAATATCAAAAAACTGATTCGTTAAATCTTCCATTCTATAGGATTTTTCCAAAAGTTTCTTTATATAGTCTTGACGAACCTCCTCTGGTACCTCAGATTCATCTAAAATTGTAAGATAGCCAACGATGCTTGTTAATGGAGTTTTTAAATCGTGTGCTAAATAGGTTACAAGGTCATTTTTCTTGCTCATCGCCATTAATATCTCCTGCTTCACAAGTTCATTCTCACGTCTAATTTCATTTATCTCAGAATCAATTAGTTTTAGTTCTTGAACTTTTTCAGGTACCTCTCCCTTGCTGAGCAAAGATATTCTTTGTTCTAGCTGAGCTATTATCTTTTTTCGTTCCTTATTTTGTGAGTATCTTGATGTGAAGTAAACAACCATCTCTAAAAGAACAAAACCTCCAATAACCATATCCTTCAATATATATTTAAGTCGTGGCCAATAAAAGGTTCCCCTGGTACGGTCCATGCCAACAAACAACACCTTTTCTCTATCAAATAATATTTGCCTTTCAAAATATTCTGCCACAGTTCCTTCTAATTTAAAATCAATAAATAACATTAATCCTATAAATATAAAAAAAGCTAAAATATAATAATTCCATTTCCATTTTTTAATCTTCAATGATATAGCCTACCCCCCAAACAGTTTTAATGTATTCCGGATGTTCAAAAGATTCCTCCATTTTTTCTCTTAAGTTTCGAATATGGACTGTCACTGTATTTGTAGATTTTGAATAATATTCATTTTCTCTTAGCAAATGGAACAGTTTTTCTCCACTTAAGACTTGCCCTTTGTTTACTAATAATATTTCAAGGAGGTTAAATTCTGTAGGTGTTAGTTTTAATTCCTTACCATTTAGATTAACATGCTTACTCTTTGTATTTAATATTAAACCTTTATAATATATAATATTATCTTCTTTTGAATCCTCTCCATATTCTTTGTATCGTCTAAGCTGAGCTTTAACCCTTGCCATAACTTCCAAGGGGTTAAAGGGTTTACTTATATAATCATCTGCACCATAAGTAAGCCCTATTATTTTATCTTGATCTGATGTTTTTGCAGTGATCATTATAATAGGATATTTGTATTTGGTACGTATTTTTTTACAAATGTTTAACCCATTTATATCTGGGAGCATTAGATCCAAAATAACTAAATCTGGCTCTGTATCTTTAAGAATTTCAAAAGCTCTCTTACCATTTTCAGCTTTCAATATTTCAAAAGATTCAGCTTTTAAGTAAATTTTTAATATATCTAGAATATCTTTATCATCTTCCACAATCAAAATTCTCTCCATTTAATTCCTCCTTATGTTTATATTAAAAACTTATAATATATTTAATTCCATTTTAACATAATTATACCAGAACCATCTTTCAAATAATTCCAATAACCGCCTATAACTTTTTTAACACCTTGTGTGCACCAAAGCAAAAATGATAACTCATCAATAGTTATAGGTTCTTCTGAATACATTCTCCTACTAATCCTACTGATGGTACATTCAAAAAAATCTGCTCTTGGAGCTGTCATTGAATTTACCGGAGGCAAGTCAACTAATATAGAGTCATCTGGAATAGGCTTTTGAAATGGTGGCTGTGGTATACCCTTTGCTATATCCGCAGTAGCGATTAAATTATAATCAGATATTGAGGATTTCATAAGAGTTCTGTTTTCATTATACTTATTCATCTTGTTTCCCCCTTAAAAATAGGAATAACCCTATTATAAAGGTTTATTACATAAATTGTAAGTCTATATCTTTAGTTCAAAATATGGTATAATATTGGTGTAAGGAATAGTACTACAAAAGATATTTATTTATATACTACTTCAAATTCTTCACATACAACTAACATATCCTCTGAAAACTTCATCTCTAATTCTCTATTAAAAAATTTAATATGTGCTTCTCTCCAATACAATAATGGCTTATGCCCTTCTCCTTCTTTATATGCAAACTCTGAATTCACTTCAGAAAAAAGTAAAATATTTAAAATTCTGTTTTTATTATACATTTTGCATTTCCATCAAAATCTGTTATTATTGATAATTCACCTATTTTAGGTAAATCTTCATTTTCTACTTCATATAAATAATGAAGTGATGTAGTTGCTGTTTTTTCTCCATTCACAACAAGTTCAACTAACTCATTGGCTAATTCTTCATTATCTCCAAAACTCCAAAAGTCATATATTAATTTCGTAATATTTTCATATTCTCCAATTGAATTTTAATAATTTCTCCATGGTATATCTACTATATTGCTTTTATTATTCATGATTTTATCCCTAATATATTTATCTTGTGTAAATATTAACATATAAAAATATTGTTATGAAATCATCAAACTTTAGCACACTATAATAATTCATTTTGGAACTGTTAAAATACCTTCAGTGTCCACTCCTCACTGCTTTTTCCATATACACAGAATTGTAATATCAATTATATCATCACCATATTTTCCAAACTTTACGCTAGCAAAATGTTAATAACCTAGATTTCGTACAAATATAAATTTTGTATTTGTATGAAATCTAGATAGTTAATCCCTTTAATAGTACTTGCAACCTTACCTGTTTCTTTTAACATTTTTAAGTATTTATTATACCCAGGATGATCTTCATTTAAAGTTATACCTGTTGGCCCTCCAACTAAAAAAGGTACTCCATTAATTGTTATATACTTATTTCCAATGACACCAAGCATGTTTCCATTATTTTTCTTTGGATTTTTTATAATTGTCAATAAAAAACCTTCCATTTTATTACTAGGTTTTACACCATTACTTTTAAAGGATACTACAATACAATCGTTCTCCTCACAAATACTATAGCTATTCTTCCAATTAGAAGGAGCCTCCATTGATATACCTAAATTTTTACTTACATAAACTTCTGGATTACTATTTGCAGAAATATTTGATTTTTCATCTGATTTCTTAGATGTATTAGTTTTAGACTGGATTGGTTGGTTGGACTCTTTATTTAAAGTGGTAGTGTTTTTAACTTCTTCAGTTTTATTTTCTTCTTTTTCATTAATATTTCCATTGTCAACTGGTTTTTCTTTTGATTTTTCTACTACTACTTCTTTATCGTCATCTAATTCCTTAACTTCTTTATCATTTTCCATAAATGACCAATTAAATTTTAGTAGATAAACTATGAAAAATCAATATTTTTTGGATAGTTAACTAGATTTTTAAACCAAAATAGTGTATTTTAAATGGTATATATTTTTAATAAAGTTAATTTTTTATAATTATATGCTAACATATATATTTAAAGGAGATCTTCATGGAAATTAAATTTAAAAATCATATTCAATATAATATTGACTTTAACAGACACCTTACAAAAAACTCTAAATTCTTTAGATTCAGAGAAAAGTTTTTTATATGTTTACCCCTTATAGCTATAATTTTTTGTGCAATTATCTTCCAAGATTCATGGCATAAAACTCCATTATTAACAATACTAATAGAGCTAGGTATTGGTTTAATTGGTGTATTAATAGCATCTAAGCTATTTCCTTGGTTATCAAATAAATCTGCACGATCATATCTTAGCGGTATGCCTGAAATTGCTGAATCTATTAATTCAACAACAACAATAATATTAACTGACAATGAAATAATAAAGAAAGGCATATCTTCTCAGTGCAAAGTTCCCTGGAGCTCTATAGAACATTTAATTGTAGAAGATGAATATATATACATTCATGCTAGAATAGAATGCTTTCAAATACCACTTGTAGCCTTTAACTCTTCAAAAGAAAAATCTGATTTTATAAAATACATTAATAAAAAAATAAGTATTTATCTTTAAGGAGGATTTATGGAAGTTAAATTTAAAAATGATATTCAATATATTATTGACCTTAACAACTACCTTAACCAAAACTCTAAATCATTTAACATAAGGAAGAAAATTTTTACTTGGGTTCCTTTTATATGTATAATTTTATATGCTATCGTATTATTAGCGAAATATTATTGGAATATTACTTTATTATTAGTAGTAATAGTACTTTTATCTATTAGTTTAATTTGGTTATTCATAATTTCTAAATCCTTTAATTGGTTAGTATCAAAAATTTTACGTTCATCTATTAAAAATAATTCTAGGTTTACTGAACATGTTAATTCAACAACAACAATAATATTAACTGACAATGAAATAATAAAAAAAAATGTATCTTCTGAATCTAAAGTTGCCTGGAGTTCTATAAACCGCTTAATAGTTGAAGATAACTATATATATATTCATGCTAAAATAGGTTATATTCAAATACCAGTTACAGCATTTAAATCATCAAAAGAAAAAGATGATTTTATAAACCATATTAATACAAAAATAACCGTTTAAGCTAAAAAATAAGTGATATAGATTTATAAATCTATATCACTTACTAATTATCTTAAAACTAAATTGCAACTAAAGCTGGTAATAATTCTGGGGCCAAAACTCCAATAGTTATTATAGCTAAGACTCCTACAACAGCTATTGCCCCAATTTTAACTGTATTTAAATTTAACTTTGAATCATCTTTATAATCATCTTTATAAAAAATTATATTCAAACTTTGATAAGCTTTAATACTACTAGTTACGCTTGTTTCAATTTCTAAAGTTATATTGAAGTGGTTACTAGATATACTGTTAATTTTAAAGTTAATTTGTGCATTTCCTAGTTTACCTACTACTTGAGATAAAGATTTAACTTTACCTTTTAAAAAGTCAACTTCAGCTGAACTTAAATTGTTACTAAATGAAGCACTATCTATAGCACCATTTTTAACAACTATTTTTCCATTTGAATTTCCTATTTGTCTTGCCATTGAAAATTCAAAGTACATTTCCATATTTCTAACTCCAGTAGGAATTGGAACTTTACCTTCGCTTGAAATTTCAATTCCAAAAATAGCTGCAAATCCAAAGTCTGATTGTTGCTTATATATTGATGGGATAGGACTTACTGGTCAATCATTTGCTCCATATCCATTTATATCTGAATGATTAAGAGTATAATATCTTTTTGATACTGCCTGTCCTGCATTACCTTCAATTGTAGTTATTATATTATTACTTGAGTTATATTCAATAACTATTCCTGTATGATAATAAAAACCACTAGCTTTTGTAAAGAATATTACATCTCCTGGTTTAGGAATATAATTTGAAAATCTTGTTCTATATCTTCCACGACTTTTATACCAATTTGCGCCGGTCTCACAATAAGAATATCTTGGAACTACACTACCAAGGATACCAGCTTTATTTGCACACCATGATACAAACATAGCACACCAAGGTTCACCATTCATACCATACCATTCACCATATGGATTTATATTATCTCCTTCTCCATTAGATAATAAATGTTCTTTAAAGCCTTTTTCAAGTTCTCTTTTAGCTACCTCGATAAATTTATTTACTCCATCACTTCCACTAACTGAACTATCCCATCCTGAATATCCATTTAATGCATTCCAAGTAGCAGGACCAACTATACCATCAGCTGATAATCCATGATCTCCTTGGAATTTTACTACTGCATCATATGTCCCTTGTCCAAATGATCCATCTGCTCCATAGACTCCTACACTATATCCTTTATTAATTAAATTTTGTTGTATCCCTGCTACTCTTTCTCCTATTGATCCTATTCTTAATAATTCGATACCTGCAGCTCCATTTATTGATCTAAAAGTATCTGGTCCAACTATACCATCAACTGATAATCCATGATCACTTTGAAATTTTACTACTGCATCATATGTTCCTTGTCCAAATGATCCGTCTGCCCCATATACTCCTACACTATATCCAAGAGATATAAGCCTTTGTTGTAAATCCTTAACCTCATCACCAGTACTACCGTTTTGTAATAACATATAAATTTCTCCTTTTATTTTATTTTTTTCTCATAATTAAAAAGAAGATATATGCTATTTTGTAAACTTATTTTAAGATATATAATTTTAAGATTTTTTCATTATGTTTCTACTAAGAAATACTTATTAATATACCATTTCAAAAAGTAAAATAACTTTTCTGATTTCTAAATAAAGATATATACAAAATAACTTATAATATATTTAACTTAATACTTTATTAACGTTTTTTTGTTATACTCTTTAATATATAATTTTATACAAAGGAGGATTGTTATGGAGTTTAAACTTACTCTTACTAGAGAATATTTAATAAACTTTCATACAAAACACTTATATAAAACAAAAGTATTTACATTATTTAAGATATCTTTAATAATTTTTAATATACTTTTCTTTTTATTTTGTATTTGTTTTGTAAATTCAAAATATACTTTTTTAGTGGTTATTGTATTTTCAATAACAATATTATTTACATTATTATTTAGAATGAAAATAGTAAATAGTATATCTAAATTCATAGTAAATATTACAGTAGCTAATTATAAAGATAAATTTCTATTTTTACCTACAATAATAACAATTAATAATAATGGAATTACTATTAAAAACAAATTTAATGACAATATTATAAAATGGGATGGGGTTAAAAGTGTGCATATTATAGAAAATAATATACTTATATTGACCTTTGTTGAAAATAATATTGTTATACCATCTGAATATATAAAAGGTAATGATGATATAAAGTTATTTATTAAATTAGTTGAAACTAATATAAGTATTGTTCCTGAGTTCACATATCCTAGAGAAATAAACTTTGATTTATAATTTAAAAATATGTGTTTATATTACAAAATCATTTAGTCTTAATTTTTAAGTGTAATTTATTGTAGTAATTTACTATGATGAGTTTAATAATTTATTTATAAGGAGTAATATATGGAATTTGAATTTACACTTACCAAAGAATTTTTACTAAACTTTCATATGAAATATTATCCTAAAACTAAAACTTTTTTAGACTTTAATATTGCTTTAATATTAATTGCAATAATCTTTAATACTTTTGCATATATCATTGTAGATACTAAATACAAACTTATGGTGGTTATTATATTTTTTGTATATGTATTAATTTTGCTGATTTTTAAAAATGGATTATCCAAATTTTGTATACTTAGTTTTTTTAATAACTATAAGAATAAATTTCTATTGGTACCTACAATAATAATTATGGGTGATAAAGGAATTTCTATAGATACTAAATTCAATAAAAAAGTTATACAGTGGACCTCAATCAAAGATTTACATGTTATTGAAAACAATATTATTATTAGGCTCTTGTGGGATAAAAATTATATATTTATCCCATGTGAATGCTTTGAAAACAAAGAGAAATTAGAAAGGATTATTGAATTATTTAAAAGAAATGCCTCTATATCTCCACAGTACAATTATCCTAGAGATATAAAGTTTTAATGAATACATTTATGTTTAAATTTTCAACATACTTTTAAAGAATAATATAGCTTATTTTATTCTTTTATTGTAAATAAAAATGTATTTTTTTACCTACAAAATAAAACTTAATGTTACCATTTAAAAATTGAGTAGAATTAAAAGGGAGTGAACATATGAAATTTGAATTTAAACTTACAAAGGAATATTTATTAGATTTCCACATGAAATATTTTCTTAAAACTAAAACTTTTTTGGCACTTAAAATTACTTATGTATTACTTATGATGACTGTATGGGCATCTATCTATTTTATTGTAGATACTAAATATGAACTTATGATAATTATTATGTTTTTAATATATATGCTACTTTTAATAGTTTTCAAAAAACGACTAAATACACGGATTGCTAAAAATCAAATACTTAGCTATTTAAATGATTATAAAAACAAATTCCTATTCTCACCTATAATAATAACAATTGATGATAACGGATTCTCTATTAATACTGAATCTAATACAAAACTTATAGAATGGAATATAATTGAAAATTTCTATATAATTGAAAATAATATTATTATTAAGGTATTTGGAGATAAAAATAATATTTTTATTCCTTCTGAATGTTTTAATAATAAATGTTATTTGGACATACTTATTGAATTATTTAAAGAGAATCCATCTATATATCCGCAATATAGATATCCTAATGATATAAAATTTCGATAGAAATAGACCATGGCTAAAATATTTGTAGCCATGGCTTATTTTTTAACTTATTAATTTAACAAAAATTCCTGAAAGTAATGCACCAATGTATCCAAATAGTGCTAGTATGGTTCCTAATACCTCTGCAAACCAAGCTAATATAGCTCCAAGTACAGCAGCTATGCCACCCAAGTAAGTTACAACACCTACAACACCTATTACTACAACACCTGTAATAATATATCCAGTATATTCTGAAACAGAATCTAATGCTTCTTGTACGTCACTTTCACCACCATCATTCTTAATGGATATTTTAACTTTAACTGCTAAAGTAATTGATACATTATTATCCTTATCTAAATATATCTTTACTGGTATACTAATTTCATTTGTAGTCCAAACTCCGTCTGTAGAAATTTTATATGCTATACTAGTTTCACCTATATCACTTGATAATAGAGTTAATGTATTTGCTAAAGAAATACTTTGATCTTTATTCAAACTTCCTTCCATTGAATCAAATGTGCTTTTTATTGTTGCTCCATCCAATTTACCATCTGGTGTTATTTCTAAATTAGCATAATCCCCATCTACAGTAACATCAGTAGATATTGCATAGGTTATCTTTAAATTAGGTGTTCTTATGAACTCCTTTTCTTCTTCAAAAGTAGTTAAATTCCCTCCGAATTCCTTTATTATTGAAATATTATTTATTTTATTAAATAAATCTCCATCCATAGGGTATAAAAACTTTTCTCCTAAATATGTGCCTTTGCATATATTATTGTCTATTTCAATAGATCCATCCCCACTACCTAATCTAGTTGTCTTTATTTGATCAAATGCCCAGTCTTCTGGTAAGGGATATCCTAAATTTCCACTGAACCCTGTTGACATATCACACACAAAGCTACTACATGAATATCCAGCATTATTTACCCTGCTACATACATTTCTAGCAGCATATATTCCTATTTTATATGAAACACCTAATAGTTCCTTTGCAATATTAACTCCTTTAAAATAAGGAATAATACTTTCAGTTATTTGATAATCCATAACATCACAATCTACTGCGAAATATATAACTGAGTCTTCATTAAAACCTAAACATTTAGCCGCTACAAATGCGTCTTTTGCGTCTTGATATCCGTTTTCTTGATTAAAATGTGATAACATATATCCATATTCCTCATAAATAGGGAGTATGTTCATTTCATTTGCGGTTATTAATAAAGCCTCATTAGCAGTTAATTTGTATTTACCTGTTAAATATCTGCCAACTATTTTATAACCATTATTTTTTAATGTTTTAATTTTTTCTAAAGTTAATGTTTCTCCACAATCACATGCAGTTCCTTTTCTATTACTGTCTCCGGTACTAACAAGTAATGATGCCCATACTTGTTTTCCTGCATATCCATCTACTGGCAGTACACAAAACCCTTGAAAACTTTTTATTGCTTCAGATAAACCATTTCCAAATAACCCATCAAATCCATTTGGATCTTTTCCGTTTACATATAATGAATATTGTAATAATAATATAAACATTTTATTTGATTTAGATCCTGGTATAGTAGGGCACAACTCATATGTAGAATCTCCCCAAATTCCATCTGGAAAACTTCCTTCTTCAATTTGCAACGCTTTAATTAATGCCCTATTAGTTTCTCTTGAATACAATCCATTAGTTGGAATAAGTCCTATTGTTTCATAATAGTCTCTATTAAGATTTTGTTGTATTGTACGTATATTAGGATCTTTTCCATTAGCTAGTACAAATCCATCCATAGTTGAAAGTAGTACTTTAAATATCATAGAGCCCGCTTCATCATCAGCATTTGAAAGTCCTGCATCTTGCTTTAATTTAATAACTCCACTTGCTGTTTGTAATGTAAAATCTCCACTTAAATCTCCAGCATCATATCCCTTGCAGAATAGACCACCTTGAAGTATTGCAACTATATTTTTATTTAATCCACTATTATTTGAACTTATAGTTGGACAATTCTTTTCTGTAGTTGCCCCCCAAATTCCATCAGATGCTAGTCCTAATTCTATTTGTAAAGCTGCAGTTAAGCCTCCAATTGTTCCCCATCCTGTTATACCATCTTCTGTAATTGCATTAAATCCACCTTTACCAGCATATGTTTCATTTAACCATTGTTGAGTTTTTAAAACTAATTGATCCATTTAAATCTCTCCTTTATTTTGTAATCTTACTTATACAAAGGAGGTCATATTAAAATTTGTAACCCTAATAAAAAAATTCCTTTAGAAATCATCATAGTTCACCAAATTCATCATATGTTACCCTAAAAACAATGAGCCACTCTATACTCCTCCCCCTAAAATACTTTCAAAATAACTCGGTTAATTTTTTGTTTCTCTAATGTACTTTTCGTCATGCTATCACCAGTAACAACATGATCATTTTTAATATTAGATGTATTATCTAAAAATCTATCTATATTGCTCCCCTTAATTCTCCAAAGTCTACCAAGTTTACTTGCTTCTAAATCCTTTGCATAAATTAGTTTCAAAAGAGTTTCACGTCTAATAGATAATATCTCTGCTGTTTCTTTAACAGTATAAATTTTGTTTGCTTGTAATTCCATAATGTTATTTCACCCCTCATTATCAATTAAAGCTATTCAAGAATCTTTTATCATATTTACTATTATTATTCATATGACAAAATAATTTATAAAAAAACGGTTTATTTCAATAAAAGTTATATTTTTATAGATTATTTTAAGTTTATTAAAATATAAATCAAAAAATTATACTTAATATACTTTTTCATTAAATAACATTATATAATAATTCTTATAAAACAAGCCTATATTTTTAACAATTTGTTAATTATATTATGGATAATCTTATATTTTTCCATAATATTGATTGTTTTTTTTACATTTAAATAAACTAATGGTTTTTAATGAAAATTTAAACATATATAGGCTTACATTTCGCTTCCTTTTAACCTTTTTAATTTAAAAATACCAAAAAGGAAGTGTATATATGTCAAGTTTATATAATATTATTTCTTCATTCAATAGTGGTAATTCAGATGAGTTTTTAAAGATAGTGGAAACATTTGATCCTTTATTAAAAAGTTTACATAAAAAAAGTGAAAATGATGATACTTATTCTGATTTAAATTTATTCCTAATTCAATTAATGAATAAAATACCCTTACATAAAGAAATATTTAAAGAAAATAAATATCTTATATCCTACATATCTAAATCCTTAAAAAATCATTATATCTACTTAAATAAAAGAAATTCAAAAATATACAATACAGAATTTTCAAGCGATTTAATAGATTTAGACTCTGATTACACAGATTCTAACAATACAATATTCAAAGATTTACTAAATCATTTAACTGATTTAGAAAAGAAAATCATTATATATAAATATATTCATTCATATTCTGATATTGAAATTGGTAAATTACGAAATGTTTCCAGACAATCTGTACATAAGACTCATAAAAGGGCATTAAAAAAATTAAAGGAAGTAATATAAAAATTAAAGCCTCATTATTTTAATACGTGTAGTCCTGATACCATTGAAACAACAACAAAGTTTTTATGAAAACTTTTACACAGTCAACATAGGTTTTTATTGTTTTATGTCTTTTTCCACCTCCAATTATTTGGCACATCACCTTTACACCCTTCAATTTCTTTACATGAGAAAAAGAGCTAATGTTTCAAAGAAACAGTAGCTCTTTTTCTAGTTATAATATATACTTGATTTTCATTATAGATACAACTAGTTCCATTATTAACATTATGTAGTCTTTTAATTTCTATTCAATATTAATCAAAATATTTCCAAACAGGTTTTATTAATCCAAGTGTAATTAAACATATAAAAAACATAGAAGATAAGGAAATTATAGTAGTTTGTACAGAAGAATAATTAGTTGGAAACACTTTAATTAGTACTATATTTATAAATACTGACACTAAAAATAAATATACCCCAATTTTTTTCCAAAACAATATTAATATACTCCCAACCATAATTAATATGTATATAACTGTGCTGGCCATAAGCAAAGTTTTGTAACTTTTAATTGTTTCTAGATTTGAATTTAGCTCTATTATATTGTAAAATATGTTCATTAAACATGATATTATTGAACATATAAAATACCCCGTGGCACAACAACCACGCTTTTTTTCTTGTTTCATTTTAAATTCTCCTTTTGTCATTTGTTATAGTTAAATTGTATTTATATATTTTTTAGTTCCATTAACTTAAAATAACTTCTCAAATTTTTCTACAATTCTTCCACTTTGCCCCGTACCTTCTATTTAAAATAGTAACATCTAATTGAAAACCTCCATCATATACAGCATTCAACGTTACTCATGAAGGCATAAGATTATTTCCTTTGTATATTAGAATAGTAGAATAATTAATTGTCTGACCTCCTTCAATAGACTTTCTTACTGATGTTTCGAAATCCATCATAATTGGTGTATTCACTGGGTTTTGATACAAGACAACTAATTTCTAGGATCTTTACCACCACCTAATTGTTACCTAACAAGTGATGCCAGCTTGTCCTCTTCTTGTACCAATTAAGGCTGCTCCAAATAATCTTGCTCCTTCTACTACTGATAATCCTCCTAATAATAGTTGTGGTATATCAATACTCTTTTCCCAGTTTGCACTACGTCTTTAGCTGTTAATTATATTTCTTTTTTACACTTTATAATGCTTCTAAAGCTTCGCTTCAATTTGTTGATTTAACTTCATCATAAACATATTCTACAGTCTTTATGTTAAATTTACTAGTGTTGCTTATATTATCTATTCATCAATCTCTTCTACATACTCTAAAAATAAATCTTGTAACTCATTATCAGTATCAATACCATCTAAATACAATTTGGACTCAGCATCACATCCACTGAGTGTACTACTTCCATCAATTATACCTAGCATATTTGAGATTGTATCTATCATTATCAACTCTATAAAATCAACTAAGGCATCCTTCTTATCTTGTGATGCATCATTATATAATTCTAAAACTTGTTTTAAATACTCTTCTGTTACCTTATCTATATTTGAGTTATCCAATTGATTTCTATATAGTTCCTTATCTTGGACTATAGTTTTGTAAAGACTTTTAATAAAAATTTCATTCATTTTACTTCCCCACTTCTTGATATAATTTTTTATTTATATCAATTAGCTCTTGTAATTTTGAATTAGGAATATTAGGATATACTCTCATTGATTCACTTATACCTCTTCTAAATAATTGTCTTGCACTATTTATTCCTTCTGTCCTGCATTATGTACCTCAACTTAAGATCTTCCTAACATTGCACCTGATGCTGCACCAAATGTGCTTGCTGTTGTTGCTATTCCTCCAAGTAAATGATAGTCAGTTTCTGACATTCCTAATGTTTGAGTTTATTTAACTCAACATAAACATATTCTATAGCCTTTATGTTGAATTTACTAGTGTTGATTATTGCATGTATACTTCATTTCTTGTTTTACTTGCTCCTAAAGGTATTAGTATTGATTAGTTAGGATTTCATTTATCAGTTACTTATATATGTTAACTACAAAAAAATAATGAACCAGCCTACTTAAATTTCAGCTTATTCATTTCATCTTTTCACTGCATTATTAGAATTATGCATATAGTCATTTTATTCTTAATGTCGAATATATAACAACTTTATTTATCATACTTATTATGCATTAACTTTATTATAATTAATGCAGTTAAATATACTTTTGCCTATTGTAGTTGCTTGAATACTATATAACAATTATCTTCATCAATTTGAATATAAAAACATTTTTTAGTTTCTTGTTCGATAATGCATATCTCTCCAATATCCCACAATTGCTCTATTGCTTCTTTGCAATTAATTACTTTTACCTTTACCCACCATATTCCCATTTCATCAAAAGGCATAGTCCATATAGAATTATCTTTTAATGTTGAAATTTCTTGAAAAAACCATTCAATCATTATCTCGCTATTTTTATTAAGTTTTCTAACAGCTACCTTAGGATAACTATAGTGATTCAATTCTTCAATCTGCTCTCTATAATTCGAGATTTCTTCTGATTCAGCTTCAATGATATCAATTATTTCAAAAGATTTAAATTGCTCAAGATTTCTTTTTACCTTTGATAATGCAGTTTTCTTTTTAATTAATAATTTTCTGTCTTCCATAACAAGCTCCTTTTCTAAATAATCTATTTATTTGTATATCTAATATGATGGTCAGTATCTTTATTAATCGGCTTATACCTATTATCAGGATTTTTAAAATTATACGTTAAAGGATTAGCACCATTAGGTACTTTCCCTGCATGTGTATGCAATCCTTGCTCTACGTCATTTGTATGGTCCACAATAACCTTTTTCCCTTGAGGAGTGTCATATTCATAATACCTACCCTGGTATGTTGCATTTTCACTATATTCGTAGTTTTTATAGTTTCCACCTTTTTTTGTTATATCATCTCCAGTAGTCCATTGCCTAGTTGACTGTTGAGACCTTGGTATACCTGCACTATCTTTAGCTTGATTTAGAGCTTGTCCCCTATTAATATTAGGATTACCCGACCCCTTAACATTTCTACTAGCCAAAGCTGCATTAAAACTCTTTTGAGTCTCTGTTTGCTTCAGTGGTTTTGTACTGCTTGAACTACCAAAAGATTTTATTGGTATTCTTCCAACTGATGCTGAATTTTGAGATCTTGAGAGCATCACAGCTGATGTTTCACCAAATGAGCTTGCTGCTGTTGCCATTCCTCCAAGTAAATTATAATCACTTTCTGATATTCCTAATGTATGAGTTGATTTAACTTAACATAAATATATTCTATAGCCTTTATATTAAATTTACTAGTGTTGCTTATTGCATGTATGCTTCAATTTCTTTGAATTAGAAAAGAGCCAATTTTCCTTACTTGAAACATTAGCTCTTATCAAATTTATAATATATACTTGCTTTTATCTTTATTAATATATTGTAATTTTTTATTTCATTGAATGATTTTAGTAGTTTATTGATTAGCAAGGAACTCCTTTATCAGATGCTTATCTCTGTAAAACTTCTCAAAAAATAATGAACCAGCTTACTTAATTTTCAGCTGGTTCATTTCATCTTTTCACTGCATTATTAATATTATGCATCATATTTTTTCTATTTGCTACTTATTTAAATATCATATTACTATAATATCATGTCATATTCTACAACTGTTTAATATTTTGAAGTTAGTTCTATATTGGTTTTGCAGTGAATTCTTCTAGGTAAAAAATATTACTTTTATTATTAAACTATATCTTCTGCAACATCTCCTGGTTTTTCCCAATACTTTAACTTTTCCATTGCTCTTTCTAAATCATCCATATCATCATCCCCTAGTGTATTATCAAATTTTTCTGATAATCTGCCCCTAATTCTTGCCAGTCTATGTGTTACTTTCCACTCGTCTATAAACCTAGTAGTTTCTTTTTCATATTCTCTTGTATCTTTATTCATGTAATACGACCCCATATCATGTAAAGATATTAGAATTATCTCAATTTCTTTTAATATTTCTATAGCTTCATCCCCAGACAAAACTATTTTTTCATTTTCTTTAATCATAGTTTTATTTTCTCCTTTTAAATAATGGATTTATTAATTCTTCGACTCCACCTTTTATTGTCAACTCTTCTGTTCCATATCTGGGATTTTTTAGCCATTCAAGTTTTGAATTAGGAACATCAAACTCCATATAATCTCTTCCTTTTCCTTTCTTTATTTGATACTTTGTTTCAGCTTCAATCTGACTTAATGGTTTTTTATTTGCTGGTTCCACATAAACTCTATTGTTATCTCTAGCAATAATTTTTCCATCCTGCTCTATTCCATTTATACCTTTGCGGTTTGTATAATGACGAACTCTAGTAGTTTCTTCAGCAGCTTCAGCCGCCCCCTTAACATTTCTACTAGCCAAAGTTGCATTAAAGCTCTTTTGAGTCTCTGTTTGATTTATTGATTGTGTATTTTTTGAACTACCAAAAGATTTTATTGGTACTCTTCCAACTCCTGCTGCTGATGCTGAAGTTTGAGATTCTGCGAACATCGCAAATGATGCTGTACCAAATGTGCTTGCTGTTGTTGCCATTCCTCCAAGTAGTGCTATCCTAATGTATGAGTTGATTTAACTTAACATAAACATATTCTATAGCCTTTATGTTGGATTTACTAGTGTTGATTATTGATTGTTACTACCTCATTTGCTATCAACTAGAAAGTTCTTATAGCTTACTACGTAGAATCATGTAATGTACCATTGAAATCAACTCCTTTACTACCTAGAAATTCTATGAAAGCCTTAATGTCACCAACATAGCTTTTTATTGTTTTAAAACTTTTACCATCTTAAATTAAACTTACTTTGAAATTCCCAATTATTTCACTCATTTTATTTGCTCCTCATATCATCATTATTTTTAAACGAAAGAAAAGACTAACAAAAGAAATATTATTCCAATGTTAGCCTATATTTTTATATTTTAGGTTGTAATAGGTCTAGATTAGGTCACAAGGGCGTACTTTCAACCAATTTTATTTTTATTATTATTCAATATTTTTTTCTATAGTTATATTCATCTAAAAGTTAGGCCTATACACCCAAAGTATTGATTTTACTAGATTTCATGTATCCCAAGTACTGCCAGCCTCTGACCTATTATTTCCACATTAGCCCTTACAAAGAAAACTCCAACAGATACCTTTATTGCATCCATTGGAGTTTTACTATTAGCTTGAATTAGCCTTCAAAAGAAGTTTTTGCTGTATTTCCATAGCAACTTTCATTAGAACCTTCTTTTGATGCCTATTTGTTGTTTTTATAATGCGTTTTTCTTCCTGTATCATCCAAGCTTACCACATAATTACAATTATGAAGTGAGTATCCTAGTATATACTCCTTCATAAAACAATCCAACAAGCGAAAGCTCTTATTGGATATTTTTTATAAATATTTTGCATCTAGTATTCCCACTGTTTTTCAGCCAGTTTACTCCCACATGATACCAATTTCTTCAAATGAAATTCTACTTTCTTCTAATCCATTTATATCACTAGTTCCTATTTGTTGTATGTCATCTTTACTTAATATAATATCTCCCACTTTGGGATTAATTTTTTTATTGAAAATTGTTTTTAATAAATCACATTGCTTTAAAGACATATCGTAATATTCTGCCCATGATTCTATTGAACTATCAAAATCCATTAGTTGTCTTTCTAATAAAAATACACCATTCTGATGCATCGCTTCTTCAGAATCTATTGTAAAAATATTTTCTCCTACGCCCCAAAATGCAGTAGTAATAATTGGTACAGCCTTCCCCTCTACATTTTCTAATAAATTTTGCAATGCCTCATTCTCTGCAAGATTTACTACATCTTTTGGCGCTCCTACAAAATACTCCTTAGCTTGCTTAGCATTATTTATTGTTTTAATTCTATCACTATTATCATTACGAAATGCACCTACACAATATTCTGAATTAAAAGTTATAGTCCCTCTTGCACCTTCATTATCTTGAATATTGTAATTTATACCATCCCATGAATGTTCATTTGATAATTCTGGATAATGTGCTACCATAATTGCATGAGCTATTGATGCTGATATACACCCTTGCCATAATTGTTCCATTTTCCAACTTACTTCATTAATATTATTAGACATACCATCCACTCCTCTACTTGTTCCACTTTTCCCTATTTTCCTTTCTTGATAATATTTGGGCATTACTGCCACCTTTATCTCTAGGGTCAATATGGTCAATTTGCCATTCATTTTGTGGAGGTGTTACCCCTCTTTGACTCTTACTAGGTTTAACTAATACTTCGCTAGATAAGTCAGACTTAACAACTCCTCCATTATTTTTCATATTTTCTTGTATTATATTTCTCTTTTGAGCAGCAGTGAAATTTTTACCTGGACCAACACCGAGATGTGCATATGGGCTAGCTTCAGACGCCCCCTCAACATTTCTACTAGCCAAAGCTGCATTAAAGCTCTTTTGAGTCTCTGTTTGCTTTATTGATTGTGTATTTTTTGAACTACCAAAAGATTTTATTGGTACTCTTCCAACTCCTGCTGCTGATGCTGAAGTTTGAGATCCTG
>NZ_FOKI01000026.1 GCF_900111985.1 Clostridium frigidicarnis
ATTATATGATTACATTTTTTATTATTACATTTATAACGATTGTAATATTTATAAGAATGATGTAAGTATGTACCCTTACCACACATAGGACATTTAGGATAATTTAATTTAGGTAATCCGTCGCCATCGCCTAAGGCGAATTGACGCTTACATTGTGTACACTGATACTTTTGATTAGCCTGCTTATTCAAACCAAACTTATACAATTTATTAGAATGGCAGCGAGGACATTTTATATTAGCTTTGTTCATTGTTCTTCTCTCCTTTTAAGGGGGTATTATTTTGTTTCGCAAACTTATTGTATTTCCTTAGGTTGAGAAGATCAATGTTCATATAACTTAACAGATCGGAAGAGGTAAATAGGAGGTAGCTATGTTATTAGTAGGCAATGGAAGATTAATAACTCAAAATACAAAGTGTCCTTATATAGAAAATGGATGTATTGCTATAGAAAATGAAAAAATAGTTGACTATGGAACAACCGAAGAAATAAAGAAAAAGTATAAAGGTTACGAATTTATTGATGCAGAGGGCAAACTTATAATGCCTGGAATAATAAATACTCACATGCATATATATAGTGCCTTTGCAAGAGGAATGATTTTAAATGGAAATCCATCAACTAGTTTTCTAGATATACTTAATAATCTTTGGTGGAGACTAGATAAAAAATTATCTTTAGAGGATGTTAAGTACAGTGCTTATGCAACATATATGGATTGTATAAAGTATGGAGTTACCACTGTATTTGATCATCATGCAAGCCCATACGTAGCAAAGGAATCTTTATTTCAAATATCAGAAGTAGCAAAAGATTTAGGAATAAGAACATGTTTATGCTATGAGGTTTCTGATAGAGATGGAGAAGAAATTTTAAAAGAGGGAATAAAAGAAAACATAGATTTTATAAAGTATTGCAAAAACAATAACAACAATATGCAAGCTGGTATGTTTGGAATGCATGCAAGTTTTACACTTTCAGATAAAAGTCTTAACATGTGTGTAGAGGCAATGGAAGGAATGGATACAGGATATCATATACATACTGCTGAAGGCATAGATGATTTACATCAGTGTGTTAGACAACATGGAAAAAGAGTTGTAGAAAGACTACATGATTTTAATATATTAAAGGATAATACAATAGCTGTACATTGTATACATGTTAATTCTCATGAATTAGATTTATTAAAGGAAACCAATACAATGGTTATTCACAATCCAGAATCAAATATGGGGAATGCTGTAGGGTGTTCTCCAGCACTAGAAATGATTAAAAGAGGAATAACTGTTGGACTTGGAACAGATGGATATACATCAGATATGTTTGAGTCAATGAAGGCAGCAAATTTAATTCATAAACATCATTTGTGTGATCCGAGTGTGGCATTTTTAGAAGTACCAAAGATGGTATTTGAAAATAATAGAAAGATATCAGAAAAATATTTTAGTGGAAATCTAGGAATAATTGATAAAGATGCTAATGCAGATATAATAATTGTTGATTATGATTCTTTAACACCAATAAACGAAAATAACATTAATTCACACATTCTTTTTGGGGTAATGGGAAGAAGTGTTGACACTACCATAATAAATGGTAAGGTACTTATGAAAAATAGGAAACTTGAAAATATTGATGAAAAACAAATTTTAAGTAAATGTAGAGAAGTATCAAAATGTTTATGGAACAGAATCTAATGTAAGAAGGTGTATTAAATGAAAGGGGCTAATGAAAACAAGGTTTCTTTAGTTGATGAGAAATTACCTATGGGAAGGAATTTATTATTTGCATTTCAACACGTTTTAGCAATGTGTGCTGGGGCTGTGGCAGTTCCATTAATAGTTGGAAATGCTGCTGGATTATCACAAAACGAAATTGTGTTTTTAATAAATGCAGATTTATTTGTAGCTGGTATTGCTACATTAATTCAATCTCTTGGGTTAGGAAAACATATAGGAGCTAAGATACCAATGGTTGAAGGGACAAGCTTTGCAACAGTAAATGCAATGGTTGCTATAGCTAATACCTATAAAGGTGATCCATACACCGCAATAACAACGGTTTTTGGGGCAGTAATGGTTTCTGGAATTTTTGTATTTGTAATGGCACCGTTTTTTAGTAAGTTATTAAGGTTTTTTCCAAAGGTAGTAACAGGCACAGTAATAACAATAATAGGATTATCATTATTACCCGTTGCAGTTAGATGGTCAGCAGGCAATGATACCCAATCTCAAAGTTTTGCAAGTCCTAAAAATATAATAATGGCACTTACAGTTCTTGTTATTATACTTGCATTAAATAAGTTTCTTAAGGGTATATGGGGAAGTTGTGCAATATTATTTGGACTAATAATAGGAACAGCTATAGCATCTTTTTTAGGAATGTCTGATTTTACAACTGTAAAAGAAGCAGCTTTGATAAATATAAATCCTCCATTCCATTTTGGACTACCTAAGTTTGATTTAACAGCTATAATTTCTATGCTTTTAGTAATGTTAGTAATTATGACAGAAGCTACAGGAAATATAATTGGAATTCATGAGCTTGTAGGTAAAGAAATTGATGATAAAAATCTAGCAAGAGGATTAAGAACAGATGGATTTGCAACATTTATAGCATCTATTTTTAATACATTTCCTCATACGGCATTTGCACAAAATGTTGGTCTTGTGAGCTTAACTGGAATAAAAAGCAGATATGTTGTTGCAACATCTGGAGTTTTACTATTTTGTTTAGGATTATTTCCAAAACTTGCAGCTATGTTTGCATCTATACCTTATCCAGTACTTGGTGGAGCGGGATTTGTAATGTTTGGAATGGTTGCATCAGGTGGAATAAAAACATTAGGTGGGGTTAAATTTGATGGAAATAAAAATGGAATGATTGTTGCTGTAAGTATAGGTCTTTCAATGATTCCATTAGCAGTACCTAACTTCTATCAGGGTTTTCCTGAATGGGTTAACACATTGTTCCATAGTGGAATAACAACAGGAAGTTTAACAGCAATTTTATTAAATATATTTTTCAATGTAATTGGTAGCGAGAACAAAGAAATAGTTAAAGGGAAAGAAATATTTTTAGAGGCAAATTAGAATAGGACATTAGGAGGAATATTATTATGGCAAAGTTAAACGTAAACATATTAGAAATGGAATTCAATAATCCGATTTTTACAGCAGCAGGTCCAGGAGCTAAAGATGGGGAACTTTGTGTTGAAGCTGTAAAGGGAGGAGCTGGTGGACTTGTTACTAAAACAATATCAGTTGATCCAGCACCAGTACCAAGACCTTGTATGGCAAAAACAAATGCAGGATTTTTAAATACAGAGTTATGGTCAGAGCTTCCAAAGGAACAATGGATAGAAAAGGAATACAAAAGAGCTAAAGAGGCTGGAGTTCCTATGATAGTAAGCATGGGATATACGGCTGAACAAATAAGTAAGGTTGCACCACTGGTAAAGCCTTATGCAGATGCAGTTGAACTTTCAACTCATTATGTAGGAACAGATGTTGCTCCAATAATAGAGGCAATGAAGGCAGCTAAAGTAGCACTTGATTGTCCAGTATTTATGAAAATGAGTCCACATACAGATATTCAAACAATAGCAAAAGCTTTAGAAGATGCTGGAGCAGATGGTCTTGTAATGATAAATTCTTTTGGACCATGTATGGCCATAGATATAGAAACAGGATATCCAATAATGGGAAGTAAAACAGGATATGGGTGGCTGTCAGGAGCCCCAATAAGACCACTTGCTATAAGAAACATATATGATGCGGCTCAAGTTGTTAGTATTCCAATAATAGGTGTTGGTGGAGTAACTTGTGGAAGAGATGCAGCGGAAATGATAATGGCAGGAGCATCAGCAGTTCAAGTCTGTACAGAGGCTATATTAAAGGGACCGGGAGTATATGGAATAATAGCTAAAGAATTAAATGAATTCTTAGATAGTCATGGATATAAAGATGTAAATGAAATAAAAGGATTAGCTTATAAAAAGGCTAATGAAAGGCAATTTAGAACTCATGCAATATCACCAACAGTAAATAAAGAGAATTGCATAAAGTGTGGACAATGTAAAGCTAGTTGTGTTTATGAAGCTATAACAATTAATGATGAACTAGAAATAAATAATGATAAGTGTTTTGGATGTGGATTATGTGTAACTAAATGTCCAAAGAATGCTTTGAAAATACAGTATAAATAGCTGAACTTAAGGAGAATCAATATGGGTAAGGTTTTAAAAGGTGGAACAATAGTAACATCTAAAGAGACTTATATTGCAGATATAAGAATAGAAAATGAAAAAATAGTAGATATAGGTACCAATATTGAGATTACAGGAGATGAGATAATATCCGTAAAAGGATGTTATCTTGTACCTGGAGGAATTGATGCACATACACATTTTGACTTAGATGTAGGTATAACAGTTACAGCTGATAATTTTCAAAGTGGAACTAAGGCTGCTATAGTAGGTGGTACAACTACAATAATAGATTTTGTCAATCATGTAAGAGGAAATACCTTAAAACAATCCCTTGAAGAATATAAAAACAAAACTTACAATAAGTGTTTTTGTGATTATGGGTTTCATATGAGTATTAGTCAATGGAATGAAAACATAGAAAAAGAAATGGAATACATGGTTAAAGAAGAAGGAATATCATCCTTTAAAATGTATATGGCATATGAAAATCTTAAGGTTAGTGATGGAAGTTTATACAATGCCATAAAAAAATCAAAAGAGCTTAATGTCTTAATTGGTGTTCATTGTGAAAATGGAGATTTAATTGATGAAAGAATAAAAGAGTTTAAAAGTCAGGGAAAATTAAGTCCATTTTATCATGGTGAAGTTAGACCACCTATGGTAGAAAAAGAAGCTATAGGACGACTTTTATCAATCGGTCAATTAATAGATTATCCAGTGTGGGTAGTCCATTTAAGCTCAAAATTAGGTCTTGATGAAATAGAATTTCAAAGAAAACAAGGAGCAAAGGTTATTGTGGAAACTTGTCCTCAGTATTTAGTTTTAGATAAATCTTTATATGGAAAGAAAGAAGACAAAAATTTTCAGGGAGCTAAATATGTAATTTCTCCACCCCTTAGAAAAAAAGAAAATAATTTAGTTCTTTGGAATGGATTATCACAAGGAAATATTGATATAGTTTCTACAGATCATTGTTCATTTAATTATAAAGGACAGAAGGATTTAGGAATAAATGATTTTTCTAAAATACCTAATGGTGGACCTGGAGTAGAACATAGAATGTTACTTCTTTATAATTTAGGAGTTTTAGAAAACAAAATAACATTAAATAAATTTGTAGAAATTACATCTACAAATCCTGCAAAAATATTTGGTATGTACCCTAAAAAGGGAGAATTGCAGGTAGGTAGTGATGCAGATATAGTAGTTTTAAATGAAAATAAACCTTTTAAAATATCTTATAAAAACCAGGTGCAGAATGTAGACTATACTCCTTACGAAGGAATCCAATGTAAAGGAAGTATAGAGTATGTATTTTTAAGAGGAGACAAAGTGGTCATTAATGGGAAAGTACTTGATAACAAACATAGAGGAAACTACATTAAGAGAAATAAAAGTAGTTATGGGGTGAAATAGTTATGTTTGAGTTTTTGTTAAATGGAAATAGGGTTAAAGTAGAGGAAAATAAAAAACTTATAGACTATTTAAGAGAAGATGTGGATTTAACATCAGTAAAAAATGGTTGTGGGGAAGGTGCATGTGGGGCATGTATGATACTTCTTAATGGAAACGCTATGAGAGCGTGCATTTTAAATATGGAAAAAGTAAATGGCAAAGAAGTAACCACAATAGAGGGGCTAAGTGAAAGAGAAAAAGATGTATTTGCATGGGCTTTTACAGAATCGGGAGCTGTACAATGTGGATTTTGTATTCCAGGCATGGTTATAAGTGGAAAGGCGCTATTTAACAAAACTTTAAATCCAACACCTTTAGAAGTTAAAAATGCTTTAAAGGGTAACATATGTAGATGCACTGGGTATATAAAAATAGAAAAAGCTATTATGATGGCAGCAGAAATTTTAAGAGAAGATAAAGAAGTTAAAAAGGTTCAATGCAAAGGGCTAGTTGGAGAAAAGCTTGGAAGAGTAGATGCAAAAGCTAAAACTTTAGGAGAAGCTAAATATGCAGGAGATCTTAAGACACAAGGAATGCTTTATGGATTTGCACTTAGAAGTAAATATCCAAGAGCTTTAGTTAAGGATATAGATATAGAAGAAGCCTTAGATTTAACGGGAGTAGAAAAAATAGTTTTGGCTGGTGATGTGCCAGGAGATAGGTTTCTGGGGCATTTAAAACAAGATTGGCCAGCTCTTATAGCCATAGGAGAAGAAACTAGATATGTTGGGGATGTTATAGCTTTAGTTGCAGCTGAAAGCGAAGAAGTTGGAAGAAAAGCTATTAATACTATAAAGGTTCAATATGAAGAATTAATACCTTTAACATGCCCAGAAGTGGCAATGAAAGAAGATGCCCCTAAGATTCATCCGAGTGGAAATATTTTAGCTCATGAAGTTCTTAAAAGAGGCAATGCAGAAGAAAAGATTCAAAATTCACGATATGTTGTTACTAATAAGTTTTCAGTGCCTTTTACAGAGCATGCATTTTTAGAACCAGAATCCGCATTAGGCATACCTAAAAAAGATTATTTAGAACTTCATACAGGAACTCAAAGTATATATGATGACCATAGAGAAATTAGTAAATTACTTGGAGTAGAAAGTGATAAATTAAGGGTTGTTAGTGAATATGTAGGTGGAGGATTTGGTGGAAAGGAAGACATGAGCTGTCAGCATCATACAGCACTTTTAGCTTACTTAACTAATAAGCCTGTTAAAATGACTCTCACAAGAAAAGAAAGTATAATGACTCACCCAAAGAGACATGCTATGGAAATGGAACTTACAACTGCATGTGATGAAAATGGAAAATTAACAGCTATGAAGGCTAAAATAATTTCAGATACAGGAGCATATGCATCATTAGGTGGACCAGTACTACAAAGGGCATGTACTCATGCTGCGGGACCTTACAATTATCAAGATATAGACATAGAAGGAGTAGCTGTATATACAAATAATCCACCAGGGGGGGCATTTAGAGGATTTGGGGTAACTCAATCAGTTTTTGCAAATGAAAGCAATTTAAATCTGCTTTCTGAAATGGTTGGAATTTCACCATGGGAAATAAGATGGAGAAATGCTGTAAAACCTGGAGAAGTATTACCAAATGGACAGATTGCAGATGAAGGAACCGCATTAAGAGAGACTCTTTTAGCTGTAAAAAAACAATATGAGGAAGCTAAGATTGCTGGAATTGCATGTGCGTTTAAAAATGCAGGAGTTGGAGTAGGTATCCCTGATATAGGAAGATGCACATTAAAAGTTATAGATTCCAAGGTTCATACTAGAACATCAGCTGCATGTATAGGACAAGGGCTAGGAACAGTAATGACTCAAATTGTATGTGAAACATGTGGAGTAGGCCCAGAAAATGTTATACATGAAAGGCCAGATACTAAATTAACCCCTAATTCAGGTACTACAACGGCCTCTAGGCAAACTGTGTTTACAGGAGAAGCAACAAGAAATGCTGCTTTAAAACTTAGTGAAGCTTTAGAAGATTTAACTCTTGAACAATTAGAGGGAAAAGAGTTTTATGGAGAATATTTAGGGGTAACAGATAAGATGGGCAGTGAAAAACCTAATCCTGTAAGTCATGTAGCTTATGGATATGCAACTCAAGTTGTTATATTAAATGAAGAAGGAAAGGTTGAAAAAGTAGTAGCTGCTCATGATGTTGGAAGAGCAATAAATCCAACAAATGTAGAAGGGCAAATAGAAGGCGGTGTGGTTATGGGGCTTGGATACGGTCTAACAGAAGACTATCCACTAAATAATGGAGTACCAACTGCTAAATTTGGAACATTAGGATTATTTAGGTCATCTACTGTTCCAGAAATTCATCCAATAATAATAGAAAAAAATTCTAATGAGTTATCCTATGGAGCTAAAGGAGTTGGTGAAATAACATGTATACCAACGGCACCAGCTATTCAAGGCGCTTACTATAAGCTAGATGGAAAGTTTAGAACTAAACTACCTTTAGATGATACATTCTATAGAAAACCTAAAAAATAATATATATTAAGGAGAGAATAATAATGATGAAAGAAGCAATAAAAACTAATAATGCACCAGCTGCAATAGGACCATATTCACAAGGAGTAAAAATAGGTAATTATATATATACTTCAGGACAATTGCCAGTAAATCCAGAAACAAAGGAGTTACAAACAGAAATTAAAGCTGCTACAAAACAAAGTTTAGAGAATCTTAAATCTATATTAGAAGAAGCAGGATCATCTATGGATAAAGTAGTAAAAACAACAGTTTTTGTAAAGGACTTAGAAGATTTTGTAGCATTAAATGAAGTTTATGCAACATACTTCTCTGTGAATCCACCTTCTAGAAGTTGTTTCCAAGTTGCAAAACTTCCTATGGATGCTTTAATAGAAATAGAGGCAGTAGCAATCGTAGATTAAGATGAAAATTTATGTATATTTTAATTTAACATACAATTTCTTTTAAATATTTTATGTGTTTATATGTTATCACTTTGATATTTTATCAAAGTGATAATTTTTTATGCCTTATTATAATTAGATTCTGTATGGAAATAAATGTGATATAATTTTAACATACAAGGATTTATGAAAAATATATATAAGATATATTTTAAACATTATATATCAAGTGGATTTTAGATAAAGGCAGAGTTTTTAAATAATAGGTTATTAAAATTTGGTTTGAAAGTGACGGCTTAACTAGTGAGAGGTTGTAACTTACAAGTTTAAATAAAAGTCCTCTAGGGGAGTGGTGTTCTTTCTATCATCTGAAGGTTAGATAAGTTAATATAGAGGCATAGTCATCAGATAAAATTAAAAAAAGGGATGATATAATTTGGATGAAACGTTATTAAAAAAAATACAACCATCTGTAAAAAAGTATTCAGAAGTCATAGCTAATGTACTAGAAGTAGATGTAGAAATTGTGGACTCTAATCTTAATAGAGTTTGTGGCACAGGAATATATAGTGAAGTAAATATAAAATGTGAGGGTAAAGCCTATTTAGAAGTTTTAAAAACAGGAAAACAAAACATCGTAAATACCCCTAAAGAAGATAAAATATGTGAAGGATGTTTATTTAAGGACAAGTGCAAAGAAACAATGGAAATAGCAACTCCTATATTTTATGATGAAAAAATTGTTGGAGTAATAGGTCTTGTGTGTTTTACTGAGGAGCAACGGATATCTCTTTCAAGTAAAGTAGAAGTACACTTAGAATTTCTAAATCAAATAGCAGATTTAATAAAATCTAAGATTTCAGAAGAATTGCAAAGAAAAGAGCATGAGAAATCAATATTACTTTTAAATCAGGTAATTAATAATATTGAAAATGGGGTTCTGATAATTAATGAAAATGATTCTGTATCAGAGTTCAATAATAGTGCCTTTAAACAATTAAAACTTTCTACAGATATAGAAAATAATGAAATAAACATTAAAAATTTAGATGATTATTTTGGTGGACAACAGGTTTTTGAGATTGATGCGAATGGAAGAAAGTATAGTGTTATAGGTAAAAAAATAAGGGGTGATGGAAGTTTAGGGGAAAATAAAGAAATTTTTATATTTAATATGGTTAAAAAAATAAAGGAAGAAGCATATAAACTTACAGCAGCTACAAGTATTATAGATACTAATAATATAATAGGAAAGTCAGTTAAAATGATTGAACTTAAGGAAAAAATAAAAAGAATATCAAGTTCAAAATCAACAGTGTTAATTACAGGGGAAAGTGGAACAGGAAAAGAAGTTATAGCAAGAGCTATACATGGAGAAGGTGATAGAAAAAAAACACCTTTTATTGCAATAAATTGTGGGGCAATACCAGATTCACTATTAGAAAGTGAACTTTTTGGATATGTAAAGGGAGCATTTAGTGGAGCAGATCCTAATGGTAGAGTGGGTAAATTTGAATTAGCAAATGGTGGAGTAATACTATTAGATGAAATTGGGGATATGCCTATTCATCTTCAAGTTAAGTTATTAAGAGTTTTACAGGAAAGAAAGTTTGTAAGAATAGGATCGAATAAATTAATAGACTTAGACATTAGAGTTATTGCAGCAACTAATAAGGATTTAAAAGAACTAATAGAAGAAAATAAATTTAGAGAAGATTTATATTATAGATTAAATGTAATTCCAATAGAAATACCTCCATTAAGGGAACGTGAAGGTGATATAGAATTATTATTAGGAAAGTTAATAAAAAAATATAATAGATTATTTGGACAGTATGTACATACAATAACAGATGAGGCAAATAAAAAGCTTTTAGAATATAACTGGCCAGGAAATGTAAGGGAGTTAGAAAATACCGTTGAGTTTATAATAAATGTGGCAGGAAGCGATGGAGTTATAACACTAGAAACTCTTCCAGAAGCAATACTTAAAAATAATAATGAAGAAGAAGAGAATATTGAAGAAATAATTCCATTGAGAGTAATAGAAGAAACATATATAAGAAAAGCTTTGGAAAAGTATGGGACAGATACAAAGGGGAAAGAATTAGCTGCAAAAAAATTAGGAATGGGAATTGCAACACTATATAGAAGAATAGATAATATGAAAAAAATGGGGACGTTAATGAATAATTGATTAAGGTAACATTATAATTTTAAGAAAGGAAATAGTTTTATGGATAATTTGAAAAATATATTTAGATTTATAGATGGAAAGGGATATAAGGCATACAAAGAAATAGAAGGAATTTATGATTTTAATGACTATACTTTAATTGTAGATCATGTACAGGGTGATCCTTTTGCATCACCTTCGAGAATAAGGGTTAGAGTTCATATTGATAAGGCTAAAATACCATATGAACTTTATGACAATAAACATAAAAAGATAGCACTTTGTGATTTTGTTTCAAGAAACTTTTATTCAAATATTAGTAGACTTTATGAAAGAGCTAAGGGAAGTGGAAAAAGTGGAGTCTTATATATAGACAAGTGCGGAGAAGAGGTTTTAGAAAGAACATCTATATATATTGATAAGAATATAATAGAAGCTAGGTTAGAAGTTGGATTACCAGCTGCAGGAAGAAAAATTTTATCAAGGGAAGCTTATGATATTTTCTTCAACCAACTTAAAATTATAGTTAATAAAAGTTTATATTATGATAATTTGGATAAAAATAGTTTGAAAAAAGCTGTAGAATTAAGTGAAGACCAGTATTTTATAAGAAATTATATTAAAGATAATAATTTTGTTGCTTTTCTAGCCAATGATTCAATTCTTCCAAGAGAAAGTGGAGTATGTGACAAACCATTAAAGAAAGCAGTAAAATTTAAAAGTCCAGAAACAATGGAGATTACAATAGAAGTTCCTAATAAGGGTAAAATTAAAGGCATGGCAATAAAAGAGGGAATAACTCTTATGATAGGGGGAGGTTATCATGGAAAATCAACACTTTTAAAAGCTATAGAGAGAGGAATTTATAATCATGTTTTAGGGGATGGAAGGGAATATGTAATTACAAGAGATGACGCAGTTAAGGTAAGATCAGAAGATGGAAGGTACATAGAAAAAGTAGATATATCCCCATTTGTTAACAATCTCCCAAATAAAGAAGATACTTCAACATTCTCAACCCTTAATGCAAGTGGAAGTACTTCTCAAGCAGCAAGTGTAATTGAAACCATAGATAGCGGATCAAAACTGTTGTTAATAGATGAGGATACAGCAGCTACTAATTTTATGGTAAGAGATGAAAAGATGAAATATATAGTAGAAGATAATAAGGAACCTATAACTCCTTTTATAAATAGAGTAAAATCTTTATATGATAAAAATAATATATCCACAATTTTGGTTGTTGGAAGTTCTGGAGAATATTTTAATGTTGCAGATAAGGTTATAATGCTTGATGAGTATAATGTTATAGATGTTACAGATAAAGCAATAAGATTAAGAGATGCTGATTTTAATACTATTGAAGAAAAATTAATAATAAAAAATTCAAGAATACTTTTAAAAACATCTTTTCCTAATGGATACAAAGGGGTGAAGGTAAAAACACTTTCTTTAAATAAATTATTGTATAATGATTGTGAAATCGACCTTCAAGGAATAGAGCAACTAGTAGATATAAGTCAAACAAGAGCAATAGGAGAGATAATTAAATTTATAAAAGCTCATATGTGCAATGATATAAGTTCATTAAGAGATAGCGTATATAAAATATATGAGTTAATAGATGAAAAAGGATTAGATTCTATAGTAGCTACAAGAGGATCAATAGGAAATTTAGCATTACCTAGGAAATACGAAGTTTTAGCAGTATTAAATAGGTTTAGATGTCTAAAAATTAAATAATTTATTTTTACAATATGTTTGAATAAATTATTTTTGTAAAAAAGGGGGGTGTCCCCCATAAAATTATTTTTAATATGGTTAATATAAAAGTGGAAAAATATTTATAACAGGTTCTTCGTAAGGATGAACCTGTTTTATTG
This sequence comes from Clostridium frigidicarnis, assembly GCF_900111985.1. Classification (GTDB taxonomy): domain Bacteria; phylum Bacillota; class Clostridia; order Clostridiales; family Clostridiaceae; genus Clostridium_Z; species Clostridium_Z frigidicarnis. The sequence continues at coordinate 12,637 of NZ_FOKI01000026.1, forward strand.
TGGAGTAAATTTCCTCCATTAAGCTATAGCGTGATTTGAATTCCACTTTTAGTTCTTCTTCCGATGAGAGTTTGTTCATTTTCCCAATGAATGGAGTAGAACCTTCTAATGGCTTCCAAAAGCCGTTTACTTTATAACAACATATACATGAATCATAGTTTCCAATTTTTAATGCTCCAATTTTATTAAGAGCTTGAACTAAAGTACCAAAACAAGATTCAGGAATATAGGTTTCAACTTTAATTTTCATTATATCCATAAAATTCACCTCTAATATAAGTATACTCAAAACCCAATATAAATTTACATAATATGAGGTTTAGTGAAGTAATATTAATAATTAAACATATTAATATATATTGTTAATAACTATTTAAACTCATAACAAAAATATTAAATTAATAAGCATTTAATGTTAAGTCAATATTTTTTAGAAGGATTGTACATGATATATGTAGAAAATAATTTGTAATTTTAAAAATATTTCTTTGATTATGGAATTTGGTAGATGATTTTGTAATTATTTGTTATAATTAAACAGGATATGCTAATTTATAACAGGAGTGTGTATATTGAAAAAATCTAAAAGTATCAGAAGTAAAATTTTAATTATTTTATTACCCCTATTCTTTATAGCCATGGGTATTTTATCTTTAACAGGATATTATAACTCTAAGAAAATAATTACAAATGAAGTTAAGACTAAAATGACAAGTCAAATAGGCGTTTTATTAGAAAATATTGATAAAAAGCTTAGCATTCATGGAAAAATAGTAGAGACTACAAGAGATCTATTAGAAACAAATGGAGGTGTTTTAGAAAAAGATTCTTATAAAAATTTATTAAATAAAATTTTGCCATCAAACAATGAAACTTCAGGAGTTGGAGTGTGGTATGAACCATATAAGTATAATAAAGATACAGAATTATTTTCTCCATTTGCATATAAGGAAAACAATAATATAAAATATACAAATGAATATGGAGATTCTAATTATACACAAGAAGAATGGTATAAAATAGGTAAAAATTTAAATAGTGGACTTGGATGGAGTTATCCATATGTAGATAACTTGACTAATGAAGCAATGGTTACTGCGATTGTACCTATACATAGCAACAATGGGGAGTTTACTGGTGTTGTAAGTGGGGATATTAACTTGAGCAGTATTCAGGAAATGATTAGCAATGTAAAAATAGGAAATACAGGATATGCATTTTTAGTTGATGATAAAGGCGTATATGTAGCTACTAATGAAAAAGAAAAAATAATGACTAAAAGTATTCTTCAAGATGATAATAAAAGTATAGCAATTCTTGCAAAAGAAATGTTAAGTAATAAAAATGGTGTGGGTCAGTATGATAATGGTAGTAAAAAGCATAGTATTTATTATGCTGAAGTTCCAGGTACTAATTGGATTGTAGGATTAAATATATCTGAGGATGAATTATACTCTCCCTTAAATAATTTACTTAAAAATAACCTTATTACAGTAATGGTAGCAACTATAATAATTTCATTTATTATTATATTGTTTGTAAAAAAGTTAAGTGAAAGTATAGAGACAGTAAGTAAACTATCTAAAACTATAGCAGAAGGGGATCTTACACAAAAATTAGATATAAAATCAGAGGATGAGATTGGACAGATGTGTAATTCATTAAATGTGATGAATGATAATTTAAAACATATTATTAGTAATGTAAGTGAAAATTTAGAGCAAGTAGTTGCATCATCAGAAGAGTTAACAGCCACAGCTAATGAAACTAAAGAAGCAGCTATAAGTATAAATAAATCAATTAAGGAAGTATCAGAAGGAAACAATCTCCAAATTGAAGCTAATAATAATGTTGAGAAAGAGTGTAGTAAATTAATTTTAAGTATTGAAAATGTTTATAGTAAAGTTGAAGAAGCAACAAAAGTATCAGAAATTGCATATAAGAGTGCCAATAATGGTAATAGTGTTGTTGAGCAAACAATAAATCAAATGAGTAGTATAGATAACACAGTATCTACATCATCTCAATTGGTAGATAATTTAGGAGAAAAATCAAAGGAAATTGGAGATATAATTTCTGTTATAACAGAAATATCGTCTCAAACAAATTTATTAGCGCTAAATGCAGCTATTGAATCAGCTAGAGCTGGAGAAGCCGGAAAAGGATTTTCAGTTGTAGCTGAAGAAGTTAGAAAATTAGCTGATGAGACATCAAGAGCAGCAAATAGCATATCATTATTAATAAGTGATATACAGGACCTTATTTTACAGGCTGTAAAGTCAATGAATGATGGTAAAAACGCAGTTAGAGGTGGGATTACATTAGCTAATGATGCAGGACATGCGTTTAAAGAGATTTTAGGAAACACAACTGGTGTTGTTTCATTAATGAACAATATAAATGATTTATTGAAACAGTCAGTAAATAGTACAACTACTATGACTAGCTCAATCAAAGAAACCGAAAGAATATCACATAAAGTAAATAATTATACTGAAAATGTAGTATCATCCAGTGAGGAACAAACTGCATTTATGGAGGAAGTATCTAAAGCATGTGAAGATTTATCTAAGATGTCTGTAGAACTCCAAAATAACTTAAGTAAATTTAAAATGTAATAATAAAAAACTTAAGAATAAAACATTGATTATTAAATTTAATCTATATAAGGGACATTCAAAAAATAACAAGTCAGTATGCTAGTCTATTTTGCATCATACTGCTTCAGTGATATTAGCCCATTGTATGCAATGAACTAATATCACTTCATTGCCTGACACAAAATATACATGGCATCTTTGACTTGTTATTTTTTTTCATACGCCTAATATAGTTATATTTAAGATCAATGTTTTTTATTAATGCAATAAGTCTAAAAATTTTAATAAATTGAACGAATATACTTAGTATAGATTAAATTTATTTGAACGCATTATTTATTATATGTATTAGTAATAGATTATAAATTTATAAATAAGTTTGGTTGGAGTTTGCTTACATCGTAAATTAAATACCTCAGGAACTTAAATTATACATAGTATAGGAATTAATAAGGAGTAGATTGTATGAATAATAATATATTATTAGAATCAGGTACAGGGGAAGTTGAAATATTAGAGTTTGTTGTAAATAATAAACATTATGCAATAAATGTAATAAAAGTAAAGGAAGTTATTGAGATTGACAATCTAACTAGATTGCCTGAAACACCAAATGAAGTAGCTGGTCTAATATTATCAAGAGATGAGATTTTAACATTAGTGGATTTAAAATATATTTTAGAAAAGAAGAAAAGTGAAGAAAAAAATTCTAAGATAATAGTTTGTGAATTTAATAAGTTGAAAGTTGCTTTCAATATAGATGATATAGTTGCTGTTCATCGTATAAAGTGGGAAGATATAAGAAAACCTGATGATGTTTCAGCCAGTTCATTAGTAATAGGAAATATTGTAATGGATAAGAAAATAATATTACTATTAGATTTTGAGAAAATAGTAACCGATATAAGCCCAAGGACAGGAATAAGTGAAGAAAGAATTTCTAATGTTGAATATAAGGAAAGAGAAAATATAAAGATAATTTTAGCAGATGATTCTTTTCTTATAAGAAAATTATTACAAGACACTCTTACAAAGGCAGGATTTAGAGATTTTAAGATTTTTAATGATGGAAAAGAAGTGTTAGATTATTTATTAAAACTAGTAGATAATAAAAAAGATAAATTCAAGGAAGAAGTACAGCTATTAATTACAGATATAGAAATGCCACAAATGGATGGATATACGTTAACAAGAAGAATAAAGGAAAACCCAATATTGAAAAGTCTTCCAGTTGTAATATTTTCATCTTTAATAACAGAAGAATTAAGACATAAGGGTTTATCTGTTGGGGCTGATGTACAGCTTAGTAAGCCAGAAATAGATAAGTTAGTAGAGACAATAGATAAATATCTTTAGTAGTAATCTGTAATAGGGACGGTTAAGTAATTATATAGTTTAAATAAGTATTAATAAATAAAAATGTATTTTTTAGACTTTTTATTAGAATCTATGAAACTACATTTTTATTATAGGGATGAGGTACCATCTATTTGTATTTCAAATAGATGGTACCTCATCTATTTGAAATTCAAATTTTTAAAATACATATATTTTGTTATAATTTATTATAAGGTTCTACATGAAAAGGCAAAAAAAATTAAAATTCTTCAATTTATATATAAATTGAAGAATTTTAATTATGCATTAACATATATTAATAAACTGTTAATATACATATGAGAATAAAAAATAAAGTGGAGGTATAAGTATGAAAAAAAATTTAAAAGTTTTTACAGCTTTAACATTAGCATTAGGATTAACTGTTTTAGCTGGATGTGGAAGTAAAAGTAATGTAAAAGAAAATGGTGATACTACTACAAAAGAGGAGTACACTTATAAAAATAATGACTATTTAGTAGATATTAATTGGTTACAAGATAACTTAAAAAGTGAAGATTTGATATTAATAGACACAAGAGTTGAGAAGGATTATAATGCAGGACATATTCCAGGAGCTATAAATGCTGTGTGGCAAAGTTTTGCTAATATGACAGGTAAGTCTGGAGATAAAGGATGGGGAGTACTTTTAGATGAAAAAGCATTATCAGAAAAGTTCTCTAAGTTAGGTATAGATAAGGATAAAAAAGTTATAGTATATGCAAATAAAGACGGATGGGGAGAAGATGGTAGACTATTATGGATGTTTAAAAGAGCAGGAATAGATGCCAAAATACTAAATGGTGGAATAGATCTATGGAATAGCGAGAAAAAAGAGATTTCAAAAGAAAGTGTTACTCCAAAACAATCTAATTATGTGGTTGAAAAATTAAGTGATAATATGAACATAACTACAGACCAATTAAAAGAAAACCTAGATAAGGTTAAAATAGTAGATAGTAGGGCAAAAGACGAATTTAATGGAGCTATAAAGTTTGGTGAAGCAAAAGGTGGACATCTACCTAAGGCTATATCATTACCATTTACAGAAGTTTATAACGGAGATGGAACTATAAAAAATAAAACTGAACTAGAAAAGATATTTAAAGATGCAGGATTAAGCAAAGATGATGAGATAGTTACTTATTGTACAGCTGGTATACGTTCAGCTCATTTAGCATTAATGCTAGATTTAGCAGGATATAAAAATGTTAAGAACTATGATGCGTCATTTTATGAATGGGCAGGAGATAGTTCAAATTCAATAGAAAAATAGTTGTCAAAGGATGGGATTATTATAGCTAAACAAAAAAAATCACTCTATATAAAGATTTTGATTGTTGCTTTAGTATTTTGTATGTACTATTTTGTAGAACCTATTAAGAGAAATATAAATCAAATGGTATTTTATCTTACCATGTTAAATTTAGATGCTTTAAAAGAATATGTTTTATCTTTTGGAATATGGGCACCAATAATATCATTTTTCCTTATGGTTTTTCAATCTATAGTAGCTCCATTACCAGCATTTATGATAACTTTTGCTAATGCGGCATTGTTTGGATGGTGGAAGGGTGCTATATTATCATGGTTTAGTGCCATGGTTGGAGCAGCATTATGTTTTTATATTGCTAAATGTTTAGGAAGGAATGCAGTGGAAAAATTGACTAGTAAATTTGCTCTAGATAGTGTTGATGAATTTTTTAATAGATATGGAAAACATACAATTCTTATAGCAAGATTATTACCATTTATATCTTTTGACATTGTAAGTTATGCAGCAGGTCTTACATCTATGAGTTTTATATCTTTTTTTATAGCAACAGGATTAGGGCAGTTACCCGCAACTATAATTTACTCTTATGTTGGGGGAATGCTTGTAGGTGGGGCAAAGCTAATGATGATTGGGATAATGACTTTATTAGCCCTAAGTATTGGAATATATGTATTTAAAAAAGTATGGAATGATAGATATAAAAAACAATAAATTTTAATGTTATATGGATTGTTTCAGTGCTATGGAACAGTCCATATAATCTTATATAGGATTATTTGAAAGAAAATTTAATCAATTATGGTGGTGAGTTAGTTTTGGATAAGGTTAAGATAAATGGAAAGATGCTGTCAGATATAATAGAGAGTAAAGAAAAATGTATTAATTGCAAACTGTGTTATAAGGAATGTCCAATGATGGATAACTTTTGTAAGTCACCTAGAGACCTCATGGGTAAAATAATAGATGATGGTGAATTTGATAAGTTACTACCTTATTCCTGTATGCTTTGCAATAAGTGCAGTGAAGTTTGTCCTAAGGGTGTAGATTTAAAATCAGTATTTTATGATATGAGAAAAGATATGTTTTTAAATCATAGGAAGGAATTAAATTCAATAGGATATAAAATTGTAAAATACCATCAAAAGAGTAGTTTTGTACCCATATTTTCTTCTAAAGTTAAACAGAAATCTGTAAAGAGAGTATTTATACCAGGGTGTAGTTTAAGTAGTTATAGTAATGAAATAGTTTATGGTGCATACAATTATTTGAAAAATATTTTTGATAATATAGAATTAGTAGTTAAATGTTGTGGAAAGCCAACACTAGATGTAGGGGATTCTGTAGGTTTTAAAAACTATTATTCACAAATTGATAGAATAATTCAAGAAAAAAATGTAGAGGAAGTTATAGTAGCATGTTCGAATTGTTATAAAACAATAAAAAATAATAGCCCAAATGTTAAGGTTAAAATGATTTGGGAAGTTATACATGAGTATGGATTGCCAAGTAATTTAAAAGATTTTTATAAAGATCTAGACATTAAATTTGCACTACATGATCCATGTCCAATAAAGGAAGAAGACAATGTACATAATAGTGTTAGAGAAGTACTAAATTATTTAGGAGTATCATATGTAGAATTTGATAAAAACAGAAGAAACACAGAATGTTGTGGATATGGTGCAATGGTAGGTGTATTCAATAATGAACTAGCTATAAAGCAAATGAATAAAAGAGCTAATTCAGTAGATACACAGTATATTATTTCGTACTGTGAAAGTTGTGTTGAGGCTATGCTAATGGCTAAGAAGAATTCATTACATGTTTTAGATTTTATATTTAATAGAGATATTTTAAATAAAAAATGTTTTTCTCAAAGTTTAAAATCATTTTCTAGTAAATGGGTAGAAAGATATAAAGCAGCTAAAATAGAAAGTTAGCCAATAGAAGAAAAATATAAATTTTAGGTGGATAATATATGAATAAATTAAAAAAAAGTTTAAAGTATTTATTGATTATAGGAATTATAGTTGTTTTAATAGGTATCATCTTTACTTTGTATAAAAAAAATTATAGTGTTGAAGATATAAAAACCTATATAATATCTTTTGGTATTTTTGCACCAGTAATATATATTATTATGTTTGCATTGGTTCCATTAACTTTGTTTCCAGACTCTATTCTAGCTATTTCAGGAGGACTTGTTTTTGGATTAATAAAAGGATATATATTTACAACAATAGGTGCGTTAATTGGAGCTAGTATATCATTTTTGTTAGCTAGAATATTAGGAAGAGATTTTGTGGTGAAATTTTCAAAAAATAAGCTACAAAAGGTAGAGAAGATTATTGGTGATAATGGTTTTCTAATAATAGTGCTCTTGAGACTTATTCCACTATTTCCTTTTGATATAATAAGTTATGGAGCAGGGGTAAGTAATATAAAATATAAAGAGTATATACTGGCCACATTTATAGGAACAATTCCGGGAATCTTAGTTTTTACTAATATAGGAGCTCAATGGGTTAATGTGGGTAAAACTAGTTTTTATATATCAGTAGCATCACTTATATTTTTATTTCTTATATCTATGTTTTTAAAACATAAATTTCTAGATAAAAAAGTTAAAGATATATAAAAGGGGAGATCATTACATGTTAGATACATATGGTAGGAAATATATGAATCCATTTATTAACTATGGTGCTATGTTTTTTGGAAAGCTAGGATTAACTCCAAATAATGTGACAGTTTTAGCTTTAATTATGGGAATAACAACATCTGTATTTATATATTTTGATTATAAATATATAGCTATTATAGTTTTATGGATTTCTGGATACTTAGATGCTGTAGATGGTGCAATGGCAAGAAGGTTAAATAAAACATCATCCTTTGGGACGGTTATGGATATTACCTTTGATAGAATTGTTGAGATTTCTATGATTTTATCATTAGCACTAAAAATTAAAGATGCAAACTTTAATTTACTAATATTAGCATCAGCAATATTGATATCTATGACTATATTTTTAACTGTGGGGGCGGTATCAGAAAAAAAAGGTGTAAAGTCATTTTATTATCAAGCAGGAGTGGCAGAAAGAACAGAAGGGTTTATATTATTTTCATTAATGATTCTTTTTACTCAGTGGATGCCATTAATAACTAATATATTCTCTATAATGGTTATTGTAACAGCTCTACAAAGGTTATTAGAAGCGAAAAAAATATTAAACTAATAATATAGGGACGGTTAATGATTTGTTTTATATAAATTGAATCATTAACCATCCCTTTAACTTTTGAAATTAATTATATTTTTGTAATATAGATTGGCTATCCTCAACCATTCCTTTAATTAATAGTAGTGTTTCATTATCACTTGTGTCATATTCAGATAAGAATTTTTTACTCATATTTATTCCAGTTTCTAAAGCTTTTCTAGCTTCTAATTTTATTTCTTCAGGGGTATCAGTAAAAATGTTTTTCATTTCAAATACGGTTTTTGTCATTTTTCCAATTACTCCAGAATTATCACTGCTACATATATTCAAATCTTTTAATCTGTTTTTTAGTGTTGATTTATGATTTTCATACATTGCTAATGTTTCGTCTAAGAGAGCTTTTAGGGAAGATTCCTCGCATTTAGAAGATAAATATGAAAATGTATCTATTCCCATATAAATACCCTTCATAAAATTATCTATGGATTGATTCATTATTATCACCTCTTAGGTATATGATGTGTAAAAATTAATAAATAATTCTATAATTAAATAATAATAGTTTATATGGTTTTAAAGCTATTGAATATAAGGATAATTAAATTTATAATAATTTTATTGAATAAGAGGAGTGACATGACATGTGCTATGTATATATACTAGAGTGTAGTGATAAAACATTGTATACAGGATGGACAAATAATATTGATAATAGACTTAGAACTCATTTATCTGGGAGAGGTGCGAAATATACAAGAGGACGACTGCCAGTAAAAATTGTATATTGTGAAAAGTTTGATAATAAAAGTGAGGCGTTAAAAAGAGAATATAGAATAAAAAGATTGACTAGAGAAGATAAAATAAAACTTATATTAAGCCAACATAAATAGTAAGGGACGGTTAATGATAAATATCTATCATTAACTGTCCCTAATTTGCCTAATTTGTCATTTTTTAATTATTATTCAAATGCTATTTGTAGAATTTTTTGTATGTCTTGTTTTTCAAGTTTTTTTAGTGAACCCATGGGGGAAAGTAAACTGGCATTATTAGCAATGGTATTAATATCTTCAAATTTTACTCCAACTTCTTTTAGTGTTGTAGGAGCACCAAGATACTTATAAAAATTTTGTAGCTCATTTATTCCATTAAGAGCTAAAGTTTCATTATTATCACCTTGAATATTAAATATATTTTTAGCCATTTTAGCAAATTTAGCTGTATCACACGTATAAACATATTTCATCCAAGCAGGCATAATTATAGCTAAACCTGAACCATGAGATATATCATTGAACACACTTAGAGAATGTTCAATATCATGAGAAGCCCAATCACCATGTCTACCAACACCAGTTAAACCGTTTAAGGCAAGGGTAGAAGCCCAGGCTAATTCACATCTGGAGTTATAGTTTTTAGGATCAGTTATAAGAATTTTAGAATGTTTAATTACAGTTTTTATAATACCTTCACAAAGTTCATCAATCATATCTGTGTTCTTTACTCCATCAAAGTAAGCTTCAAAAACATGAGTGATAATATCAACAGCTCCATTCACAGTTTGGATTTTTGGCAATGTAAATTGAATGGATGGGTCTATTATTGATACCTTTGGATAAAGTAGAGGAGAACCAAAGGCCCATTTTTTGCCTTCAAGTTCATTTGTTATAACACCACCAAAGTTCATTTCAGATCCTGTTGCAGAAAGAGTAAGTATTGTGAATACAGGTAATGCATTTAAAAGTTTTCCATTTCCCTCAAATAATTCCCACACATCATTTTCATAACATGCACCAGCAGAAATTGCTTTAGAGGAATCTATTACACTTCCACCACCTATTGCTAATATTCCATCTATATTATTTTCTTTTACAATGTTAATCCCCTCTTTAACTTTAGAAAGTAAAGGGTTTGCTTTGATACCCGAAAGCTCTAAAAAATCAATATTATTATTTTTTAATGAAGATACGGCGGTATCATAGACACCATTTTTAAAAATTGAACCTTTACCATAGACTAAAAGAACTTTTTTTACCTTAAAATCTGCAATTTCTGAACCTATGGTTGATATAGTATCTTTACCAAAAACTATTTTAGTTGGATTTTTGAATTTAAAATTTAGCACAATAACACCTCACTAGACAATTTATTTAATATTTATATTAACACATAATAATAAATTCTATTTAGAATAAATTATTAATGTGATAAACATATTTAAGATTAACTATAAAAATAAAAAATCATATAAATAAACCTTATACTTTATTGTAGTAAAAAAGTTTATTTATATGATAACTAATTTTTAAGATTTTTTTTAATTAATGTTTTAGCCGTCTTAATGATCTTAAGGAAAGTAGATACGACTATTACACCAAATGCTAGTGAGCCGGCACAAGCGATAGTATCTACGGTCATATATAAAGCTGTATCAAGGTTTCCTTGGACTGCTTCATACATAGTATAATACATAGCACCACCGGGAACTAATGGTATAAGAGCAGATATTACAAAAGTTGTAACAGGGCATTTAAAGATTCTAGCGCAAGCTTCAGAATACATACTTATAATCAAAGAGGCAATAAACATAGCACCTATCTTTCCTACACTAAGCGAAATAAGGATTTTAAATGATAACCATCCAATACCACCACCAATAGCTGAATATATAAGGTTTTTTCCGCGAATGTTAAATATTATGGCAATACCCATTGTACCAAAAGCAGCAGCAATAGTTTCAATAATCATAATTAAGCACCTCCAAAAATAGAAATCCATATAGTAAGGGATAGTCCAGTTCCAATTGCAATAGAAATAGCTATAAGAAATGCTTCAGCAGCTCTAATTAGACCAGACAATAAATCACCAGAAATTGTATCTCTTATAGCATTTGTAATGACTAACCCGGGAACAAGTAACATTATAGAGCCTATGGTTACTTTATCAACATGATCACCAAGGCCTAAACTTACACCTAAAAGAGCTAGAAAACCACCTAAACACCCACTTAAGGCATTCATAAAAAAGCTATTAATAGACAAAATACCACCTAAATATCCAAATAACTGAATAGCAATACCTATAAAAAATGTACAAATAAAATCTTTTAGGTTACTTCCAAATAATACAGAAAAGCAAGCAGCTGCAACAGCTCCTGCAAGGGTTTGTGTCAAAAGACCAAATGTCTTACATTGTTCTATGGATTTTAGTTCCTCATAGAGTTCATCCATAGAATAGGTTCCCTTTTGCAATGATCTAGATAAATTGTTTATTTTAGCTACCTTTTCTATATTCCAGCTTCTTTTTTCTACCTTTAAGACAACAGTATGAGATTGAGATAATCCTTCACAGACCGAAACAAAAATACCTTTAGGTATTACTAATGTTTGAAGGTTTTCTAATCCATAGGAACTACATATTTTGCATATAGTTTCTTCTATTCTATAAGTTTCAGCTCCACTTTCTAACATTAATTGACCGGCATAAGCAGATAAATGAAGAATTTTGTCTATGTCCATAGCTAGTCTCCTTTCTTATGTATAGAAATTTAATTTAAGTAAAATATTATTGTTAAAATAATATTAATATTCAATATACATGCTAATATTATTATATAATATCGGAGTATGTCAATATATAATAGTTAATGAAAAATGAGATTTTGAAAGATAATATAATATATAGAACAATCTGATACGGTTATAATAAAAAACTAATAAAAAATACGTATAATTAGTTTGAATTTAAGAATACTAATTTAAATAATGTCTAGAATTTAGATGTGTAGTTTTAATTTAAAATTAAGTTAAGAGGGACTATACGCCTAGATTAGCAAGAATAAAAGAAGAAGATAAAATATAATGATTAGAAGTATAAGTGAAATAAACTTATTTAAATTCATAGATGATAAGAAGGGGTATTTAAGAATTATGAAACTGTGCAAAGGTATGTTTGAATTTGAATCTAAGTTAACAAATAGAGGATTAAAATTATTAAAAATAAGTAAAGGACTAATATATCAAGAAGTTAGGTTTGGAGATGTTTTGTACGATATATTAAGAGAATAAATATTAGGAGGCTAGGAAAATGGATATAGCATCTATGTCTATGGGATTAAGTCAAGCTAGAGTAATGCAAGGTGTGCAATTATCTCTAATGAAGCTTCAAATGAATAATGGAAAAGAAGTAGCTCAAAATATGATTCATGATATGGGTAAACTTACAAATGTAGCGAAAGACCCATCTAAAGGAAACTCAATAGATTCTTTTGCATAAAGTTTACAATAAAAAGTACATATAATTTTTATATGTACTTTTTTCATTGTTATAAAATTATAAGATAATCTTATTGAAAATTTGACATAAATATTAACTAGGAGTATGATTTTATAGTAGAGAGTTAAATTTTCATTAATACTTTTAACATAAAATTAATATAAATATCTCTTAACTTCTATGCAAAAAGAGGGTAAGAGCTTTTGTCGCGGTCAAATTTAATATAGGAGTGATTATATTTATGAAACCAATGTTATTTACAATGATTAAAAAGGGGGAGTTCAATAAGGAAAGGATTATAAAAGATATCATAGCTGGAATAATAGTTGCGATAATAGCATTGCCTTTATCAGTAGCATTAGGAATATCCTCAGGAGTATCTCCAGAAAAAGGACTTATAACTGCAATAATAGCAGGATTACTCATATCATTTTTGGGTGGAAGTAGGGTACAAATTGGTGGACCTACAGGTGCATTTGTTGTTATAGTATATGGGATTATAGAAACCTATGGTTTTGAAGGCTTAGTAATATCAACTATTATGGCGGGAATAATTCTAATTTTTTTAGGATTAATGAGACTAGGAAGTGTAATTAAATTTGTTCCTCATCCTGTAACAGTTGGATTTACAGCAGGAATTGCAATAACACTTTTATCAACTCAAATTAAAGATTTCTTAGGCTTAAATATAGAAAAGGTTCCAGCCGAGTTTATTCCTAAAATAAATTCATATTTACAAAATATTAGTACAATAAATTTGACAGCTTTAGCAATAGGAATAATATCGTTGATAATAATGATATTTTGGCCTAAAGTAAATAAGACAATACCAGGTTCTTTAATAGCAATAATAATTACTACATTATTAGTAAATTTGCTTAAATTACCTGTAGATACAATAGGTAGTAGATATACTGAGATATCAGCAGCAATACCTACTCCATCAATACCGAACATAAATTTACAAACAATACAAAGCTTAATAAAGCCTTCATTTACAATAGCAATATTAGCAGCAATAGAATCATTACTTTCAGCTGTAGTAGCAGATGGAATGATAGGCAGTAAGCATGACTCAAACATGGAGCTTATAGCTCAAGGCGTTGGAAATATAGCATCAGGCTTGTTTGGTGGTATACCAGCAACAGGTGCAATAGCTAGAACTGCAGCTAATGTAAAGAATGGCGGAAAAAGCCCAATAGCTGGAATAGTACATGCTATAATGCTGTTCTTAATTATGATAGTGTTTATGCCTTTAGCAAAGCTAATACCTATGACAACATTAGCTGGGGTATTAATAATAGTTTCATATAATATGGGAGAATGGAAAACTTTTTATTCACTTTTTAAAGCGCCTAAAAGCGATGTAATAATTTTAATAGTAACTTTTCTATTAACAGTTATATTTGACCTAGTTGTAGCGATAGAAATAGGAATGGTATTAACAATGTTTTTATTTATGAAGAGAATTTCAGAAACTACAAATATAGAAACAAGTGAATGTTCTAATGAATTTAATAAAAGTACGGATAAAAATAATATGAATGATAATGTATTAGTTTATGAAATAAACGGACCATTTTTCTTTGGTGTTGTTCAGAAATTTATAGATGCAATGAAAGGGCTTAATTCTACACATGATGTTTTAGTATTAGATATGAAGAATGCAACAGCAATAGATTCTACAGCAATGGATGCATTGATTAGATTACATAGAAGATGTGAAACTCATAATGTAAGATTGCTTTTAGCAGATATTAATAAGCAACCTAAGAAAGTTTTACGTGGAATGGGCTTTATTGATTTAATAGGAGAAAAATCTATATTTAAAACAAAAGAAGAGGCATTAAGTTCATTTTAATATCTAACATATATAAATAGGGACGGTTAATCACTAAATTAAGTATTGAACTCAATTTGATAATTAACTGTCCCTATTTATTTTTATGATGATTTTAAGACTTAACCGTCTCTATTTGCCACAGCATTTTTTGTATTTTTTGTTGCTGCCACAAGGACATGGGTCATTTCTTCCAATTTTATTTGATGTAATCAAATTGGAAGTTTGTTTGCGTCCATATAAATCATTGTTGCAATGTCCTTTAAATGCCCATAATGATACGTTGTTCATAACATCCTTTATATAAGGAGTAACATGTATCATTTGGCCTTCATCTTTAAAATGAACATAGGTATTTAAGTAGTTTAAGATAGTAGGGATGTTAAAATTATTTTTAATCCATATAGTACATCTATTAACTATTTTGGCTACTTCTTCACTATTAACGTCCATTATAGAGTTTAAGTAAGTATATAAATGAGTTTCATAATGATTCCAATTAAAAGTATTTCCATCACTATACAATAAAATATCATCTATACTAAATTGTTTGTAGTCTAGATTTTCTTTTGATTGTTGATTTTCGATTAATGAATTAGTATTAAATATGTCTTTATGACATAAAATTTTATCTTTAATTCTTATATCATCATATTTTTTACAATATAAGTTCAATAATTTAATAAAGTTATCCATTGAAATATCTTCTTTTAAATAAGTAAGTACAATTGGATGAATATCATTAATACTTATAACTCCGTAATGATAAAGACAACCTTTAACAATCTTTATCATCTTATTACTTGAAATAATCTTTTCTTCTACTGAACAATTCCCAATAAGTTCTTTAATTTGATCTAAATAATCACTAGGTATAATTACAGAGTTTTCCTTATTTATTAAACAAGGAAAGGCAAGTCCAAGAATTTTCAATGATTTTAATAAAGTTATTTCATCATAGCTTATTATGTAAGTTTTATCACTATCAAAAGTAATTTTCTTTAATAGATTAAACTCCTCGGCATTTAAATGATTGGAAAAGATATCTTCCATATTTTCTTTAGTAAAATCTACGATTTTATTTACAAGATCACCCTTTTTTAAGGAACTTGCTCCTGGTATTCCGTAATACTTTCTAATTTCATCTAAATCACTTTTTGTATAACTGTTCAAAATATTAGAACTTATTTTATTATTTTTTAAATCTTTAAACAATGACTTTAGCTCCTTTTCAACTTTTTCACTGGCTGTGTTTTTAGAATTAGTTGATAAATTCATTCCGTATCACCTTTATAAAAAATATCACTAATTAAGTTTAATTCAAAACCGAGATATTTTCAACCTTCATTTGAATTTGTGTTAAAAATTGTAATAAATATTTGTATAAACATATTTTTAATACACATAATAGACTTTAAACTTATAAATTCTTATTGAGACAATAAGAATTTGCTAAAAATACACTGAATTTATGATAAAAGTTATGAAAAATAATAAAATATGTAATACTTTATAAATTAAGTTAGATTATTATTGTAATCGTTAATTATAAAGTATTATAATTATTATAGAAACATAAAATAATACATAATACAGGGGGTACCTAAATGGAAAAAATAGTAATATCAACAGACAAGGCTCCAGGAGCAATAGGACCATATTCTCAAGGTATAAAAATAGGAGAACTAGTTTACACTTCAGGACAAATTCCAGTAGATCCTGCTACAGGAAATGTATCAAGTGATGTGAAAGAGCAAACTAGACAATCATTAAATAATATTAAAGCTATATTAGAAGCTGCAGGAACAACTATAGATAAAGTAGTTAAAACTACAGTATTTATAAAAGACATGAATGATTTTGCAAATATAAATGAAGTTTATGCTGAGTTCTTTACTCAACCATATCCATCAAGAAGTTGTGTAGAAGTAGCTAGATTGCCAAAAGATGTGAAGATTGAAATAGAAGTAATAGCATTAGCTTAATATAAGCTTATAAAAATACAAATAAAAAAGGCACTTTTTAAGTGTCTTTTTTTATTTGTATTTTTTTGTTTTATAAAAGAGAAGATACATTGAAAAATAAGAAAATAATTAGAATTAAGTAAATGAAATGAAAAGAAAATGTTTACAAAAAATTATTTAAATATTTCCTCTAATAATTTAATAAGTCAACTTCGTACCATTAAAATAATCAACAAAACTATTAGATTGCATGAGGAAATCTAATGCATTTTAATTATTTGAACTTAAATGAGCTAGTTTAAATAATTAGATATAAATAGTTGAATTTTAACTTTTTGTTACTGAAGAATATAATCATAATAGTCACGACAGGGAGGTAATAAAAATGGTGATTGTAGTTATTATAGTATTCTTGGTTTTGTGTTATTTATTTTATTCACTACTACACCCAGAAAAATTTTAACTCATACTATTATTTAGGAGGTGGAAAAAATGAGTTTTTTAGAAATGGGAGTAATAATCTTTATATTCATTATTTTAAGTGTAGTATTTGGTAAATATATATATAAAATAATGGTTTTTAAAGAATCTAAAATGGACAAGTTTTTTGATAAGTTAGAAAATCCAATTTATAAATTTTTAGGAATTCAAAGTGATAAGAATATGTCGTGGAAAATTTATGGACTATGTATATTAGGCAGTAACATAATAATGATGGTTATTGGCTTTATTATATTAAAATTACAAGGTGGATTGTTGTTAAATTCAAATGGGGCAGGAGCAATGTCTAGCGATTTATCAATAAACACAGTAATTAGTTTTATGACCAATACTAATCTTCAAGATTATGCAGGTGAAACCAGTTTATCATATTTATCACAAATGACAGTTATAACTTTTTTAATGTTTACATCTGCTGCAACAGGATTTGCCGTAGCAGGATCTTTTATGAGGTGTATAACTGGAGATAAAAAAGGCGTAGGAAATTTCTTTCAAGATATGATAAGAATAGTTTTAAGACTTTTAGTTCCAGTATGTATAGTAATATCAGTTATATTAATTGCACAAGGTGTGCCTCAAACCTTAAATGGACCTAAGGTTGTAACAACTATAGAAAATAAGGAGCAAGTAATACCGTTAGGACCAGTAGCATCTTTAGAATCTATAAAACATTTAGGAACAAATGGTGGTGGTTTCTTTGGAGCCAATTCATCACATCCATTTGAAAACCCCACACCTTTAACTAATGCTATTGAAATGTTATCTATGATGGCTATACCAGGAGCTATGATTTATGCATTTGGGTTAGCAACTAAGAATAAGAAACAAGGATGGACAATATTTATTTCATTATTAGCATTATTTATAGTAGGACTAGCAATTTGTTATCATAGTGAAAGTTCATTTGGAATATCAGGAAATATGGAAGGAAAAGAATTAAGATTTGGAATAGTGGATTCAAGTTTATTTACAACTGTAACCACAGCATTTACTACAGGATCAGTAAATAATATGCATGACTCACTAACACCTTTAGGTGGAATGGTTGCCATGGGCAATATGATGCTAAATACTGTTTTTGGTGGAAAAGGTGTAGGCTTTATGAATTCAATTATGTATTCAATTATAGCTGTATTTTTATGTGGTTTAATGGTTGGAAGGACACCAGAGTTCTTAGGTAAAAAGATAGAGGTTAAGGAAATAAAATTATTATCATTAGCTATATTAATACATCCTATAATAATTTTAATACCATCTGCTATAGCATTAAATGTACAAGCTGGAACATCAGCAATAACAAATGGTTCTTATCATGGAATATCTCAGGTCATATATCAATTTGCATCCAGTGCGGCTAATAATGGATCAGGATTTGAAGGACTAGCAGATAATACAGTGTTTTGGAATCTATTGACAGGATTAGTTATGTTCCTTGGAAGATACTTATCAATGATAATTCTTATAGCGGTAGCTGCTTCAATGGCAAACAAAAAATTAGTTCCAGAAAGCGATGGTACGCTTAAAACTGATAATGGAACTTTTGGAGTTATACTTGTAGCAACAATCTTAATAGTAGGAGCATTAACTTTCTTACCAGCATTAGCCTTAGGACCAATAGCGGAACATTTGACAATGGGGTTATAGAAGGGAGGATAGAATTATGAAAAAGAAAGAATCATCAAAATTCATAACTAAAGATATATTAAATTCATCAGTAAAAGGAGCCTTTAAAAAGTTAAATCCTAAATATATGGTGAAAAATCCAGTAATGTTTATAGTTGAAATGGGTATGATTTTAACAGTTATACTAAGTTTCTTTCCAGAAGCTTTTTCAAAAGTTAATGATGCATCAAGGGCATATAACATTGCAGTATCAATAATATTATTTTTAACAGTACTATTTAGTAACTTTGCTGAATCAGTTGCAGAAGGAAGAGGTAAGGCTCAAGCTGATAGTATGAAGAAAACAAGAAAAGATACAAAAGCTAAGCTATTAACTGATGGTGGGGAAATAGTTATTGTAAGTTCTAGTGAAGTTAGAAAAGGCGATATAGTTCTTATAGAAGTTGGAGATATAATACCCAATGATGGTGAAGTAATAGAAGGGTTAGCATCAGTTGATGAATCTGCAATAACTGGAGAATCAGCTCCTGTTATGAAAGAAGCAGGTGGAGACTTTAGTTCAGTTACAGGAGGAACAAGGGTTGTAAGTGACTATTTAAAAGTTAAAATTACAGCTGTTCCAGGGGAATCGTTTTTAGATAAAATGATAACTTTAGTTGAGGGTGCCAAAAGACAAAAAACACCTAATGAAATGGCATTAAGTACATTACTAGTAAGCTTAACAATAATATTTGTAATAGTCATAGCAACTTTATATCCTATAGCGCTATATTTAAAAGTAGAAATATCAGTACCAACTCTTGTAGCATTACTTGTATGTTTAATACCAACAACTATTGGTGGGCTTCTTTCAGCAATAGGTATTGCAGGAATGGACAGAGTAACAAGATTCAATGTTATAGCTATGTCTGGTAAAGCAGTAGAATCTTGCGGTGATGTGGATACAATGATATTAGACAAAACAGGAACTATAACTTTTGGTAATAGAATGGCATATGAGTTTTACGAAGTTAACAATCATTCAAAAGAAGAGGCAAGTAAATATGCTTTAATATCTTCTTTAAAAGATGAAACTCCAGAAGGAAGATCAGTTGTTGATCTTTGTGAAAAAAGAGATTTAAAGATTGATATAAATGAATTTGTAGATAGTGAATTTATAGAATTTACAGCTCAGACTAAAATGAGTGGTTTAAATTTACCAAATGGAACAAAAATAAGAAAAGGTGCTGCACAGGCTATAAAAAGTTTTGTAATAGAGCAAGGTGGAACAGTACCAAAAGATTTAGATGAAAAGGTTGATGAAATATCAAAACTTGGAGGAACTCCTTTAGTAGTGGCAGTAAATAATGAAATTTATGGAGTTATCTATTTAAAGGACACTGTAAAGCCAGGTCTTGTTGAGAGATTTCAAAGGCTAAGAGAAATGGGGATAAAAACAATTATGTGCACAGGAGATAATCCACTTACGGCACAAACAATTGCAAGAGAAGCTGGTGTAGATGATTTTATAGCAGAATGTAAACCAGAAGACAAGATAGATGTAATTAAAAAAGAGCAAGGAGAAGGAAAAATTGTTGCCATGACAGGTGATGGAACAAATGATGCTCCTGCTTTAGCACAAGCAGATGTGGGAATAGCTATGAATAGTGGAACTGTTTCAGCAAAGGAAGCTGCAAATATGGTGGATCTAGATTCAGATCCAACTAAAATATTAGAAGTTGTAGAAATTGGCAAACAGCTTTTAATAACAAGAGGAGCTTTAACAACCTTTAGTATAGCTAATGATATAGCAAAATATTTTGCTATAATACCAGCTATTTTTGCAGCAGCTATTCCAAGTATGCAAATTTTAAATGTAATGAAACTATCAACACCTAATAGTGCAATAATATCTGCTTTAATATTTAATGCCGTTATTATACCATCTTTAATACCTTTAGCGATGAAAGGTGTAAAGTATGTACCAATGAAAGCAGAAAGACTTTTAAGAAAAAATCTTTTGGTTTATGGATTAGGAGGAGTTATTGTACCGTTTATAGGAATAAAAATTATTGATTTGATAGTATATCCATTATTAAATGTGTTAAATATTTAGAGGTGATATAAAATGAAGAAATTTATGCAATGTTTAAAATTATCAGTATTGCTATTGATTATATGTGGGATTATATATCCTTTAATAGTTACAGCACTTGGACAAAGTTTATTTGCAAATAAAGCTAATGGAAGTTTTATAAAAGTAGATGGAAAGGAAGTAGCATCAACATTTATAGGACAAGATTTTACTTCAGATAAATTTTTTAAAGGAAGAATATCTTCTGTAAATTATAATACTTCTAAAGAAGGTGAAGAAATAGATCCTTCAACTGTAGCATCAGGTTCACAAAATCTAGCACTTTCAAATGATGAGTTGAAAGAAAGAAGAGAAGTAACAATAAAGGAAATATTAAAGGAAAATACAAGTTTAACTAGGGATCAAATACCAGAGGATCTAATAACTTCAAGTGGTTCAGGCTTAGATCCACATATATCAGTAAAAAGTGCAGAGGTTCAAGTTGGTAGAGTAAGTAATTCAACAGGGATTTCAAAGGAAACACTTTATGAGTATATAGACAATGCTACTGAAAATAAGCAGTTAGGTATTTTAGGACAAACAAGGGTAAATGTAGTTAAATTAAATATACAAATAGCAAAAGCACTAAATCTAATATAAAAAATTATCTGATGGCTACCACCTGTAACACACCCATCCTCTTACAAGGTGAGGGATAACAGTTGCTATGCCTCTAGATAATTCATCTAACCTTCTTCAGATGGTGGAAAGAACACAATCTGAAGGAAGCGTTCTATATTAAAAACAATACTGCCACCCTTAAATAAGGGACAGTTTTGTTTTTTGTTAAAACTAATTAGTACATGTATATATTATAAAGAGGATACCTTTTCTAATAATTTAAACCTTAGAAAAGGTATCCTCTTTATTGAGGTATTATATGAATTTCAGCTTCACTAACTTGTTTAAGAAGTTTATATACAGTAGAACCTCTTATAATAATTTGAAGTCTACTTCTATTAGGATGTCCTATAATAATTTGAGTTATATATTTAGAAGCGGCAAAGTTAACTAATTCATTTGATACACTTTTACCTGTTAGCTTTATTATTTCCGCACCTAATGTCCTAGCAAGTTGAATGTTTTCATTTAGCATTTTAAGACTTTCAGGATCAATCTGAGGGGCCATAAAGTGCGTACATTGAACATATACAACAAACCAACGACACTTATAGGTTTTAGCTCTTCTAGCACCTTGACGTATTAACTTTTTACAAGAAGGATTGGCACTTATACATACCATAATTCTTTCACAAGTATGCCATGTTTCCGTTATGCCATGCTTTTTCTTATACTCTTCTAAATCTACATCTACTTCTTCTGCAGTTTGGCGAAGGGTAAGTTCTCTTAAGGCATTTAAGTTACCTTTTCTAAAGAAATTCCTTAGTGCTCTAATAGCTACATCAGGCTTATATACATCTCCTTGAGTAAGTCTAGTTCTAAGAGCATCAGGGCTTATATCTATAACCTCAACTTCATCGGCACTTTCTATTATTCTATCAGGTACAGTTTCACGAATTTTAACACCAGTTATTTTTTCAACAACATCATTAAGACTTTCTAAATGTTGAATATTTAAAGTGGTAACAACATTAATTCCAGCATTTAAAAGTTCTTCTATATCTTCATATCTTTTTTTGTTTTTACAACCAGGTACATTAGTATGAGGAAGTTCATCTACAAGAATGGTATGAGGATGTAATTTTAGTGCTTCTTCTAGATTAAAATCCTCTAAAATTTTACCGTTATAGTTCAGTTTTTTTCTAGGTAATATAATTAACTTTTTAATCTGTTCTTCTGTTTCACGTCTACCATGAGTTTCTAAAAAACCAAGTATTACATCTTCATTTTTACTTAGCATTCTATTTGCTTCATTAAGCATAGAATAAGTTTTTCCAACTCCAGGAGCATAGCCTATAAAAATCTTTAAGTGACCTCTTCCTTCAATCTTTACTTTTTCTAGAGCTTCATTTGGAGTAAGTCTTTTTTCCACCATTGTTGAATCCCCCTTCATGATTAGTCATCTATAGTAATGTAATTTAAATTTATCACTAAAATAAATAATTATAAAATGAAAAAATTAAGGCATTTAAGGTTAAATATAATTAATTTTCATAAATAAAAAGAACTAAGACAATATATCCTTAAAAATCATAAGGATACATAGCTATAGTTCTTATTTTCTATATATAAAAAATTTATTTTGGCTTGTACATATTTTAAAGTAACTTACTAATGATTAATTGAGTTCCCTCTTGAATTAATAAGTTGAATCCTAGTCCTAGACATATACAGATTACAGTATAGCCTATACATTTAGGTAGAATATCTTTCATTAATTCTTCAGATTTTATAACTTTAATGATTCTTCTAGAAAATATAAGGAATATTATCCAAGGGATCATTCCCTCTATAGAAAATATAGGAACTAAAAGTAGAATAGTTATAAAAGATATTGCAAGAATAATTTTTTTATTCATAGTTACTTTCCTCCATCAAAAAAATTAGCTCTTATAAGTTTATCACTTAAATCAATTGATTTAAGCATGTCAGATTTCTCTTCTTCAGACATATTGTTGCTTCTGATTGATCTATCTGATAAAACTGTAAAGTCTTTATTTGTATTTAAAAGGTTTCTACCAAAGTAATAATTAGATTCAGGTTTATCAGCGCCAAATAAATAAGAAATAGTTGGCAATGTATCACACTGACCTCCTATAGTATTAAATGTTTTACCTTCCATACCTTTAGAAAACATTATAAGAGGAACTTTTCTATCATTATTTTGAAACCATGGTTCACCATTTTTTATGTTTTTAATTTCATCTCCAAAGAATTTATTGGGACCTTCATGATCACCATAAATAACAACAACTGTATTATCTAATAAACCCTTAGAGTCTAATGTATCCAAAAAATTACCTATTTGTTTATCAGTATATCGAATAGAATCAAAATATTTTCCTAAAATGTGATCTTTAAGTTCAGGTTCTAAATCTAAAGTTTTTAAATCTTCAGGCAGTCCAAATGGTGTATGACTTGTTAAAGTTATTGAATAACTTAAAAATGGCTTAGGTTGTGTTTCTATTGTGTCAGCTAATTGTTTCAAAAAGCTTTCATCACTTAATCCAAGACCAATGATATCATCTTGCTCAAAGGATGCAGAATCTAAGCATTTATCATAACCAATTGATTTTAAAGACTGAAGCCAATTCCAATAAGATCCTTTGTCAGGATGAGAAGCCAAAGTACTATATCCCATTTCTCTCATTATATTTGGTAAAGAATTAGTATAAGAGTTAGTTGGGAATCTAAAAAATGTACCACCACTTCTAACAGGGAATACTGAAGTGTTAGTAATAAGTTCAGCATCTGAGGTTGTCCCATTAAAAGTCTGCTCATGAAAATTATTAAAATAAAAACTATTATTTAAAATTTTATTTAAATTAGGAGTTATTTCTTGACCATTAATTGTATTTCCTATAACAAAATTCTCTAAAGATTCAACTTGAAGAATCACCAAATTTTTTCCTTTAAACATATCCTTGTATTCATTATCGGGTAGGTCTTCATTTTTGTTTTTAAACCAATTAATTGCTTCATTTTTTTCATCAGAAGTTAAAGTATAAGGCTTATTTTCCTTATAAAAGTCGTAAATATCAAAAAGATGGTACCCTATAGGGGTCAAGTTAGTCATAGTTTGATTTTGAGCCCATGTTTTGTAAAAGATATATTGATTTTCATAAGATCTTCTAAACTTGTCTACTTTATAATGACAATAAGTTAAATAGACTATAGGAATTAAAAATAACAATAGAAAGTTTTTCATACTTATCTTGAAGTTTCTATAGTCTTTTTTATTTTTAATTATTAATATAAATAAAAGTATTATATCTACAATAAATATAAGGTCTATAGGTCTAAACATGGCAAAAATACTATCCCCTAAATTATCAAGGTTAGAGGTATATCCAAACATATGATAATTTAAAAAGGATCTATTACCTCTGTAGTACCATATATCTCCTATATAAATTAATGTAACCAGCATATCTAAAAATAAAAAGCTCCAACAATGCCATTTATTTTTGAAAAGATAAGAGAATGATAATATTAATGCTATGAAGCAAAAGTAAACCAGTATAGGTGGCATTGAATATAATACCGATTTAAAATTAACTGACACTGCATTATCATCAGATATTAATAAAAGAAAAATTATAGTTTTAAGAAAAATTGCTATGAATGTGTATTTAAATAGTTTATCTCTAGAAATAGAATTAAATCCATTTTTAAAAAAGTTTCCTATATATGAGGTTATCTTATATAAGTTAGAGTTATTATCCATAGTTGTGTAAACCTCCCACGAGTATATTGTTTTAATGTTATAAGTAGTATATAACGTTATAGAACGAATCTTCAATCTAAATGCTATATGAGTCAATTTTAGGGGCATAGCCATTAGATTAGGCACATGAAAGAAAATAACAAGACAAAATAGACTAGAATACTGACTTGTTATTTTTTTGAATGTGCCTTAATGTATAATTAAAATGTAAAAAGTAATACTGATGATAAAGATCGTTTAATAAGTATTACTTAATTCTTAAATATTTTTTAATTTATATGAGTATTTTATTTATTAACCTAATTATACAAAATATTTAAGATTAAATACATTTAATTATCTTACATTTTTACATAATACACATTACATTAGTGTAAGTTTCAATATTATTCAACAATACTTATAACATTAGTTTTCATTAGTAACAAATATTATAATATCAACTTAAATTCATGAAAACAATAACTTAATATATAACTTAATGTTTTTTTAAGAAATTTTAAGAAAATCTTCATAAATTTTAACAATATTGTTAAGAGATTTATGTATAATGAAATATAAAGGAGACAAATATATGATACTATTTGAAGAAAGTTATTATAAAAACAAACTTAAAAAGTTTACAGATAAATGTAAAATAAAACAAAATATAGTCATTGATAATGTTAAGTTAGAATATGAATCTATTATATCAGACAAAATAACTACATATATGCTCAACTATATAGGAGATATGTATAGATACCCTAAGCTTATAATAAACAATGAAATAACAATGTATCAGCTTTAGAAATGGGAGGATGTTACGAGGCGTCAAAAAATTCAAAAGGAAAAGTAGGTGTGGTTGGTCTTGGATTAAAATCTTAAATGAGGATGCATTTATATATGCTGAGAACCATAAAGGAAATTAAGGATATAATTCAAGTATTTTAGGGGTTACATATAACATTATATTTTGTATAATTATATTATTAAGGTAAATAAATAATAGATTAAATTGTCCTAATATAAGGGATATTTGTATAAGTGGAGGATTACATGGAACCGTACATAAATTTTAATAGAGATAGATATAGGGATAGAAAAAGAAAAATATTAAAGAGAATACTATTTTTCATACTGTTTATATTTTTAGTAACAATAGGGATTGGAATTGTAGTGAAAAACAAAAAAGAAGTAGTAGTTAAAAATTTGGAAAAAGGTATGTTTATTAATATTACAGATGAAATTAGTGAACCATTTAATCAAATAAATTGGCAAGAGGTAGCAGCGGTTATAGCTACACAAAATAAAGGAGATTTATCATCAGTATCTGAATCAGATGTTAAAAATATGAGCAAAAAATTCATAGAAATTGAAAATAGTGAATCTAAATTGTTGTCATTGGATGAGATTATGGACAACTTACAATTTAAAGATAAGGAAAAAGAACAAACCAAGAAGTTTATAAGTCAAATTTCTAAGACATATACAACAACTGGAGATACTCATAAGGAATTTGTAAATGAGATTAAGGTAGGAGCAATTGAGACATATAAAACATATAAAATTTTACCATCCATAACTATTGCCCAGGCAATATTAGAGACAGGTTGGGGGAAATCTGAGTTAACAACAAAGGCAAATAATTATTTTGGAATAAAAGCAGATAAAAGCTGGACGGGCAAAAAAATTAATATGTATACAAAAGAATACAATGACAAAACTATTAAAGATGATTTTAGGCAATATGATAATAGAATAGATTCTTTTAAAGATCATGGAAAATTTTTGAGTATCAATGAAAGATACCAAAAAGCAGGGCTTTTTACATCAGGTCATTATATAGAACAGGCAACAGCATTACAAAAGGCTGGATATAGCACTGTTGAGGATGAATTTGGAAATAAAACCTATGGTAAACTTTTAGTTGATATTATAAAAGATAATAATTTAATGACTATAGATAATGAAGCACAAAGAGATGAGTAATGTGGTGAAAAGGTAATTTATTGAAAGATATATGTTGATATTTTATGGGTTAACACCATAAAATACACAGCATATATCTTTTAGTGTTATAAAAAATAATTTGTTATATATAGGTAGAATTAAAAAAACTGTTGAAACTTATTGAAACTTAGGATAAAAATATTTATAATTTCTATATATGGTGATACAAAATGCTAAAACTTTTAATAAATCTGTAAAAATAAATAATAAAAATTAATTTAAATAAAAAACTTTGAAAAGTAGATTTATTATATGAATTGAGCATAGTATTAGAGTATGATATACTATAAAATATGTTGACGTTTTATAGGTATTAATGAATCTTTTAAGGTAGGTTTTAATATGAGTAAATTTATAATTGACAGAATAGAATCTCAATTTGTTGTGTGTGAAGATGAGCTTGGGAATATAATTAATTTAAAAAAAAATATCATAAATGGTGATTTAAAAGAAGGCAGTGTTATAATTGAAATAGATAATAAATATAATATTGATGAAGAAGAAACAAAGAAAAGAAAAGAAGAATTAGCTAGATTAATGGATGGGATGTGGGCTAATGAATAATGAAATTAAAGGGGAGGATACTTCGACTTCTCTTAGCTTTTTTAAGGATTGGGTAATTCCAATAGCTGTTGCATTGCTTATAGCTGTAATTATTCATAAATTCTTGATATTTAAGGTTTATATACCATCTGAATCTATGTACCCAACCTTAACTAAGGGAGATCATTTGTTTGTAAAAAAAGTTTATAACTACGATAAAATAAAAAGGCAAGATATAATTGTGTTTAACTTTAAAGAAGATGGTAAAGACGAACTTTTAATTAAAAGGGTTATAGGGCTACCAGGAGACACTGTGAAAATAGACAACCAAGGAAAAGTATTTGTAAATGGTGAGGAGCTTAATGAACCTTATATAAAAAATCAAAGTAATTTATCAGGTGAATTTAAAGTTCCAGAGGGAAGATATTTCTTTTTAGGAGATAACAGATCAAATTCAAAAGATTCAAGGTTCTGGAAGGATCCTTTCATAGAAAAAAATGAAATCAAGGGAAAAGCTTTTGTAAGGGTTTATCCATTTAATAGAATAGGACTTTTTTAAAATAATAAAAAATTGTTTTAAATAAAAGAGTTGAAGAACTAAGAACATGTATGCATTCAACTTTTGGGAATATGAGAGTATTAGTACAACTAGTTATCACATAACTTAGGGTTTAAAATAAATAAGCATTATTTTTAAAATAAATATAATATTGTCAAAAAAGAGTTAAGTAAAATTAATGGAAGGAATGTGGACTAATGACTAATGAGATTAACGGTAAAGGTGGTTCGGATTCCCTTAGATTTTTTAAGGATTGGGTAATTCCAATAGCTGTTGCATTATTTGTAGCTGTAATTATTCATAAATTCTTGATATTTAAGGTTTATATACCATCTGAATCAATGTACCCAGCCTTAACTAATGGAGATCATTTATTTGTAAAAAGAATCTATAACTATGATAAAATAAAAAGGCAAGATATAATTGTGTTTAACTTCAAAGAAGGTGGCAAAGAAGAACTTTTAATTAAAAGGGTTATAGGGCTACCAGGAGACACTGTTAAGATAGATAATCAGGGGAAAGTATTTATAAATGGTGAGGAGCTTAATGAACCTTATGTAAAAAATGAAAGCAATCTAGCAGGGGAGTTTAAAGTTCCAGAAGGAAAGTATTTCTTTTTAGGGGATAACAGATCAAATTCATATGATTCAAGGAGATGGAAAGATCCCTTCATAGACAAAAATGATATTAAGGGAAAAGCCTTTGTAAGGGTTTATCCATTTAATAGAATAGGACTTTTTTAAAAATAAGGGGGAAAAATTTATGTTAACTAAAAAAATTGAAGAACTAAGAGAAGAGATAATAGGCTCTACACAAGAAATTTTAAAAATCAAAAGTGTTGAGGGTGAACCAAAGGAAAATATGCCTTGTGGGGAAGAGATAAATAAAGCTCTTTTATATGCTCTAAAATTATCAGAAGACTTAGGGTTTAAAACAAAAAATTTAGATGGGTATGTTGGATATGCTGAGTATGGTGAAGGGGAAGATTACATTGCAGTATTAGGACATCTAGACTTAGTTCCAGAAGGTGAAGGATGGATGTATGATCCATATGCAGCTGAAATACATGATGGAAAGTTATATGGAAGAGGAACAGCTGATGATAAGGGACCTATAATAGCTGCATTATATGGATTAAAAGCAATAAAAGATTTAGGCTTAAAAATGTCAAGAAGAGTAAGAATTATATTTGGAACTAGCGAAGAAACAGGCGGACCAGATATAGAATACTATTTAAAACATGAAAAACCACCAGTATTAGGTTTTACTCCAGATGCTGAATATCCAATAATATTTGCTGAAAAGGGAATCGTTAGATTTACTTTAGATAAAAAATTAAATGCAAATAGCAATATAAAGGTAAAATATGTTAAAGCTGGAGATAGGGTTAATATAGTTCCAGATTACTGTGAAGCATTAATAGAGGGAATGGAATTTTCAGCAGTAGAAGAAAAATTAAATTCATTTAAAACAGCAGAGACTAAAGTTGAGATAGAAAAAGTTGATGAAGGAATTAAAGTTAAAGGATTTGGAACATCAGCTCATGGTTCAACTCCAGAAATAGGACATAATGCTATAATGGAATTAGTAAAGTTCTTAAATTACTTAAATGTAGGTGGAGATATGGGAGAATTATTCTCTTTCCTAGATAAATCTATAGGACTTGAAGTGAATGGAGAAAGTTTTGGAGTTGGATTTGAAGATAAGCCATCAGGAAAATTATCATTTAATGTTGGTATAATTAATAT
The DNA here is from genome assembly GCF_900111985.1 of Clostridium frigidicarnis. GTDB lineage: Bacteria > Bacillota > Clostridia > Clostridiales > Clostridiaceae > Clostridium_Z > Clostridium_Z frigidicarnis. The sequence goes on from NZ_FOKI01000026.1 coordinate 42,620, forward strand.
AACTGAAACAGAAGCTAAGGTTAGAGTTGATATAAGATATCCAGTAACTTTAGATAAGAATGATGTAATTAGCAATTTAGAAAAGAAAGCTAAAGAAATTGATGGTACTGTAGGAGATATCCAACAACAAGATCCTCTATACTTCTCAAAAGATCATGAACTTATAGTGAAATTACAAAAAGTTTATACAGAGCAAACTGGTAAAGAAGCAACTCTTTTGGCAATTGGTGGAGGAACTTATGCTAAAGAAATGCCTAATATAGTTGCATTTGGACCAACCTTCCCAGGAGAGCCAGATGTAATTCACCAACCAAATGAGTTTATAAAGGTTGAAGATTTGATATTAAATGCTAAGATATATGGAAATGCTATATATGAATTAGCAAAATAATTAATTTAAGAAAATCTTTAGAGATTATATAAGTCTTTAAAGATTTTCTTCTTAAAGAAAGGAGCTAACCCCATAAGGGTAAGTAAAATTTATGTTTAATAAAGATGATAAAAAGTTTAAGTATAGGATGTTTTATTTAGTAGCAGTATTATTTGTAGTACTTAGTGTAAATTATTTTCTAACTAATTATAGTACGCAGCAAATAAGTTACAGTGAGTTCTTAGATTTAGTACAGCAAAAACAAATTAAAGAGGTGAATTTCCAAAGAGACAAGATAGTTATAACTCCCGAAAAAGATTCATCTTATGCAGGTAAAGAACTTTATACAGGAAATGTTAAAGATCCTGAAATAATAAAAACTCTTAGGGAGTCTAACATTAAGTTTAATGCAGATGTGCCTAATAATGATCCCCTTTTAAGTATATTGTTATATTGGATAGGACCATTATTTATATTTATGCTTTTAGGAAGATTGATTTTTGGAAGATTGGATAAAAAAATGGGTGGAGGAGTTATGTCTTTTGGCAAAAATGTTGGAAAACTATATGCTGAAAGTAAGACTGGAAAAACATTTAAAGATGTAGCTGGTCAAGAGGAAGCCAAAGAATCATTAGTTGAAATTGTAGACTTTCTTCATAACCCACAAAGATATTCTGATATAGGTGCAAAATTACCTAAGGGAGCATTACTTGTAGGACCACCAGGAACAGGTAAAACCCTTCTTGCAAAAGCCGTGGCTGGTGAGGCAAAGGTTCCTTTCTTTTCAATGTCAGGGTCAAATTTTGTTGAGATGTTTGTTGGAATGGGAGCAGCAAGAGTTAGAGATTTATTTAGGCAAGCAGAAGAAAAAGCTCCTTGCATAATATTCATAGATGAAATTGATGCAATAGGTAAAAGCAGAGATGGTCAACTTCAAAGTAATGATGAAAGAGAACAAACATTAAATCAGTTGTTGGCAGAAATGGATGGATTTGATTCATCTAAGGGAGTTGTAATATTAGCTGCAACTAATAGACCAGAAATTTTGGATAAGGCTTTATTAAGGCCAGGACGTTTTGATAGAAGAGTAATAGTTGATAGACCAGATTTAGCTGGAAGAGAAGCTATACTTAAGGTTCATGCTAAAGAAGTTAAACTTTCAGATGATGTAGATTTAAATTCTCTAGCTAAATCAACTCCAGGAGCAGTTGGAGCTGATCTTGCAAATATAGTTAATGAAGCTGCTTTAAGTGCTGTGAAGCATAAAAGAAAAGTTGTAATCCAAGAGGATTTAGAAGAAGCTGTAGAAGTTATAATAGCTGGTAAAGAAAAGAAAGATAGAATAATGTCTTCAAAGGAAAAAAGAATAGTTGCATTTCATGAGGTGGGGCATGCATTAACAGCAGCGCTTTTAAAGAATGCAGATCCAGTTCACAAGATAACTATAGTTCCAAGAACTATGGGAGCATTAGGATATACTCTTCAGCTTCCAGAAGAAGATAAATATTTAGTATCTAAAGAAGAAATGCTAGATCAAATTATAGTTATGCTTGGAGGTAGAGCTGCTGAAGAGGTTGAGTTTAAATCAATATCTACAGGTGCTTCAAATGATATCGAAAGAGCTACACAAAGTGCAAGAAGTATGATAACTATTTATGGTATGAGTGATAAATTTGATATGATGGCATTAGAATCTGTTAGGAATAAATATTTAGATGGAAGAGCTATAATGAACTGTAGTGCAGAAACAGCTACTATAATAGATGATGAGACTTTATCAATTATAAAAACTTGTCATGAAAATGCAATAAAGCTTTTAGCTGATAATAAGGATCTATTAATAGAAATATCACAAAAACTTATAGAAAAAGAAACATTATTAGGTGAAGAGTTCATGGATATGATAAGAAATAGAAAACCCGAGCTTGTACCACCTAAAAAAGTTAAAGAAAAATGTGAAAAAAACGATTCTAAAGAAGAAAAAAATATAGACTTAGAAAACAAAGAAGAAAAAACATCTATAGATTTAGATGATAAAGAGCAACATCTTAATAATGATGACACAATGGAATTAGATAAATTAGAAGAATAATAATAAAATGGTTTGTAATAGAGTTACAAACCATTTTTTAATTTTGTAACAATAAAATTAAAGATAAACAAAGTATTCTTAAAGAAAGAATCTTCATTCATATGGTGTGTTAGATGAGCTAATATTTAAGTTTTATATATGATATGATAATATTATAGCACTTTATGGAAAAAATTCAAATCGCTTTTTTAGGCTTAATAAATAGAAAATAAATAAAAACAATAGGAAAAAAAGTTTAAATGTATTATAATGATAATTTCAAAGAAAGAATTTTATATGATAGATGATATAATTATGAGTAATTCAATTTAACATAAGAAAATTATAATATAAGTGGAATTAGTTTATTCAACATGCATTAGTATAAGTCTATTTATTAATGTTGAAATAATCACTTAATGAGAAAGGAATGTTTTATGTATGGAAAATAAGAGTAGAGAGTATGATTTACATTTAGAAAAGTTAAAGCTTAAAGATACAATTAATATAATAAATGAAGAAATATTGAATTCTATATCATATAGAAAATCCATAACTAATGAAATTGTAAACTATAGAAAAAAGTTTATAGAAGAGTATAGGGATGATGAAGATGCAGTAATTGAATATTTTGACCATGAAAGATATGTACAAGAAGAAGCTTTTAGAAAAGCAGATAAAAAGCTGAGAGAGCTTAATATATTAAAATACTCACCTTATTTTGGAAGTATAACTTTTGAAGATAAGGAGTTTAAAGATACAGATAAATATTATATTGGTAGATTTGGAGTAACTCCAGATGGCTACTCTGAGCCTCTTATAGTAGACTGGAGAGCGCCAGTTTCTTCTTTGTTTTATGCTGGAACTTTAGGGGATCACTCTTATGAGGTTCCTAATGGAAAAATAGAAGTTGATTTAAATGGAAGAAGACAATATATTATAAAAAAAGGTGAGCTTTCAGGAATGTTTGACTCTGCTATAGATGTTAAAGATGAAATTTTACAAATGGTTCTAGGTAATAATGCTAATGATAAATTAAAAGATATAGTAATGACAATACAAAAAGAGCAAGATGAAATAATAAGACAACCAAGATTTTCAACAACTGTAGTTAATGGAGTAGCAGGAAGTGGAAAAACTACAATAGCTCTTCATAGAGTTGCATATTTACTTTATAATTATAGAAAGCAATTAGAGGATAAACTTCTTATTTTAGGACCAAATTCAATTTTTATGGAGTATATCTCAAGTGTTTTGCCTAGCCTAGGAGAAAGTGGCGGAGTAAAGCAAAAAACATTTAGAGATTTTGCTATGGAATATGTAGACTCCAATTTAAATATAGTTCCATTTAATTATGAAATCGAAAGTGTTCTGAATGGAAATGATAAAGCTATAAAAGAAATTAAGTATAAGGGATCAAGTGATTTTACTGAGGAATTAAATAAATTGATAGATGAAATGGAAAAAGAGTATTTTAATGTAGAAAATCTTATGTTTAATGGAGAAATTTTAATTTCAAAAGAAGAAATAGAAAAATTAATTAATATTGAATATAAATCTATGCCATTATTTAGACGAGGAGCAAAAGTAAAAAGAATATTATATAATAAAATAAAATATAAAAGAGATGATGAATTTAGAGTTATTGAGAAAAAATATAGAGATAAAAAAGAATCTATGGACTCTAAACAGTTAGCTGTAGAAGAAAATAACTTGGAATTTTCAAGAAAATTAGAAATAAGAGAACTTGTAAGAAAAGTATTAGAAGCTAAAACTTCATTAGTATATTTAGAAGGAAAATCAATAGAGAATATTTACAATGAATTTAATAACAACAAACCTATTTTAAACGATGATTTAGCAGCCATTATATATTTGAAAATTAAGTTGCAAGGTATAAAAGTTAAAGAAGAATTAAAACATATAGTTATAGATGAGGCTCAAGATTATTCACCACTACAGTTTCTTGTAATAAAGGGGTTAACATCATGCAATTCATTTACTATAGTAGGTGATGTTAATCAAAGACTTATAAAAAAAGAACAAATTGCACCTATGATGAATTTAGATTCTATCTTTGAAGAGAATGATATAAACTTTTTCTCATTGAATAAGAGTTATAGATCAACAAGAGAAATAATGGAATATGCTAATAAATTTATAAATAATAGTGATATAGTTCCTCTTGTTAGAAATGGAGAAAAAGTTCATAAAGAAAACTTTGATAATATGAAAGAGCTGATTTTAAGTATAAAAAACATGGTGGAGGATATGAAGGAAGACGGGCTTGAAAGTATAGCTATAATCTGTAGAAATAAAAATATTATGGACAAAATAGCAACGCCAATTAAAGAAACATTAGCTGTTAAAGTTTTAGATCATGAGGATATGATTTATATTGGTGGAACTGTGTTGATACCAAGTTATTTTGCAAAAGGTCTTGAGTTTGATGGAGTAATAATGGTAGATAATAACGAAACAAATTTAGAAGATTTAATAAAATATGTAATGAGCACAAGAGCATTACATAGATTGTGTCACTATAATATTTCATTATAGAAGAATCGTTAATTTAGGTGATTTTATTTCCCTCATGTAAATGGTAGATGAATTAACCTGAAGGATATATTATCCTTAATTCACTAGGATGAAGAGGATGTTAGCTATAAGATAAAATAAAATTCAATTATTTTTACTGTTTTAAGATTAAATGAGTTGAATTTTCAATTTTTTGCAAGGAATATTTTCAATATGTGTAAATATAAGTTTAAGCTTATTTTAAGATTTATTACATTGTTCTAGATGTATAATATTTACTTGAAAGTTATTTGCAGAAAAGAGGAATTAAAATGAAAAAAATTTTTGTAGTAATAGTAATAGGTTTATTTTTAGGGAGCTCTATTCTCTTAACTTCTTGTGAAAAAGATAAGATTAATAGTAAGGAGAATAATAATACTGGAGAGTCTATAGCAAAAGTTAAGGATGAAAGTCCTAAAAGAAATTATGAAGAGAACCAGGGTACTGATGTGGCCATAGTTAGAAATATTATAAATAAGTCACAAAAAAAAGATGGTAAAAAGATAGCTTTTTTAACTTTTGATGATGGTCCATCAACAAATATTACACCTAAAGTTCTAGATTTACTTAAGGAAAAAAATATAAAAGCAACATTTTTTGTATGTGGGAAAAATTTGAAGGATAATGAAGAAACTCAACAAATTTTAGGGCGAGAAGCTGATGAAGGACATTCAATAGGAAATCACAGTTTTTCACATGATTATTATAAACTTTATCCTGAAGAAAATGTTAATATAGAAGAATTTGAAAAAGAAATTGCAGATACTGATAACCTTATTAAGGAAAGTGTAGGCAAAAAATTCAAAACAAGGCTTGTAAGAATGCCTAATGGCGAAATGACTAGACGACATTCGAATGATAAAAATATAGACAAGCTTATTACAGACTTAAAGAACCTAAATAAATATAGTGTTGATTGGAACAGTTTAACTGGAGATGCTGAGGGGAATCAAAATAAAACTGTAGATGAGCTTTTAAACTATTTAAAAGAGACAATCAAAAATAAAGAAAAGTTAGTTATATTAATGCATGATTCACCTCAAAGAGAAAATAGTTTGAATGCCCTTCCAAAGGTTATAGGATATCTTAAAGATCAAGGGTATGAATTTCAATCTATGAAATAAAACTAAGGAGATAATATATGAACGATAGTATTTTTACAATGATAAATGGAGTTGCTAATAAAAATGAATTTTTAGATAAGGTTATGATATTTATTTCTAATTATGGACCCTATATATCTATATTTGTGGTATGTGCAATATTCTTAATGGGACTTATAAACAGAAATGAAAATCAAAGAAAAATAGCGGTAGATACATTTTTTATAACAGTTATAGGTATGGTGATAAGTTTTATAATAGGAAGTATTTATTATAGAGAAAGACCTTTTGTAAATAATAAAGTTAATCTTTTAATAGAGCATAAAAGTAATGCATCATTTCCAAGTGATCATTCATTAGGTACTATGAGTATAGCTGTAGGAATGGGTATGTATAATAAAATTTTAGGAATAATTTTAGGAGTTTTATCTCTACTTGTTGGTATCTCTAGGGTGTATGTTGGAAATCACTATCCAATAGATGTTTTAGCAGGATATGTTATTGCATGGGTAATTGGGTACTTATATAGTAAATTTTTAAGAAAATATGTTCAAAAAATATATGGTAGCATAGAATGTATTCTAGGTATCAGTTATAAAAATAAACATTAAATTAGAGGGCATAACTTTATGCCCTCTAATTTTTTATGAACTTCTATCATAAATTTGATATTCTCTAATAAAAATAGAGTTATAAGCGTTAGTAAACTATCAGATAAATCGTAAGTATCCTTATTGAAAAAAGCATTGTGTCTGTTAAAAATTCTATATATATTTTTAAAATATTAAGAAAAGAGAGGACTAAGCATTAGCAAAATATTTGATGAACAACTAGTATTGTTGGTATAAAAAACTTTGTATGGCGTTAAGAATTCCAATTGTTTGAGCCTAGTGAGTTATTGGAATTTAGCCATATGAAGTTTTTTATGCCTTACAATACTTTGTGTAGTCAGCTAGTTTGTGTTGCTTAGACCTCTCTTTTCATGTTTTATGAATTTTATTCTATTTAATGATTTGAATATTCTTCAATTCTTTTAATTAAATCCTGAGTTATGTGTTCTATCTTATTAAAATCCATGTTTTTAATATAATAAGTCTCCAAGGAATCATGAAGAATTTTAGCTTCTTTTATAGAACTTAATCCTTTATTTATTAAAAAATAAAATTGAGTTTTATCAAAGTCTATTTCATCTTTATTTTTTAATAGGATATCTTTATTTAATAAAGCATCCATATCTATTTCAGTTGAATTGGTTAATTTTATTGAATGTATCTCATTACTAGAAAATATAGCTATAGATAACATAGGTATTATGATATTTTCTATTCTTTCGGGAATAAATGGATCATGATAAAATTCAACAAATAAACCTCTTTTTAAGGCCTCTTCACCTATATACTTTAACAAATCACTTTTACATGTGTTAGGTCCACCTTTTAAAACAAAGACTTTTTCATAACTTTTGCTATGGGATTCCTTAAAGCTTATTATTCCATTAGGAGTTAAGGCAGTCATAAATAAGTGTCGCTCACATCCATAAGTATTTATAGGTAAGTCACTTAGAATTTGTTTTTTTAGAGTTTCTTTAATTTTAATTACTTCATTAAGATTTTTTGCATCTTCGTTAAAGGCACTCCAATCATCCAAAATATTTCTTGCAGCACCAAAATATCTATAAGCTCTTTTAAATTTTTTACTTATAGTTTTAACTGTAGAAATTACTTTGTCTTTATCTTTTTCAAAGCCAAACTCTTGCCAACACTCTCCCATGTTTAAGATTTCATCTACAGCACCTGGATATACAGGATCTACTACATGAGGAGAGGTTCCATCAAGAAGTGCTATATTTAAATTTTTAATAACTATACCATCAAGAGAATTATTATCTGATGAACAATGATGGAATTCTACATCATAGCCCTTTTCAAAAAATGTTTTTCCTATTGTTTTCATTAATGTAGATTTTCCAGTACCAGGACCACCTTTTATACAAATAATTCTTTTAGCAATTTCTTTATCTAATATATATTCGTAAAAGGAATAAAACCCAGTTGAAGTATTACCACCAGGAAATACATGTTTAATTTCTCTAGCCATAAAATTACACTCCTTTAAATTTATTCTATATATAATATGATTAGATATAGGAGAGAGTTACTGAGAAATTTATAAAACATTATAAAAAATTAATAAATAAATATTATATATGTGATATAATTTATAGGTGATTCAATAAGGTGTAGAAAGAAGGGAAACAATGAAGAATCTTAATTTAAAAGAAAAATTTAAAAAAGTAGACAAATTATTTTTTGTATTTATAGTATTGTTGATGGCTAAGTCCGTGTTATTTTTAGCAATGCTTCATGGTAAGGATTCTGCCACATTGAATATTAGTAGAACGTATTTTTCTCCACCACCGATTATTTCTCATATACTATTTGTAGTATTATTTGTAAGTTTTGGATTGTGGTTTGTGGGTAGAGGACGATTATATTATTATATAATAATAGATTTAATATTCTCCTTATTATTAATAGGGGATTTAGTGTATTTTAGAGCTTACGGTGGATTTCTAAGCTTAAGTCAAATAATTGTTCCAGCGAGCTTTAACCCATCTAATAAGGCGTTATTTAGCTATTTGCATTTAATAGATATATTATTTATAGTAGACTGTATTTTGTTTATAGTTTATTCCTTCAAAAATAAACAGTTTTATAAAGGCATGTTTAGAAATATAAAATTTAATATAATAAGCTTTTTTATTATACTTTTAGTGTCAATAGGAGTAATAAGTAGAGATCATTATTTGATCGATGTAAAAGATGTTACTAAAGGAAATCAAATATTTTTAAAGGTGTGTTGGGCACAATTTCAAACTATGTCTAATATGTCTCCAGCAGGATATCATGTATATGATGCATATCTTCAGTTTGCAGATAATAAAAATAAAACGTTGACTGAAAATGACGAGAAAGAAATAGATGCTTGGTTTAAGGAGAATAATGAAGATTTACCTGACAATGATTATTTTGCACAATTGAAAGGAAAAAATGTTATTTTTCTTCAAGTAGAATCACTTGAAAATTTTGTTATAGGAGAAAAAGTTAATAATCAAGAAATTACTCCTAATTTAAATAAGATGTTAGATAATAGTATATATTTTCCGAATACATATGAACAAGTTAATAATGGAACAAGTTCAGACGGAGATTTTATATCTATAAATTCAATATATCCACTTAGACAAGGAACAGTAGTTTATAGATATCCTAACAATACTT
>NZ_FOKI01000052.1 GCF_900111985.1 Clostridium frigidicarnis
ACATGGAGAGATGGTCGAGTTGGTTTAAGGCACCGGTCTTGAAAACCGGCGTACATGTGAGTGTACCGTGGGTTCGAATCCCACTTTCTCCGCCACGTGGAGAACTACTCAAGTGGCTAAAGAGGCGCCCCTGCTAAGGGCGTAGACCGGGTAACCGGTGCGAGGGTTCAAATCCCTCGTTCTCCGCCAAAAGCATCTAACTAAGTTAGATGCTTTTTTTTATCGTGTAAAAAATTATAGAAATTTTTAATCCTAAATTTGTAACTTTTAACTTGTCACTAAAAAAGGGCATAGCCTTTTTTCATTCTATAGGGTATTATAGAATTTAAGTTGATAGATAATTTTGAGAAGAACTTAATATAATTACAAGCTGATGATGTTTTTCTTTACATTGTTCTGAAAAACTAATAATTTATCATTTGTAACTAAAAATTTGTCACTTAAAGAAGGGTGTAGCCACTTTTTTGAATGTGCCTAAGTTAAATAGTTTATTAATAATCACAAAATTTATTTTAATAAGATATTTCAATAAAAATAATAAATAATACATAAATACTTAACTATGAATCTAGGATTTCCATTGGATTCGTAGTTTTTTTATATATTATTTTAAATAAGATATAAAATAAAACTAATTTTTGTATACAAAGGTTAAAAAATTCTTGTATGACTATAATAAAAATCCTAATGTGACAAATAATATGTGTAACAACTAAAATAAGAGAATATTTATTGGATAATGTTGCTTCTATCACCTGGATGTTAAATGAGTTTAGCCATTAGATAAAAAGAAACAATAGATACTATTTAAATTATAAGAGTTAAGATAAATAATTAACAAAAGCATAATTTTGAAATTATAGGTAAATTGAATATAATTTAATTATAAGGGCATATTGCCCAAAATTAATGTTAGGAGTTTTGACAGTGTTAAAAGGTAATAGAGTTTTATTAAAAGCTATAGAAAAAGATGATCTTAATGTGCTTTATGATATTTGGTGTGATGAAGAGGTAAGAAAATATGATGGGTTATATTCAACAGTTCCATCTAAAGAAATCATAATTAAGAACTTTGGAGCTTTTATATTAGGACAGAAAAAATATTTATCTATAATTAATGAGGAAAATATAGTTGTTGGATATATTACATATGAAGATGTTATGGACCTTACATCAACTTATATATTAGGAATAACACTTGGAAAAGATTTTTGGAATAAGGGATATGGTCAAGATTCAGTGAAAACACTAATGAAATATTTATTTATAAATAAGGTTGCCCATAGAATTGAATTAGAAGTTGTTGATTTAAATAAAGGAGCCTTAAGGTGTTATGAAAAGTGCGGATTTAGAATTGAAGGAAAAAAAAGAGAACGATATTTTTATCAAGGAAACTACAGTGATGTTATAATCATGGGGATACTTAAAGAGGAATACTATAATTTAATTAGTAACAAGTGAAAACCAAGTGATAAATTGGTATAAGTTTTTGGTGCAAAGGTATTAAAAGCACTATAACTCTCAACTCTTAATTTTAACTAAGTGGTGAGAATAATATTTAAAGTATAAATTTGGAGGTGGAGTTTTTAATGAGCTTAAGGTTTATTTTGGGAAGAAGTGGAAGTGGAAAAAGCCATGAGTGCTTAAAAGCTATGAAAGATGCAGTAGATAGGAATGAAAAAAATAATTTAATATTAATAGTTCCAGAACAATTTTCTTTTGAGGCTGAGAAAAAGGTATTAAGGTTTATTGGAGAAAAGAGTGTGTTTAAGGTTCAAGTATTAAGTTTTAAAAGATTATGTTATAAGGTTTTCAATAGTGTTGGAGGAGCTACACATAAAAGATTAAATGATTGTGGTAAATCAATACTTATATATGATATTTTAAGATCTTTAAAAAAAGAACTGACCGTGTTTCAAAGAGCTAGTACAAAACAAGGCTTTACAGATGTAATTTTAGAAATAATAACAGAGTTTAAGAGATATAATATTACCCCGGAAATACTTAAAGAAACAAGTGAGAACCTAACAGAAAAGGAATTAAGGGATAAACTAAATGATTTATATAAAATATATAATTTATTTGAAAGTAATCTTCATAAAAGTTATATAGATGGAGAAGATGAACTTTCTATGGCATATGAAAAGCTAGATAAATGTACTATTTTTGATAATGCTGAAGTATGGATAGATGAATTTTCAACATTTACGCCTCAACAATATAATATAATAAAGAAACTTATGAAAAAATCTAAGAGAGTAAATATAGCTCTTTGTTGTGATGGAGAAAATTATTCGCAGGAAGATAGTGGGGAAGATATTTTTTCAGTTGTTAAGGCCACAGAAGATAAAATAATAAGAATAGCTATGGAGAATAACATAGCATTAGATAAAGATGTAAACTTAGAATCTAATACATTTAGAAACATAGATGAATTAGACCATGTTGAGAAAAACTTTTTTAGATATCCTTATAGTAAATATACAAAAGAACCTATGAACTTAAGAATATTTAAGGCTTTAAACAATTATGAAGAAGTAGAGTTTGTATCTAAAGATATAGTATCCTTAGTTAGAGATAAGGGATATAGATTTAATGAAATAGCTGTAATATGTAGAGAATTAGAAAGTTATGAGAAGATAGTATCTGTATTATTTAATGATTACAATATACCTTATTTTTTAGATAGTAGAAGAAAGATTACAGATAACCCATTCATAATTCTTGTATTATCTATATTTGATATAAAAAATAAAAATTGGTCATACGAAAGTGTTTTTAGATACTTAAAAACAGGTCTTTTAGATATACCTAAAGAAGATGTTGATAAATTAGAGAATTTTGTTTTAGCCTATGGAATAAAGGGTAAAAAGTGGAGTGAATTTTGGAGATATGGACTAACATCTAAAAAGGATCAGGATGAATACATAAAAGATGTTATTAACCCTATAAATGAAATAAGAGAAACAGTAATATCACCATTAAAAATATTGCATGATAAATTATCATCACAATCTACAGTAAAAGATTTATGTACTTATATTTATGAATTTTTAGTTGAGATTAAAGCTATGGAAAAAATAGAACTATGGATAAGAGAATTTAGGGATAGCGGGGACAATGAAAAAGCTGATGAATATGAAAAGGTAATACAAATTATTTTTAATGTATTTGACCAATTAGTTGAACTTATGGGAGATAGTAAAATTAAATTAGATAGTTTTGTTGAGTTTTTAACTATCGGATTAAATTGTGAGGATATTGGTATAATACCATTTGCTTTAGATCAAGTTATAGTGGGAGATTTGGCAAGAATAAAAAGTCATGATATAAGGGCTGTATATATAATAGGTGTTAATGATGGGATTTTTCCAAGAGCATCTAGAGAAGAAGGAATATTATCCGATGATGATAGAAATATGCTTAAAAATCTAGGTGTTACACTATCATCTGATACAAAGACTAAAGCATTTGAGGAGAATTTCTTAATATATAATTCTATAACCATGGCATCTGATTATATGGTAATGACATATCCTTTAGCTGACTTAGAAGGGGGAGCTTTACGCCCATCTGTTTTAATATCTAGATTTAAAAAGATATTTCCTAAACTTATAGAAGAAAGTACTTTATTAAAAGAAAAGGATGAAGAGGCTCTAGAGAGTGTTGTAACTCCAGAATCTACATTTAATGAACTAATATCTGTCATGAGAACATACTATGATAAGAATGAAAATGTAGGTGATATATGGGCAGAAGTTTATACATGGTTTGAGGAAAGAGAAAAATGGAACGAAAAGGTTAATAGAGTTCTTAAAGGATTAACATATAGTAACCTAGTGAGTTCAGTAAGAACAGAGAAAATAAGAGCTTTGTATAAAAAGCCATATGCATTTGATGTGTCCAGAATAGAAAAATATGCTCAATGTCCATTTGCTTATTTTGTACAGTATGGACTTAAAGCAAGAGATAGAAAAATATATGAATTTGGGAATCCAGACTTTGGTTCATTTGTTCATGAAGTTTTAGATAGTTTTTCAAAAAAAGTAAAAACAGATAAACTATCATGGAGAGAGATAGATGATAAATGGAGTCAGGAATCTATAAATGGAATTGTTGAAAAGCTAATAGAAGAGGACTCTATACTGAAAAGTTCCTCAAAGTATAACTATATGACATCTAAAATAAAAAAAGTATTAAATAAGTCTGTTAGTGTTATTTCGGAACATTTTAAAAGGAGTACATTTGAAGTTTTAGATAGTGAGGTTATTTTTGGAGAAGGTAAACATAAACCAATAAAATTAAATCTACCTAATGGAGAGGAAATACTTTTAAGAGGAAGAATAGACAGAGTTGATGTTTTAGAATATGATGGGAATTTATATGTAAGAGTTGTCGATTATAAATCCGGCAATAAGAAATTTAGTTTAGATGAAGTTTATAATGGATTACAAATACAACTGTTAATATATTTAGACGCAATATTATCAAATGAGCAGCTTTTAATGAAGAAAAACACGATACCAGGAGCGATACTTTATTTTAGAATAGATGATCCTATAGTTTCAACTAGTGGAAAGATAAGTGAAGAGGATCTTAAAAATGAAATACTTAAAAATTTAAAAATGAATGGATTACTACTTAATGATACTGAAATATTGGTACAAATGGATAATGAAATAAATCAGTATTCAGTTATAATACCTGCTTATGTTGGTAAGAATGGTGTTTCAGAGAGCTTGTCATCTGTAGCAACCAAAGAGCAGTTTGATTTGCTAAGAGAATATGTAAGAAAAACTGTTGTAGAGCTTTGTGATAATATGCTTAAAGGAAATATAGAAATACATCCGATTAAAAATGATGGAGCTCCATGTTGTGATTATTGTAATTTTAATGCAGTATGTCAATTTGATACAACAATAAAAGACAATAGTTATAAAAGTATAAACAAAAAACAAAAAGAAGAGCTATGGGAACTTATAGAGAAAAAAGTTAAAACTATAGAGGATGGAGGTGAAAGTTAATGAAGACAAAATGGACTGAAGAACAGGAAAGTGCAATTATAACTAGAGGATGTAATTTATTAGTTGCAGCAGCAGCAGGATCAGGAAAAACTGCAGTTTTAGTTGAAAGAATAATAAGAATGATAATAGATGAAAAAGACCCCGTTGATATAGATAAGCTACTAGTTGTTACATTTACCAATGCAGCTGCATCTGAAATGAGAGAAAGAGTTGGAAATGCTATATCTAAAAAATTGGATGAAAACCCAGGGTCAATGAAGCTACAAAGACAATTAACTCTTTTAAATAGGTCAAACATAACGACCATGCATTCATTTTGCTTAGATGTTGTAAAAAATAATTTTCACTATATAGATTTAGATCCAAACTTTAGAATTGCAGATCAAACAGAAATAATATTAATGAAGCAAGATATTTTACAGGATATGTTTGATGAAATGTATGAGGAAAATAGTGAAGATTTTATAAGATTAGTAGATACTTTAGGCGGAAAGCGTGATGATAGAAACGTTCAAGAACTAGTAGAAAATATATATAATTTTTCTATGAGTGGACCTAGTCCTAAAACATGGTTACGAGCTAAGGTAGAGCAGCTAAACTTGGATAATGACGTTGATTTAGGAAGTTCTATGTGGGTAAAAATTTTATTAAATGGTACAGAGGAAAAATTAAAATCTTTCATAGATGATATGGAAAACCTAAAGGAAATATGTAAAGAAGGGAATTTGAATAAGGCTGAGGAAAATATAGCGGAAACCCTAAGTGATTTATATATGTTAAAGGATTATTATAATAAATCTTTAGATGATTTTATTAAAACTTTAAAAGATGTAAGATTTTCAAGGCTTACAATCAAAGGGGTCCATGAAGATACAAAAAAAGAAATAACAGATACAAGAAAATCTGTTAAGGATTCATTAGCAAAGTTTCAGAAGTCTATAAATTTTACAATGGAAGAAAGTAAAGATGCAATAAAATATATGTATCCTATAATGAAGACTTTAAGTGAACTTATCATAAATTTTATGGATAGATTCGAAAATAAAAAAAGAGAAAAAGGAATTTTGGATTTTAATGATTTAGAACATTTATGTCTAAGGATTCTTAATGAAGGATATAGTACAGGAGAATTAATACCTTCAGAGGTTGCTATTCAGCTTAGAGAGAAGTTTGATGAAGTTCTAGTAGATGAATACCAAGATAGCAATAATGTTCAAGAAACAATTATAAACCTAGTATCTAGAAAATTAACAGATAAGCCTAATGTATTTATGGTCGGAGATGTAAAACAAAGTATTTATAGGTTTAGACAAGCAAAACCAGAATTATTTTTAGAAAAATATAATACTTATTTAAAAGATCAAGGTAAAGATAGGAAAATACTATTATATAAAAACTTTAGAAGTAGAGAAGAAGTTATAAATAGTGTAAATTATATTTTTAAAAAGGTAATGTCTAAGGCAGTAGGGGAGCTAGAGTACACAGATGAAGAGGCTTTGAATTTGGGTGCGGTATATCCAAAAAATGAAGAAGAAAATACAATTATAGGGGGACCAACAGAGTTTCATATAATTGATATGTCTAGTGATAAAGAAGATGAATCATCTAGTGAAGATGAAATTAAGTTAGATGAAGAGTTAGATAAGGTACAAATAGAGGCTAGGTTAGTTGCTAAAAGAATTAAGGAACTACTTAATGGAAAACAAAAGTTTAAAGTGTTTGATAAAAACTTGAATGATTATAGAGATATTAAATATAAAGATATAGTAGTACTTCTTAGAGCAACTCAAAATTGGGCTGATGTATTTACTGAGGAGTTAGCAAGTGTAGATATACCAGCTTATGCAGATGCATCAAAGGGATATTTTGAAACAATAGAAGTAAAAACAATGATATCACTTTTACAGATTGCAGATAATCCACTTCAAGATATACCAATGATTAGTATATTAAGATCACCTATATTTTCATTTACACCAGAAGAGCTTATAGATATACGATTGTTTAATAAAGATAAATATTTTTATGAAATATTAGAGTATATAGCAAATGAAGATATGAGTAAGTGTAAATATGAATCAGAGTACTTATTAGAAGAAACTACTAAGAATAAAGCAGTACTAGTAGTAAATAGCATAAAAACTTGGAGGAGTAAGGCATTACATATGCCTATAGATGAATTTGTTTGGTATTTATATATGGATACACATTATTATGGATATGTAGGGGCAATGCCTAATGGGATTCAAAGACAAGCAAATTTAAGAGTGCTTTTCCAAAGGGCAAAACAATATGAAAAAACTAGTTTTAAAGGTTTGTTTAATTTTATAACATTTATAAACAAACTTAAAAAGAGTAGTGGAGATATGGGAAGTGCTAAAATACTAGGTGAAAATGAAAATGTAGTTAGAATAATGAGCATTCATAAGAGTAAGGGGTTAGAATTTCCTGTAGTATTTTTAAGTGGATGTGGAAAACAATTTAACGATTTAGATTTAAAAGGACAAATACTTTATCATGAAGAACTTGGTTTTGGGCCAGATTACATTAATTCTGAGGAAAACTATAAATTTCCTACAATTGCAAAAGAAGCAATAAAGAAAAAAATAAAGATTGAAAATTTATCAGAGGAAATGAGAGTTTTATATGTTGCTTTTACAAGGGCAAGAGAAAAATTAATAATAACAGGGACAACTAAAGATTTAGAAAAAGATTGTGAAAAGTGGAGCAAAACTATAGGAAATAATAAAGTTATTCCTAGTAGTGAGGTGTTATCCAGTAATAGATATCTAGATTGGATAGGGTTAGCTCTTATTAATCATAATGATGGAAATATTTTAAGAGAATTAACATCAAAAGATAACTATAATATTGACGAAAACTTATCCACATTCCACATAGTTAAATATGATAAATCATATGTTTTTGTGGATAAAAATAATAACAATGTGGAAAAAATCTTAAAAGAAGATAAATTTATTTCTTTAGATGAAAGTATGGAGAGGCTAGCTTATAAAAATGAAATTAATAGAAGGTTAAATTGGGAATATGAGTTTAAGGAATCATCAAAGATACCTTCTAATATATCAGTTTCTGAACTTAAGAGAACTATGTTTGATGATGATGAATATAACAGAACTAAAAGTATAAATGATAATAATTTAGATATAATTATAAAAAAACCAGTATTTCTTCAAGAAAAGAAGGGGTTAAGCTCAGCAGAAAGAGGAACGGCAGTTCATGGTGTTATGCAACATATAGATATACTTAAATGTAATACTATTAAAGAAATACAAAGTCAACTAGCATTTATGGTGGCAAAAGAATTCTTAACTAGTGAAGAAATAAGTAGTGTAAGTCCTTTTAAAATACAAAAGTTTTTTGAATGTTCTATAGGTAAAAAAATAGTAGAAGAATATAAAAAAAATCCTAAGAATGTTAATAGAGAAACCCCTTTTTATATTGAAATTTCTAGTAAAATACTAAACAAAAATTTGCCAAGTCAATATGAAAAAGAAAAAACAAGGGTGCAAGGAGTAATAGATTGCTTTATTGAAGAAAATGATGGGATAATACTTATAGATTATAAAACAGATTATATTGATATCAAGGATAAAGATTGGGAAAAAGCAATTGAAAAACGATATAAGGTTCAGATAGATTATTATACAGAAGCCATAGAAAGGATAACAGGGAAAAAGGTTAAGGAAAGATATTTATATTTATTTTATCTAGAAAAACAATTAAAAATATAAAAAGAATTAAAATTAAATTATTTTTATAAGAAAGTCTCTGCAAAATATTAATTATAATTTTGCAGAGACTTTTGATTTTTATTTTTTCTTTTTAGGAGAATTAAAACAAGTGTAAAATTAATAAAATTAAATATAACAAATGCAGGAGTTATGAATTCTAAAACTATTGATGCTATAGGGAGTAGATAAAAAACATATGAAAGCATAAAAAATAAAGGAAATAATAAAGGGTATATTTTGATAGATTTTATATTAAAAGTTTTACTAATTATTTCAACAAAAATAAATAAATCTATAATTATTGTCATTAATGCGCTTGGATTCCAAAGCAATAAAAATATATATCTAAAATTATTAAATATAGGTACATTTATACTTTGAATAGTAAATATGAAAGGCCAAGTTGTTTTAGCTATTAAGCCTATACCAAGTTTATATATATTAACAAAAATAATCCATAAATATATTAAAACTGACACTGAAATTCCAATAAAAGCATACTTAGGAAGCTGTTTTTTTTTGTTTTCCTTAACATATGGATGAATCATTAGTAAAAATTCTAAAGTCGTATAATAATAAGAAGTTTTTAAGGCCCCATTAAATATAGGCTTAAATCCTGAGCTTAATACAGGCTGGAAATTTAATAAAGTGCCATCTCTTAATGCTAATGTTGAGGTTAGAAGTAATATAATCATGGAGATGAAGACAACAATACAAGATCTCATTATTGTTTTAAATCCTTTTGAAGCAGTAAAACAAATAATTATACATAAAACCAAGCAAATTTTAATGGGACTGACAAATAAAGCAACAAAAACTTTATTAATAAAAACTAATGTGGATGTCATTTGAACTGTATAGAAAATAAACTGAGAACTAAATATTAAATTCAGCACAATTCCTATTTTGTTTCCTAATAATTCTTTATTTAAATCTACTATAGTTTTATGGCCACATAGGGGTAATATTTTTGAAACTATAAATATCATTAAAAATGGGTAAGCTGAACCAATTATTATAGACATCCAGGCATCTTGGTAAGCTGAGCTGCAAATATAATTAGCTAAATTTAAAACATCTACACCCATAAGAGAGCAAACTATAAAAATTACTATCTCATTGCAATTAATTTTCTCTTTTTCTGAGAGCATTTTAAAAATCACCTCTACCAAATGTTTCAATTAGTAAATCTACAACTACTTTTATTTCAGAATTGCATACTAATTCATTGTAGTCAATATTATCATCCTTATTAAAGCCTTCTTTAGCAATTATATGTTTACCCAAATTTAAGCAATCTACCTTGTAATTATTTTGCATTTGATGTATAAATCCATTACATTTTGCAATTAGCTTTTCTTCAATTCTTCTTTCTACTTCATCTATCGAGGCTTGATCTTCTGACAGCTTATCATATATGCTATTAGAATAAACTTCTCCTCTTGCTGAAAGTTTAATTGTAAAAAAATACTTATCACCTATTTTATCACAGTAAACTTTACGTTTAGACAACAGAGTACAATCTAAAATTTCTGTATTAGAATCTTTTAAATAGATATTTCCAACAACATCTGATTCTCTTAATAAATTCATAATTTTACTTTCATTTAAATCTAATAGTTTAGCGATTTTATCTTTTTTAAAGATTACCATACCATCTATAGATGGTTGGGAGTCCTCTATTCGTATATGAGGAAGACATAAGTTATATCCTTCATTAGCAAGATAGTAATATACATCCATAAGTTTATAATTGTCACTAAAAAAATTATCGTATTTACAATTTTTAAGTAGGCCTTCGGTAAATTCTGCTACATCATCATTTCCAGGTAAATTTGTGTCTAAGAAGGTCCTACCTGGAATAGTTATAACAGCACATTGAGATGTATCATTATAGGTTGAAGTTGAAAAAACCATAGTTATAAATGTATCTATTCCAGAATAGCAAATATTTTCACCAAATAATAAAACCTTTTGCAGACCAGGAAATAAATATCCTTTGGATTTAAGATTATAATTATGCCTTGCTTCGCCAGGGGTAATAGCATCCACAGATGGATTAACTTTTTTTATAGTTGAGTTTTGTTTATAGTTATAAGTTAGAGTATCTATTATATAATAAAGTTCATTGGAAACATTTTTAGTATCTATTACAGATATAGAAGGTATGCTAATACTTTCTATTGGAATACTAACATTTTTATATAATAAGAAAACATATACAGATAAAAAAAATAAAGGAACAATAAAAACTTTTTTAGCTTTCATAGAATTCTACTCCTTGTCTTTTTGTGTTGGTATAGATTTTAAAATAGATTTTAATTTAGTAATAGGAGCTCTAATAAAGGAGTCTTCAAAATCACTAAGAAATATATCAAAGTAAGGTACATTAAGAACTTTCAATGAGCATAAATGCACAAATAAAAACATTAGTCCGAGAGAAACCCCTAAAAGCCCTAATGTTTGAGCCAATAAGAGCATAGGAAACTTTAAAAAACGAATACTTCTTCCTAATTCATAATTTGGAATTAAAGAAGTTACAATTATTCCTATGCCAATAATTAGTAAAGTAGTGGGGCTTACAATTTTTGATTGTATTGCAGTTTGGCCTATTATTAAACCACCTGCAATACTTAATGTTGGACCTATTTTATTTGGCATGATAAGACTACCTTCCTTTAAGAACTCTACTATTACCTCCATGGTTAATATTTCTAAAAAAGGTGTTAAAGGTATATCAATTCTAGATTGAATTATAGGATTCAAAAATTTTAAAGGTATAAGTTCTGAATCCTGAGATATTAAAGATAAATATATAGGGGAAAGAGTAAGCTTTACAAATAAAGCTAAAAAACGTAAAAATCTAAATAAAGAAGAAACCAAAGTTCTACTGTTATAATCATCTACAATTTGAAAAAATTCTAAAAATACACAAGGTAAAGTTAAAACACTAGGGCATCCATCCACTATTACAGCAATTTTACCTGACATTATTTGAGATTTTATTCTATCTGGTCTTTCAGAATAAAATGCTTGAGGGAAGGGTGAATATGGATTATCCTCTATAAGTTGAGCTAAAGAACCACTATCAAGCAAGCTGTCAGTGCTTATATTTTTAATTTTAGCTAAGAGAAGATTTAATACATCAGGATCAACCACATCATCAAGGTAAACTAAAGATACAGTTGTTTGGCTTTTAGAGCCTACTTTTAAAAATTGTGCTGTTAAGTTTTTATCCTTAATTATTTTTTTCAAGATATCTAAATTAGTTTCAAAGTTTTCAACAAATCCATCCTTAGCTCCTCTAATTGATGTTTCATTATCAGGTTCTGAGAGGTTTCTTTCTTTGAAATTAGTTGTATTAAAAATTATAAATAAACGTATATCTTGAAAAAACAATACTGTTTTGCCAATTTTAATAGATTCAATAGCTAAAAGCATATCTCCACTTACATCAGCATCACAAAAGATTATAAATTTCTTTAGTAAGTATTCAGGAAGCTTTTCGTCAACTGTAAAATCATCTTTTAAGGTAGACATTAAAGGTTTTATAATATACTCATCAATATTTGAAGTATCTACTATACCTTTCATATAAATTAACATTGATTCTAAATTGTTATTCCCGATAATAAAGTTTCTTTTAATTAAATTTGAACTCATACCAATTTCACTACTTATATATTTGAATAAATCATCAAAAGTTTTCATTTGCACCACCCTAATACTATTATTCATGTAAAAATATATATTATTCCAAGTGTATAATTAAGTATGTGTAAAAAAATAAGAATTAATGCCTAAAGTAAGAAATTAAGCACTAATTCTTAAAAATAAGTAGAATTATGAAATAAGGCACATGAAAGAACATACTGACCTTGTTATTTTTTTGAATGTGCCTAATATAAAGAATTATAATATTTGTAGTTTTAAGCATTAATATTGTTTTTCAAGTCAGTAAATATGTCTTTTGACATATTCATTAAAATACTATTAGTATTTCTATTAGGGTTTTCGAGAATATAATCTAGTAATTTATTTAAAATTAAACCTATTGAAGTTCCTTTAGGTATACCCATAGAAAGAAGATCATTACCGTTTATAGCTAAATCTTTTATTGAAAGAGGTTCTTTTGAGTTAACAATGCCTTCAACCATGTTTTTTGTAAGTTCTATATCTTTAATCCTTTTAATATCACTATCTAGCAATAAAATTTGTAGCACAAATAAATCATTTAAATTTTGTATACCTATTTTATTTATAAATTTTTTAAGGTTAAATGGTATTTTTTCATATACAAATGTTTTACTTTGTTTAATTAGTAAACACACATTATTTAAAGTATTGTTATCGAATTTTAATCTTCGAAGAATTTTAGCTGATGTAGTAAAAATTTCTTCTTGCGAATCCGATAGGCTAGAAAGTAATAATGCTAATTTAATATTTAATTTATTAGGACATCTATCTAGTAAATGTAATATAGTTTGAAATTTATCATAATTATTTTTATATGATGAGCAAAGTTCAGGTAATATATAGTGTAATAATCCACTTTGAATTAAAGTAACTATTCCGTAAGATGAATTTGAATCTAATAATATTTTACAAAATTCTTCATTAATTCTTTCCATACTTATATTTGAAATAAGCATGTTGTTTTTATTAATTGCCATAAAGGTTTTAGCTTCTATAGTAAAATTTAAAGTAGTTGAAAATCGGATAGCTCTTAACATTCTAAGGGCATCTTCTTTAAATCTCAAATCACTATTTCCAACAGCTTTTATAACACCATTTTTTAAGTCATTTACCCCATTAAAATAATCAATTAGTCCATTGGAAGGATTAAAAGCCATTGCATTTATGGTAAAATCACGTCTAGCTAGATCCTCTTTAATATCAGATACAAAATTTACTTCACTGGGAGTTCTGTTATTTATATAAATTCCTTCAGTTCTAAATGTTGTAACTTCAAAATTTTCATTTTCTAATATTACAGTAATAGTTCCATGTTTTATTCCAGTAGGAACTGTTTTATTAAATAGAGTTTGGGTTATTTCAGGTTTACAGTTAGTTGTTATGTCCCAGTCATTAGGTGTTTTATTTAAAATAGAATCTCTTACACATCCACCAACTATATAAGCATCATATCCATTTAACTTAAATGTATTCAATATATATTGAACATTAGGAGGTATTTGTATCATATAATCACGTCCTTAAAATATAAAATATTTATTTAAAGTATATTTTAAAATCTAAACCAAATTTATTCTTAAAGAAAATAATTCATCAACAACAGTATATATGTTAGATAGGTAAGAAACAATAATATAAAAGGAAAAAAATTGAAAGTACATAATGCATAAGGCACATGAAAGAAAATAGACTAGCATACTGACTTGTTATTTTTTTGAATGTGCTTAAGTTGTAATATAAAAAACAATTTTAAGTATAATACTAATACATTGTTATTAAAAAATTAAGAATTGAACATATATTAGAATTTTATTATAAAAGTATTTAATTAGTTATTTATATTGAGATTTAGTATGAAAATTGTTATATAAACTATAAAAATAACCATATTGGTGTATAATATATAGATAAATGTAGTAGTAAAGGCAAAGGTGGAGTTACATGGAAACAATTAAGGTTAGCTCTTTTCAAGAGGGCAAAAAAATAGAAGGATTTTATTTAATAAAAAATGTAGATTGTAAAATAACAAACTCAAATAATAAAAAATATCTTGATTTTACATTGTGTGATAACAGTGGAGAAATAAATGCTAAGTTATGGGATACAAGAGATGGGTTGGATAAGGCATTTAAAAATAATACTATAATAAAAGTTAAGGGAAATGTCTTAGCATGGCAAGGTTCATTGCAACTAAAAATTGAAAAAGCAATAAACTTAGATGAAGGAGATAATATTAATATCAACGAATTTGTTGAAAGTGCACCATATTCATCAGAAGAAATGTTTGATATTTTATGTAGTTATATGAATAAGATAAAAAATAATGACATAAAAGAATTAGTTGAATATATGGTGGAAGAAAACAAAGAAAAGCTTATGTATCATCCTGCAGCTAAGAAAAATCACCATTCAGTAAGAGGTGGATTATTGTATCATACAACAACTATGTTAAAGTCTGGGGATGCATTATGTAGTATATATGACTTCTTAAATACAGATTTAATATATGCAGGAGTAATACTTCATGATTTGAGCAAAATAAGAGAAATGAATTCTAATGACTTAGGATTTGTAACAGAATATTCTATAGAAGGAAGTTTACTAGGGCATATATCTATGGGAGTTGCAAAAATACAAGAAGTAGGAGAAGCCTTAGGAACTAATAAGGAATCATTAATGTTACTTCAACATATGGTATTGTCTCATCATTATGAGCCTGAGTATGGAAGTCCAGTAAAACCAATGATTGCAGAAGCTGAAATGCTTCATTATTTAGATATATTAGATGCTAGAATGTATGATATGAAAAAGGCATTAAAAGAAACTTCAAAGGGAGTTTTTTCAGAGAGAATTTGGTCACTTGAAAATAGGAGAGTTTATAATCATAAGATAAATACAGAAGAAGAATAAAACTTAAATAAGGAGGAACATAAATGAATTTTTTAAAGAGATTTCCTCAAAGTGTATACAATTTTAAAGCATATAATAAATTAAGAAAAACATCAATGATATCAACTATTATGTATCTATTAATTTTAGCACTTTTATTATCAGGATTTATAGCTGTAAGGCCTATAAATGCAGCATATAGATATCAAAATATGATTAATAATGTTTTAGATGATAATATAAATGAACTAAACATAAAAGATAGCAAATTAATTGTAAATAATGGAGAAGAATTTTCTAAAATAGAGACAGATGGAAAAGTATTTTTCGGTATAGATACAGGAGAAAATGTAACTGCAGATAATTACGTTGGACAGATGGGTTTAATATTATCAAAAGAAGGAATAGTAGGTAGAGTAGACAGTCCAGCCACTAAACTTAATGAACCTTTTAGTGTTAATTATGATTCACTGGATATTACAAAAAATATAAGTGATAATACATTATTAAAAGGGTTAAATTCAATTGCGGCAGCAATAAGGGTGAATTTCTTAATATTGTCACCAATAGTAATATTTATAGAATACTTAGTACTTAGCTTAATATTTGCTCTAATTGCAGCTATAATTTGTAATGGAAAGCAAATAAAATTAAACTTTGGTGAAAGATATAGAGTAGCTGTATATGCATCTACTGTTATATTTGCATTAAGAGCAATATTTTCGTTAATAGGAATTACTATACCTTTTTTAATATTAGTTATAATTCAAGTTGTGTATATGAATTTAGCTATAAAGGCAATAAAAATAGAAGAAGATATAGTTCCCATGAGTTAAGGCACATTCAAAAAAATAAAAATTATATTTAAAAATTTTTATTTATGAGATTTTTAGATTAAGAAAATTAAATTAAATTTTAAAAGCCATGAAATTATGTTTTAAACAAAAATTTCATGGCTTTTGCTTATTAGGCTAATGCTTTTGCAGCATTATAAGAGCTTCTAACAAGTGGTGAGGATGCAATATATTTAAATCCCATATCCATACCAATTTGTCTGTATTTTTCAAATACATCTGGGTGAATGTATTCAACAACTTCAATATGTTTTTCAGATGGAGCCAAATATTGACCAATAGTTACGATATCACAATTAATTTCTTTAAGTTCTTTTAAAAGTTGAATTACATCTTCTTCAGTTTCACCAAGGCCAAGCATAAACCCAGACTTTGTTAATATGTTACTATTAATTTTTTTTACGTTAGATAACAAGTCCATAGATCTTTTATAAATTGCTTGTGGTCTTACATATTTATACAATCTAGGAATAGTTTCTACATTATGATTTAAAATTTCAGGATTAGCATCTAGGATAACCTTTAATGAATCTAAATCTCCTTTAAGGTCCGGAATAAGAACTTCAACTGAAGTGTTAGGATTAAGTTTATGAATTTCATCTATAACATTATGAAAGTGCAGGGCACCTCCGTCAGGCAAATCATCTCTGGTTACAGAAGTAATTACAGCATGTTTTAAATCAAGTTTTTTTATAGCCTCAGCCACATGAATAGGTTCATTACAGTCAACAGTGTCGGGTTTACCGCTAGATACATTGCAAAATCTGCAATTTCTAGTACATACACTACCTAAAATCATGAATGCAGCTGTACCTTTGTTATAACATTCTAGTCTGTTAGGGCAATTTGCCTCCTGACAAACAGTGTTAAGATTTAATGTTCGAGTTAAAGCTTGTACCTGTTTTAGATTTGAACTTAATTCAATTTTAACTTTTAGCCAGCTAGGCTTTCGTTTAAGCAAAATAATCCCTCCTCAAATTTAGATAATTCTAAATAATAAACATATATTTATATTAATTGTTTTTAAAACATTAAAGATAATATATCGTTTATAGAAATACCTTTAATATAGTCTTCTATATTAATATGGAGTAATGCATGTTTTATGCTATTTTCATCATGTTCTATTCCTATAAAATATTGTTCAAAACCTTCAATATTTTTTGTGAAAAAGAAATCTCCATAAAACTTAATTTTTTTTATACAACCATTGGTTACTTGAAAATTTACCTCAATGGTTCCATAATCAAAACGTTTTTCTTTTTTGTAAGAATATCTAGGTGAATTACCAAAGTTCCATTTCCAAGTAGAAAATTTGTTTTCACATATCTTATTTATTTCTTTTAAATCGTTTTCTGTAAAATTATAAAGTTTTTCTTCATTGTAAAGATTCATTACAAAGTCTATTATGTAATTTTTAAATTCTTCAACAGACATAGGTCTATGAAGATGTTCACTTATATTAGTTACATGAGAAGAAACAGATTTTATTCCTTTAGCCTTTATTTTTAAAGGATTAACATTTAGGGCACTAGATAAATCTGTCATACATGAAGAAAACAATAGTGTACCATGATGTAAAACTTTATCATTATAATAAAATTGAGCATTTCCAGAAAATTTTCTATCACCGATAACCATATCATTTCTGCCAGAGAAAGAAGCATCTACACCTAAGCTATTTAATGCTTTAATTAAGGGAGCTGTGAATTTTAAAAAGTTAGCGGATAAATCATCTGAACTTTTGCATATAAAAGAAAAATTTATATTTCCTAAGTCATTAAAAACAGCACCACCACCGGTAATTCTTCTAACTACTTTTATGTTGTTTTCTTTCACATAATCTACATTTACTTCAGATAATGAATTTTGGTTACGGCCTATCAATATACATGGCTCATTTCTCCAAAGCATAAAACAGTCTTCATTAATATTTTTTAGTATATATTCTTCAGCGGAGTGATTAAAATAAGGATTTGTATTATTATGGTTAACAAATATCATATAAACCTCCCACAAATTAACATGTAATAATTATAACATACACAGTAATTTAATAGAAATATATTAAAAATCATATTAAAAACTATACTAAGAAATAATTATTAAATTATTAGAAGGATTATTTCAATTTTTGGAGTATTCTATAGTAAAACATAATTTAAAATGTTATATTTATTTTATAGGCACATGGAAGAAAATAATAAGTCAAAGATGCGAAATAGACTAGCATACTGACTTGGTATTTTTTTGAATGTGCCTTATAGAGAAGTTTTAATATTTAGGGGGAATTATCATGTCACAAGTAGTAGAAAAATTCTTAAAGTATGTAAAATTTGACACTAAATCAAGTGATGAAACAGGAACAACTCCAAGTACTAAGGGACAATTAGTTTTAGGAGAAGAATTAGTGAAAGAACTTAAATCTATAGGTTTAAAAGATGCATCTATGGATGATAAGGGATATATAATGGCAACCCTTCCATCAAATATGGATAAAGAGGTTACAAAGATAGGATTCATAGCTCATATGGATACAGCTCCAGATTATTCTGGTACAAATGTAAATCCTCAATTTGTAGAAAATTATGATGGAAAAGACATAGTATTAAACAAAGAGGATAACACTATACTTTCACCAAAAGAGTTTCCAGAACTTAAAGATTATGTTGGAAAAACTTTAATAACAACTGATGGAACTACTCTTCTTGGAGCAGATGATAAAGCTGGTATAGCTGAAATAATAACTGCTATGGAGTACTTAATAAACCATCCAGAAGTAAAACATGGAGAAATAAAAATAGGATTTACTCCAGATGAAGAAATAGGTGCAGGAGCAGATTATTTTGATGTTAAAAAATTTGGAGCAGAAGTAGCTTATACTTTAGATGGTGGTGCTATTGGAGAACTTGAATATGAGAACTTTAATGCAGCATCAGCAAAGATTGTATTCCACGGAAGAAATGTTCATCCAGGTTCTGCAAAAGATAAGATGATAAATACAATGCTTATAGCTAATGAATTTATAGCTAAACAACCAAAGGAAGAAACTCCAGAAAGAACTTGTGGATATGAAGGATTCTACTTATTAATAGATATTAAAGGTTCAGTAGAGAAAACACAACTTTCTTATATAGTAAGAGATTTTGATATGGGTTCATTTGAAAAGAGAAAAACAACAATTAAGCAATGGGCTGATGAAATAAATGAAAAATTTGGTGCTGGAACTTGTGAGATAACATTAAAGGATCAATATTTCAACATGAAAGAAAAAGTTGAGCCTGTTAAATATGTTGTAGACTTAGCATTCAATGCTATGGAGGCAGTAGGTGTTAAACCATTAGTTAAACCTATAAGAGGTGGTACTGATGGAGCAAGATTATCCTTTATGGGATTACCATGTCCAAACTTATTTACTGGTGGAGAAAACTTCCACGGAAAATATGAGTATGTAGCAGTTGAATCTATGGAGAAAGCAGTTGAAGTTGTTTTAAAAATAGTTCAATTATACGCTGAAAGATAAATTATATTTATATTTATATAAGGAACATTCAAAAAAAGAGGCTGTATCAGATTTATAAAATCAATCTGATACAGCTCTTTTTGCTTTGTTTTTAAAATTATATGTTGAATTTTCATGTGTTTATTAAAATATATATGGTTCAATAAAGTTTCTTTATTTAGAATAAGTGCTGTTTATATATTACGACAATATAAATATATAGATTTTCTAGTTAATAATTGAAGGTTGAGAGTTGAGAGTGAAGGATAAATCTCCTATAGGCCCCCTAATTAGAATGGACAATGTTTACTCAAACAAAGTAAAATAGTTTTAAGATGATTAGGAGGT
>NZ_FOKI01000092.1 GCF_900111985.1 Clostridium frigidicarnis
AAAATATTCTTATAGATATTATTACCATAAATACCAGTTACACATACAAAAAAATAAAAGTAGATTTGTTTTTACACAAACCTACTTACATTCTCCTATAAACATAATGATAAAATCTATACTATAAAATAATATATCATATCTATTTAGTACAATATAGTTTATAAGCTATATTGATTTAATTTCATATCCTAATCCTTTCTCTAATTTAGGAAAATTTTCATCAATAAAATTTTTATTAGTATTTTCTAAAACATTAAGAACTAAAGCTTCTTCTGATTTTCCTAATGGCAAATGATCCTTTAATTCTATAACATCATGACTATAAAACATCAACATACATACTTATTAATAAGTAATATACTTAATTATCCTTAAAAGTTGCCATACCTGACAAAGGAAATACTATTGTAACCCTAGTTCCTTTATTTACCTCAGAGTTAAGACTAATTTTTAATCCTAGTTTTGAACAAAGCTTTTCACATAGATACAAGCCTATTCCTGTACTCTTGCTAAATTTCCTTCCATTCTCACCAGTAAATCCTTTTTCAAAGATTCTATTTATATCTTTATCTATTATACCTACTCCATTATCCTCTATAATTAACATTACTGAATTAGCTTTCTTAACTGAATATATACTTATCATTGGCTCCTTATTATTTGAGTATTTTATAGAATTTCCTATTATCTGATTAATAATAAATTCAACCCATTTTCCATCACTATGCACAATTTCATTAATATCTTTTATATCTAATTTTATTTTCTTATGAATGAAATCTCTATAATTTCTTTTAATTACATTCCTTACTACATTATCAAGGTTAATTTGTTTTACAATATAATCTTTACTCACATTATTGCTTCGAGAGTAATAAAGGACCTGTTGTACAAATCCCTCAATCCTATCTATCTGAAAATCTATTTTATTAGTTACATCATTTTGATTATTTTCAATTATTAACTTTGTAGAAGCTATTGGTGTTTTGATTTCATGGACCCAAGTCTCTATGTATTCTCTATAATCCTCTTGCATATCTTTATAATACTTTACATGCTCATGCATATCTCTACTTATTTCTTTAAGTATATAATTAAGTTTTTCTCCTTCAATAAAGCTTGATTCCTTTATCATCTCTGGAATTAGATACTTCTTGTCCAATTTTTCTAATATGCTATTAATTTCATAATAATAATTTTTATATTTTATAAATTCATAAGCCATATATGAACCTAATGGTAAAAACCAAATACAAAAGACAAAAGAAATTATAATACATTTAACATTAATAACAAGCAGTACAGCTGCTAATACAATAAACATTAGTATATTCCATAATATTATCAATATTTTATCCTTTAAAAATTCACCTATACTCATGGCATTATATACCCTAATCCCCTTCTTGTTTCTATGGGATTTTCTATACCTATTTCTTCAAGCTTTTTTCTTAATCTATTAATATTAACATTTAAGGTGCTGTCATCTACAAAGTAATCTGATTTCCACAAATATTCCATAAGTGAATCTCTCTTTACTATATTTCCCTTGTTATTTATTAAGTAAGAAAGAATCTTAACCTCATTTTTGGTTAGCTCTAAGGATTCGTTTCTATAAATAACCGTTGCATTTGAAAGGTTTAAATTAAAATCTCTATAATTCAATATATTATTGGTTTTTAAACTTCCATATGTTCTTTTTAATATATTAGTTATTCTTGCCAGTAGTATTTCTGTATTATAAGGTTTTGTTATAAAATCATCTGCACCTAAATTCATACTCATTAATTCATCTACATCACTATCTCTACTTGTAACTATTATAATTGGAACATCTGAGGTTTTACGTATTTGTCTACATATATAATAACCATCAAACATAGGAAGATTTATATCTAATAATATGAGATTTGCATTCTCATTTTCAATATATTCTATTACATTATTAAAATCTATAGGTGCTTTTACTTCATATCCATACTTTTTTAAAAAGTTTTGCAATTCTTCTCTTATAACTTCATCATCTTCAATAATAAGGATTTTTTTCATTAATTTAATTTCCTCCTATATAAAAAGGGCTACGCCCTTTTTTAAAATTGACAATTGATAATTGACAATTATTGTTGGAAGTCACAGACTTCCTAAATATAAAGTTGAAAGTGGAGAGTGGAAAGTTGAAAGTTCAGGTTGAAAATCACAGATTTTCTTTAAGTACATTTTTTTAATTTTAAAATCTTCCCTAGAAGATTTATCCTTCAATTGTCAATTCTCAATAGCCAATCCTCAATTCACTTCAATCTTCCTTAGAAGATCGGATTGCTCCCCGCTATCTGGACTAAAGTTACTCATTCTAAAGTT
>NZ_FOKI01000017.1 GCF_900111985.1 Clostridium frigidicarnis
AGAGCAGACATCGAAAGAGGTCAAGTACTAGCAAAAGCTGGATCAATAACTCCACACAAAAAGTTTGTAGGTCAAGTGTACGTACTTAAAAAAGAAGAAGGTGGAAGACATACTCCATTCTTTGATGGATATAGACCACAATTCTACTTTAGAACAACAGACGTTACAGGATCAATAAAATTACCAGATGGAATGGAAATGGTAATGCCTGGAGACCACATAGACATGAACGTTGAGTTAATAACTCAAGTAGCGATGGATGAAGGATTAAGATTCGCTATCAGAGAAGGTGGAAGAACTGTAGGTTCAGGAGTTGTTACTTCAATAGTTGAGTAATAAATATAAAAATATGTATATGTATATAAATTAGTACCGAATTAAACTATCGGGAATTTAAGCTCTAATTATAGGGGAAAGTTTTTATAGCGCAAATAAAAGCTTTCACCTATAAGTGAGAAAAAAGTTTTAGTATACTAAATGTATTTAATATTTAAAAGCGCATTAAATATTAGATAAAGTTTTAAGGTACCTTATTTAAAAAAGCATGGGGGGAAGATTATATTCCTTTCATGCTTTTTTTGCATATAAGTATTTACAAAATTTATATATTGAAATTGGATAAAAAAAAATATATAATAAAAAAAGTATTATCTAATTACGGGTTAAAAAACTTTTAAATATACAATTAATAAAAAAGTGTTGAAAAAAAAATAAAAGCATAGTATAATGAAATAGTTGTGAAGCTATAACAGTGATGAGACAAGAGGTTGCCGAACTTACGGGGAATTCTTGTTGAGCATGTCAGGATCTTAGAATCCGACGTCGGGAATTCTAAATACTGTTAAAGGTTGTTCTAAAACATGAAACACCTGGAGCAGTTTATAGAACGTCCGCTGTTGTGCGTAAATAAGTAAAGCGTACATGAAAAGGAGGGAATAAAGCATGTCAAAACAAAAAATAAGAATAAGACTAAAGGCTTTTGATCACACAATATTAGATCAATCAGCTGAAAAAATAGTTGAAACTGCTAAATCAACAGGAGCAAAGGTATCAGGACCAGTTCCTCTACCAACAGAAAAAGATATAATTACTATATTAAGAGCTCCTCATAAGTACAAGGATTCAAGAGAGCAGTTCGAAATAAGAACTCATAAAAGATTAATAGACATAGTTAATCCATCACCAAAAACTGTTGATGCATTAATGAGATTAGATCTACCATCAGGAGTAGACATAGAGATAAAGTTATAAAACGTACATAAGGTGTACGCGTAATAGATAACTATTACGAACTATTATGATTTCCTCTAAGAGGGGTAGTCCGCTAATATGTTTAGGAGGTGCAGGTAATGAAAAAAGCTATATTAGGTAAAAAAGTTGGAATGACTCAAATATTCAACGAAAACGGAAAAATTGTTCCTGTAACAGTTGTAGAGGCAGGTCCATGTGTTGTTCTTCAAAAGAAGACAATAGAAAATGATGGATATGAAGCAATCCAAGTTGGATACGGAGAAATAAGAGAAAAGTTAGTTAACAAGCCAAGACAAGGTCATTTTAATAAGGCTGGTGTAACTTTCAAGAGATATATAAGAGAGTTAAGATTAGAAAGCATAGAAGGATATGAAGTAGGTCAAGAGTTAAATGCTGACTTATTCCAAGCTGGAGAGAAAGTTGATATAACTGGAACTTCAAAAGGAAAAGGCTTTGCTGGAGTTATAAAAAGATGGAATTTCAGCAGAGGACCAATGTCTCATGGTTCTAAGTATCATAGAGGTGTAGGTTCAATGGGAGCTTCTTCAGATCCATCAAGAACTTTCAAAAACAAAAAAATGCCAGGACACATGGGAGCTGTTAGAAAAACAGTTATTAACCTAGAAGTTGTTAAGGTAATGCCTGAAAAGAATGTAATATTAATAAAGGGCGGAATACCAGGACCAAATAAGGGTCTAGTAATAATTAGAAATAGCATTAAAGCTTAAATTTTTGTAGAAAGGAGGATGCAGAATGCCAAAGGTAGGATTATTTAATACAGAAGCAAAACAAGTAAGTGAGATAGAATTATCAGAGGTAGTATTTGGAGCAGAGGTTAAAACTCATGTAATGCACCAAGTAGTAGTAGCTCTTTTAGCTAATAAGAGACAAGGAACTCAATCAGCTAAGACAAGATCAGAAGTTTCTGGAGGCGGAGTAAAGCCTTGGAGACAAAAGGGAACAGGTAGAGCAAGACAAGGATCTATAAGAGCTCCACAATGGATACATGGAGGAATTGTTTTCGCTCCAAAGCCAAGAGACTATAGAATGTCAATACCTAAGAGCATGAGAAAGGTTGCTATGAAATCTGCTTTAACAAGCTTAGTTCAAGACAACCAATTAGTAGTTCTTGAGAGTCTAGAAATAGAAGCTCCAAAAACTAAAACAATGATTAATATTTTAAACGCTTTTGAAGCTAAAAAAACATTAATAATTACAGCAGAGTCTAATGAGAATATATTTAAATCAGTAAGAAACATTGAAGGTGTTGAGGTTATGCCTGCAAACAACATAAATGTTTATGATTTATTAAAATTCCCAAAAGTGATGATAACTAAGGACGCTGTATCTAAGATTGAGGAGGTGTACGCATAATGAAGTTAACTAGCCATGATATAATAAGAAAACCAGTTATAACTGAAAAGTCTATGGCTGCAATGGCAGAAAAGAAATATACTTTCATCGTACACAGCAGTGCAAACAAAGTTCAAATAAAGAGAGCTGTTGAAGAAGTATTTGGTGTTAAAGTTGAAGATGTTAAAACTATTAACATGTTAGGAAAGACTAAAAGAGTCGGCGTACATGTTGGTAAAAGAGCAGACTTAAAAAAAGCTGTTGTTAAGCTAACTACAGAAAGCAATGCAATAGAGTTCTTTGAGGGAATGCAATAATTAACATAAAATAAATAAAGCAAGTATTGGCGTTAAGGCCAGAAAAGCTGAAAAAGGAGGGAATTTAAATGGCAGTTAAGACGTTTAGACCTATTACACCATCAAGAAGAAACATGACTATGTCAACTTTTGAGGAGATAACTACTAGCACACCAGAAAAATCTCTTTTAGTTTCTTTAAAGAAAAACGGTGGTAGAAACGCACAAGGAAAAATAACTGTTAGACACCAAGGTGGTGGAGCTAAGAGAAAATATAGACTAATAGATTTCAAGAGAAATAAGGATGGAGTTCCTGCAAAGGTTGCTTCAATAGAGTATGATCCAAACAGAACAGCATATATAGCTTTAGTTGTATACACTGATGGAGATAAGAGATACATAATCGCTCCAGTTGGATTAAAAGTTGGGGATGTAGTAGTATCTGGAGTAGATGCTGATATAAAACCAGGTAATGCTCTACCATTGAGAAACATACCAGTAGGTTCAGTTGTTCATAATGTAGAGTTAGCACCAGGAAAAGGCGCTCAGTTAGTAAGAGCAGCAGGTTCTTCAGCTCAATTAATGGCTAAAGAAGGAAAATATGCTACTTTAAGATTACCATCTGGCGAAATGAGATATGTAAGAATTGAGTGTAGAGCTACAATAGGAACAGTTTCTAACTTAACTAACGATATAGTTAATATCGGTAAAGCAGGTAGAAAAAGACATATGGGAGTAAGACCAACCGTAAGAGGATCTGTAATGAACCCATGTGACCATCCACACGGAGGTGGAGAAGGTAAGAGTCCAGTAGGAAGACCGAGTCCAGTAACTCCTTGGGGTAAACCTGCTCTTGGATATAAGACTAGAAAGACTAAGAAATATTCTGATAGATTAATAATAAAGAAAAGAAACGGTAGATAGTTAACGAAGAGAATCTAGAATTCTCTTCTGACACTAACCTTAAAGTTGTATGAAGGGAGGCCAATTGCATGAGTAGATCATTAAAAAAAGGACCATTCGTCCATGAAAGTCTTTTAAACAAAATTAATGAAATGAATAAAAATGGTGA
Organism: Clostridium frigidicarnis; assembly: GCF_900111985.1. GTDB lineage: Bacteria > Bacillota > Clostridia > Clostridiales > Clostridiaceae > Clostridium_Z > Clostridium_Z frigidicarnis. The sequence continues at coordinate 3,972 of NZ_FOKI01000017.1, forward strand.
AAAGAAGGTTATAAAAACTTGGTCAAGAAGTTCAACAATCTTTCCACAAATGATAGGCCATACAATAGCTGTTCATGATGGAAGAAAACATGTTCCAGTCTACGTAGTAGAGGACATGGTTGGACATAAATTTGGAGAGTTTGTATTAACAAGAACCTACAGAGGACACGTTAATAGCGAAAAAACTTCAAAGAGAAAATAACCTTGGAAAGGAGGAAACATAAATGGAAGCTAAAGCTGTAGCTAAATATATAAGAATGTCTCCAATGAAAGTTGGAGTGGTACTAGACTTAATAAGAGGTAAGAACGTTAACGAAGCTTTTGCTATACTTAAATATACTCCAAAAGATGCTGCTGAAGTATTATATAAGTTATTAAAGTCAGCTGTAGCAAATGCTGAAAACAACAACAACTTAGATCCAGCAAGATTAGTTGTTGCTGAAGCACATGTAGGTCCAGCACCAATATTAAAAAGATTTAGACCACGTGCTCAAGGTAGAGCATATAGAATAAATAAAAGAACTAGTCATATAACACTAGTTGTAAAAGAAATAGCTTAATAAGAAGGAGGTATACACAGTGGGTCAAAAAGTTAATCCTCACGGACTAAGAGTTGGCGTTATCAAAGGTTGGAATTCAAAATGGTACGCTGATAAAGACAAATTTGCAGATTACTTAGTAGAAGACAATAAGATTAGAGAATTCGTAAAGAAGAGATTATACTCTGCTGGAATATCTAAGATTGAAATAGAAAGAGCTGCAAAAAAAGTTAAATTAAACATATTCACTGCTAAACCAGGTGTTGTAATCGGAAGAGGTGGATCAGGAATAGAGGCTCTAAAGAAAGAGTTAAGTAAAATAATCACTAATGGACACATATTAATAAATATAGTTGAAGTTAGAAACGCAGAAGGCGACGCTCAATTAATGGCCGAAAATATAGCTGCTCAATTAGAAAAGAGAATATCTTTTAGAAGAGCTATGAAACAAACTATTCAAAGATCAATGAAAAACGGCGTTAAAGGTGTTAAAACTGCATGTTCTGGAAGATTAGGTGGAGCTGAAATCGCAAGAACAGAGCAATACCATGAAGGAACAATTCCACTACAAACTTTAAGAGCTGACATAGATTATGGATTTGCTGAGGCAGATACAACTTATGGTAAAATCGGAGTTAAAGTTTGGGTCTATAGAGGCGAAGTTCTTCCAACAAAAAAAGTTGCGAAGGATGTAGAAGTTAACGCGTAAGAAAGGAGGAATTAATTATGTTAATGCCTAAGAGAGTAAAGCATCGTAAGGTACAACGTGGTAGAATGAAGGGTAAAGCTACTAGAGGTAACTTTATCGCATACGGAGATTACGCTATACAGGCAACAGAATGTGGCTGGTTAACAAGCAACCAAATAGAAGCTGCCAGAATAGCTATAAATAGATATATAAAAAGAGGAGGAAAGCTTTGGATAAAGGTTTTCCCAGATAAGCCAGTTACTCAAAAGCCAGCTGAAACTCGTATGGGTTCAGGTAAAGGTTCACCAGAGTATTGGGTAGCAGTAATTAAACCAGGTAGAGTTATATTTGAATTATCTGGAGTTAATGAAGAAATAGCTAGAGAAGCTATGAGACTTGCTTCACATAAACTTCCTGTAAAGACTAAGTTCGTTACAAGAAGAGACTTTGAAAAAATGGGTGGTGAAAATAATGAAGGCTAGAGAGTTAAAAGAATTAAGAACAAACAGCCCTCAAGATTTAAAGGCAAAGCTAAACGATCTTAAGGCTGAGCTATTCAACTTAAGATTCCAATTAGCTACTGGCCAATTAGAGAATCCAATGAGAATTAAAGAAGTTAAAAAATCTATTGCCCAAATAAAAACTATAATTAGAGAAGAAGAGCTAAGAGTTTTCGAGCAGTAATCTGAAGGGAGGTATAGCCGGTGGAAAGAGCAAATAGAAAAAGTAGAATCGGAAAAGTTGTTTCAGATAAAATGGATAAGACAGTAGTAGTAGCTGTTGAAACAAAAGTTCGTCATCCCCTATATGGAAAGACAATAAACAGAACTACAAAGTTCAAAGCTCATGATGAAAATAATGAAGCTAAAATGAACGATAAAGTATTAATAATGGAAACTAAGCCATTATCTAAAGATAAGAGATGGAGATTAGTTGAAATAGTTGAAAAGGCTAAGTAGTCTTTAAAGCTGAAGGGAGGATATCGGTATGATTCAACAACAAACCAAGCTAAAGGTTGCAGATAATTCAGGTGCTAAAGAAATTATGTGCATAAGAGTACTAGGTGGATCCAAGAGAAAATATGGAAACATCGGTGATATAATAGTTGCCAGCGTTAAAAGTGCAACACCAGGCGGAGTTGTTAAAAAAGGTGACGTTGTTAAGGCTGTTATAGTTAGATCAGTTAAAGGTTTAGGAAGAGCAGATGGTTCTTACATCAGATTTGATGAGAATGCAGCAGTTATAATAAAAGACGACAAGCAACCAAGAGGAACTCGTATCTTCGGACCAGTTGCAAGGGAGCTAAGAGATAAAGAGTTTACAAAAATATTATCGCTAGCACCTGAAGTTCTATAAGATAAGGAGGTGTCTAAATAATGAAAGTTCATGTAAGAAAGAATGACACGGTTATGGTTATATCTGGAAAAGATAAAGGAAAAACTGGTGAAGTTTTAGCAGTAACGCCTAAAGCAGGAAAAGTTCTTGTGAAAGACGTTAATGTAGTAACTAAACATAAAAAACCTAGCAGAGCAAACATGGAAGGCGGAATCGTTAAAGAGGAAGCATCTATAAATAGTTCTAAGGTAATGTTATATTGCACAAAATGCAAAAATGTTACAAGAATAAACCATAAATTATTAGAAGACGGAGCAAAGGTAAGAGTTTGCAAGAAATGTGGAGAAACATTCTAATATTTGAAAGGAGGTATACTCAATGATCGCAAGACTACAAGAAAAGTATAACAAAGAAGTAGTTCCAGCAATGATGGAAAAGTTCGGATACAAGAATATAATGCAAGTCCCAGGACTTGATAAGATAATAATAAACATGGGAGTTGGAGAGGCTAAAGACAATCCAAAAACTTTAGAAGCTGCAGTTTCAGATCTTCAGTTAATAGCAGGACAAAAGCCTGTATTAACTAGAGCTAAAAACTCTGTTGCCAACTTCAAGATAAGAGAAAACATGGCTATAGGATGTAAGGTAACTCTAAGAAAGAACCAAATGTATGAGTTCGCTGATAAGTTCATGAACATAGCACTACCAAGAGTTAGAGATTTTAGAGGAGTATCAGCTAAGTCTTTCGATGGTAGAGGAAACTACGCATTAGGAATAAAAGAACAACTAATATTCCCAGAAATCGAATATGATAAGATAGATAAAGTTAGAGGAATGGATATAATCTTTGTAACAAATGCAGAGACTGACGAGGAAGCTAGAGAATTACTAAGATTCCTTGGAATGCCATTTGCTCAATAATAAGGAGGGGAAATTGTGGCACGTAAGGCTTTAATAGAGAAGTGGAACAAAACACCTAAATATGCGAGTAGAGCATACACAAGATGTAGATTATGTGGAAGACCACACGCTGTTTTAAGAAAGTTTGGAGTTTGCCGTATATGCTTTAGAGAATTAGCTTACAAAGGTGAAATACCTGGATGTAGAAAGGCAAGCTGGTAATATATTGTTATTGGATAAAGAAAGGAGGCACATAACATGGTTTTAACAGATCCTATCGCAGATTTGCTAACACGTATAAGAAATGCAAATGCTGTAAGACACGAAGTAGTAGAAGTTCCTTCTTCAAATGTTAAGAAGGCTATAGCAAATATATTATTACAAGAAGGATATATAAAAGAGATAGAGGATTATTCAGATGGAGTAGTTCCTATGTTAAGATTAACTCTTAAGTACGGTGCTAACAAAGAAAGAGTTATAACTGGATTAAAGAGAATATCTAAGCCAGGATTAAGAGTTTATTGCCAAAAGGAAGAAACTCCTAAGGTATTAAACGGATTAGGAGTAGCCGTAATATCTACTTCTAAAGGAATAGTTACTGACAGAGAAGCTAGAAAGCTTGGAGTTGGTGGAGAAGTTATCTGTTACGTATGGTAATTTAATCATAATGTAAGATTGAAAGTTAGTAGTAGTTGAATATAGATTAGCGTGATATAGATATCCGCATAGAACAAGGAATGCAGGAGGTGCTATTATGTCAAGAATTGGTAGATTACCAGTAGCCATTCCTAATGGTGTAACAGTTACAGTAACACCAGACAACGTTGTTACAGTAAAAGGACCAAAGGGAGAATTAACAAAGGCTATGTGTAACGAAATGAACATAGTTGTTGAAGACAATCAAGTTGTTGTTACAAGACCTAGTGATAACAAGAATCATAGATCATTACATGGTTTAACAAGATCACTAGTAAATAATATGGTTATTGGAGTAACTGAAGGATACCAAAAGACTTTAGAACTTGTTGGAGTTGGTTATAGAGCTCAATTACAAGGTAAGAAGTTAGTTATGAACCTTGGATACTCTCATCCAGTTGAAGTAGAAGCAGTTGAAGGAGTTAATTTTGAAGTTCCAGCAACTACACAAGTTGTAGTAAAAGGAATAGATAAAGAGAAAGTTGGAGCTGTTGCTGCTGATATAAGAAAATGGAGAAAGCCAGAGCCATATAAGGGCAAGGGAATTAAATACGCTGGTGAGGTAATCAGACGTAAGGAAGGTAAGACTGGTAAGAAGTAATAGAAAGGAGTGAATCTAGATGATAAAGAAGCAAGATAAAAAAGAGCAAAGAACTAGACGTCATTTAAGAGTTCGTAAAAAAGTTTCTGGTACAGCTGAAAGACCAAGACTATGTGTATACAGAAGTGAAAAGCACATATACGTTCAAATAATAGACGATGTATCTAGAAAAACTTTAGTTGCTGCTTCTAGCTTAGACAAAGAATTCACTGGTAAGTTAGGTGGAAACAAAGAAGCTGCTAAATTAGTAGGAGAATTAATTGCTAAAAAAGCTTTAGATAATGGCATAAAGAACGTTGTATTCGACAGAGGTGGATACATATACCATGGAAGAATACAAGAACTTGCTGCTGGTGCAAGAGAAGCAGGTTTAGAATTCTAATTTATAAGGAGGGAATGCAATGAGAGTCGATCCTAGCACTCTAGATCTTAAAGAAAAAGTTGTACACATAAATAGAGTTACTAAGGTTGTTAAGGGTGGTAGAAACTTCAGATTCAGCGCTTTAGTCGTTGTTGGTGACGAGAACGGACACGTTGGCGTTGGAATCGGTAAGTCTATAGAGATCCCTGAAGCAATAAGAAAAGGCATCGAAGATGCAAAGAAGAACCTAGTTAAGGTTGAATTAGTTGGAACAACTGTTCCTCATCAAATATATGGTAAATTCGGAACTGGTACGGTATTAATAATGCCTGCAAGTGAAGGTACTGGAGTTATCGCTGGAGGACCTGCAAGAGCAGTTCTTGAGCTAGCTGGATTAAAGGACGTTAGAGCTAAATCTCTAGGTTCAAACAATCCAAGAAACATGGTTAATGCTACTATCAACGGATTAGCAAGTCTTAGAACAGCTGAGCAAATAGCTAAGCTAAGAGGCAAGTCTGTTGAAGAAATTTTAGGTTAAGGAGGGATTTGCCTTGGCTAAAATAAAGGTTACTTTAGTAAAAAGCTTAATAGGTAGAAAAAAGGATCATATTGCTACGGTAAACGCACTAGGATTAAAGAAAATAAATAATTCTAGATTACATGAGGGAACACCTCAAGTAATGGGTATGATCAAAAAAGTTGAATACTTATTAAAAGTAGAAGAAGCTTAATAAAGAGGAGGTGTAAGTAGCATGAGACTTCATGATTTAAAACCAGCAGAAGGAAGCAGAAAAGCTCCTAAGAGACTTGGTAGAGGAACTGGATCAGGAACAGGAAGAAATGCTGGAAAAGGTGAAAATGGTCAAAACGCTAGATCAGGTGGCGGAGTAAGACCAGGTTTTGAAGGTGGTCAGATGCCATTATTCAGAAGACTTCCTAAAAGAGGATTTACAAACATATTTGCAAAACAATATGTTGCTATAAATGTTGACAGATTAAATGTATTTGAGGACGGAACTGTTGTTACTCCTGAATTATTACTAGAAAGAAGAGTAGTAAGTAAGGTGCTAGATGGAGTTAAGATATTAGGAAACGGAAATCTAGAAAAAAAATTAACAGTTAAGGCTACAAAGTTCTCAAAATCTGCAGCTGAGAAAATAGAAACAGCTGGAGGAAAAGTCGAGGTGGTATAAAATGCTATCAACCCTACGAAATGCTTGGAAGGTTAAAGACTTAAGAAAAAGAATTTTATACACCATATTTTTAGTAGCAATTTTCAGGATAGGAAACTTTATTCCTGTTCCTGGAATTGATGCTTCAAAACTACAAAATCTTAATCAAGAGGGTAGTTTGCTTAATTTTTATGATTTGATGGCAGGAGGGGCATTCAGTAGATTCAGTATCTTTGCATTAGCAGTTGGACCATACATAAATGCCTCTATTATAATGCAACTTTTAACAATGGCAATTCCTAGTTTAGAGCAATTGTCTAAGGAAGGCGAAGAAGGAAGAAAGAAAATACAAAATATCACTAGATATTTAGCTATTCCACTTTCAATCTTCATGGCTTATGGTTCATATGCACTAATAAATAGCGGCTCTGGAGCTGTTAGAAATCCGTCTCCAATGAGTGCTTTATTGGTTATAGTTCCATTAGTCGCAGCCACAACATTCCTTACGTGGTTAGCAGATCAAATCACGGTTAAAGGAATAGGAAATGGTGTATCGTTAATAATATTTGTAAATATTATTTCTAGATTTCCTACATTAGTTTATCAAATCACAGGGATGAAAGATGTAGATGTAGTTGCAGTTGCGCTTTTAGTTGTCATTTCATTATTGTTATTATTATCAGTAATAATAATGACTTTATCAGAAAGAAGAATACCTGTTCAATATGCTGGTAAAGCTATAGGAAACAAAAATTATAGTGGTCAATCAACTCATATCCCAATAGGAATGAATGGATCAGCTGTTATAGCTATAATATTTGCATTATCAGTAATGCAGTTTCCTCCAACTATAGCACAATTTTTCCCAGGATCAGGTTTTGCTAACTGGGTAAATACAAGTACATTTAGTATATTTAAACAAAATACTATTATATACATTGTAGCATATGCTATATTAGTTATATTTTTTACATGGTTCTATTCACAGGTAACATTTAAGCCTGAAGAAATGGCTGAAAATATGCATAAATCTGCAGGGTTTATACCAGGAATAAGACCAGGTGATCCTACTGCTAGGTTCATAGAAAAAGTATTAGACAGAATATCTGTTTTGGGAGGATCATATGCAGCTATAATTGCAGTATTCCCAATCATTTTAAGTACGTACACACCTTTTACAGGATTTCAGTTCGGTGGAACTATGCTTCTAATATTGGTAAGTGTATCGCTTGACACAATGAGACAAATAGAGTCACAGTTAGTAATGCGTCATTATCAAGGATTTCTTAAATAGTAAAATTGGAGATGATGCCGGTGAAAATTATATTATTAGGGCCTCCAGGTGCAGGAAAAGGTACTCAGGCTAAATCAATAAGTAGTAAATATGATATACCTCATATATCAACAGGTGATATCTTTAGAAAAAACATTACGGAGAAAACTCCCCTTGGTGTTGAAGCTAAAAGATACATGGATAATGGACAGTTAGTTCCAGATTCTTTAACAATAGATCTTGTTAAAGATAGATTATCACATGAAGATTGTAAAGGTGGATTTTTACTTGATGGTTTCCCAAGAACAGTTAATCAAGCAGAAGCTTTGAAAAACTTTCTAAGAAACAATGGAGAAAATATAGACTGTGCTTTATTAATAGATGTTCCTAGAGATTTCATATTAGATAGAATGACAGGAAGAAGAGTTTGTCCAGCTTGTGGAGCTAGTTATCACATAAAATTCAATCCTCCAACTAATGAAGGAAAATGTGATTTATGTGGTCAGGATGTAATACAACGTAAGGATGATAATGAGGCTACTGTCAATGAAAGATTAGAGGTTTATGAAAATCAAACACAACCTTTAATCGAATACTATGAAAAAGAGAATTTACTTAAAGTAGTTCAAGGAACAAAGGCTATTAATGAAGTTTTTGAAAGTATATGTTCTATCCTAGGGAGCATTAAGTAATGATTTATATAAAAAACAGTCAAGAAATTGATTATATGAGGGAAGCAGGTAGAATTGTTGGAGAAACTCTTCTAATGCTTAAAGATATTATTAAGCCAGGAATAACTACTGCTGAGATAGATAAAATTGCAGAAGAATTTATAACTAAGCAAGGAGCAAAACCTTCTTTTAAAGGTTATGGTGGTTTTCCAGCTACATTATGCATAAGCATCAATGATCAAGTAGTTCATGGCATACCAGGAAAAACTGTTCTTAAGGATGGTGACATAGTAACATTAGACTGTGGAGCACTTATTAACGGCTTTCATGGAGATGCAGCTAGAACATATGCAGTAGGAAATATTTCTGATGAAGCAGCAAAGCTTATTAAAGTTACTGAAGAAAGTTTCTTTAAAGGTATAGAAAAGGCTGTTATAGGAAATAGATTAACTGATATATCTCATGAAATTCAAGAATATGTTGAAGCTAATGGTTTTTCAGTTGTTAGGGATTTTGTAGGTCATGGTATAGGAAAAAGCCTACACGAAGATCCTGAAGTACCTAACTTTGGAAGACCAGGAAGAGGACCTAAGTTAGTTGAAGGATTGGTATTGGCTATAGAACCTATGGTTAACATAGGTGGTTTTCATGTTAGAACTAAGCAAGATGGATGGACAGTAGTAACTGCTGATGGAAGTTTATCAGCTCAGTATGAAAACACTGTAGTTATAACACCAGATGGTCCAGAGATATTAACATTAGTGAAATAGGTAATGCTGCTTAGTTATAAATTCAATGTGTGTAAATTATACACATGAATTTATGGCTAGGGTAATCATAGAGGTGAATAATTTGCAAGACAATGGCTTAAAAGGCACAATTGTGATTTCTAACGCAGGAAGAGACAAAAGTAATTATTACATTGTCATAGAGCAAATAAATGAGAACTACGTGTTACTTGCTGACGGAAGACTTAAGACAGTAAAGAAGCCTAAGAGAAAAAAGCTTAAGCATTTAGTTATTACAAATGAGGTTGCTTTGAATTTGAAAGAGGCTTTAATGTCTAATAATAATGAATTAGACATTATGATAAGAAAGTTTTTAAAGGCATTGTTGAAGGAGGTTTGATTACCTTATGTCAAAAGATGATGTTATAGAGATGCAAGGTACAGTTTTAGAGACTTTACCTAATGCAACATTTCAGGTAGAATTAGAAAGTGGTCATAAGATATTAGCTCATATATCAGGAAAGTTAAGAATGAACTTCATAAGAATAATTCCAGGAGATAAGGTAACTGTGGAATTATCTCCATATGACCTAACTCGTGGAAGAATTACTTGGAGAGCAAAGTAATAAGGAGGGTTAGCTATGAAAGTAAGACCGTCAGTTAAGCCTATTTGCGAAAAGTGCAAAGTTATAAAGAGAAAAGGAAGAGTAATGGTTATCTGTGAAAATCCTAAGCACAAGCAAAAACAAGGCTAACATTATAAAAAATAAAGTTATTAAACTTTAGGTGCGGCTGCCAATAGTATTTAACCATACTATTGGGACCTAAAGTTTCATATAAATTTTTCTATAATAATTTGTAGAAAATGAACATAAAGAAATTTTTATTTCACACATGTTTTAAGTGTAATTCAATCATCAGGAGGTGTAAGTTGTAATGGCAAGAATATCAGGTGTTGACCTACCAAGAGAAAAAAGAGTTGAAATAGGTCTAACATATATATTTGGTATAGGACTACCAACTTCTAAAGAAATCCTTAAGGCTACAGGAGTAAATCCTGATACAAGAGTTAAGGATTTATCTGAAGAAGAAGTTAATGCTATAAGAGATTATGTTAAGAACTTAAAAGTTGAGGGAGATCTTAGAAGAGATGTTGCTCTTAATATAAAGAGATTAATAGAAATCGGATGCTATAGAGGAATAAGACATAGAAGAGGTCTTCCAGTAAGAGGTCAAAAGACTAAGACTAATGCTAGAACAAGAAAAGGCCCTAAGAAAACTATGGCTAATAAGAAGAAGTAATAAGTAAGGAGGGAATGTAATGGCAGCTCAAAAAGTTAAAAAGACTAGAAGAAGAAAAGAAAGAAAGAATGTTGAGCACGGAGCAGCTCATATTCAGTCAACTTTCAATAACAGTATCGTTACCTTAACTGATACAGCAGGAAATGCTTTATCTTGGGCAAGTGCTGGTGGATTAGGATTCAAAGGTTCAAGAAAGAGTACTCCATTTGCAGCTCAAATGGCAGCCGAAACTGCAGCTAAAGCAGCTATGGAACATGGCTTAAAGAGTGTTGAAGTATATGTTAAAGGACCTGGTTCAGGTAGAGAAGCAGCTATAAGATCATTACAAGCTGCTGGATTAGAGGTTACTCTAATAAAAGACGTTACTCCAATACCACACAATGGTTGTAGACCACCAAAGAGAAGAAGAGTGTAATTTAGTTTAATAGGAGGTGTAATTTTATGGCAAGATATACTGGCGCTACCTGCAGACTTTGCAGAAGAGAAGGCATGAAGCTATTCTTAAAAGGCGATAGATGTTATACAGATAAATGTGCATTTGCTAGAAGAAGCTATGCACCAGGACAACACGGACAAAGTAGAAAGAAAATATCTAACTACGGAACACAATTAAGAGAAAAACAAAAAGCTAAGAGAATTTACGGTGTTTTAGAAGGTCAATTCAGAACTTACTATGAAAAGGCTGAAAAGATGAGAGGAATCACTGGTGAAAACTTATTAAAGCTTTTAGAATTAAGATTAGACAACGTAACATATAGATTAGGATACGGAAATTCTAGAGTTGAAGCTAGACAATTAGTTACTCACGGACATTTCTTAGTAAACGGAAAGAAAGTTGATATTCCTTCATACAAGGTATCAGCTAATGATGTTATAACTGTATGTGAAAAGAGTAAATCAAAGGAAAAGTTTAAGGTATTTGCTGAAAATCCTAAGACTTTACCAAAATGGTTACAATCTAACCCAGAAAACTTCGAAGGTAAGGTTATATCAGAACCAACTAGAGAAGATATAGATGTACCAGTAAATGAAACTCTAATTGTTGAGTTATACAGCAAGTAATAGTTTATAGAATTTGTTTTAGGTAGATTTGTTCTACCTAAGCAAATTTATAGAATCAGTTGCCCTCATAATAAGGTTGCCATTTTTTAATTTTAAGGAGGGTTTATAAATGTTAGAAATAGAAAAGCCAAAAATAGAATGTGTTGAAGTTAGCGAAGATGGGACTTATGGAAAGTTTGCAGTAGATCCTCTAGAAAGAGGTTATGGAATAACTTTAGGAAACTCTTTAAGAAGAATATTATTATCATCTTTACCAGGAGTAGCAGTTACTTCTATAAAGATTGATGGTGTATTACATGAGTTTTCAACAGTTAATGGTGTTAAGGAAGATGTTACAGAATTAGTACTTAACATTAAAACTCTTGCATTAAGAATGACAGGAGAAGGTCCAAAAACTATTTATATAGATGCACAAGGACCTTGTGAGGTTACAGGCGCAGATATAAAAACTGATGGAGATATTGAAGTTGTTAACAAAGATCTACATATAGCCACTTTAGATGAAGGTGCTAAGTTATATATGGAAATAACAGTTAACAGAGGTAGAGGATATGTTTCTCAAACTAAAAATAAAACTGAGAATCTTCCATTAGCTGCAATTCCAGTAGATTCTATTTACACACCAGTTAAAAGAGTTAATTTTACTGTTGATAACACAAGAGTAGGTCAGATAACTGACTATGATAAATTAACTTTAGAGGTGTGGACTAACGGAACAATTAAAATAGAAGAAGCTATAAGTTTATCGGCTAAAATCTTAATAGAACACTTTAAACTGTTCTTAACATTAACAGACAATGCTGATGACGTTGAGATAATGATAGAAAAAGAAGAAGACAAAAAAGAGAAAGTACTAGAAATGACAATCGAAGAGCTTGATTTATCAGTTAGATCATATAACTGTTTAAAGAGAGCAGGTATCAACTCAGTTCAAGAGCTTGCTCAAAGATCTATGGATGATATGATGAAGGTTAGAAATTTAGGAAAAAAATCTCTTGAAGAAGTAGAAAAAAAGCTTAAAGATCTTGGTTTAAGCCTAAGATTAAACGAAGAGTAAGGAGGTAAAGTCATGGCAGTTCAACGTAAACTAGGTCGTCCAACTGACCAAAGAAGAGCTATGCTTAGAAGTCTTGTTACTGGTTTCTTAAAGCATGGAAAAATAGAAACTACTGAGGCGAGAGCTAAAGAAACAAGAAGAATAGCTGAAAAAATGATAACTCTTGCAAAGGCTGGAGATCTTCATTCAAGAAGACAAGTACTTGCTTTCGTTACAGAAGAGAGTGTAGTAACTGACTTATTTGAGAACATAGCTCCAAAATATGCTGAGAGAAATGGTGGATACACTAGAATGTATAAGGTGGGTCCAAGAAGAGGAGATGCAGCTGAAGTAGTTATACTTGAATTAGTATAATTTATACTAGGTATGCATTATAAGGGGATTAAGTTTAACTTAGTCCCCGTTTTAATAGAAGTATAATTTTCGAATATTGTTGTAATAGATAACAAAGTTTTTTATAATAAGATAAGTAGTAGAAAAAAGTCATGAAAAGGATTTATGGCTAGTTTCTAGTACTTATCTTTTTAGTCGTATCTAGTATATTCTAATTCTTAAAATTAATTTTAAGAATTTAGTCTAAAAATTTAATTACACATCTTATATAAATTTGTTGATTAGTGTCTAAATAGAACGTTACAGTTGGTAGCCATCAGATAAAAGTATTTAGATTAAATACTATGAGAATAGAACAGATATTGATTATTAAATAATTCTTAGATTTAACTAGGGAGGATTCGTTAATGATGAAGGATAAAATGATTTTTTGTGATAACCTTACATATAAGTACACTAATCACCAAGATGGAGAAGAAAAATTGGCTATAGATGGTGTTGATTTAGAAATAAATCAAGGTGAATTTGTTGTTGTATTAGGTCACAATGGCTCAGGAAAGTCAACTATAGCAAAGCATATGAATGCGTTATTGTTGCCTACAGAAGGTAAAATGTACATAGACAAAATGGATAGTTCTGATATAAAAAACTTATGGAATATTAGAAGTACAGCTGGAATGGTTTTTCAAAATCCAGATAATCAATTGGTAGCAACAATAGTCGAAGAAGATGTAGCTTTTGGACCAGAAAACTTAGGCGTTGAGCCAAAGGAAATAAGACAGAGGGTAGATAACAGCTTAAAAAGAGTTGGAATGTATGAATATAGAAAACATGCACCCCATTTGCTCTCAGGTGGTCAGAAACAAAGAGTAGCTATAGCTGGCATATTAGCAATGATGCCTAAATGTATTGTCTTAGATGAGCCAACAGCTATGTTAGATCCTCTAGGAAGAAAGGAAGTTATAGATACAGTAAAAGAGTTGAATGATGAATTTGGAATAACAATAGTACTTATAACTCACTACATGGAAGAAGCAATCAAAGCTGACAGGGTTATAGTAATGGATAACGGAAAGGTTATATTAGAGGGAACTCCTAAGGAGGTATTTAGTCAAGTACCACTTATGAAAAAAATAGGATTAGATGTTCCTCAGGTAACAGAACTTGCATATGAATTAAATAAGGTTGGATTAAATGTAAGTAAAGAAATATTAAGTATAGATGAGATGGTGAATGCGTTATGTCAATTAAAGTAGAGAATTTAACACAAGTTTATATGCCTAAAACTCCTTTTGAGAAAGTAGCTCTAGATAATGTTTCAGTTGAATTTAAAGATGGTGAATTTGTAGCAATAATCGGGCATACTGGTTCAGGTAAGTCAACATTAATACAACATCTAAATGGATTATTAAAACCATCATCGGGTAATATTATTGTTGATGGTAAAAATATTCTAGATAAGAATGTAAAGTTAAGTAGTATAAGAAAAATGGTTGGTCTTGTATTTCAGTATTCAGAGTATCAGCTATTTGAGGAGACCATAGAAAAAGATATAGAGTTTGGACCAAGGAATTTAGGATTAACTGATAGTGAAATAACTGTTAGAGTAAAAAAAGCTATGAAAATAGTTGGACTTGACTACGAGACTTTTAAAGATAAATCACCATTTGAATTAAGTGGTGGTCAGAAAAGGAGAGTTGCAATTGCAGGAGTAGTTGCTATGGAACCTAAGGTTTTAATATTAGATGAACCTACAGCTGGATTAGATCCCAAAGGAAGAGATGAGATATTATATCAGATAAAACAGCTACATAAAGAATATGGAATGACAATAATTTTAGTATCCCATAGTATGGAGGATGTAGCAAAGGTTGCTGATAGAATCCTTGTTATGGCAAATGGTAAAATTATACTTGATGGAAAACCACAACAGGTATTTAAGGAAATAGATACACTTGAAAAAGTTGGTCTTGCAGCTCCACAAGTTACATATTTAGTTAAAGCTCTTAAAGAGAAGGGTATACCTATATCAGATGAGATATTTACAATAGAAGAGGCTAAAAAAGAGCTTATAAAATATTTTACTAAGGGGGCCATAATCAAATGATTAAAGATATAACCATAGGACAATATGTTCCAGGTGATTCATTTATACATAAATTAGACCCTAGAACAAAAATAATAACTGCATTATTATTTATAATACAGTTATTTTTAATAAAAAACTTTTTTGGTTATATATTTGTTGTAGGATTTTTAGCAACAGTAGTATATGTGGCTAAATTATCCCCAAAATATTTATATAATGGATTAAAACCTGTATTTATGTTAATAATAATAACTGCATTATTGAATATTTTTATGATAGAAGGAGATAAACTTATCTTCCAATGGAAATTCATAAAGATATATGAAGAGGGTGTTAGGACTGCACTATTTATGATTCTAAGATTAATATTTTTAATTGCTGGATCATCATTACTAACATTAACTACATCACCTATTGAATTAACAGATGGAATAGAAAAGCTTCTTAATCCCTTTAAAAAAATAGGGGTTCCAGCTCATGAACTTGCTATGATGATGACCATAGCTTTAAGATTCATACCTACTTTAATGGATGAAACAGACAAAATAATGAAGGCGCAAATGGCAAGAGGTGCTGATTTTGAAAGTGGTAATCTTATAAAAAAGGCTAAAAGTTTAATTCCATTACTAGTACCATTATTTATATCTTCCTTTAGAAGAGCAGAAGAATTAGCTATGGCAATGGAAGCAAGATGCTATAGAGGGGGAAGTGGTAGAACAAGAATGAAACAATTAAGTATGGAATCAAGGGATGCTGTTGGATTTGGAGCATATTTTATATTTGCAGCTGCATCTATATTTATAAAGATATAGGGTGGACTAATGAAAAATATAAAACTTATAATAGAATATGATGGAACAAATTATTCAGGTTGGCAAAAACAAAAAAATGCCAATACAGTTCAAGCTGAAATAGAAAAAGCTATAAAAAAAACAACAGGTGAAGAGGTAGATCTTATAGGGTGTAGTAGAACAGATAAGGGTGTTCATGCAACTAATTATGTTGCTAGTTTTAACATTGAATCAACTATACCTGGAGATAGATTTACTTATATAATAAATAATAAATTGCCTAAGGATATAGTTATTATATCATCTCAGGAAGCAGAGAGTGATTTTCATGCAAGGTATAGTTGTACAGGTAAAACATATTGCTATACTATTTTAAATAGACGGGTACCGTCAGCTATATATAGAAATTGTAGTTACCTTGTTAAAGAGAAATTGGATGTGGATAGAATGGCTGAAGCGTGCAATTACTTTAAAGGTACTCATGATTTTGAGGCATTTAGAACATTGGGAAGCTCTGTTAAAACTACAGTAAGAACAATATATGAAGTGAAAATTGAAAAACAAGACGAGTTTATAAAGATATATGTATCTGGTGATGGATTTCTATACAATATGGTTAGAATAATGGTTGGAGTTTTAATAAGAGTAGGAAGAGGAAAATTAGAGCCAGAAGATGTTAAAAAAATTATTGATAGTAAGGATAGAAACAAAGCAGGGAAGGTAATGCCCCCAATGGGATTGAAACTTGAAAATGTATTTTATTAAATTTAAAGAAATACATTGACACACCCGGCTAAATGTAATATAATAAGTTTGTTTTTAAAGTGTATCATAGTGTAAAAGATCCAGTGCCCCGGATCTTGACATATATGGAAAACTGGGTTAAAACCTAATGATCAGTTCAGGGAGGTAAATAGGATGAAATCATACATCGCAAAGCAACAAGAAGTTGAAAGAAAATGGTATGTAGTTGATGCTGCTGGTAAGCCACTAGGAAGAGTAGCTAGCCAGGTTGCTTCAATATTAAGAGGAAAAAATAAACCAACATTTACACCAAATGTTGATACGGGAGATTTCGTTATAGTTATAAACGCTGAGCAAGTTGTTTTAACTGGTAAGAAATTAGACCAAAAATTCATGAGAAAACATTCATTTTATCCAGGTGGATTAAAAGAGACTCCATATAGAGAAGTTCTTGAAAAGAAACCTGAATTCGCATTTGAAGAAGCAGTAAGAAGAATGCTTCCAACAGGTGTTTTAGGAAGAAAAATGTTAAAGAAATTAAAAGTTTATAGAGGCGCTAACCACGAGCACGCAGCTCAAAATCCAGAAGTACTTGAGTTAAAGTACTAAGAGTAACTGGGAGGAGGAATATAAATGGCTAAGGTTCAGTATATGGCAACAGGTAGAAGAAAAAAATCTGTAGCTAGAGTAAGATTAGTACCAGGACAAGGAAATGTAAAAATAAATAACAGAGATATTGAAAACTATTTTGGATTAGAAACTCTAAGACTAATAGTTAACCAACCATTAAACTTAACAGGAACTAAAGAAAAGTTTGACGTTTTAGTTAACGTAAATGGTGGTGGATTCACAGGTCAAGCTGGAGCTATAAGACACGGAATAACAAGAGCTTTAGTAATGGCTGATGAGAGCTTAAAGGCAGAATTAAAGAAAGCCGGATTCTTAACAAGAGACCCAAGAATGACAGAAAGAAAGAAATACGGTCTTAAGAAAGCAAGAAGAGCTCCTCAATTCTCAAAGAGATAATATTTCAAGAGAGGCATTGCCTCTCTTTTATTTTTATAAAAAATTTGAAAGATTATATTATTGTTACACAATGTATCAATCTAAAAGTAGTTTAAATATTAATACTATTGTTCTAAATTATAAGTTTATAGGGCATTAATTTTAGAAAATAAACATTAGGCTATATAATAAAAATATTTAATTATAATATAATTTAAATTATATTTCTGAAATTGTGGCGATAGCCATTTTTTTATGTTTTAAACTAAGGAAAATGTATCATTAAAAATCATATAGATTATATTAAATAATTCTTAGTTTATCAAAAACTATATTAATATAGAATTTTACTAAATAAAGAAATTAATAAATAGAATTATAAAACATTTACTATGTGGGATTTAATTAGGTTTCAAAGGATAAAATACAAAGGGTAAAAGAAACTCTTTAATTCCATTTAATAGAAAATAAGACAAAAGAAAACTTTATTTTGCATTTTGTAATCTTAACTTGTTAGTTAGGAGACCACAAAAATATTAATTAGTTATAGTTAAAATTTATAGTTTGAAATAATATATATTTTTCATCAATTAAGCTTATTTTTATAATAAACAATACTTTAAGGAGTAAATATCGTTTATTAAACCAAAAATATTCTATAGAGAATAATATATTGTATATAGTTAAAAAATACATAATATCATTAAATTAACAAATATATAATAGCTTTATACGTTCTATATTAAGATTAGGTTAAAAATATATTTAATAACTTAACATTTATAAAATAATTAGGTAATATAGATAGTGGTCAAATTGAATTTTTCTTAAGATGGAGGAGTATAGTTTGGATACTTTTAATATGATTATTGGGTTAGTTGGAGGATTAGGTTTATTCTTATATGGAATGAAGCTAATGGGCGATGGACTTGAAAATGTTGCTGGTGAAAAATTAAAAATTATATTAGAAAAAGTAACATCTAATAGAATAATGGCTGTTTTAGTTGGAGCGGCTGTTACAGCAATTATTCAAAGTAGTAGTGCAACCACTGTTATGGTTGTTGGTTTTGTTAATGCAGGACTAATGAATTTAGCTCAAGCAGCTGGTGTTATAATAGGTGCTAATATAGGTACTACAGTAACGGCACAATTAGTTGCATTTAATTTAGAAGATATAGCACCAATTTTTATAGCAGTAGGTGCTGCAGTAATAATGTTTTCTAAAAACAAGAAGAAAAGAGATTTTGGAAATATAGTATTAGGATTCGGTATATTATTTTTAGGACTTGGAAACATGTCTCATGCAATGGAGCCTATGCAAAATTCTCCTATGTTTAGAGAGTTTGTTTTAATGATAGGTGACAATTGGGTTCTTGGAATTATAACAGGTTTAGCAATGACAGCAGTACTTCAGAGTTCATCTGCAACTACTGGAATACTAATAGCGTTGGCATCCACTGGAGCAATAAACATGACAGTAGCACTTCCTGTTATTTTTGGATGTAACATAGGAACTTGTGTAACTGCACTTATATCAAGTATAGGTACAAATAAGACCGCTAGAAAAGCAGCACTTATACATTTAATATTTAATATTAGTGGAACAATTATTTTCTTACCACTTATGAGACCGTTAATTCATTTAGTTGAAAGCGTAAGCCCAGGAGATATAACTAGACAAGTAGCTAATGCTCATACAGTATTTAATATAACTAACACAATAGTTATGGTACCACTTATAAATTATTTGATTATAATAGTTAATAAGTTAATACCTGGAGATAGTGAAGTTGAAAAGATTGGAGCTACTTACTTAGATGATAGATTATTAGAAACTCCAGTTATAGCAAGTGGTCAGGTTATAAAAGAAACTATAAGAATGGCAAATAAGTCAAAAGAAAATTTAGAAATAGCAATGAGAGCATTTACAGATAATAATGAAGATCTTATAAAAAAGGTTTATGAAAATGAAAAAATAATAAATGCTTTGGAATATGATATAACAAATTATCTTGTAAAACTTTCTAAGAGTGAGTTATCAGATAAAGAAAGAGGAATAGTAGCTTCTACATTCCATATAGTTAACGATATAGAAAGAATTGGAGATCATGCTAAAAATATTGCAGAGCTTAGTTTAGAGAAGATATCTAAAAATGTAAAGTATACTAAAGATGCAGATGGTGAAACTAAGCATATATTTGATTACACGTTAAATTCTTTAACATTAGCTATAGAAAGCTATGAGACAGGTGATAAAATTAAGGCAGAATCATTAATAGCTGTAGAGGCTAGAATTGATGTTCTTGAAAAGGAATTAAGAGAGAATCACATAAAGAGATTAAATGATGGTATGTGTAATGCAGTAGCAGGAGCTATATATTTAGATTTAATAAGTAACTTTGAAAGAATAGGCGACCATGCAATGAATATAGGTGAGGTTGTATTAAATAAATATAAATAACATAAAAGTCTTGAGATATTTCTCAGGGCTTTTTTCTGTTTGAACTTATATTTTATAAGAAAATGAGCAAAATAGAAATATGTGCAGTTAAATTACAGCTACTAAAATTTAATTGTTAGGAGGAAATAGATGTGAAAATATATAGACTAAAATTTGAAGTTATATTTATATTTATTATATATTTAGTAACTACACTATTATTTTTTGAAAATACAAACGCAATAGCAACAGAGGAAAAGGCATTAGAATCTAAAAATAAAGTTATACTAATTGATCCTGGACATGGAGGATTTGATGGTGGTGCTGTATCTAAAAGTGGAACCGTTGAAAAAGGAATAAATCTTGATATTGCTAGTAAGTTAAAAACACAATTAGAGAATGAAGGTTATACTGTACATATGACTAGAGAGGAAGATATAAGTCTAGATAAAGGAAGTGGAGCTGTAAAAAATCGAAAAGTTCAGGATTTAAATAAAAGATGTGAGTTAAAAAAAGAAACACAATGTGATATGTTTCTAAGTATTCATTTAAATATGTTTACAAAACCAAATTCTAGAGGTGCACAGGTTTGGTATTCTGGTTTTCCTGAAAGTAAGAAATTGGCAGAAGAAATTCAGTTAAGTTTTAAACAAAATCTTGCTGAAGATAATAATCGACAACCTAAACCAGCTTTGAGTCAGTATAAAATATTAAGAGACAAATATGAAGCACCATGTCTTATAATAGAATGTGGATTTTTATCAAATCCACAAGAAGAAAAGTTACTTAAGTCGGATGAATATCAAGATAAAATAGCAGAAGCTATAACAAAAGGTGTAAAAAGCTACTATAATACATCAAATAAAGAATAATTCCTGGGAAATAACAATAAATAGGAAGTAATATCTTACTTATTGTTATTTTAAGTGATAATTTCCCAAAAATAATAGACCAGTATTATTCTCTATTTTGCATAAGACTTCATCGTCAAAAGTCATCCATAGTACTACTATGAATGACTTTTAACTTTTTTTATTATATTGAATATACCTTAAATATATGACATATTACTTTTAGATGCCTTAGTTATATATTATAGAGGTGTTTTTGTTTGTTATTAACCACCAAGTCTTACCATTAAGGAGCGATATGTCATTTCCATTTTTATCATAAAATCTAATTGGGGGAATCTCATTATCCCATTTAATTTCAATAAATTTTCCACCTTGAAATAATAAAGCATTTCCTTTTCCAACAGTATGATTATTTGGAAATTCTTCATCACACATTTGAATTAGTATGTTAGATACTTTTAAATAAGAGTTATTAGACAAATCAATAAATGGTTCTTTGTTTTTATAGTAAAAATATTCACCATTTTTATATATAAAATTTGTTGAAATATTTCCATTAAATGAAACAAAGATAGAATTGGCTTTATTAGCTGAAGCCTTTTCTAGGTCATTTAAGTCTAAAATTTTAAATCTAGGTAAATCAAAAGTGTTGTTAAGTTTTATGCTTTTATTATAGCTAGACTCTTTGTCCATAGGTGTTTCAACAAGTGATTTGTATATATGATTAAAGTTATAATCCATGTATTCATAGATTAAAGTGGAATTATTTAGTCCACTTAGTGACTTAGGATCATAATCATCTACATAAGTATACTCTACTAAATTATGTGATGAAATGCTAGATTTATCATTATTTAATTCATTATTAGATTTATTGGTGTAATTTGACAAAAATAGTCTAATTACAGTGAAACATAGGACTAACAACAATATACTAAGAGAATAATGAACTATAGATTTAGAAAAAAATGAATGATTTTTAATCACAATATTCACCTCGCTATTAAATATAAATTGGACTTTTTAAGTGATCCAATATAAATTGACACAATTAAAAAATAGGCCTTATATAATTATATAAATTAGGAATGAAAAATATGAATTATTAAAAAAATTAGCTAAAAAATCGTCTTAGAATGAGGATTTACAAAAAAATAAATGAAATTTTGTGTAAATTTATATAAATCTATAAATTCTGTATCTTACATTGATAATGTTTTCATCCTATGCTATCATAAAGTCAATGGATCAATCCATTAATCCATTAATCTTTGGGAGGCATGTTTATGGAAATAATAGTTACTAAAAATAACGGTATTCCATTATATTTGCAGGTTAAAAAACAAATAATGCATCAAATAAGAAGTGGCTCTCTCAAAGTTGGAGATAAAATGCCTACTGAAAGGGAGTTAGCTGAAAAGCTAAGTGTAAGTAGAAATACAGTTAGCACAGCTTATAAAGAACTTGAAAAAGAAGGCGTTCTTAAATCTTATCAAGGAAAAGGAACTTTTATAGCAGAAGAGGGCAAAACTTGGCAAAATCATAATATAAAAGAAAAAATAATGAAGTTTGCTGATTTAGCTTTGGAAGAGGCTTTACAGACAGGAATGAGTATAGATGAGTTTATATATATAGTTGAAAGTAGAGTAAGAGAAAAAGTAGAACAAATGAATAAAATGGTAGCTATATATGTCGAATGTAATATAGAACAAGCAAAAATGTTTGCAAATGAACTTCATAATGATACACATATGAATGTAAAACCATTAACCCTAACTGATATAAGAAACATGAGTTATGAAACTAGAGTTGCATTGGATGAATGTCAATTAATAATATCAACATTCAATCATGTAAACGAAGTTATAAGGTTGACAAGTGAATTTAATAAGGACGTGCTAGGAGTAGCAATTAATGCTGATTTAGGCACCATAGTTAAGGTAGCAAGGTATCCTAATGATACAAAGTTTGGATTCTTTTGTATATCAGAGGAGTTTATGTTTAAAATACAAGGTGCATTAGAAAGTGCAGGACTTGATGGAATAAATATAACTTATTCTAATACAAGGGATGTAAGTGAAATACAAAAAATAATAGATAATTCTGATGTGATAATAGTATCTCCAGGAAGATATAAAAACATAATGGAATTAAACAGAGATAATAAAGAGATTATTAAATTTATATATTCGTTAGATGATGGGTCTGTTAAGGCTTTAAAATCTAAATTAATAGAATTTCAAATGTAGTTTAACTTAGCTAGTATGCTATTAAAGATAAAATTATACTTAAATTTTTTTAAGGAGGCAATTAAAGATGGAAAAGAAAAAATTAGTCCTAGGAGTTATAGGCTCAGATTGTCATGCAGTTGGTAATAAAATATTAGATTATGCATTAAGTGAAGCTGGATTCGATGTTGTAAACATAGGTGTGTTATCACCTCAAGAAGACTTTATAAATGCAGCAAAAGAAACAAGTGCTGATGTTATAATAGTGTCTTCTTTATATGGACATGGTGAGTTAGATTGCCAAGGTATGAGAGAAAAATGTGATGAAGCAGGACTAGAAGGAATACTTTTATATGTTGGAGGAAACATTGTTGTTGGAAAGCAAAACTGGGAAAATGTACATGCTAGATTCACATCAATGGGATTTGATAGAATTTATCCACCTGGAACATCAGTTGATACTACAATAGCTGATTTGAAAAAAGACCTAAAATTAAAATAATAAATTTTTATTCGAGTTTTGGTGGTGTTTAAAATGATAAATGCTTATTTATTGATAGACTTTGGTAGTACGTATACTAAACTTACTGTTGTAGATGTGGACAGTGAAGAGATAATTGCAACATCTAAGGATATAACAACTATTGAAGATGATATAATGATAGGTTTCAATAAAGCATATGAAAAAATAATGGACAAACTAAAGAATAAAGAAGTTAATTTTATTAAAAAGCTTGCTTGCTCTTCAGCAGCAGGTGGATTAAAAATGATAGCTATAGGATTGGTACCAGAACTAACAGCAGAAGCTGCTAAAAGAGCTGCTTTAGGAGCTGGAGCTAGAATTTTAAAAACATATAGCTATGAACTTACAAATAGAGAATTAGAAGAAATAAAAAATTCTAATATAGATATAATCTTACTTGCTGGTGGAACTGATGGCGGTAATAAGGACTGTATACTACACAATGCAAAAATGATAGTAGAAAACAAACTTACGATGCCAATAATAGTAGCTGGTAATAAAGTTTCTAATGATTATATAGAACCACTATTTAAAGAAAATAATATTAATTTTTCAATAACAGAAAACGTTATGCCTAAATTAAATGAATTGAATGTAGAACCTGCAAGAGAAGAAATAAGACAAGTTTTTATGAAAAACATTGTTGATGCTAAAGGGTTAAACAATGCAGAGTCATTTGTTAATGGTATATTAATGCCTACACCAGCTGCTGTTTTAAAAGCTGCAAAGGTTTTAAGTAGAGGTAGCGATAAGGAAGAAGGTATAGGTGAAATTGTTATTGTAGATATTGGTGGAGCTACTACAGATATTCATTCTTTAGCTAATGGAGAACCAAGTAAACCAGGAGTAACTTTTAGGGGACTTGAAGAACCATTTGCAAAGAGAACTGTAGAAGGTGACCTTGGAATGAGATATTCTGCACTTTCATTATGGGAAGCTGCAGGAACTAGAAAGTTAAGAAAATATCTTAAGGATAAGGACAAAGATGTTGAAGCAATTTGTAAAAAAAGAAGCGAAGACATTATGATGGTTCCACAAACTGATGAAGAAATAGAATTTGATGAAGCCATGGCAAAGGTTGCAACGGATATAGCAATGGAAAGACATTGTGGATTTGTTGAACCAGTATACTCTCCATTAGGAGTGATTTATGCTCAACATGGAAAAGATTTATTAGATGTTAAATGGATTATAGGTACAGGGGGAGTTTTGGTTCATAGTAAGAATCCTAATGGAATATTGAAAGCAGGATGTTTTACAGTAGAAAACTTAAACTCATTAAAACCTCAACATCCTAACTTTATGATAGATAAAACCTATATATTATCAGCAATGGGATTACTAAGTGAAGAAAATCCAGATATGGCTGTTAGAATAATGAAAAAGTATTTAGTAGAAGTTTAAATTTAAGGGTTATAGAAATTTGATGTTTAATATCTATAAAAGTAGAAGGGTAGGTAATAAAAGTGGAGTTAAAGAACAGAAAATGGACTCAAGAGGAATTTTTTAAAGAGAGAGAATTAGTTTTAAATCAATGGCCAACAGGAAAAGATGTTGATTTAAAGGAAGCTGTAGAATATTTAAAAAAGGTACCAGATCACAAAAACTTTGCTAAGAAACTTGTTAAAGCTAAAGAAGAGGGAATAACATTAGCTCAACCTAGAGCGGGTGTTGCACTACTAGATGAGCATATTGAATTATTACAACATCTTCAAAACGAAGGTGGCGCTGATTTATTACCTTCAACAATAGATTCATACACAAGACAAAATAGATATGATGAATGTGAAAGAGGTATAAAAGAAAGTAGAGCAGCAGGTAGATCATTACTTAATGGATTCCCAGGGGTTAACCATGGTATTCAAGGATGTAGAAGAGTATTTGAAGCTGTTGATGTACCTCTAGAATCAAGACATGGTACTCCAGATGGTAGATTGTTAGCTGAAATAACACATGCATCAGGTTGGACATCAAATGAAGGTGGCGGAATATCTTACAATATTCCATATGCTAAGAGTGTAAGTATTGAGAAAACAATATTAGATTGGCAATACTGTGATAGATTAGTTGGATTCTATGAAGAACAAGGAATATCTATCAATAGAGAACCATTTGGACCATTAACAGGTACTTTAGTTCCACCAAGTACATCAAATGCGGTTGCAATAGTTGAAGCTTTATTAGCAGCAGAGCAAGGTGTAAAAAATATAACTGTTGGATATGGACAATGTGGTAACTTAATCCAAGACGTTGCAGCAATAAGAGCATTAGAAGAACAAACTTATGAATATTTAAAATTAAATGGATACAATGATGTATATGTAACAACTGTATTCCATCAATGGATGGGTGGATTCCCAGCTGATGAAGCTAAAGCTTTTGGTGTTATATCAACTGGAGCAGCAGCAGCAGCTCTTGCAGGAGCAACTAAAGTTATAGTTAAGACTCCACATGAAGCTATAGGAATACCTACAAAAGAAGCTAATGCTCAAGGTATAAAGGCTACTAAAATGACATTAAACCTATTAAGAGGTCAAAGAATGCCTATGTCAAAAGAATTAGAGCTTGAAATATCTATAATAAAAGCTGAGACAAAATGTATGGTAGACAAGCTATTTGAACTTGGAAAAGGAGATCTTGCTATAGGATCAGTTAAAGGATTTGCAGCAGGTGTTGTTGATGTACCATTCGCACCATCTAAATTTAATGCTGGAAAAATGATGCCAGCTAGAGACAATAATGGAGCAGTTAGATACTTGAAATTTGGTAATATTCCACTAACTAAAGAGTTACAAGATTTTAATCATAAAAAATTAGAGGATAGAGCTAAGTTTGAAGCAAGAGATATTTGTTTCCAAATGACTGTAGATGATATCTTCGCAGTTGGAAAAGGTAAATTAGTTGGAAGACCAGAGAAAAAAATAGTTTAGTACGATACTTTAAATAGTTTTAATAAACATATAATTAAAAATTGAGAAGGAAGTGCATTTAAATGAAAATTATTGATGTTATTTGTTCAGCAGGAAGAACAGGATTCTATTTCGACGACCAAAGAGCAATAAAAAAAGGTGCTGCTCATGATGGTTTCACTTATGTTGGAGAAGCTGTTACTGAAGGATTTAAATCAGTAAGACAAGCAGGAGAATCTATATCAGTAATGTTAGTATTAGAGGATGGTCAAGTTGCTCATGGAGATTGTGCAGCAGTTCAATATTCTGGTGCAGGCGGAAGAGATCCACTTTTCTTAGCAGAAGATTTTATACCAGTAATACAAAAAGAAATAGCTCCTAAGCTAATAGGAAGAGAACTTAATTCTTTCAAAGAATTAGCAGAAGAGTTTGATAAGATGTTAGTTGGTGGAAAAAGACTTCATACAGCAATAAGATATGGTGTAACACAAGCTATACTAGATGGAGTTGCTAAGGCTAAGAAAGTTACTATGGCTGAAATTGTTAGAGATGAATACAATACTGGAGTTGAAATAAAGAGAATTCCAATATTCACTCAATCTGGTGATGACAGATATGATAGTTCAGATAAAATGATAATAAAAGGCGCAGATGTAATGCCTCATGCACTAATAAACAATGTTGAAGAGAAATTAGGATTAAAGGGTGAAAAACTATTAACATATGTTAAATGGTTAAGTGATAGAGTATTAAAACTTAGAACTTGCGAAAGTTACAGCCCTGTATTCCATATAGATGTTTATGGAACAATAGGAGTTGCATTCAACAACGATATAGAGAAAATGGCGCAATATATCGGAGAACTTGAAGAAGCTGCTAAACCATTTAAATTAAGAATAGAAGGACCAATGGATGTAGAGCATAGAGAAAGACAAATGGAAGCTTTAAGAGACTTAAGAGTAGCTCTTGAAAAGAAAAATATAGATGTTGAATTAGTTGCCGATGAATGGTGTAACACTTATGATGATGTTGTTCTATTTGCTGATAATAAATCAGGACACATGCTTCAAATAAAAACACCAGATCTTGGAGGCGTTAACAATATAATAGAAGCTATACTATACTGCAAGAAAAAACAAATAGGAGCATACTGTGGTGGAACTTGTAATGAAACAAATAGATCTGCTGAAGTATGTACTAACATAGCTATAGCATGTGGAGCTGATCAATGTTTAGCAAAACCAGGAATGGGCGTTGATGAAGGATACATGATAGTTAATAATGAAATGAATAGAGTAATAGCTTTAGTAAATAGAAGAAAATAATGAATTCATTTAGAGGCAGTATAAACACTGCCTCTTTTGAAAGTGCTATTAGATATATTTATATGAGCATAATTTATTAGGAGGATTAAACAATGAAGGATATTCATATATCAGATATAACAAAAGCGGTAAGAAGTTTATGTATAGATGCTAACTATTTTTTGTCACAAGATATAAAGGATAGATTAATAGAGGCAAAAAATGAGGAGAGCTGGCAAATATCTAAAGATATAATAGATAAAATACTTGTTAATGTAGATATTGCTAAAAATGAAAGAATGCCAATGTGCCAAGATACAGGAATGGCATGTATATTTGTTGAAATGGGTCAAGAAGTTCATATTGTTGGAGGAACTTTAGAAGACTCAATAAATGAAGGTGTAAGACAAGGATATACTGATGGATATTTAAGAAAATCTGTAGTTAAAGATCCGTTAGATAGAGTAAATACAAAGGATAATACTCCAGCAGTTATCTTTTATGACATAGTACCAGGAGATAAGTTGAAAATAACAGTTGCACCTAAGGGATTTGGATCAGAAAATATGAGTGCATTAAAAATGTTAAAACCAGCAGATGGTGTTGAGGGTGTTAAAAAATTTGTACTTGAAACAGTTAAAAATGCTGGACCTAATCCATGTCCTCCAATAATAGTAGGAATAGGAATTGGTGGTACTTTTGATAAGTCTGCTAATATGGCTAAAAGAGCACTACTTAGACCAACAGATAAGAGAAACGAAAATAAGTATTATGAAGATCTAGAAAAAGAATTATTAGAAGAAATAAATAAGTTGGGAATTGGACCACAAGGTTTTGGTGGAAAAACAACAGCTCTTGCAGTTAATATAGAATATTATCCAACTCATATAGCTGGTCTTCCAGTAGCGGTAAACATAAACTGTCATGCTACAAGACATGCTGAGGTTGAATTATAAGATGGAGGGATAATTATTATGGAAAAGAAAATAACAACACCATTAACAGCAGATAAAGTAAAAGACTTAAAGGCTGGTGATAGTGTTTTAATAAGTGGAGTTATATATACAGCTAGAGATGCAGCTCATAAGAGATTAGTAGATCTTTTAGATAAGGGAGAAAAGTTGCCTTTAGAAGTAAAAGATCAAGTAATATACTATGTTGGACCAACTCCTGCAAAACCAGGTAAGGCATTAGGTTCTGCAGGTCCAACTACAAGCTATAGAATGGATCCATATGCTCCAAGACTTTTAGATATAGGTTTAAAAGGAATGATAGGAAAAGGATTAAGATCACCAGAAGTTATAGATGCAATAAAAAGAAATTGTTGTGTTTATTTTGCTGCAATAGGAGGAGCTGCTGCATTAATAGGAAAATCTGTAAAAGAAGCAGAAGTTATTGCATATGATGATCTTGGTGCAGAAGCTATAAGAAGACTTGTAGTTGAAGATTTACCAGTAGTTGTAGTTATAGATTGTGAAGGAAATAATCTATATGAAATAGGACAAAAACAGTATTTAGATAGCTTGAAATAATTTTAAGGAGTGGTTTAAGTGAAGATAAATAAACCTTCTAAAGCAGGAACATTAGAATCAAATGATATACTTGTAATGATTTTTCCTAATGAAGATGGAAAAGTAGAAATAGAACTTGAAAGTATTGTTATGAAACAATTTGGACATATAATAATGAAAATTATAGAAGATAAGCTTAAGGAATTGAATGTTGAGTCAGTTACAATAAAAGCACAAGATAAGGGAGCATTGGATTATACAATAGCAGCAAGAATAGAAACTGCAATTATGAGAGCTCAATAAATAGTATAGATTGACCAGCGAGGTGAAGGTAATGAAAAGTTTAAGAAGAACTATGTTATTTATGCCAGGAAATAATCCAGGCATGCTACAAAATGCACCTATAATGGGAGCAGATTCAGTTATATTAGATTTAGAGGATGCAGTAAGTTTAACAGAAAAAGATAGTGCTAGGGTATTAGTTAGAGAAGCAGTTAAAAATGTTGATTATTCAAAAGTTGAAGTTGTTATAAGGGTAAATCCTTTAGACACAGAGTTTGGACCTATTGATTTAGACGTAATGGCTAGGGTTAAGCCTGATACAATACTTATACCTAAAGCTAATGAAGAATCAATAAAGACAGCTGATGAAGTATTAACAAAAATAGAAAAAGAAGAAGGTTTTGAAGCTGGAAGTATAAAGCTTATTGCTTTAATAGAAACAGCTTATGGACTAGAAACTGTATCATCTGTAATAAGAGCATCTAAGAGAGTTAATGGTGTTTTATTAGGCGGAGAAGATTTAACTTCTGACTTAGGAATAAAAAGAACAAAAGAAGGAGAAGAAGTATTCTATGCTAGAACAAAAATAGCAACTGCATGTAAGGCATTAAAAATAAGCTCAATAGATACTCCATTTACTGATACAAACGATTATGAAGGATTAGTAAAAGATACAGCTAAGGCTAAGAGTTTAGGTATGACTGGTAAGTCATCAATAAATCCTAGACAAATAGATAAAATACATGATGTTTATGCTCCAACATTAGCAGAAATAACTCATGCTCAAAGAGTTTTAGAAGCTATGGAAGAAGCTAAAAAAGAAGGAAAGGGAGTATTCTCATTGGACGGAAAAATGGTAGATGCTCCAATAATAAATAGAGCAATAAGTACAGTTAGTTTAGCAAAAACTCTAGGATTAATTTAGCAAAAAGGTGGGATTGGTTATGAAAAATGCATTAGGCATTGAGTTACCAGAGTTTATAGATGGATATGGTGAAGTTGTTCCATTTCAGGGAGAAAGAAAAAATCCAACATTAAAACCTAAAACACAAGTTAAAGAAAGTGTTGTTTTACCAGGGGATAATAAAGTTTTAAATTCAATTGATGAAGCTCTTAATAAGATAGAACTTAAGGATGGAATAACAATATCTTTCCATCATCATTTGAGAAATGGTGATTATATACTAAATATGGTTATGGAAAAAATAGTAGCTAGAGGAATTAAGGATATTACAATAGCTGCAAGTTCTATATTTCCAGTTCATGAACCATTAGTTAAATATATAAGAGATGGGATAGTAACAGGTATAATAGCTTCATATATATCTGGACCAGTAGCAGAATCAATATCAAATGGAGAGTTGAAGAAACCAGCCATAATGCAAACACACGGTGGTCGTGGAAGAGCTATAGAAAGTGGAGACATTAAAATAGATGTTGCATTTGTTGCAGCTCCTACTGTTGATACTTATGGAAATATAAATGGTGTAAGTGGAAATGCTGCATGTGGAGCATTAGGATATGCAGTAGCTGATTGCCAATACGCGGATACAGTTATTGCAATAACAGATAACCTTGTACCATATCCTGCTTGCCCAATAGAAATAGACCAAACATATATAGATTATATAGTAAATGTAGAATGCATTGGTAACCCAGCAGGTATAGTTTCAGGAACTACACAAATAACAAAAGATCCTATAGGATTAAAAATAGCTAAAATGGCATCTAAAGTAATGAAGGTATCAGGATTAGTTAAAGATGGTATGTCTTTTCAAACAGGGGCTGGTGGAATATCATTAGCTGTTGCAAAAGAGCTTGAAAATATAATGATTACAGAAGGAATAAAAGGAAGCTTTGCTTCAGGTGGAATAACAGGATATATAGTTGAAATGCTAGAACAAGGATTATTCCAAGGATTAATGGATGTTCAGTGCTTTGACTTAAAAGCTGTAGAATCATATAGAAAAAATTTAACTCATCAAGGTATGTCTGCATCTATGTATGGGAATCCTCATAATAAAGGTGCTGTAGTTAATAACTTAGACATAGTAATTTTAGGAGCTACAGAAATTGATACAGACTTTAATGTAAATGTAACTACAGGATCAGATGGAGTTATTATGGGTGGTTCTGGTGGACATAGTGATACAGCAGCAGGAGCGAAGCTTACTGTAATAGTATCAAATTTAATAAAAGCTAGATTACCAGTAATAAAGGATAGAGTTACAACAGCTACAACTCCAGGTGAAAGTATTGATGTTTTAGTAACTGAAAGAGGTATAGCAATAAACCCAAGAAGAGTTGATTTATTAGAGAAACTTAAAGAAACTAACCTTCCAGTAATGACAATAGATGAATTAAAAGAATTAGCAGAAAACATGACTGGAAAACCAAGAAAAATAGAATGTGAAGATAAAGTAGTTGCGGTAGTAGAATATAGAGATGGAACAGTTATAGATTTAGTGAAAAAAGTTAAATAATATTATAATGATTAAACAACTCTTAGTTTTTGCTAAGAGTTGTTTGTACTTACCATAAGGGAGTGAATATTATGTATGATTTTCCAATAGAAAAAATTAATTTAGAAAATGAACTATTAGTTTCACAAGTTAAACAGTTTTTAAGTGAATTTAATTTAGGTTATGAAAAAGATATAGATTATACTATTGTTATGAGAAAAGATAGAAAAATAATAGCCACATGTTCTAAAGCAAAAAATGTTCTTAAATGTTTTGCAATAGATTCAGAATATAGGGGTGAAGGGATAACAGCTAAATTAATAACAGCTCTTATAGACAGAATATTTGAAGAAGGTATATATCATAGTTTTATATTCACAAAGATAGAAAATACAAAAATATTCAGCTCATTAAATTTTAAATTGTTATATACAGCAGATAAAACAGCATTATTAGAACATGGGATGTATGATGTAAATTCATATATAAAAAAGCTTATACAGAAAAATAATATTAATGTAGAAAGTAAAAAAGGAGCATTAGTAATGAACTGCAATCCATTTACTAATGGTCATTTATATCTAATTGAAGAGGCCGCAAAAAAACATGATGAAGTTTTAGTTTTTATAGTTGAAGAAGATAAATCTCTTTTCTCTTTTAAACACAGATTAGAATTAGTAAAACAAGGAGTAAGTCATCTAAAGAATGTAAAGGTAGTACCAGGTGGAGAATATATAATATCTCAAGCTACATTTCCATCTTATTTTTTAAGAAAAGAAGACGATAAATTAAAAGAATATACAAAAATTGACGCAGGTATTTTTGGCAAATACCTATGTAAAGGCCTTAATATAACAACTAGATATGTTGGAGAAGAGCCTTATTGTAATGTTACTAGGGAATATAATGAAACGCTTAAAGAAGAACTTTCTAAACTAAATGTTAAATTAGAAGTTATAAAAAGATTAAAATATGATGATGTGCCTATAAGTGCATCAAAAGTAAGAGATCTTATAAAGCAACAAAAATTAGAATATGTAAAGGAAATTGTTCCAATAGTAACATGGGAATTTTTGAATTCTAATACAGGAAAGGAGATTATGGAGAAAATAAAATTGTCTAATTCTCCACACTAAACTATGAATGAAACAGCAATGGACATTTTAAATGCAAGAGAAGAAAGAGTGTGTTTTCAAGAAGAGGTTATGGATAGATATAAAAATAATACTTTGATTTCAGTAAGGGTTAATTATCCAGGTCTGAAAAAAAATACTGCTTTAAGTAGGAATATATATTTTGCAATAGAAAAAATAATACTAGATATATTTAAATATTATATAAGGTTAACGTTCTTTAGAATTACGGCAGAAGGTCCAGTAGGGATATTTATTGTAAACAGAAACAGTAAAGTTATAAAACAATTATGTATGAAAGTAGAGGATTCTCATCCCATAGGAAGATTTGTGGATATTGATGTTTATGACGGTTTTACAAGGAAAAGTTTAAGTAGAACAGGGTTTGGTGCAAGTCCAAGGAAATGCTATTTATGCGATAATATTGCCCAAGAATGTGTTCGAAATAGAACTCATGACATAGAAAAAATAATAAAATATATGGAAGAGGTAAATGAAAAATTTGTTAAAAATAGAAGATAAAATAGTAAGCGAAGAATTAATATTTAGAATAGTAGAATTAGCACAAAAAGCGATTTTATATGAAGTATCTAGTTATCCAACTCCAGGGCTTGTATCACCAGTTTCTAATGGATGTCAT
Source organism: Clostridium frigidicarnis (assembly GCF_900111985.1). Lineage (GTDB taxonomy): Bacteria > Bacillota > Clostridia > Clostridiales > Clostridiaceae > Clostridium_Z > Clostridium_Z frigidicarnis. Next base: position 37,605 of record NZ_FOKI01000017.1, read on the forward strand.
ACAGATATGAATTTCTATACTTTTATAGATAGTACTATGAGTTTAAATAAGTATTTTTTAAAAACTTGCATAGTTTCTTTAGAGAATTGTGATTATGATGTAATCTTTAATAAGCTTAGGGATATTGGAATAGAAGCGGAAACAGATATGTTAGAAAGAACAAATGGTGTAAACACACACAAAGGAATGATATTTATTATGATAGTGACAATAAGTGCTATTATTATAAATATAAAGAAGCATGGAAAGTTTATAAACATAAGAGATGAAATAAAGAATCTTACTAAGGATTTAAGTAAAAAAGATTTTGATAAATTGGATGAGAAAAAAAAGCTAACTTATGGAGAAAAACTTTTTATTAAATATAATCTAAAGGGAATAAGAGGAGAAGTTGAAGAGGGATTACCAATAATTTTTAATGTTGCACTTAAAACCTTTAAAGAAAGCAGTAATTTAAATATAAATGATAGATTAGTACAAACACTAATATCTATTATGGCTGTAAATGATGATACAACGGTTCTTCATAGGAAAGATATAGATATGCTATACTATATTAAACAATGCTGTAAAAACATATTAAACATTGGAGGAATGAATTCAACTAGTGGAAGACTATCCATAGATGAATTGGATAAAGAACTATCAGTACATAGAATCAGCCCAGGTGGAAGCGCTGATTTATTAGCTTTAACAATGTTCTTAAGTGATGTAGAAAAAATTATTTTTAATTAGGAGGGTTAATGGATAAGAAACTTAAAAAAAAGATAATTATATTTTTGATTTTATCTTTGGTGGCAGTGGGTGTTATAATTTATAACTTTATGTCTAATAAAAATAGTATTGCAGAATTAGATAATAAAAGAATAGAGGAAATAGAGGAAAATGAAAAAAAGGCTCAAGAAGAAAAAAATAATGATACACAACTAAAACAGCAAGAAGATAACATGAAGGTACGTTGCCAGGCAGCAGAAGATATGCTATTTAGTAACAAAGATGAAAAGTATGATGAAGTTATAAAAATGACAACAGAAATAATTAAAAAATATCCAGATAGTTATAGAGCATACAGTCTTAGAGGAATAGCATATGCATATAAAACACCTATAAATTTAGATTTTAAAACAAATGCATTTATGGACATAGACAAAGCATTATCTATAAAACCTGACTATGGATATGGTAGATTTAATAAAGCACTGGCTTATGCCATTTTATGTGACTATGAGAATGCTTTAAAGTGGTATGATAATGCACTAGAGATAGAAAGCTATCACTGGAGTTATTATGGAAAAGGTGCAATATATGCAAAATTAGGTGATGCCGAAAATTCAGTTAAATGGCTAAAAAAAGCACTAGAGTTAAAGCCAAATATCAAAGAACTGTTAAAGAAAGAATCGGAATTTGATAAAATAAGAAATGATTCTAGATTTAAAGAGTTGATATCAGAATAAATATGTAATTTTAGTGAGTATAGATTTTTAAGTTAAGAATTGAATATTGAAAGTATAAAGCAAAAGGATGATGAAATAATAGATAAGAGGAATTTTAAATTAAGAATTGATGATTGACAATGAAGGATGAAATCTTTTTAGGAAGATTGAAATGAATTGACAATTGACGATTGAAGGGTAAATATTCTTAGGAAGATTTTAAAATTTTAAGAATATAATTAAAGAAAATCTGTGATTTTCAACCTGAACTTTCAACTTTCCACTCTCAACCTCCAACTTTATATTTAGGAAGTCTGTGACTTCCAACAATAATCGTCAATTGTTAATTCTCAATTTTCAATTTAAAAAGGGCGAAGCCTTTTTTTATAAAGTTCAATTTATAAATTTGGTATTTGCCAATTTATTGGGGTAGATTCCATAGATTTTAATATTTCATTACATTTTGAAAAGTGCTTACATCCAAAGAAACCTCTTGAAGCAGAAAGTGGACTTGGATGAACTGTTTCTAAAATGTAGTGATGTCTATTTGTTATAAGCTTTTTCTTTTCTTTTGCATTATTACCCCACAATAAAAATATTACAGGTTCTGTTCTTTCGTTTAATAATGAAATAACTTTATCAGTAAAAAATTCCCAGCCTTTATTTTTATGAGAATTAGCATTTCCAGCACGAACAGTTAAAACTGTATTTAAAAGTAGAACCCCTTGTTCCGCCCAAGGTACAAGATATCCATTGTTAGGTATAAAACAACCCAAGTTATCTCGTAATTCTTTATACATATTTAAAAGAGAAGGTGGAGTAGCAACTCCAGCTTTAACTGAAAAAGAAAGTCCATGAGCTTGGTTAGGTCCATGATAAGGATCTTGACCTAATATAACAACTTTAACTTTATTATAAGGTGTTAATTTCAAAGCATTAAATATATTATGTTTATCTGGATATATAATATTAGAATTATATTCGTTTATAAGAAATTCTCTTAAGTTTAAGTAATATGATTTCTCAAATTCTTGTTGTAATAAATTATCCCAATCATTATTAAGTTTAACCATTTTTAACACACTCCTTTTTAAAATTGAAAACTCTATAAGTGACAAGTAGCAAATTTAAATTAACGATTAACATTTATATTGTAGCTTATCACTCAAAAATAACTTTTACATATTAATTATTATTTTAAAGTTAAAAATTATTTATTCCGTATTTTTTACATTTTAAAGATACAGTTCTATGAGTTAATCCTAGAGCTTTACCGGCTTTATTAAAAGTTTTATATTTTTTCATAGCGAGTTCTATTATTTTTTTCTCATATTCTTGAAAGGTAAGAATATTATCATCATTAAAATCGAGAGGATCTTTAGCTGATGATTTAAAACCCTGAATATAAAGAGGAATATCTATACTTGATATTATGTCTTCATCGCATAAATTTATAGCTCTTTCTACTATGTTTTGTAGCTCTCTTATATTACCAGGCCAATCATAAGCTTCAAGTAAATTTAAAGATTCCTTATCTATTCCTATTATATTTTTATTGAGTTCCTTATTAAACTTATCAATAAAATGATCAACTAAAGTATTTATATCTTCTCTTCTTTCACGAAGAGGAGGCAAATTAATAGATAAAACATTTAATCTATAATATAAGTCTTCTCTAAAGGTACTTTTTTCTATCATTTCTTCTAAATGCCTATGAGTTGCAGCTATTATTCTCACATCTACTTTTTGAGGAGATAATCCACCAAGACTTTCAATCTCTTTTTCTTGAATAACTCTTAAGAGTTTTACTTGCATAGAAGTAGGCATATCTCCAATTTCATCTAAAAATATTGTGCCACCATTAGCTATACTAAATTTACCAGGTTTATTTTTTATTGCACCTGTAAATGCACCTTTTTCATATCCAAAAAGTTCACTTTCTATTAAGTTTTCAGGTATAGCAGCACAATTTACTCTTACAAAAGGTTTATCTTTTCTGTCACTATTATAATGAATAGCTTTAGCTATTAGTTCTTTACCAGTACCACTTTCTCCTCGTATAAGAACTGTAGAAGTACTTTTTGAAGCTTTTTCACAGATATTAAGTACGCTTTTTAAGGTTGTGTCTTTACCGATAATATCCTTAAAGTTTGGATTTCCTTTTGTATGTTTCATAAGTTCTTTTTTATAATAGGAAAGTTCTTGTTTTGATTGTGCTAGCTGACTCATTATATCTTTCATTTCACTTATAACTTTTGAAGTTGAAATGACGCCTTTAAATTCATTATCTATAAAAATAGGATCTAAAGTTGAAATTATTTCAACACCATCTTTTTGCCAAATGACATTTTCTAATTTTTTTCGAGTATTAAAAACCTTCATTCTTAATCCATCAGGAGCTACATTAATTAAATCCTTACCTTGTATATCATCGGCATTTATATGAAAAAATTTCTCGTATGAGGGATTAATATAGGATATATGTCTATCATCATCTACAAAACAGATTAAATCATGAGAAGTTTCTAATATTTTCTTGAAATTTGCATTTAGTTCCTTCATTCCAACTAACTCAGAAACATCTTGGAATACACCAACGGCTCCTATGACTTCACTATCGTTATAAAGGGGACTTCTGTTGACCATAAGAATTCTATTATTTATATGTTGAATTTTACCTAATTGTTTTTTGCCATTAATTATTACGTTATGAAGTTCTGATGAAGGAATAACATCTTTTACGTATTTGCCAATGGCAAATTTATGGGACATATTGACTATTTGTAATGCATATTTGTTTATTTTTATTACAGAGCAATTTACATCTATAACTATTATACCAACAGGTAAATTGTCTAAAATTTGTTCATTTGCAATTGTATTTTCTTCTAGTATTTCATCAAGTTTAGCTTCTTTGTTGGTAGATGTAGACAAATCTTTTTCTATAAAAGTACAAAATTCATCAATTGCCTTCAAAGAATTAATATTATTGTCATTTGTTGAGACAGTAATAGTCTCAAATTGTTGAATTTTCAAAGATATAAGTGCTAACATGCTTATGGCAATAAAACTACTATCAGTTTGCCTTTTTATAAGTAAATCTACATTGTACTTACTTTTTATTTCAGAGGCTTTATTCACAAGGGTTGCAGATATTCTAGTGTGAATACCATAAGGTGATTTTATTAAAACATTTTTTTGTATCATAGATATCCATCCTTAATTTGATAAAAAATATCAACTAATTTCCATGAGTTGATATTTTTTATCAACCACATATATACCTATATTATACAACTTTAATCAAAAATATCTATAAAAAATCAAAAAAAGTTATATAATATAGGTAGGTAAATGTTTTCAGAAAAATGAAGTCTTTTTATAACATTTTACTAAATATTAAAATCCAACATATAATATAATATAAAGTTGATATTTTTTATCAGAATTATAGAAATATAACTATATAAATGATAAGAAGTAATTTTTAAGGGGAATTTTAATAATATTATTAAAAATCATATTATTAAATTAATAAATGTGAAAAACTTGTAATATTAAGGGTTAACATGATTTATAAAAAATTAAAGAAGACAAATAACTAACTAGAATTTAAATATGGTACGATTTTTGCTATGTAGTATTTCTAGTGTTTAAATGTTTTTATGATAGTAGGAGGAATAAGTATGAAAAAAGGAATTGCAGCATCAAAAGGCTATGCAATAGGTAATGTTATAATAAAAGAGGATGAAGAATTAGTAATTAACGAGACATTGGTTGAAGATATAGAGTGTGAGAAAGGAAAGCTTAAAGAGGCATTAGAATTAGCTAAAGCTCAACTTTCTAAAATAAAGGAAAAGGCTTTGAAGGATATGGGACCAGAAAAGGCTGCTGTATTTGATAGTCATATAATGTTATTAGATGATCCAGAATTTACTGGAGCTATGGAAATGGAAATAGAAAATAGTAAGATAAATGCATTAAAAGCCGTAGACTCAGTTTCTAAAACTTTCTTAATGATATTTGAAAGTATGGAAGATGAATATATGAGAGAAAGAGCTGCTGATATTAAGGACGTTTCTAATAGAATAATGCTTAATGTTGCAGGCAAAATGGTAGGAGTAGAAGTTGAAAATGAAAATACAATAGTTGTAGCTAATGACTTAACTCCATCGGATACAGCACAACTTGATAAAAATAAAGTTGTTGCGTTCTTAACTAACATAGGCGGAAGAACTTCACACAGTGCTATAATGGCTAGAACACTTGAAATACCAGCAGTAGTTGGATTAAATAGTATAACTACTTCAGTAAATAATGGAGATTTAGTTATAGTTGATGGTATAGAAGGTACTGTTATAGTAAATCCAGATGAAGTTACTTTAAATGAATATAAAGCTAAAAGAGAAAGCTTCTTAAAAGAACAAGAAGAACTAAAAAAACTTATAGAAGTTAAGACTACTACTAAATCAGGTAAGAGAATAGAAGTATGTGGAAACATAGGTAAGCCAGAAGATGTTCATAAGGTTTTAGATAATGGTGGAGATGGAATAGGTTTATTTAGAACAGAATTCTTATACATGGATAGAGATAGTGCACCAACTGAAGATGAACAGTTTGAGTCATATAAATATGTTTTAGAGAAAATGGAAGGTAAGCAAGTTGTTATAAGAACTCTAGATATTGGAGGAGATAAAACACTTCCATATTTACCTTTACCAGAAGAAATGAATCCATTCTTAGGATACAGAGCTATAAGATTATGTTTAGATAGAAAAGAAATATTTAAGGTTCAACTAAGAGCTTTGTTAAGAGCTTCAATATATGGAAACTTAGCAGTAATGTTCCCTATGATTTCAGGATTACAAGAATTTGAAGAAGCTAGGGAAGTAGCTGAAGAATGTAAAGCTGAATTAAAGAAAGAAGGAAAAGTATACTCTGAAAATATCCAATGGGGTATAATGGTTGAAATTCCAGCAGCAGCAGTTTGTGCAGACGAATTAGCGAAGCATGTTGATTTCTTCTCAATAGGAACAAACGACTTAATACAATATACATTAGCTGCAGATAGAATGAGTGAAAAAGTATCTTACTTATATAACCCAATGCATCCAGCAGTATTAAGATTAATAAAGATGACAATTGATGGAGCACATAAAGAAGGTAAGTGGGTAGGAATGTGTGGAGAAATGGCAGGAGATGAAACTGCTATACCAACATTAACTGAAATGGGATTAGATGAATTCTCAATGAGTGCATCTTCTATTTTAAAAGCTAAACAATTAATAATAGAACAAAACTAGTATTTATTTAAAAGGCAAGTGTAATAGCTTGTCTTTTTTATTTTGGAAATATATATGAATTTAGGTAAAGAAAAGTAGAAATATATGTTATTATTATGGTAATAAAATTTACTGAAATTGTTTTGAAACTTATCTAATGAATCTAATAATCAATTGATTAAATTTTAATGGTATTTAAAGAAGTTTATATAAATTTTAGATTTTATATTGTAATTAATAATATAATCTAAAAGTAAAGTGAATAGGAATCGATTATTGATTATATAAGATGGGTTTATTTAAAATCAATTAGTAATTGGTATAAAATTTCGAAAAACTTATTTTGAAAGTGGTAAATGTAGCAATCCTACTTAAATATTAGAAATGAGATAAGGATGAATTTTCAAGGAGGAAATTTGGGGATGAAAAAAAATAGTAAAAAGGCATATAAAAAGGCTTTAGATTTTTATGAAAAAGGGCAAATACATAAAGCGTTAAAAATTTGTGATGACGAAATTTCAGATAACATAAATAATAGTGCAATAATAAACCTCAAAGGATTAATTTTATATATAAAAGGAAATTTAAATGAAGCAAAACAGGTTTGGAAATTAAATGCAGAGGTAAATAATGACTCTATATCTCAAAAATATTTGGCAAGCATAAGTAGAGATGATGAAAAAGAAAAATTATATTTAAAGGCATTAAAGTTGTCTAATGAAAACAAGGTAAGATTAGCTGTTGATGATTTGAAACTATGCTTAGAAAGTGATTTTAATACGTTAGATGTAAATAATTTATATGCTAATTGTGCAATAAAATTAGCTGAATATGATAAAGCAAAGCTAGCCATAGAAAAAGTTTTAAGTATAGATAAAAATAATAAAGAAGCTATATATTTAAAGAAAAGTTTGGTGAAATTAGGCGTAATAAAAAATGGAAGTAGTAAAACTGCATTAAAGGTATCACTTATATCTGTATTGACTTTAGCTTTAGTTATAGGGATGGTAAAAACTATACCTTTAATAAAAAATAAAGATTTACTTTCAAGAAAAGAAAGTATTAATGAAGAAGTTATTATTCAAGAAGATAAAATACCTAAACAGGAAGAAGTTAGTGAATCAAACAATAAACCTGCATCAGAAAAAGAAAGTGATAAAAAATCATTTAGTAGAGAAGAAGTAATTAAAAAGATAGAAGATAGAGATTATAAATTTATAAATAATATTATCAATGAATATGATGTAAACAAACTTTCAGTTAATGAGAAGGTAGCATATAATTCAGCTATTGATTTTATGAAAGAGTATGGAGTGGATTTGTGCTATAAGGAGGCAACTGAAAAGATAAAAGACGAAAATTTTGTTGAGGGAGATGAATTACTTAGTATTGCAGAAAAATATGCTGATAACAGTTATTTAATGGAACATATAATATATTTTAGAGGAAATTGTAATGAGAAAATTGGAAATATAGAGGAATCTCTTAAATTTTATAAGAATTATATAAATAAGTATACTAAGGGTGAGTATAAAGGAGAGGTATTGTATAGATTAGTAGTTAATTATGAGAAGATAGACAAGAACATGGCAAAGAAGTATGCTGAAGAGTTAGAAAATAATTTTCCAGATTCGATGTATAATAATTCGGTTATAAAGAACATAATAAATTAGATATTTATTATAATTAGGGAGGTTATGAGGTATGGTAACAGTTATTAAAAATATAGAAATATACTCTCCAGAATATTTAGGTAAGAAAAATATTGTTATAGTTTCAGATAAGATTGAAGGAATATATGATGATATAGATATTCCTAAAAATTTTGTGCCAGTAAGAGAAATTGATGGAACAGATAAAATTATTATGCCAGGATTTATAGATGCACATGTACATCTTATTGGCGGTGGTGGTGAAGGTGGTTTTAAAACTAGAACTCCAGAAATAGGTATAAGTGAATTTATAAAATCAGGAATAACTACAGTGGTTGGATGTCTAGGGACTGATGGGGTATGTAGAGATATGAAGGCACTGCTTGCAAAAGCATATGCATTAGAAGAGGAAGGCATGAGTTCATATCTTTATACGGGTTCTTATGAAATTCCTGTAAAAACAATAACAAATTCAATAAAAGAGGATATAATGTTAATACCTAAGATTATAGGAGTGGGAGAAGTTGCATTATCTGATCATAGGTCATCCCAACCTAAGTTTGATGATATATCAAGAGTTGCAGCAGAAGCAAGAGTAGCTGGTCTTTTAAGTGGTAAGGCTGGTATAGTTCATGTGCATTTAGGTGATGGTAAAAGAAAATTTGAGTACTTAAATAAACTGTTAGAAACAACTGAAATACCGTCAACTCAAATTGTTCCAACACATTGTAATAGAAGTTTTAATTTATTTAATGATGCAATAGAGTATGGAAAAGGTGGAGGATTTGTGGATTTAACTACAAGTTCTGATCCAGATTATTTAGATGAAAATGAAGTAAGGGCAAGTAATGGGTTGAAAATATTACTAGATAATGGGGTTAACATTGAAAAAATCACATTTTCTTCAGATGGACAGGGAAGTTTGCCAAGATTTAATAAAAATAGAGAATTTATTGGATTAGGTATAGGCTCAGTATCATCATTATATAGAGAAGTAAGAGATAGTGTACTTAATCATGGGGTAAATTTAGAAGTGGCAATAAGGACAATAACATGTAATGTGGCAGATTGCTTAAAATTAAATGATAAGGGTAGAATAGCAAATGGAAAATGTGCCGATTTAGTAATAGTTAATAAGGAAGATTTACTAATTGAAAGCGTAATTTGTAAAGGAATTGAATGCATGAGAGAAAATAAAGTATTAGTTAAAGGAACATTTGAATAAATATATGTAAGCAACAAATAATAGAACGAATATTCATTTAGATGTTGTTACAGATGATAGCCATAAGATAAGAATTATAATAGTTGACTAAAACAAGATAATATACTAAAATTATAATAAAATATATACCCATAAGGGGTATTTGGAGGTAATAAGAATGAAGGAAATAAATGATTCATCTCTAAATCAAGAAATATCAGATGGAGTAACACTAGTGGATTTTTGGGCTACTTGGTGTGGACCATGTAAAATGCTATCTCCAGTTCTTGATGAATTATCAAAAGAGTTAAAAGACGTTAAATTTGGAAAAGTAAATGTAGATCATAATCCAGCTGTATCTCAACAATTTAGAATAGCAAGTATACCAACTTTACTATTATTTAAAAATGGAGAGGTAGTTGATAAAATAGTTGGATTTAGACCTAAAGCTGAAATAGAACAGTTTATAAAGAAACACATTTAATAATAGTAAAAACCTTGATTAAAGAGGAGCGTTCATGGTGAATAAAAGATATGATATAGCAATAGTAGGCAGTGGCCCAGCAGGGCTTTCAGCAGCATTAAATGCGAAAATAAGAAAGAAAGATTTTATTATTTTTGGAAACAAAGATTTAAGTAGCAAGGTTGTTAAAGCTCCTAAGGTAAATAACTATTTAGGACTTTATAATATAGATGGACTTGGATTGAAAGAAAGTTTTCAAAACCATATAGATTCCATGGGTATAGAAATAACACACGAAAGAATAAATAGTATATATGCCATGGGAGACTATTATGTTTTAATGGTTAATGAAAAAATGTATGAAGCTAAATCTATCATTTTAGCTACTGGAATAGAGTATACCAAGCCTATAAAGGGTGAAGAAGAATTTTTAGGCAGGGGAGTAGGCTATTGTGCTACATGTGATGCACCATTATACCATGATAAAATAGTAACAGTCATAGGATACAACAAAGAATCAGAGGAAGAAACAAATTTTCTTTCAGAGGTAGCTTCTAAAATATATTATGTGCCAATGTACAATGGAGAATATGAATTAAATGAAAACATTGAAATAATAAAAGGAAAACCAGTAGAGATAGTTGGAGATGAATTGGTTACAAAACTAATTCTGACAACAAAGGAGATTACTACGGATGGGGTTTTTGTTTTAAAGGATAGCATATCTCCAGCACAGTTGGTTCCAGGACTACAAATTGAAGATGACCATATAAAAGTAGATAGATTGATGAAAACTAATTTACCTGGATGTTTTGCAGCAGGAGATTGTATTGGTAAGCCATATCAATATATAAAAGCTGCTGGTGAAGGTAATATAGCATCTTTAAGTTGTGCATCGTATTTAGATAGCATAAAAAAATAAGGAGTGGATTAATCCACTCCTTATTTTTTTACTTGGAAAAACACATGATTTCCAATAGTAGTAACATTAGTTTTTCCTATATCTTTCATCCATGAAGATGTGGCTATTTCAGGGTTATAAAAGAATACAGCCCTGTTAGTTGGGTCTGAACCAGATAATGCATCCATAACAGCTTTTTCAGAATCTGAATCTGGAGTAGCAGTAATATTGCCATTAATAACGCATGAAAATGCATTCCTTTGTTTTATAACACCCTCAATAGATTTTGGAAAGGCAGGATCTGTAACTCTGTTTAAAATCACAGAAGCAACAGCAACTTTTCCGGTGTAGGGCTCACCTTTACTTTCAGCATGAACTATTTGAGCCATTAAATATATGTCATTTTTAGTTAATGGAATTGAATTATTTCCAGTGCTAAAAACCTGAACAACGTCACTATCCTCTTTATATAAGTTTTCACCGTCATCTTTAATATATTCTCCTTCAGGTTCTAAAAGAATCATAGATCCTATTGAATAGTTCTCCATTCCTAATGCTGTATCAGTCATAATGTTAAAAAACATAAATATAAGAATGGGAACAATTATGGAGTATTTACGCATAAAAGGCCTCCTTATGTAAAATTTTCATGAAGTTATTGTTCCCATAATAAACGAATTAATGCATAATATCATAAAATAATCTAATTACCTATGGTATCTTTGTAGTTATTAAACAACTCAGAGAAAGTTTTTATAGATGATTCCAGTTTTTCATACTCATCTTTAGCTGTAGAATATAATTCATCTATATCATTAGAAGCTAGGGACTTTGGTGCAAACATTTCAGAATAAAGAGCCTGTCTAGTAGATTTTAAGTATAAACTATAAGAATCTACTAGTTTGCTAAATGATGAAAAAACATCAGAACCATCACTAGGTGCAGTAATACTATATAACTCCATACCTAAGGAATCTACAACTTTAGAAGTCTTGTCTAAATCGTTTAGAACTTCTTTAAACTCTAAATGATTAGTTCTGCATTTTTCAATTAAGGCAATATAATTTTTATTGGTTTTAAAGAAATTTGAAGTAGTATTTTCAAATATGTTTAGGAACTCTTTATTATTTTTTATGTTGCTACTCTTAGCTTGAAGTGTAGAAATCTCTCGATATATACCAGTTTCAAAATTTTTCATAAATATTTTACCATTATCTGCGAATGATATATTTATAGGAGACAGAGTTTTATAGCAATTAGAAGTTGTTTCACCATAGGACATTAATGACTCTAAACTATTTGAGACATCTGTACCCTTAGGATTATTTAGTATAGCTAAAAGTTGGTTGTAAAAAAGAATATTGTTACTAATACCATCAAGTAAATTTGTTTTGTTAGAGATAATTTCATCAGAGCTATCTAATGAATCTTTAATGGATTGAAGCTCTTCCACTGTATTTGGAAGAGTAGACTTAAGAGTTTCATTAGATAATGAAATATCAGTTAATGTAAGTATTTTTTTGTTTGTTGAATTTATATTTTTAGCTACTTCAATTAAAGAAGAATTTTTATTCAATGAATCGTAATGCTTATCTGGAATTAACATAGTATGCACAGAAACAGAACATAAACAAATTACAAAGCTTAAAAATAAATTCAAACATAGTTTTTTCAAAGTATCACCGCCTAATCAAAATATTTGATTTATTTTAAAGGTATGTCTCTTTAGAGAACTAACCTTATATACTTAAAATATATTTTAGGACAATGCAGAAAATGACTAGGTTTTAAATAAATTTTAAATTTAAAGGATTTAAACTTATACTAAACTATTATTAACTGGTGTATAATTAATAATAGATATATAGAGGGTTGAGAGGTGACTAAAATGGAGATTTGGGAAATCGTTGCAAATAGTGTTAAGAATATTTCTTTACTATCGGTCTTAGATATTTTAGTTGTTGCTTACATATTTTATAAGGGATATGTTCTTATAAAGGAAACTAGAGCTGAACAACTATTAAAGGGAATTTTATTTATAATTGCACTTATTCCGATTAGTTATTTATTAGAATTACGAATGGTGTATGCAATTTTAAATAAAACAATAACAATAGGAGTATTATCTATAATTATAATTTTCCAACCAGAGATAAGAAGAGCACTAGAACACTTAGGAAGATCTGCTTTTTTAGATAAGCATATTTTAGCTGATGATAATGCAATAGAGGATGTTGTAAGCGAAATTGTCATAGCCATAGAAGATTTAGCAGAAACTAAAACAGGGGTATTATTAGCAATAGAACAAAACACGGGATTAGGTGAGGTAATATCAAATGGTACTAAATTAGATGCAGTAGTAAGTTCAGCATTGCTTGGTAACATATTTGTTGTAAATACACCTCTTCATGATGGAGCAACAATAATTAGAAATGATAGAATTATTGCATCAGGATGTGTTTTGCCATTGACTTCAAATACTAGTATAAATAAAAAACTTGGAACTAGGCATAGAGCTGCAATGGGACTTTCAGAAGTGTCAGATGCATTAATAATAGTTGTTTCAGAAGAAACAGGTACTGTTTCATTAGCTGTAAATGGTAAATTAAGAAGAAATTTTACAAAAGAAGAATTAAAACTTGAACTTTTGAAACTTATTAAAAGTCAAAAGGATAGTAAAAAGATTACAGCAAAGGAGAGAATAAAGAAATGGATAACAAAAAACAGAAAAAAGACATCTTAATAAAAATAGCATGTCTTATATGCTCCTTTGGATTGTGGTTATATATTTCAAATGTTGAAAATCCTACAGTTACAACTAAGGTTACTGATGTACCAATTGAAATATTAAATGCAGATGTATTGTCTCAATATAAATTATCAATGACTCCAGGGCAAACTTTTAAAGTAACATTGTCTATTGAAGGGTCAGCATCAGATGTATACAGGGCAAAATCTGATCAATTTAAATTAGTTATTGATTTAAGTACTTATGCATTGAAAAAAGGAGATAATAATCTTCCGGTTGAAGTAATACAATCTCCAAACAATGTAAATGTATTAAGAACACCTGAAATGTTAAAAGTAAATATAATTTTAGATGATTTAATAGAGAAAAGTGTACCTATTAACATTGATGTAGATACTAGAACGAAACAGGGATACTATGTATCACCAGCTGTTACTGATCAGGCTAATGCAATAGTTTCTGGCCCAGCTCAGCTAGTTAATATGGTAAATGAAGTTGTAGCAAGAGGTGAGGCTAAGGATGTAGCAAAGGATACAGAGTTAACACTTCCTCTTATAGCTGTAGATCAAGCTGGAAGAACTGTTAAAGATGTTAATATAAAACCATCAAGTATAAATGTTGTTATACCAATCAGAAAAAGTAAAATAGTTGATGTTAATGTTAAAACAACTGGTGAAGTTGGAATTTCATTAGTATTAAAATCTATTGAAGCGAATCCTAGCAAAATAGAAATAACAGGTGATGATTCAGTTTTAAAAAATATATCATCAATTGACACAGAACCAATAGATTTATCAAAAATAACTACTAACAAAGACTTCGTTGCAAAACTTAAAATACCAGATAACATTAGGGTATTAAATGGTTCCGATACTGTAAGCATTAAGGTTACAACGGATAAGGCTGCAACAGAAGAATTACAACAACAAGATGTACAAAGCAAAATACAAGTAAAAGGATTAAAAGAGGGATTTAATGCAACATTAGAAGTTGATACTTTGACGGTAACCTTAAAAGGAAAAAGTGAAGTTTTAAAGTCAATAAAAGAAGAGGATATAGTATCTGAAATAGATTTAACAAATCTTGAAGAAGGTGATCATGAAGTATCACCAAAAGTTACTGTTAAGGAGGGCGCGAGCCTAGTGAAATTTACACCAGAAAAAATAAAAGTGAAAATTACTAAAAAATAACATGGAGGAATGTTAATGTCCATAAGAGTAAACAATATTACATTAAGTATAGAAGAAAATATAGAAGAAAACACGGAATATTTACGTGATAAAGTATGCAAAAAACTTAAAGTGTCTAATGATGAAATAATAGATATTAAGATATTAAAAGAGTCTATAGATGCAAGAAAGAAAAACTCAATAAAGTTTAACTATTGTGTAGAAGTATATTGCAATAGAGAAAAATATATAGTAAACAAGTTAAATGATAAAGATGTAAGGCTAGAAGAACATGCTGACATGGATGAATTTAAGTTTGGTAGTAGAGTACCAAATCATAGACCATTAGTGGTAGGATTTGGTCCAGCAGGGATGTTTGCGGCTTTAACATTAGCTAGAAATGGGTATAAACCTATAGTTATAGAAAGAGGCCAAAATGTTGAAGAAAGAACAAAATCAGTTGAAAATTTTTGGAAAACAGGAATATTAGATTTAAACTCTAATGTTCAATTTGGAGAAGGTGGAGCAGGAACTTTTTCAGATGGAAAACTTACGACGAGAATAAAAGATAAAAGATGTGATTTTGTATTAAAAGAATTAGTAAATGCGGGAGCACCAAAAGAAATAATATATAAAGGAAAACCACATATAGGAACTGATATATTAAAAGATGTTGTAAAAAATATAAGAGAAGAAATAATATCATTAGGAGGAGAGGTTAGATTTACTTCTACTCTTAATGATATAAAAGATAAAGATGGAAGTATAAAATCCATAATAGTAAATGATGATGAAATTCCTTGTGAGGCTCTTGTATTAGCAATAGGTCATAGTTCAAGAGATACTTATGAAATGTTATATGAAAATAAAGTTCAGATGATATCAAAGCCATTTGCTATAGGTGTTAGAGTAGAGCATCTTCAGGAAATGATGGATGAAAATCAATATGGAAAATTTTCTAAGCATCCAAGACTTAGAGCATCAGATTACAGATTATCATATACATCTAAAAATTTAGGTAGATCAGTATATAGCTTTTGTATGTGCCCAGGTGGGGAAGTTGTAGCAGCTGCATCAGAAGAAAAAAGATTAGTTACAAATGGAATGAGTTATTATAATAGAAATCTAAAAAATTCAAACTCAGCTGTAGTAGTTACAGTAGGACCAGATGATTTTGATGGAAATCATCCTTTAAGTGGTATGGAGTTTCAAAGACATTATGAATCTCTAGCTTATAAATTAGGTGGTGGAAACTATAAAGCACCAGTACAGTTAATAAGAGATTTTCTTAATGACAATATAACTAAATCTATTAAAAATATAGAACCAACATATAGGCCAGGGTATGAATTTAAAGATATGAGGCAATGTCTTCCTTCATATGTTTCAGAAACATTAAAGGAAGGATTCGTAGATTTTGATAGAAAAATAAAAGGATTTATGGATGGCGTAATGACAGGAATAGAAACAAGAACATCTGCACCAGTGCGAATTGAAAGAGATGATATGCTCCAAAGTATTAGTTTAAAAGGGTTATATCCAGCTGGTGAGGGAGCAGGTTTTGCAGGAGGAATAATATCAGCAGCAGTTGATGGTATTAAAGTTGCAGAAAAAATAATGCAAGAATTTAGAAAAAAATAATGAATTTTCTGAAAATAACCGTTTCCATTGAAATTTTTGTTAAAATGTAATAGGAACCTTATATCAAGTTAGCTTTTCAGAGTTTCTGGGAAGCTAATTATATTATCTAATTAATTTTGGAGGAGCTTTAGTAAATGAAAAGTTATTATATTTTAGCTATTAATCCAGGATCAACATCTACAAAAATAGCCCTTTTCAAAAATGAAGAGTGCATTGCTGTGGAAAATCTATCTCATAGTCCAGATGAAATCAAAAATTACGAGACTATATATGAACAAAAGGACATGAGAGCTAGGGTCGTTTTAGAGTGGTTGGAAACTCAAAACATAAGAAAAGAAGATCTTTCAGCTATAGTTGGGAGAGGTGGGCTTTTAAGACCTATGCCAGGAGGAACATATAAAGTTACGGATAAGATGATAGAAGATTTAAAGATAGGATACCAAGGACAGCATGCATCTAATTTAGGCGGAATTATATCTAAAGAAATTGCTGGAAAATTAAATATACCAGCATTTATAGTAGATCCGGTTGCTGTAGATGAATTAGAAGATGTTGCTAGAATATCAGGACTTCCTCAAATACCTAGAAGATCCTTAGTACATGCTTTGAATATAAAAGCTGTTACAAGAAGAATTTGTGTAGAATTAAACAAAGACTTTTACAACTCATCATATGTGGTTGCCCATCTTGGAGGAGGAATATCAATTTCACCTGTTA
This sequence comes from Clostridium frigidicarnis, assembly GCF_900111985.1. GTDB lineage: Bacteria > Bacillota > Clostridia > Clostridiales > Clostridiaceae > Clostridium_Z > Clostridium_Z frigidicarnis. The sequence continues at coordinate 54,816 of NZ_FOKI01000017.1, forward strand.
AAAATGGAAGAATCATAGATACTAATGATGCAAATGAAGATGGCCCATTTTCACCAGAAAGAGCTGGTGGATTACCAGCTGGAGATTTAGTTAATATGTGTTTTAGTAATAGATATAACCAAATAGAAATGAAGAAACTTATACTAGGACAAGCAGGGCTAGTTGGCTATTTAGGTACAAATGATGGCAGAAAAGTAGATGAAATGATAAATAATGGTGATATAAAGGCTGAGTTAATATTAAAATCAATGGCCTATCAAATATCAAAAGAAATTGGGGCTATGGCAACAGTTCTGAATGGAGAAATAGATGCAATAATCTTAACTGGGGGATTAGCTTACAATAAAAGGCTCACTTCTTGGGTAAGTGAAAGGATTGGTTTTATAGCACCAATCCAATTAGTACCAGGAGAAGATGAAATGCTAGCTTTAGCACAAGGAGCCTTAAGATGTGTTAATGGAAAAGAAAATGCAAAAATCTATGAAGACGAGGTGCAAATTAATGGTTAAAAATTTTGAAGAAGTATTAAAAAAGGTTAAATCATTTGAAATGAAAAAGGTAGCTGTAGCAGTTGCTCAAGATGAGCCTGTATTACATGCAATAATGGAGTGTAAAAAGAATGGGATTGCTGATGCTATTCTTGTTGGGGATGAAAAAGAGATAAAAGAAATAGCAGCTAAAATAGATATGGACTTATCAGGCTATGAGATAATTCATGAAGCTGATGCACGTAAAGCTGCATTAAAAGCTGTAGAACTTGTATCACAAGGAAAAGCAGACATGGTAATGAAGGGCTTAGTTGATACAGCTAATTTTTTAAGAGCTGTTTTAAACAAAGAGGTTGGATTAAGAGCTGGAAAACTAATGTCTCATGTTGGTGTATTTGAAATTCCAGGAATAGATAGATTAATATTTATGACAGATGCTGCTTTTAATATGTATCCAGATTTAAAAGCAAAAATTGAGATATTGAATAATTCAGTTTCTGTTGCAAAAGCTGTTGGAATAGATTGTCCTAAGGTAGCACCTATATGTGCAGTTGAAGTTGTAAATCCGGATATGCCGTCAACATTAGATGCAGCTATGCTTTCAAAAATGAATGAAAGAGGACAAATAAAAGGATGTATAGTTGATGGACCTTTAGCATTAGATAATGCATTATCAGAGGAAGCTGCAGCTCATAAAAAAATATCTGGACCAGTTGCAGGTAAAGCTGACATAATGTTGCTTCCAAATATAGATGCTGCAAACGTTATGTACAAAACATTAACGTATACTACTAATTCAAATAATGGTGGATTGTTAGTTGGAACTAAAGCTCCAGTTATAGTAACATCTAGAGCAGATAGTTTCCAAACAAAAGTTAATTCAATAGCTTTAGCTGCATTAGTAGCTAACTGCAAATAATATATAAAATAGGGGGATTAAAAAATGAGCTTTAAACTGTTAATAATAAACCCAGGTTCAACATCTACAAAAATAGGTGTTTATGAAGATGAAAATCCTGTATTAGTTGAAACTTTAAGACATTCATCTGAGGAAATTGAAAAATATGAAAGTATCTTCGATCAGTTTTCTTTTAGAAAAGAAGTTATATTAAATGTTTTAAAAGAAAAGAATTTTGATATAAAGGAATTAAATGCAATAGTTGGTAGAGGTGGTCTTTTAAAACCTATTGAAGGTGGAACATATGCTGTTAATGAAACAATGTTAGAAGATTTAAAAGTTGGTGTTCAAGGACAACATGCATCTAACTTAGGTGGAATAATAGCTAATGAAATAGGAAAGGAACTTAATATACCAGCATTTATAGTAGATCCAGTAGTTGTTGATGAAATGACTGATGTTGCAAGAATATCAGGTATGCCTGAGATTGAAAGGAAAAGCATATTTCATGCATTGAATCAAAAAGCTGTTGCTAAAAGATATGCTAAGGAAAATGGAAAAAAATATGAAGATATAAATGTTATAGTAGCACATATGGGTGGGGGAGTTTCAGTTGGAGCTCATGAAAATGGAAAGATTGTTGATGTAAATAATGCTCTAGATGGAGATGGTCCTTTTTCACCAGAAAGATCAGGTGGAATACCAGCAGGAGATTTAGTTAAACTTTGTTTTAGTGGAAAGTACACTCATGATCAAATTAAGAAATTGATAAATGGAAAAGGTGGCTTTGTAGCATACTTAAACACTAATAATGCTAAGGAAGTTGGAGATAAGGCACTTGAAGGAGATAAAGAGTGTAAATTAATATTTGAAGCAATGGGATATCAAACTGCAAAAGAGATTGGTAAAGCAGCAGCAGTACTTGCAGGAAAGGTTGATGCTATAATCCTAACTGGTGGAATTGCATATTCTAAAGCTATGGTAAATTACATAACTGAAAGAGTTAAATTTATCAGCGATGTTGTTGTATATCCAGGAGAAGATGAACTTCTTGCATTAGCAGAAGGTGCTTTAAGAGTTCTTAATGGAGAAGAGACTGCAAGAGAATATAAATAATTAAAATTATTAACCGTATTTAAGAAATAAAAAAATCTTAAATACGGTTTTTCTTATATAAAAAAACATAGATATTTCAGAAGATTTAAGAGAATTTGTCGCAATAGATTGTGAAATAAAAAACGTTTTCACAGTTTATTAAAATTTTAATATAGAAGCGTTAAAAAAGTTAATTAAATAATTAAAAAAATATGATATTTTACCTTTCAAAAAGCAGTGAGTATGATATATAATTAAACTGTAAATACTAAAAAAATTACATTTGTTGGAAGGAGTAATTTATGAGTAGAATAAGGATTTTTGCAGGACACTTTGGAAGTGGAAAAACTGAAATAGCTATAAATTATGCTCTAAAACTTGCAGAGCAAGGAAAAAAAGTAACATTAGTAGATATAGATATAGTTAATCCTTATTTCTGTGTTAGAGGATTAAAAGATGAGATAGAAGATCATGGTGTGAAAGTAATAGCTGCTAATCCTCATTGGTCTAATGCAGAACTTATGGTTGTTCCACCAGAAGTTGTCTCAATTTTCAATGATCAATCTCAAGAGGTTGTTATTGATATAGGTGGAGATGATATGGGAGCAGTGGTTTTAGGACAATATAATAAGTATTTTAATGAAGAACCATATGACATGTACTTTGTAGTTAACACCACAAGACCATTTACTGCAGATAAATTAGGTATAGAGGAGTATATTCATTCTATTGAGCATTCATCAAGACTTAAAGTTAATGGATTTATATCAAATACAAATTTATCTTATGAAACAACTTTAGATCACGTATTAAAAGGTGATGTTGAGGTTCAGGGATTATCTAAAAAATTTAACATACCTTATAAATATACGGTATGTAAAAAAGAGTTAGTTGATGAAGTAAAAGGTAAGGTTCATGGAGAAGAAGTATTTGGAATAGATATTTTTATGAGACCACCATGGAGATAATAATTTTCTAAGTAGGAGAAATCCTCTGGAAAAATTTTATAAATAATAAAATAAAGACCCACTTAAATATGATATAGTGGTTCTGTAATCGTTTTATAGGGAGGATGTGTAATATATGGCTAAAGTTACCTTTAGAGAAGAAAGATGTAAGGGTTGTGGACAATGTATAATAGCCTGTCCAAAGAAAATAATAACCTTTGCTAAGGGATTGAACGAAAAAGGATATCATCCAGCAACAGTTACAGATGAGAAGATGAGTGAATGTATAGGTTGTGCATCTTGTGGAAGAATGTGCCCAGATTTAGTTATAACAGTTGAGAAATAATCTTAGAAGGGAGAGATAAAAATGGGAGATAAGGTTTTAATGAAAGGAACCGAAGCTATAGGTGAGGCAGCCGTTAAAGCGGGCTGTAAATGTTTCTTCGGATATCCAATAACACCACAAACAGAAGTAGCGGCATACTTATCAAAAAGAATGCCAAAAATAAATAGAGTATTTTTACAAGCAGAAAGTGAAATAGCAGCTGTGAATATGGTTTATGGAGCAGCTGGTACAGGCGTTAGATGTATGACATCATCATCATCACCTGGAATAAGCTTAAAAGCAGAAGGAATATCTTATATAGCAGGAGCAGAACTTCCTTGTGTTATAATCAACATAGTTAGAGGAGGCCCTGGTCTTGGTGGAATTCAACCAGCTCAATCAGATTACTTCCAAGCAACAAAGGGAGGAGCTCATGGAGATTTTAATATGCCAGTATATGCACCAGCATCAATACAAGAAATGGCAGATATAATCCAAGAAGCTTTTGATGTAGCTGATATATATAGAACTCCTGTAATGGTTATGGGAGATGGAATGCTTGGACAAATGATGGAACCAGTTGAGTTTAGAGATGTACAAGCTAGAGAATTACCAGAGAAAGCTTCTTGGGCTGCTAATGGTCTACATGGAAGAAAACAACATAATGTAATAAATTCTTTGTTTTTGAAACCAGAAGAGTTAGAATTGCATAATGAAAAATTACAAGCTAAATATGCTGAGATAAAGAAGACTGAAGTTAAATATGAAGTGTTTAACTGCGAAGAAGAGTGTGACTTAATAATGGTTGCTTACGGAACAACTTCAAGAATATGCAAAAATGTTATAAAGCTTGCTGCTAAAGAAGGAATAAAATTAGGATTAGTAAGACCTATAACATTATGGCCATTCCCACAAGAAGCATTTGATAAAACTATTGATAAAACAAAACACGGATATTTATCAGTAGAAATGAGTTGTGGACAAATGGTTGAAGATGTAAGACTTTCTGTAAATGGAAAAAAACCTGTAGGTTTTTACGGAAGATCAGGTGGTATGGTTCCAACACCAGCAGAAATCTTAGATAAAGTTAAGGAAATAGTAGGAGGTGCTAAATAATGGCTATCGTATTTGAACCAACTAAAGCGATACTTGATAAGCCAACTCACTACTGTCCAGGATGTACTCATGGTACAATTCATAGATTAGTGGGAGAGGTTTTAGACGAATTAGATGTTGTTGATAAAACTATAGGAGTTGCTCCTGTTGGATGTTCAGTACTTGCTTATGAGTATTTTGCATGTGATATGTTTGAAGCAGCTCATGGTAGAGCACCTGCTGTTGCTACAGGAATAAAAAGATCTAATCCAGATTCAGTTGTATTCACATATCAAGGAGATGGAGACTTAGCTGCTATAGGTACAGCAGAAATAGTTCATGCTGCTACAAGAGGAGAAAACATAGTAACTATCTTCGTAAACAACTGTATTTATGGAATGACAGGTGGTCAAATGGCTCCAACTACATTACCAGGACAAGTTACAGAAACTACTCCATATGGAAGAGATGTTAAGGTACAAGGACATCCAATAAGAGTATCAGAAATGATATCAACTTTAGATGGTGCCTGTTATGTGGAAAGAGTATCAGTTGATAGTGTTCCAAATGTAATAAAAGCTAAAAAGGCTATTAAGAAAGCTTTTGAAAATGCTATAGCTGGAAAAGGATTCTCTTTAGTAGAGGTATTATCAATATGCCCAACTAACTGGGGATTAAATACACAAGAGTCCTTACAGTGGTTAAGAGACAATATGATGCCTCATTATCCACTTGGAGTTAAAAAGGACACAACTGGGGAGGTGAAATAGTATGGCAACTCAAGAAATGTTATTTGCAGGTTTTGGGGGACAAGGTATACTTTCAATGGCTAAATTCTTAGCTTATGCAGGAATGGATGCTAATATGAGTGTTTCATGGTTACCATCATATGGTCCAGAAATGAGAGGAGGTACTGCAAACTGTTCAGTTATACTAACAGATGATTCAGTTGGATCTCCAATAGTTATAACTCCAGATTCATTAATAGTAATGAACAGACCTTCTTTAGATAAATTTGAAGATACTATAAAGAAAAATGGATTATTAATAATGGATTGTGACTTAGTTACAAGAGATCCACAAAGAACAGATGTTGAGATTCTAAAAATACCAGCTCAAACAGAGGCTACAAAACTTGGATCACCAAAAATAGCAAACATGGTTCTTTTAGGAGCATTGGTTGCTAAAACTAAAATTGTAGATATGGAAGTATTATTAGGAGCGCTTAAGGCTCATGGAAAAGAAAAGTTCTATGAATTAAATAAGACAGCTTTAGAAGTTGGAGCTTCTTACGTAAAATAATATATAATAAGGGATAGATGATAAATTTTTATTGTTTATCCCTTTTTTATGTGTTAATAACTATAATTATGATAGTTAAAAATGTTTTAATTAGTGACAAGTTGTAACTTGTCACTCTCAAAAATATCGGACAGTTTAATTTAAAATTGATTTATGTGGATAAGTATTGGTGTTTAAAGCATAAAAAAATAATTGTACACAATTTTATAAAAACAATCCACAGAATTTTATTTTAATTTTTAAAATTGTGAATACATTTTTTATATTAGACGATAATTTAAATAAAGTAATCTTAATGGAGGTATTTACATGAGGACAAGTTGTAAGAGTAAAAATAACTTAACTAAGATAGATGAGATGGTAGGATTAGATAGTGTTTTTCAAGTTTTGGAGTATGATGAGCTAAGAGGTGGAAAGAGTATAGATACAGCATTTTCTTTATCAATTATGAAAGATGCACATATTAGACTTAGACAAGTGAGGATATTTATAAAGGATGCGGCAGTTAGATTAGAGTCTGGAGCGCTTCAGTTTATGAAGGGTGATATAACAATTGATAGTAAGCTTGGTGGAATATTAGGTATGGGGAAAAAGATTTTATCTAAGACATTAACCAATGAAACTGCATTTAAACCATTATATTATGGAACAGGAGAAATATTTTTAGAACCATCATTTGGGCATTATTCTTTAATTGAGTTAGAAGATGAGGATATAATTGTTGATGATGGATTGTTTTATGCATGTGAGGAAGGTGTGCAGGTTGGCGTTGCAGCACAAAAAACTTTATCATCAGCATTTTTTGGTAAAGAAGGACTGTTTCAAACTAAACTAAGTGGAAGTGGTATAGCGGTACTTGAATTGCCAGTTCCAGAAAGTGAAGTTATAAAGGTAAAACTTATTAATGAGACATTAAAGATAGATGGAAATTTTGCAATATTAAGAAGTGGAAGAATAGAATTTTCAGTTGAAAAATCTGCAAAAACATTAATAGGAAGTGGTACAAGTGGAGAAGGCTTTTTAAATGTTTTTAGAGGAACTGGGGAAGTTTGGATTATACCAACATCACATATATATGATGAAATAAAAAATATGAATATGAGAGAGCTTACTAATCCAAGTGGAGGAATGAATACACAACAAGGAAATGAAAGTTAAAAAATATAACAACATATATTTTTTAACATATAGTAATTATAGAGTAAGGTATCTTCAAAAAATAATAGATTAATATTTTTGGAATCTGTGGACTATTATTTTTTTATGCCTAAATAATAATATGGGGATAGAACTATGGAACAAATAATAAATGAATATGAGGATAAGAAAAAGTATGAAAAAATATTAAAGTTATTACCATATGTTGAAGGGCCATTAAAAAAATCCATGAAAAAGACTTATGATGAAAAACAAAGAGAGCTAATATTAATTGATACCAGGGAAGAGTTTAGGAAAATACTTAATAGCATGCCTATATTTCAAAGTGGATATAATAGAAATGCTATAGGAACAGCCTATGCTATAGCGTTTTTAAAGATAAGTAAAAAATATATATGTAACCAAGATATTGCATGGAATATTTTGCTAGATGCTATTGATTCGGGAGTAGAAATGATTCCTATATTTATTATGAAAAGACATTTAGATGAATCAGAAATAAATCTTTTAAAAAACATAAAAAACAAGGGGATAAGAAGTTCATTAAAGAATTTGAAATCTAATCCTTTAGAAATAAAAGTTAAAATAAAGAAAGAAATAATAAACACATTAATGATGAAAGAAAATGCAAAAGAGTTTCATATGTATCTAGAATTATTTGCTTTTGTTTAAGGCACATGACACAAAATAGACTAGCATACTGACTTGTTGTTTTTTGAATGTGCCTAAAATAAAAAACTTCACATAAGTAAAAAAAAAGTGTATAATGTGTATTATACAAAATATTAAGTAAATTTAAAAAGAAAATCCGATGAAGAGGACAGTAATTTATGAAAATCGTTTCCAGAGAGGGATTATGTAGCTGTAATTAATCCTAAATGACCATAAATGAAAACTACCTTGGAGGGGCTCTAATCCAGTACGGTTAGCACCGTTATATGCTTTTAATGAGACCTATATAGGTGAATTAGGGTGGAACCACGAGAAGAATAGTATGCTCTCGTCCCTTTCTTTAATTAGAAAGGGACGGGGGCTTTTTTTATTTATTAACAGTAGAGAAGGGAGAAATTATTATGATAAAAATAACTTTAAAAGATGGATCAGTAAAAGAATATGAAAACAAAGTATCCATATTAGCTTTAGCAAAAGATATAAGCGAAGGTTTAGCTAGAGTTGCTTGTGCAGGAATAGTTGATGGAAGAGTAGAGGATTTAAGATTTGAAATAGATAAAGATAGTGAAGTTAGCATAGTAACTTTTAATGATGAGGAAGGTCAACAGGCATTTAGACATACAGCATCTCATATATTAGCGCAAGCTATAAAGAGATTATATCCTAGTGCAAAACTTGCAATAGGACCTTCAATAGATGAAGGATTTTATTATGATATAGATATAGATATACAGTTAACTCAAGAAGATTTAACTAAAATAGAAGCTGAAATGAAGAAAATAGTTAAAGAAAATATAGCTATAGAGAGATTTACACTTCCAAGACAAGAAGCTTTAAAACTTATGGAAGAAAAGGGTGAGGATTATAAGGTAGAACTTATAAATGATTTACCAGAAGATGAAATTATATCTTTCTATAAGATGGGTGACTTTGTTGATTTATGTGCAGGACCTCATCTTATAACAACTAAACCAGTTAAAGCATTTAAACTAACAATGCTTACAGGTGCGTACTGGAGAGGTGACGAAAAGAATAAAATGTTAACAAGAATATATGGAACAGCATTTACAAAGGCATCTGATTTAGAAGAGTTCTTAAAGATGAAGGAAGAAGCTAAAAAAAGAGATCATAATAAATTAGGAAGAGAATTGGGAATATTTACAACATCAGAAATAGTAGGCCAAGGATTACCACTAATAATGCCTAAAGGTGCTAAAATAATTCAAACTCTTCAAAGATGGATTGAAGATACTGAAGAGAGTAGAGGATATGTACTTACTAAGACACCTATAATGGCTAAAAGTGATTTATATAAGGTTTCAGGACACTGGGATCATTATAAGGATGGAATGTTTGTACTTGGAGATGAGGAGAATGATGAAGAGGTTCTTTCTTTAAGACCAATGACATGCCCATTCCAATATTTAATATATAAAGCAGAACAACACAGTTATAGAGATCTTCCTATAAGATATGGTGAGACATCTACACTTTGTAGAAAAGAATCATCAGGAGAAATGCATGGACTTATAAGAATAAGACAATTTACTTTATCTGATGGACATATAATATGTAGACCAGACCAAGTAAGGGATGAGTTTAAAGATACTGTAGATTTAGTAAAATATATAATGACTACATTAGGAATAGAAGATTCTGTAAGTTATAGATTCTCAAAATGGGATCCAAACAATACAGAAAAGTATATAAATAACCCAGAGGCTTGGGAAAGTACACAAAAAGAAATGAAAACAATATTAGATGAATTAAAAATAGACTATAAAGAGGCTGATGGTGAAGCAGCATTCTATGGACCAAAGTTAGATATTCAGTTTAAAAATGTTCATGGAAAAGAAGATACAATAATAACAATACAGCTTGATTTTGCATTAGCTGATAGATTTGATATGAGTTATGTAGATGGTGATGGAAATAAGAAGAGACCATTTATAATTCATAGAAGTTCACTTGGATGTTATGAAAGAACTTTAGCAATGCTTATAGAAAAATATGCTGGTGCATTCCCAGTATGGTTATGCCCAACTCAAGTTAAGGTTCTACCTATATCAGAAAAGTATCATGATTATGCAGAAAAAGTTATGAAAGACTTAAAAAATAGAGGAATAAGAGTTGAAGTAGACTATAGAGCAGAAAAAATAGGTTATAAAATAAGAGAAGCTAGAATGGATAGAGTACCTTATCTTGCCATAGTAGGGGAAAAGGAAGCGGAGAATGGTGAAGTATCTCTTAGAAGAAGAGGAGAGGACTTAGGTTCATTAAGCTTAAATGATTTTATAGCTAAGGTAAGAGAAGATATAGACAATAAGGTTAATGATTAAGGATTAATCATTAATAGAAAAGGAATACTTTTTAGAGTGTTCCTTTTTTTATGTATAGAAATTATAGAAATTTTTAATCCTAAAATGCTCATAAAACTTAGGGTTAAAGGGTTTTTGAATTGAGAATTTACAATTGAAATGTTGGATGAAATCTTCTTAATAAGATTTCTAAAATAAAAAAATCTTAATAAAGAAAATCTGTTATTTTCAACAACAACTGTCAATTATCAATTATAGTATTGAGCAGCCACTTTTGTTATTATAGATTTTGAATTTGTGGATAACTTTATGAAATATTAGACTCTATAGATAGTTGTTTAAAGTTAATTAACAAATGTTACAAAATAAATATTTTACAACGTAACAATGTTTTGTTACACTAAAAGTAGGAGGTGGAGTAATGGATGAATTAATATCTAAAAAGGACCTTTTGGATTTAACAGAAATATCTTATGGACAATTATATAGATGGAAAAGAAAGAATATAATACCAGAAGAGTGGTTCATAAAAAAAGCTAGTTATACTGGGCAGGAGACATACTTTCCAAAGGATAAAATACTAGAGAGAATAGATAAAATAAAAGAAATGAAGGATAAGCTTTCCTTAGATGAATTAGCAGATATGTTTTCAGCTAAGCCAGCTAATATAAATATATCTAAAGAAGATCTAATGGAAAGAGGCATACTTTCACAAAGAACAATTAATATGTACGAAGAAGTATGTGGATGTTTGGATAAGTTTGATTTTGATAATATATTAATACCTTATATATTGGAAGCATTATTAAAGTCAGGAGAAATAACATTTGATGAAGGCAAAAGCTTGATACTAATGTTAAAAACATTAAAACCAAAGCAATATGATTGTAAAGTTATATTAATTAGAAAGTTTGGAGTAGGGTTTTGGTTAGCTGGTGAAATAGATGGTGAATTCATGGTTGATGAAGACTGTAAAATAGTGATTCAAACTTTCATAAACAAGTTTGTTGAGCAATTAAAATTAAAGATAGAGGGGTAGTGCTATTAATGAACAATATAAATATAGATGGCATATCAAGATTTAATGGTGGCGAATATGGAGAAGTAAATATAGATGGTATAGGCACGTGTAATGGTGATTTAAGGTGTGATGAATTAAATATTGATGGAAAGTTTAAAGTTAAAGGTAAAATTAATGCTAAAAACATTGATGTTGATGGGATGGCTACATTTGAAGGTGAGATTAAATGTGAAGAATTGTGTGTTGATGGAGTTGCAAAAATAATAGATGGTTTGTATTTTGAAAAGGCTAAGATAAATGGTTCACTTAAGATTGTTGGAAATGCTAAAGGTGATGTTTTAGATAATGATGGAATGGTAAGAGTTGATGGAAGTATCTCATGTATTAATATAAAAGTGAATGGTGGACTAATAATAAGTAATGATTTAAATGTTGATGATTTAAATTTAGAGGGATTTATAAAAATTAATGGGATGTTAAATGGGGACAATATTATAATAGATTCAATAGTAGGATCATATATTAAGGAAATCGGTGGAGCTAACGTTACTATTGGAGGGGGAAAGGAAACCGATATATCTATTTTTTCAAAGATAAAAGATAGTATCTTATCTTCTTTTAAAGTTTACAATGGATTTGAAACGGAAAGCATAGAAGCAGACAATATAAAGGTAAACAATGTTAAGGCTAATTTTATTACTGGCAGAGATATAGAAGTAGGACCAAATTGTAAAATAGAAAAGTTACAGTATTCAAATCATTTAGAAGTGCATCCTTCATCAATTGTTGATGAAATTATAAAATTATAGAAGAGAAGGAGAGTATATTATGAAAAAAGATTTAGATGATTTAAAAATATCAGGTTCATCATCATTAAATGGGGGAGAATTTGGCACTGTAAGTATATCGGGATCAGGAAAAATTAATGGAGATGTTATTTGTAACACTATGTCAATAAGCGGATCGGGAAAAATATCAGGCGACGTAAAAACAGATACTGGGAAAATAAGTGGAAGTTGTGTAATTGATGGAAATCTAGATTGTGTAGACTTTAAAGTAACAGGTTCAACTACAATTAATAGATCGGTTAAAGGAAAAGAGTTTAAAGTTAGCGGAAGTGCTAAAGTAAATGAGATATCTGATAGTGAATATGTAAAAATATTGGGTAGTATGACTTGTGAAAATTCAATAAACACAAAAAATATAGATATATATGGAAGCTTAAAGGTTAATGGTGACTGTAATTCTGATTATGTAAAATCAAGGGGAGTATTTAAGATAGAAGGTTTATTGAGTGCTGACAATATAGATATAGCTGTGACAGGTAACAATTATGTTAAGGAGATAGGTGGGCAAAATATATCAATAAAGCAAGGTGATGGAGGGATGGGAATTCTAAGGGTATTACTGTTTAAGGGTTATGGCCGACCAAAACTTACAACAGAAGTTATAGAAGGAGATAATGTTGATATAGAGTTTACAAGTTGTAATATTATAAGGGGAAAAATAGTTACAATAGGAAAAGGATGCAAGGTAAAACGAGTAGAATATACTGAAGAATTAATAATAAATGATGATGCTTTAGTAGAAGAACATGAAAAATATTAAAATGACTTGTTATTTATTTGAATGTGCCGTATGTATGTACCAGCTACAATAACTGCAGCTTAAAAAATAAGAGGAGTATAATTTTTTTTATTATACTCCTCTTATTTTTTGAATACATTTCTTTGAAATAACTGTAACTAAATACATTAATATAATTATACTAAATTTAATGTTTTCATGATCTGATTTAAAAAAGTATACTATTGATAAATCTAAAACTATTAATAATACAGTACTAACAGTTAGTATAAATTTAACTTTTTTATGGTCTTTTTGATTTAGTTTATTTGATTTCAGTAAAATTATATTATTTTTACCTACTGTTAAACCTACAAAAAAATTGTTATAGTTTTGTTTGAAAAAATAATAAAGACCTATTAAGTAAATAAATATAGCTACTGTTACAAAAATAATGAGCAAATTATAAACCATAATATATGTCTCCTTTTTAAGTTAATTTATAAACTATAACAATACTATACCACATATTTACAAATTAAAATTATATTTCTATTTTAACAACCAAACCAACGAGTTTAGCCATAGTACAAAGAGGAACTTTAAATAAGTTCCTCTTGTGTGTTATTGTTAAACATTATAATGTGTAATATAATTATATATAGAATTTTTTAAGTGAAAGAATTTAAAAGAGTGAGGTAATATAACATGGGTAGAATGTTTGGAACCGATGGAGTAAGAGGAATTGCAAATATAGAATTAACAGCAAATCTTGCTTATAATTTAGGAAGAGCTGGTGCTTATGTGTTAACAGAGGGAACACATAAACCTAAGATACTTGTTGGTATGGATACAAGAATATCAGGAGATATGTTAGAATCAGCTTTAGTTGCAGGAATACTTTCTTTTGGAGCAGAGGCTGTATGTGTTGGAGTAGTTCCTACACCAGCTATAGCATATTTAACAAGAAAATTAGGGGCTGATGCAGGGATTATGATTTCAGCATCCCACAATCCAGTGGAGTATAATGGTATAAAATTCTTTGACAATAAAGGATATAAGCTTTCAGATGAGTTAGAGGATGCTATACAAAATGTAATAGAGACTAACTTTGAATCAGTACCAGTTCCACAGGGTGGAGAAGTTGGAAGAAAGAGAATTGAAGAGTCAGCACTTGAAGATTACATAGAATATGTTAAATCGTCTATAAATGTTGATTTTAAAGGTGTAAAGATAGCTTTAGATTGTGCTAATGGATCTGCTTATGAATCAGCAGTTGAAACATTTAGAGACTTAGGAGCAGAGGTTGTTGTTATAAATAATGACCCAGATGGAATTAACATTAATAAAAATTGTGGATCAACACATCCAGAAGAACTTATGGAGTATGTTGTTAAAAAAGGCTGTGACTTAGGTCTTGCTTTTGATGGAGATGCTGATAGATGTCTGGCTGTAGATGAAAAAGGAAACCTTATAAATGGAGACTATATATTAAGTATATGTGCTAAAGAATTAAAAAAACAAGGAAGACTTAAGGATAATGCATTAGTTGTAACAGTAATGAGTAATTTAGGTCTTGATATAGCCATGAAAAAGGAAGGTATAGTACCTATAAAAACTAAAGTTGGAGATAGATACGTACTTGAAGAGATGATAAAAAATGACTATAAATTAGGTGGAGAGCAATCAGGTCATGTTATTTTCTTAGATTATAATACTACTGGAGATGGACTTTTAACAGGTCTTCAACTTGCTGCAATAGTTAAGAAAAATGGTAAAACTTTATCAGAACTTGCTTCTATGATGAAAGAACTTCCACAAGTATTAGTTAATGCAAAAGTTCCTAATGATAAGAAAAATATACATGAAGTAGATGAAGAAATAAAAAATGAAATAAATAAAATTGAAGATGCATTACATGGAGTAGGAAGAGTTCTAATAAGACCGTCAGGTACAGAACCATTAGTTAGAGTAATGCTAGAAGGCGAAAATCAAGAAGAAATAGATAAAATGGCTCATAAATTAGCAAAAATGATTGAGGAAAAAGTAAAATAAATAACAAAGGAGCTGTCTTTCAAATGATTAAAAATCATTTAAAAAGGCAGCACTTTTAATTTTTGAATTAAAAATTAAATCAGCAAAGCACTTTATTTTTAGTTGTATAGAAAAGTATAAAAATTTTTGATTATAAAATGATGATGAAGTTTAAGTTTAGAGAAATTTTTAATTAGAGAGAGAGTTGCAAATGATAAGTTACAAGACTATATTAATAAAGAAATGAAAGAAATAAATTTTGAAAATTCATATTAGAGGATGTGAAATTTGTCAAAGGATGTACATATAAAACATTCTTTGATATTACAAAACTATATTTTCATATGAATTTAAAGTGCATATAAAGATAGGAAATATAATACTTCTAAAAAATTTATTTAAATTTTAGTTGAAACATTTGCGATAAGTGAATATAATGTTATTAGGAAAATAAAAAAATGGGTTAGAGGGATTTAGTAAGGTTTATCTTAAAACTCATAAATAATAAAGCGCCAGAACTTAAATTATAAAAGTCCACATTGGATTTATAGACAAGCTTTTGTTTAATTGTTTAAGTTGACGAGGATAGGGAGTATCGAAATTTTCGGCGGATGCCCTGCGGTAAAACACTACCGTTAAACATTGAGAAACCCAAGAAGTGATTTTTGGTACAGACTCAATGCGGTGTTAAAACCTTTCTTTAAGTAATTTCCAATATTATTTTTTGTTATACAATTTTATTAATTTATATACTTTGCTTGAAAAAACTAGGATATTCAGGGCTTATTTATTGTGCTTAATTTTAAGAAAATTATAGTTTTTACAAGTTTATTTGTTATGCACACAATAGAAAGAAAATTTAAAATTTACAAAAAGAGAGGATGTTTAATTATGTGTGGAATAGTAGGATTTTTAGGAAAAAAAGAGGCAGCGCCAATTTTAGTAGAGGGATTATCAAAATTAGAATATAGAGGATACGATTCAGCTGGAGTAGCAATAATTAATAATAATGAGATAGAGATTAAAAAATGCAAGGGTAGACTAAAAAATTTAGAAAACAAATTAGAGAAAGAACCTGTTAAGGGATCAATCGGAATAGGACATACTAGATGGGCTACTCACGGGGAACCATCAGATGTAAATTCACACCCACATTCAAATGGCAAAGGAACAATAAGTGTAGTTCACAACGGAATAATAGAAAACTACCTTAAACTTAGAGAATGGTTAATATCAAAGGGTTATGAGTTTTTATCAGAAACTGATACTGAAGTAATACCAAATCTTGTGGATTATTACTATAAAGGAGATTTAGTTGATGCTGTAATTAAAGCAACTGGAAAAATGGAAGGAAGCTATGCTATAGGAGTAATATCAACTAATGAGCCAGATAAACTTGTTGCAGTAAGAAAGGATAGTCCGCTTATAGTTGGTGTAGGAGAAGGTGAATATTTTATAGCTTCAGATATTCCAGCTGTACTAAATCATACAAGAAACATTTATCTTTTAGAAGATAAAGAATTTGTAGTTATGACAAAAGACGGAGTTGAACTTTTAACAGAGGATAAAGAAGTAGTTAAAAAAGAAATATATCATGTAACTTGGAATGCTGATGCTGCTGAAAAAGGTGGATGTGAAGATTTTACAATAAAAGAAATACACGAGCAGCCAAAAGCTTTAAAGGACACTATGACATCAAGAATAGTATTAGGTGAAGAAATAAAGTTAGATAAAATAACATTAACTAAAGAGCAACTAGAAGAAGTAGATAGAGTATATATAGTTGCTTGCGGAACTGCGTATCATGCTGGAGTTGTTGGAAAATATGTTATAGAAAAATTAGCTAAAATACCAGTAGAGGTAGATATAGCTTCAGAATTCAGATACAGAGATCCATTAATAAATGAAAAATCTTTATTAATAGTTGTAAGCCAATCAGGAGAAACAGCGGATACTTTAGCTGTTTTAAGAGACAGTAAGAAAAAGGGAGCAAGAGTTCTTGCTATGACAAACGTTGTTGGTAGTTCAGTATCAAGAGAAGCAGATGATGTATTATATACATGGGCAGGACCAGAAATAGCGGTTGCATCAACAAAGGCTTATATAACTCAACTTGTAGCCATGTATACATTCGCACTTCATATAGCTACCTTAAAGAATACATTGAAAAAAGAAGAGTTAGAGGCAATAAAAGCAGAAATGATTGAGTTACCAGGAAAAGTAGAAAGAATACTAGAGAATAAAGAAGAGATACAAAAATTTGCATCTAAACACTATATGGAAAAAGATATGTTCTTCTTAGGTAGAGGATTAGATTATGCAGTAGCAATGGAAGCATCTTTAAAGTTAAAGGAATTAACTTATATACACTCTGATGCATATGCTGGTGGGGAGTTAAAACATGGTCCTATAGCTTTAATAGAAAAAGGAACAGTTGTTATAACATCATTAACTCAAAGAAAACTTAGAGATAAGATGATAAGTAACGTTAAGGAAGTTGTAACTAGAGGTGCTAAAGTAATGGCTATAGCTTATGAAGGAGATACTGAAGTTGAAAAGACAATGGATTCAGTAATATATATACCTGAAACATTAGATATATTAGCTCCAGTACTTGCTATAATACCACTACAACTATTAGCTTATTATACGGCTGTACAAAAAGGATGCGACGTGGACAAGCCAAGAAATTTAGCCAAGTCAGTTACTGTTGAATAATAACATTAATTATTAAAAAATAGTTATTATGGGGTGGGAATTTTATGAGAGAAGAATTAGTAAAATTATTAAGTGAATATAAAGAAACTAAGGATTGTATAGAACTAGGTATAAATTGGATAGACAAAAAAGATTATGCACAGGGAAAGCTAGACTTAGTAAACACAATAATAGCTGATTTAGAGAAATTGGCTAAAGAAAATTAAAAAGACAATATCAATCATACACTACACATTCTTATAATGAGAGTGTGTAGTTTTTTATGTACAAATAGAGGTTTTACGAATATAATTAAACAAATTAATATATTAGATTATTAATATATTAAAACAAGGGTGAAGAAATGAAAGCGAGGATAATATGAATACAAAATGTTTTGAGGTTTTTAATGTATTGGAAACAGAAAGATTAATTCTAAGAGAAGTAAGTAAATCAGATGTAGAGGAGATTTACCAAATATTTAGTGATGAAGAAGTTGCTAAATACGATTGGTTTGAACCTATAGAATCTCAGGAAGAGGCAAGAAAAATTATAGATGTATATAAAGAAGAATTTGAAGCTGAAGAGGAAATCACTTGGGGTATAGCATTGAAGGAAACCAATAAATTAGTTGGAATTTGTTGTCTTTGCCATTTTGAACCTGAAGCTAGAAGAGCTGAAATAGGATACGACTTAATGCAAAGTGAATGGAATAAAGGATATGCAACTGAGATGGTTAAGGCTATTGTGGATTTTGGATTTAATTATATAAATTTAAATAGAATTGAATCATTTATTACACCAGGAAACCATGCTTCTGTAAAAGTACTTGAAAAAGCAGGGTTTACAAAAGAAGGGGTTGTAAGAGAACGAGATTTTATAAAGAACAAACTTGAAGATGGAGTAATAATGGCTATTCTTCAAAAGGATATAGTAAAATAATTTAAAATTTTACAAAGATATGTTTACATATTTTATCACTAAAAATAAAATTTTGAATAAAATATAATATAAGAGAATTAAACATAAAAAATATTTAATTTTACAATACTTTAATACATCATATGTTGACAAAATTCATAAAAAGCATTAAACTTAAATGGTACAATTTAATATACCTCGGTAGGTGAGGTTACTATAAGGATATGGGTTGCTGCCGTAAAAGTATGGAAACATACTGCACTGGTTAGCAGGTTTGGTCGAAATTAAGGCTTAACCTAATGCAATTTCACGAGCCTTACAGAGCCAAAACTTGAACGAGAACGATAGGTTAATTATGCCTCAATCAATGTTCGAGTTTGATTGGGGATTTTTTATTTTTTAGGAGGTGAGTTAATTGGAATATAGCGGGAGTAGTAGTTCAGA
Organism: Clostridium frigidicarnis; assembly: GCF_900111985.1. Classification (GTDB taxonomy): domain Bacteria; phylum Bacillota; class Clostridia; order Clostridiales; family Clostridiaceae; genus Clostridium_Z; species Clostridium_Z frigidicarnis. The sequence goes on from NZ_FOKI01000017.1 coordinate 73,797, forward strand.
CGGTGGAGGGCCGGAGGGATGTTTGATTGATATGGATATATATGTGCAAAGTAAATTAATGAGGTATTCCATTAGCTCATTAAGAACATACAAATTTTCAAATCATTAGCATTTCTTTTTCTTTTCAACTGTTTCTTTTTACTACACGTAATTCTAAATGTTCTAAAATTCAGAACATTGTTTTGTTTTAAATCAAAAGTACAATAAGCGGGTAAAAAAATATATATTTTAACCCTTAGTTTCTTGTTGTCTTTTTTAGGAGGTAAGTGAGTTATGATGAATAAAAGAAACCCAAAAGAAAATTTGGAATTTAAAGCACTTGAATTATTAAATTCAATTTCAAGGAAAGATATTAAAGCAATTTATAAGGAATTAAACACTAGCGAAGATGGATTAACTCAGGGAGAGGTTGAAAATAGGTTCGATACAGTTGGTCATAATTATGTTAATAGTACAAAAAAAGTTCCAGCTATAATACAATTTTTAAAAACATTTTTAAATCCATTTACATTAATTCTCTTAGCATTAGTAATGGTTTCATTTTTTACAGATGTAGTTTTAGCTGCACCTGGAGAAGCTTCATATGAAACTATAATAATTATTATGACCATAGTTATTCTTAGTAGTGTAATAAATTTTGTTCAGGAATATAAGTCTACATTAGCAGCAGAAAAATTAAAGGAACTCATAAAAACATCCACAGCTGTAGTTAGAGAAGGTAAAGCTGCTGTTGAAGTTGATATGGCTGATATAGTTCCAGGAGATATAATTCGTTTATCAGCAGGAGATATGATACCAGCAGATTTAAGAATTATAGAATGTAAGGACTTATTTGTTAGTCAATCATCATTAACTGGTGAATCAGAGCCAATAGAAAAGCAATCAGATGCTTGTATTTCAAATGGTTCAAAATCAATTGGTGAATTGAATAATATATGTTTACTTGGTACTAATGTTGTAAGCGGAACTGCGAAAGCAGTTGTTATCGCTACAGGATCAGATACTTACTTTGGAGTAATGGCAAAAGAAATGGTATCACATAAATCTAAAAGTAGCTTTGAAACAGGCATAAATGATGTAAGTATGCTATTAATAAGATTTATGTTAATAATGGTTCCTATTGTGTTTGTAGTTAATGGCATATCTAAAGGAAATTGGTTGGAAGCTTTATTATTTGCTATATCAGTAGCAGTTGGATTAACTCCAGAAATGTTACCAATGATAGTTACAACTAATTTAGCTAAGGGTGCAATAGCACTTTCAAAGAAAAAAACTATTGTGAAAAATTTAAGTTCTATTCAAAACTTTGGGTCAATGGATATATTATGTACAGATAAAACTGGTACATTAACTAGAGATAAAATTATCGTTGAAAGACATTTAGATATACATGGCAATGACGATGATAGAATTTTAAGACATGCTTATTTAAATAGTCATTACCAAACTGGACTTAGAAATTTAATGGATATAGCAATCTTAGAATTTGGCGATGAAAAAGGATTTAATGATTTACAAACAAAATATATAAAAGTTGATGAAATACCATTTGACTTTACAAGACGTAGAATGTCAGTTGTGTTACAAGACCATGAAGGAAAGAGACAACTTATAACAAAAGGTGCAATTGAAGAGATGTTATCAATATGCTCATTTGCAGAGTATAGGGGCAATATAGTTCCTTTGACACCAGATGTAAAAGAAGAAGTAATCGCAATGGTATCTAGTTTAAATGAAGAGGGTATGAGAGTAATTGGGGTTGCTCAAAAGAATGATATCCCAGATGAAAATAACTTTGGAGTAAAAGATGAGAGTGATATGGTCCTTATGGGATATATAGGATTTTTAGATCCACCAAAGGAAAGTGCTGCATTAGCAATAAGTGCATTGAAGAAGCATGGGGTAGATGTAAAAATTCTAACAGGTGATAATGAAATAGTAACTAAGAAGATATGTGGTGAAGTAGGATTAGAGGTAAATCATATAATATTAGGAACTGAATTAGAAAATATGAGTGATAAAGAATTAGCACTTGAAGCTGAAAGAACAACAGTTTTTGCTAAATTATCTCCAATGGAAAAATCAAGAATAATAAGAGTCTTAAAAGAAAATGGGCACACTGTTGGATATATGGGTGATGGCATAAATGATGCAATAGCGTTAAATGATGCAGATGTAGGAATATCTGTTGATACAGCAGTAGATATAGCTAAAGAAAGTGCAGATATAATATTATTAGAAAAAGATTTAATGGTTTTAGAGAACGGAGTTTTAGAAGGCAGAAATACATTTGGAAATATAATAAAATATATAAAAATGACTGCAAGTTCAAATTTTGGTAATGTATTTAGTGTTTTAGTAGCGAGTATATGTTTACCGTTTTTACCTATGTTACCAATACATTTATTAACTCAAAATCTTTTATATAATATATCACAAGTATCAATACCTTGGGATAGAATGGATCCTGAATATTTAGAAAAACCACGTAAGTGGAATTCAAAGGAAATAGGAAAGTTTATGTTATTTATAGGACCTATAAGTTCAATATTTGATATAGCAACGTATATATTGATGTGGTATGTATTTAAGGCAAATTCAGTTGATATGCAAGGACTATTTCAATCTGGATGGTTTATAGAAGGATTATTATCTCAAACATTAATAATTCATATGATAAGAACTAGAAAAATTCCATTTATACAAAGTAGAGCAGCAACACCAGTTCTTATTTTGACAACTATAATTATGATTGTAGGAATAGGTATACCATTTACAACTTTTGGAGCATCAATTGGACTTGAGGCATTGCCATTAAGTTATTTCCCATTTTTAATTGTTATATTACTTGCTTATTGTTTCTTAACTCAGTTTATAAAGATGAAATATATAAAGAAGTTTAATAGCTGGCTATAAGTTATGAGAGGGTTGCAAGTGGCAAGTTTAAATGAATGAGAATTAATCATTAAATAATAAAACGAGGCAAGTTTAGTGTTAATTACTATTTTAAAATTTAGTAGTAAGCATTAAAGAGCCTCGTTTTAAATTTTTATGAGGATATTATAGATTTTAAATCTGTGGATAACCCTTAGTGAGAGTTGCAAGTGAAAAGCGACAAGCTAAGGATGAAATCTTTTTAAAAAGATTTCTAAAATAGAAATTTTTTTAGAAAACCTGAGGTTTTTAACCTCGGGTTGCTCCCCGCTATCTGGACTAAAGTTACTCATTCTAAAGTTTTCTCAAAATTTCAAGCTAAGCTGAAATTTTATTTTTATAATATTCATGTGGGGATACATATCCTATAGAGGAATGTATCCTTTCATGGTTATATCTATAAACATAATCATTTAAATCAATTTCTAACTCTTTTAAGCTCCAATACATCTCATTATTAAGGCACTCTTCTTGAAGATATCTGTGATATGACTCAATAAAAGCATTGTAATTAGGACTCCTTACTGGAATCCTTTCATGAACTACTTTTTCATCCATACATCCCTTTTCAAATACACCACTAATAAACTGACTACCGTTATCGGTACGTAGTACCAAGCCACTGTCCAATCCTTTTAAATTTCGATTATATAAACCTTGTAGCATA
>NZ_FOKI01000066.1 GCF_900111985.1 Clostridium frigidicarnis
GGTACAAAAAATCTTAAAGTTGCTAAAAATAGCTTAGGAATCTCATTAGTTATTTAACTGTAAAATTATTCAAGTAAAAATGCACTATTATAGTTTACTATTACCTTTTTTAGTATTTCTAAAAAATCATTAAGTATGCATTAAGTTTATAAAAAGTACAACCTATTAAACTAATTCGTCTTTTAATTTTTCATCAAACAAATCTTCTAAATAAACTACTTCAACATCATTTTCCTTTAGTTTTTAGTAAACATATCATGCTCTTCCCTTGCTACCTCCATATATGGAATATCTTCAAATAACAGCTTGTCTGAAAATTTTGGGGATAATTTTTCTAATTCATACCCTGGATGTACTAATACTTTTTTTAATATTCCAATTTCTGAATAAACATTTATATCATTTCTCAATCTAACTCTCCCTTTAAAATGTATATTAAAACTACCGCATTTCTTTATATTTTTTTACAGTAGTTCCTCCTTTGATTTTCTATAATAAACAACCTGTATATAAGCAAAAATATGCCTACATACAGGTTGTTAATAGTCTGCTAACTGACCTAATTAAGGACATGACACATTCTTTTGTATTCTATAAGTATCCTAATTTCATTATTAAAAATCAAATTTTAGCTCATCCTCGAATCCAATAGATCTTTTTTCAGAGTTACATGATATGTCTATATCTTTGATTCTAATCTTAGGATTCTCAATAATCTTTTTAATTAATTCAACATAAAGCTCTGCCAGGTATTGTACCATAGTATTTTCAAAGTATTCTTTTCTATATAAGATCCTAAATAAAACGTCTCTGCCGTTATTAATTCCCATCCAGTCCAATAAAAAATGAGTAGTATTTACCTTTAAATTGTATCGATGAAACTTTAATCCATCCATTTGTAAGTCGTTGTCTTGAATTTCATTTTCTCTAAATTCAAAAATTACGTTATCCAGTAAATGCCTTAAAGTCTCCTGAGATTGTTCACTTAGTTTTGGTAGAACAAGATTTAACGGACTTTCTTGATTTTCATATGCTCTGGAAGAAATATTTTTTACTTCTTTCAAAAATTCTGTAAATAGCATATTTTTTGATATTTTGCATCTTAATGGCATTGTATTGATAAAAACTCCTATAATTTTTTCAAAATCAGCACGTCTTCTTCCTGATAGCGGAATACTTATTAAAATATCTTCATTGCCACTTACCTTGTTAAGCAGTAAATATAAAACTGCTAAAAAAAACATATGTAGAGTAATTTCATTTTCTTTAGCTGTCTTGCTTATCTGCTCCATTATAGAAGCATCCAAATGCATATCATAATACTCTCCATCAAAATTACGTTTAACATAGACGTCATTTTTTGTAACTGGCAATCTTAAATCTGATATCTTTGAAGACAACTCAGAAATCCAAAATTCTTCCTGATTTTTTTCTTCCTGGGATTTAATAAATTCTTTCTGCCATTCTGAATAATCTTTATACTGGAATCTAAGATTTTCGCACTCAATTCCGTTATGAATCAAATTAAACTCTTTAATTAATATTTCAACGCTGATACCATCAAAAATAATATGATGAATATCAAATAATATATAATATTCATGAAATCCAGCTTTAAATAAAGTTGCTCTCAAAAGTGGAACTCCTTCCATGTTAAAAGGTTTAATAGCCTGTATTAATACATCATCAATATCTGCATCCCACTCTTTCTCTATATAGTTAATTTTAAAATCCACTTTTTTAATTATTTTCTGTACTGCTTCACCATTATAATTTGTAATAATAGTTCTTAATGATTCATGTCTTTGTATAATTTTATTTATTATGTTCTCCATCTTAGATATATCCGGCTCTCCAGTAATTTTAAATACCACTGGTATATTGTATCTTATACTATCAGGTTCTAATGCCTGCGCTAAATATATCCCCTGCTGAGCTATTGATAGAGGATAAAGTTCCTTTTCTTTTGCAGTCTTTAAATTACTTGCTGAATACTCATCATCAGCAGAGTTTAAGAGATTCTCAATACCTTTTATTGTTGGATTTTGAAAAAATGAAACTAAGGATATATTAACTTCAAATTCTTTTTGAACTTTTGCTAGTAACATCACTGAATTTAACGAATTGCCACCTAAATCAAAGAAATTATCAAACAAATAAACATCATCAACATCCAGTACTTCTTTCCATATTTTTTGAAGCCTCTTTTCTACATCATTGATAATCTTGTCTGAATCCCCTGTATTAAAACCATTTCTCTTAGGTTCTGATAAACTTTTTATATCTACCTTTCCATTCCTAGTTAACGGCATACTGTCAATTCGTATAAAAAATGCAGGTATCATATATGCAGGTAGTTCTTTTAACAGCTGCTCCTTAATTCTGTTATCTTCAACTTCATAATCTGTCACAATGTAAGCACATAAATATTTATTATCTTTATATTCTTTTAAAACTACTACTGTTTCCTTAATAAAGTCAAATTTTAATAACTGGTTTTCAATTTCTCCAATCTCAATTCTGAATCCTCGAATTTTTACCTGATTATCCTTTCTTCCTAGAAACTCAATATTTCCATCAGGCATGTATCTTCCAATATCTCCCGTTTTATACATCATGCTTCCATCATTAGGATTAAAACTATCTAAAAAGAAGGATGCTTCTGTTTTGGCTAAATCATTTGAGTAACCTCTTGCCACGCCAACTCCGCCAATATAAAGTTCTCCTACTGAACCATAAGGTACAGGGTTTCTATACTTATCTAATATATAAAAATAATTATTATCTATTGGTTTACCATAAGGAATACTAGACCAGTTTTTATTTACTTCATTGATTAGATAATATATTGACCAGACAGTTCCTTCTGTTGCTCCTCCTAAACTTATAATTTGTGCATTTGGAAAAGATACTCTAATATTATCTGGTAATTTTGTTGGTATCCAGTCTCCGCTTAAGAAAACAAGTCTAATGGATTCTTGTAAAGAAGTATCATTAAATTTAGCATTTAGTAAAAAACTCATTGTTGAAGGTACAGAATTCCAAAATGTTATTTTCTCATTTTTGATAATATTCAATAACTTTTCAGGATTCCTTATTTCATCTTCTCCTGCAATAACTATCTGTCCGCCTGCAGCTAAAATACCAAATATATCATATACCGATAAATCAAAGCATATAGAAGTGACAAAAAGCAATTTATCTTTATTATTAACATTAAAAGTCCTGTTTACCCAGTTTATTAAATTAACAGCTGAATGATGCTCTATCATTACCCCCTTTGGTGTACCTGCTGAGCCTGAAGTATAAATTGTATAAGCAAATTCTTTAGAATCTTTATTAATATTGAGATTTTCAAAATAATGATCATCTGTATGGTCAAGATCAATTAAAACCTCTTTACAATTTCCTATTGTTTTCTTATGTTTACATTCCTTACAGGTTAAAACTAGTGAAACATCTGAATTTTTCACTATATATTCCTTTCTTGAATGGGGATACTCTGGATCTATTGGTACGTATGCTCCTCCTTCTTTTAAAATTGCAATCATACCAATTATCATTTCAAATCCCCTATTGGCCATTATTGCAACATTATCACCATTTCCAACTCCATTTGCTATAAGAGAAGTTGCTACGTAATTTGACTTATTATTCAATTCTTTATAAGTCATGTTCTCTCCATTAAATACCAAAGCAATATTATCCGGTGTCCTTTGAACCTGCTCCTCAAATAATTGATGTATTGTCTTATTATCAGGGTAATCCACATTTGTATTATTAAATTTGTGAATTATACGTTCTTTCTCTTCTTTATCCAGCATATTGATATTTTTTAAGTTTACTTTTGGATTGTTTATTACATCTTTTAAAATATTAATGAAATTTGCTGCCATTTTTTCTATTGTGTCTGAATAAAACAAATCAACATTGTAATCAATAGAACAATTAATCTTTTCTTCGGATTCAATAAATTCAAATTTTAAATCAAACATGGCAGTTCTGTTATAAACAGATTTCAATTCATCAAATTTAAGTCCGCCAGACTCCAACTCCCATTCCATGTTGCTTTGATAGGAAAACATTACTTGAAATAACGGATTGCGGCTTAAGTCCTTTTCTATATTGAGCTGGTTTATTACTATATCAAAAGGACATGCCTGGTACTGAAAACCTTCCATTACAGACCTTTTTGTATTTTCCATTGTCATAAGGAAGTCACTATCTCCATCCATTTCCTGATTTATTACTATGGTATTGGCAAAGAAACCTATAAGATCTTCAAGCTCTTTTCTAGTTCTATTTGCCACAGTAGTCCCTATTGAAATATCATTAGAACATGTATAACGAAAGATCATAATCTGCATTAAGGCCATTAAGAACATAAATTGAGTTACATGGTACTCCTGGCAAAAAACTCTAACATCCTTAAGAAGTTTATCCTCAATCTCAAAAGAAAATCTGTTACCATTATGAGTTAATACTGCTGGTCGTTGTTTGTTTGTGACTATCTCTCCATAATTGTGTCCAGTCAGCTTATTTAGCCAATATTTTTTCTGCTCAGTAAATGTATTATCATAGCAGATAAGATTCTTCCACTTTGAATAATCCATATATTGAATTGATAACTCCGGAAGCTCTATCTGCTTATTAGAAACAATATTATCATAAATCTTAGCAAACTCCTTCATCATTATACTTGTTGACCATCCATCAGATATAAGATGATGCATTGTCAGGCAGAATTCATGTTCATAGGAGCTTAGACGATAAAGTGTTCCACAAATTAAAAGCTCATGATCTAACTTAAAAATATAAGATGCATCTTTCTGAACCAATTCTTTAAGTTTATCTTCCTGTTCCTTTAAATCCAGATTAGAAAGATCCACCACAGAAACAGCTAATTTATAATCTTCACAAATGAACTGAACAGGTTTACCTTCAATTTCAATAAAATTTGCCTTTAATATTTTATGGCGGTCAATTATTTCATTTAATGCCCTTTCAAAACTATTAAAATCTATTTCACCTTTAAGCCTGATGCTGACTGAACAATTATAGACCGGCAGGTTAGGTTCTAATTGTTCAATAAACCACAATCTTCTTTGAGTAAAAGACAGAGGAAATCTATTCTTAGAATTTTCCCAGAATGATGGTATTGGTAAATCTAATAAGCTCATACCTTGTTCATTTAGCATTTCGGCAAACAATTCTTTCTTTTCAGCTGATAACTCCTCTAACTTTTCAAATATCTCATTCATTTAACTTCCCCTCCAATTCTACAGTTATATGGTGGATTAAACCGCACTAAAAAGTGCGGTAGTCAAAAGTTATCTTAAACCATCTATCCAATCATTTATGTGATTTCTTAAAAACATTCTTGATTTTTCCATATATACACTCATAATGCAGTCTTCTTGTATGAAAGGCACTTCTTTTCTAAACTCATTGTATATTTCCTGAGTTATAGGAGATAGAACCAACCCCTTATTCAACTCTACTGCCTGTGCTACTGCAAATAATTCATTACCAAGAATATACTCACTATTTTCAATGATTGTAGTCAATTTATAAGCAGATGTTCCTCCCATACTTACACTATCTTCCTGCATCTGACAAGTTGGAATAGTATCAATGCTGGCAGGTGTACATAATACTTTATTTTCATTTACTAAAGCGGCAGAAGAATACTGTGTTACCATAAATCCGGAATTTAGACCTGGATTAGAAACTAAAAAGCTTGGTAACCCTCTGTTGCCAGAGAACAATTGGAATGTTCTTCTTTCTGATATGGATACTAACTCACTTAATGCAATTGCAAGAAAATCCATCATAAAGGCCGTAGATTCACCATGCAATGCTCCACCAAAAAGAATTTTCTGATGTTCTGGGAAGAATAAGGGATTATCAGAAATACCATTTAATTCTCTTTCCATGACACCTTTAGCAAATTTATATGTCTGACGAATAGCTCCATGAACTTGAGGTATACAACGGAAAGAATATGGGTCCTGTTTTGATTTATTACATGTTGGTAATTTAAAGTGATTACTTTTTTCTAAGATTTTATTTAAGTTCGCAGCCACATCATGTCTTTCAGTATGATAAGATGTTTTATTATATATTTCACTATAGAATGTTTCTGAACAGCTAAATCCCTGTATGCTTAGAGAAGCAATTAATTCTGACCATTTGATCAATTTATCTATTTTCATAAGTGACAATACTGCCCAGGAATCAATGTATTGAACACCATTTGTTATAGCTAGACCATCTTTAGGTTCAGGCTCTATGACTTTCCAGCCTATTTCATCATAAACTTCAGAAGTCTTTCTAATTTCTCCCTTATAATGAACTGAACCAAGTCCAATTACTGGTAAACCTAAATGTGCCAATGGTGCTAAATCTCCACTTGCACCAACTGTTCCCTTTTTAGGAATTGTTGGAATGATATCATCGTTCCACAAATCAACGAAACGCTGAACAACCTTTAAAGATACACCAGTATTACCACTTCTGAATGTAAGTAACTTTATAAGTAATGCTAATCTTGAAACTTCCTCTGGTACTATCTCACCAATGCCGCATGCATGTGATAAAATATGATTAATTTGAAGTTTTTTTATTTCATCAGGCTTTACCCTTGTCTCACATAAAGAACCATAACCTGTATTTACACCATAAATATACATGTCATTCTTAACCATATCCATTACAAAGTCTGAACCTGCATTTATCTTTTCAACAACAGTCTCATCCAGTTCAATTTTAGGTTTATTCTCTAATAAATAGCTTAAATCCTCCACTGTATAAAAATCCATTTTTAATTTCCAAACATTTTTTTCGTTATTCATTTTCTTACTCCTCTATACTTTATTTTTTTTAACTTTTTTTAAATATTCATTTGCTTCATCTTCTGATAAATTCATAACTTTCTTTAAGTTCTGAGCAATTTTTTCTTGTATGTCTTCTTGATTATTGTTATTGTTCAAAATATTAGCTAAACCTCTTATTGTCTGGTTTTTAAAGAAATCCTTCAACGTTATATTTTGTTGGAATTTACTCCTTAAGCGGTTTGTTAATTGCATAGATAATAAGGAATCTCCTCCTATGTCAAAGAAGTTTTCGTCTACTCCAATTTCGTCAATTGCTAATAACTCCCTCCATATTAGATATATTTCCTTTTCCGTTTCGCTTTCAGGTAGTATCTTTTCTTCATTTATCTGAAGAAATTTAACATCCTTTGTTTGAATCAATTCTTTCTTGTTAATTTTATTACTGTGTGTTCTAGGAAGCTTTTCCATTAAAACATACTTTTGAGGCACCATATTCCTTGGAAGAAATCTCCTAAAATAATCTCTTAATTCTGTTACTTTAATTTCTTTTTTTGGAACAATATATGCAATCAGCTGCATTTGCTGGGTATTTCTTATATTATTTAAGACAACAGCACTTTCAAGGACTGTTTCATGGCTGTTAAGCACCCGCTCTATCTCATCAATCTCAACTCTCATTCCATTCAGTTTAATCTGGTTATCAATTCTGCCAAGTACTTGGATATTGCCATCAGGGAGCAACATTCCTATATCTCCAGTGCGATAAACATCAGGACCTGTATGAGGTAATATAGGATCCTTTAAGAATCTTTTCTTTGTTTCTACGGGATTTTTAAAATATCCAAGAGTAAGATACTCACTTTGAATATAAATTTCCCCAGGCACATTTATTGGACACAGCCTCATATTTTTATCAAGAATTAAAATTCTTCGTCCATCTATTACTTTCCCTACGTAAACAGGTGTTTCTCTGTTTACAATATCTGACAATGGATAAAATGTTGCCAAAACAGTTTCTGTAGGTCCATATAAATTTGTTATTTTATGTTTTGATTGATATATTTCCTTCCATCTCCAAATAAGTTCGGAGAGAAGTTTCTCACCTGAAAATAAAATATTTTTTAACTTGTCAAGTGAATATAAGTGCCCTAACTTTTTTTCTTCTTCAATGACTTCAATAATCTGTCTAAAATAACTTGGTACAACCTGAAGAATGGTTACATTATTTTCTTCAAGTATTTTTACTAGTTGAAGAGGATCATATTTTTTACTTCTTTCAGTTATTAAAAGAGAAGCACCAAAACATAAACTTCCAAAGATTTCGCAATATGAAGCGTCATATGTTATAGAAGCCCACTGAAAAAAGCATTCTCCCCTTGTAATATTAAATTGCCTGCTCTGCCACTGTAAAAATTGGCAAAAACTTTTATGAGATTGTACTATTCCTTTAGGTTGTCCAGTTGAACCTGAAGTATAAACTATGTAAGCAGGTGAATCAGGATCAATATAAATATTAGGATTACTTGAAGAAACTGCATCATCCTTTATACATATATATCTATAACCTCTCTCATCAACTTTTTCATCACTAACCATAAAAATATCGCACTTGTTTTCTCTGCTATAAGACTCCAATATATCCTCATTGGCTTTCTTGAAATTTTTATCTATCAATATCTTTGAAGGTAATACCTCATTTAATATAGTCAGTATTCTTTCTTTAGGATATTCAGTATCAATGTAGGTAAATACACCACCTGCTTTTATAACTCCCAGCATTGATACTATTACCATAAAAACATCTTCCATTATTATGGCAACAGGCTCTCCATTTACTAACCCTGCATTTATTAAACTGTCAGCCACCATATTAGCGACCTCATTTAGCCTGCCATAAGATACTTTTTCCCCTGTATCACTAATAAGTGCCAAAGTATTGTAATTTTCATTAACCTGTTCTTCAAATAGTTTTACTAAGGTAGAAGGTTGAAATTCTATATTGTCCAAATATTTGTCTGATAATATAACATCTTTTTCCTGAGGCGAAAGCATATCTATATCTTCAACCTTTTTCATCAAATTAGTTATAATATCTTCAATGATATTTGAAAGATGACACAACATTGCTTCTATCATCTCTCTACTATATTTTGAAGTGTTATAAGTTAAACTAAGCTCTATTCCTTCATGATCCATAACACCCAGTGTCAAGTCATAATTGCTGGTCTCATTCATAATAAAGTCTCCATAATTAAATACTCCAGAGCCACTAAGCATATTCATTGGATAATTATCAATAACAACAATAGATTCAAATAACTCTGCGTCGTTTTTTATCTCCAGATATTTTTTTAGATTTATAAGCGGAGTTTTCTCATATTCAACTTTCTCTTTAATATTAAGATTTATTTTTTTGCACAATTCAATAATACTTTCACTTTCTTCAGTTTTAACCCTGGTCACAAGAGTATTAATAAATAAACCAACTACATTTTCTAAATTACTCACTGGGCAGTTCCTGCCGGATACAACTGTTGCAAAAATAACATCATCACAATTCTGATATCTCTGCAATAAAATTCCCCAGGCACTATAAATCAAAGCAGCCAGTGTCAACTGATTTAAGTTAATGAAACTCTTAATATTCTTATACATGTCTAAATCTAATTTCAGCTTGCTATTTGAATATATCTCTGCACACTCTGAGCTCAACTGTTTTACTGGCATTTTCTCAAGGAACTCGTATGATTTTAAATAATTCACCCAGAATTTTTTCATTGAGGAATCGTCACATAGACGATTCCACTTGATAAACTCTGCAAATTTTGTCTTCTTTAGTACTGAAGGTTCTTTGCCATTTTGTATGCAAGAGTACATTTCATCAAATTCCTTTAGCAGTATGCCTGTGCTCCAGCCATCATATAAGATGTGGTGACTGCTGATGATCATCTCATACTTTTCTTCTTCTATGCGGCACAGCATAATTCTAAAAGAAACAGTTCTCAAATCAAATCCAAGTTTTCTATCTCTATCTTTTATCTCTACCAGCTCTTTTTCCTTGTTTTCAGAATTTATAAAATCATATAACTGAATTTGTAAATCATAATGCTTAAGCACAATCTGAATGGGATGCTCTATGTTTTCCCATCTAAATAGTGTTCTCAACATCTCATTGGTTTCCACAACTTTAAGCCATGCTTTTTGAAAAACTTCAATATCAACATTGCCATATAAGTCAACAGAAAGCTGCTCAAAATACTCATTTTTCTCTTTATTCATCAGATAGTGGAACAAAATCCCTTCTTGTATATTCGTTAATGGTGAAATGTTCTCTACATTTTTTCTATCTAATTTCATACTATTATCGACCATTTTATTCTTCACCCTTTATACCTGAAATGACATACATAACATATGCTCCGCCTGTGCTGAATTGTTTTTTTCTAATCTGTTCATTTTGCATCCTTGCTTCTTCTTTTCTTTTCTGCCACTGCTTGTGAAAAAACTCTAAATCTTCTTTTTTCTCACTTACAGTCTTAAAGTATCTTAGTGCCTGCTGGTAATCAAATTCGCCTTCATCATTTTCCAGCCATTCATTAAATGTATCTAGAAAAGTCTTCTCTTCCTCTGTGTCATATGGTGGAAAAATAGGACTTGCTTTATCTGATAGATAAACTTTTATTGATTCCAATCCAGTCTCAGCAAAATATCCAGGCAAAAGATCCCCTATTGAATTGTCACCTTCACCCAATATCCTTTTTCCTTTTTCGTACATCAAATAATACTTAAGTCTGTCTAAAGTTTCCTCTATAGCCTCATCATCTGTGATAGTGCTTTTCGCCAAGGCACCTGCAATATTGTTCATTTCTGCACAGATTAAAATTCCACCTTTTTTTAATACTCTTTTCATTTCTGATAAAGCTTTTAATGGATTTTTCAAATGAATAAGCACAGTCTGACATGTTACAATATCAAAAGTGTTATCCTCAAAAGGTAAATTTTCAGCATCTCCCTGCATAAATTTAATGGTTGCATTTCTTCTATAAAAGTATTCCTCTAACTCTGAATTACCTTTTGCCCATTTAGGATCGTAGTCTAAAGCGACAATTTCCACTGGCTGTTTTAAGTAATTGCTAAAAAGTTTACTCCAGTGGCAGAGTCCACTTCCTACATCCAACAAACTGGAATATTTACTCAACCCCCATCTTTTTGTTAATAATTCGAAATAATCTCTATTCCACCAAAAATTTCTATCTTCATTAAAATAATCTTCAGAATGTCCTTTTTCGATCATATTCTATACTCCAATCTAATATTTATTACTGCTTTATGAATTAATAATGCTATCAATAATTCCAACATTATACTTTAAGTTTCTCTCATCAAAAACCTCAAAATGTGTTCCTTTTGCCTTATAGTAGAAAATATCATTCATCGTCATATATTTCCAGTATTGTCCATCTGACAAATGTGGAGCTGTATCTTCAGATAGTATTACATTAATATCCGAATTAATTTTGCCTGAATTTATTATCTGTTGACAAAATTTAAAATACTCTCTGACTTTAAGCAGCATAT
This sequence comes from Clostridium frigidicarnis, assembly GCF_900111985.1. Lineage (GTDB taxonomy): Bacteria > Bacillota > Clostridia > Clostridiales > Clostridiaceae > Clostridium_Z > Clostridium_Z frigidicarnis. The sequence goes on from NZ_FOKI01000066.1 coordinate 11,415, forward strand.
CTTCTCTAATTTCTTCTGGTAAATACATCCATCCATTCTTTATGATAAATTCAGTCTCTAATCTCTTCGTCTCTTCTTCATTAATAGATGATGATCTTCCTTTTTGAATTGAATCTACCATGATTAACTTAGCAATTTCATGTCCTCTATTCTCCAACTCTTTAGCAACTTCAAAAGCAACATTACCACCGGCAGAATAACCAAGCAGATAGAAATCTCCCTCAGGCTGAATTTTTAATATCTGTTCTACATAACTATCTACATTACTATTTACAAAATCAATTGCATAAACTGCATAATTATTTATAAACGGTAAAATAGGTTTGTAGGTAGCAGCATGTCCTCCAACTGGAGGGAAACAGAACAAAGACTTGTCTCTTTTTGAATTTAGTAAAACCGGATAATTCTCTTCATGAACTATTGCTTCATAATTTCGAGTCTTCTCTATTAGCTGTGCCTGCTCTTTAATAGTCTGATATTTTAATACATGGGTAATAGAAATCTCTATTCCAAGTTCCTTTCTAATCTTTCCAGACAAAATTATTGCATTTAATGAATATCCTCCAATTTCAAAGAAGTTATCATTTATTCCCACTTCTTTAGTCTGTAAAACTTCACTCCATATTCTTACTAGAGTTTCTTCTATAACATTTCGTGGTGCTTCATAACTCGTTAATCTGTCTTCTAAGTTTGGTTTAGGAAGTGCTCTCCTATTAAGTTTTCCATTAGATGTTATTGGCATCTTGTCTAGTTTTACAAAGTAGGATGGTATCATATATTCTGGTAAGCTTTGTTTTAGGTAATCTCTTAAATTTAACTCATTAATTTCTTTTTCGCTTACTATATAAGCACAAATATACGTATCCTTACCTTCTATTACTATAACTGTTGCTTCTTTAACATCTTTATGTTGTAATAATATATTTTCTATCTCTCCAATCTCTATTCTAAATCCTCTTATCTTTACTTGGTTATCTATTCTATCTATGAAGTCTATATTACCATCTGGT
>NZ_FOKI01000018.1 GCF_900111985.1 Clostridium frigidicarnis
TTTTATTATTTATAAGATATATATTATAAAAAATTCAACTTATATAAGTTGAATTTTTTTACTTTAGTAGGATATTATAAAATTTCGAATCTGTGGATAACTTTAATAACTATTAAAATATATAGATTTTTTAATTGAAAACTTTAATAAGTGAAAAATTACAAGTGGCAAGTTGCAAGAGTTTAAGAAATTGACGATTGAAGATTGACAATTCAAGGATACATCTTCTAAGGAAGATTTTAAAATTTAAAAAATATAATTTAGAGAAAATCTGTGATTTTCAACCTGAACTTTCAACTTTCCACTCTCAACCTTCAACTTTATATTTATGAAGTCCGTGACTTTCAACAATAATCGTCAATCGTCAATTCTCAATTGTTAATTAAAAAAGGGCGTAGCCTTTTTTCTTGTTTATGCAGAGTAATATTATTTAATTAAATTCTGTTCTATAACAGAATTTAATTAAATGTGGTGAATCTAGTTTAATATATTTTATAAAAGCTTTAATATATAATATATGGATTAATTTTAAGGAGGGACAGCTAAATGATAAAGACTTTTAGTAAATACTATAAGCCATATAAAAAATTATTTATATTGGATTTAATATGTGCATTTCTTGTTTCGGTATGTAATCTTATATACCCAATGCTTACAAGAAATATAATCAATGACATAATACCTAATCAAAAGTTTAGGATGCTGGCTACATTTGCTATATTTCTTCTAGTATTAAATATAGCTAAGGCAGGAATGAATTATTTTTTACAATATTGGGGACATGTAGTTGGAGTTAGAATGCAGGCAGACATGAGAAGGGATTTATTTAATCATTTGCAGCTATTACCTAATAACTATTTTGATAACAATAAAACTGGGGTAATAATGTCTAGAATGATGAATGACCTTATGGAGGTATCTGAACTTGCCCATCATGGTCCAGAAGATTTATTTATATCTATAGTAATGATAGTAGGTTCATTTAGTATATTATGTACTATAAATGTTAAGTTAACTTTAATAGTTTTCTCAATAATACCTTTTTTAGTTTGGTATTTAATAAACCAGAGATTGAAACTTAAACATGCTTTCATGGAAACAAGGGTAAAAACTGGTGAAATAAATGCAAATATAGAAAATAGTATTGCTGGAATAAGAGTAACTAAAGCTTTTACAAATAATAATCATGAAGCTAAAAAGTTTGATAATAATAATATTAAATTTAAAAAAGCTAGAGAATTTGCCTATAAAGTTATGGGACAATATTATTCAGGAATGAACTTTTTAATGGATATATTAGATTTAGTTGTTTTAATAGCAGCAGGATATTTTACATTTAAACAATATATAAATATGGGAGATTTTGCAGCATATTTATTATATATAAGAATGTTTACAGAGCCAGTTAAAAAGCTAATAAATTTTACTGAACAATATCAATCAGGTATGACAGGATTCCAAAGATTTATGGAAATAATGGACGAAAAACCTGAGAAGGAAAAGGAAGATTCATTAGAACTTGAAGATGTTAAAGGAGAGATAGAATTAAAAGATTTAACATTTAATTACGAAGATAATGAAAATGTATTAAATGGATTATCACTAACTATAAATAAAGGAAAAATGCTTGCTTTAGTAGGGCCATCAGGTGGAGGAAAAACAACTTTATGCAGTTTGATTCCTAGGTTTTATGAAGCTACAAGTGGTGATATTTTAATTGATGGAAAAAGTATTTATGATGTTACATTAAAATCTTTAAGAAAAAACATAGGAATAGTACAACAAGAAGTATTTTTGTTTACTGGATCCATAAAAGAAAATATTTTATATGGAAATATACAAGCTACAGAGGATGAAATAATAGAAGCAGCTCAAAGGGCAAGTATTCACGATTTTATAATGTCATTACCAGAAAAATATGATACTTATATAGGTGAAAGAGGGGTTAAATTATCAGGTGGACAAAAACAAAGGCTTTCCATAGCTAGGGTGTTTTTGAAGAATCCTCCAATACTTATATTAGATGAAGCAACATCAGCGCTTGATAATGCTACTGAATACTTAATTCAAAAATCCCTAGAAGAATTGAGTAAAGGAAGAACTACGATTGTTGTGGCACATAGATTATCAACAATAAAAAATGCTGATGAAATAATAGTATTATCAAGTAACGGGGTAGAGGAAAGAGGAAGTCATAAAGAACTGTTAAATAAAGATGGAATATATAATGAGTTGTATCAATCACAATTTAAGGATAAGGAAGTATCTTAATCAAATACTAAGAAGTAAAATAAACCTCTTTATACAATTAATTTGAATATATTATTATATGATTGGTAAAAATATATTCAAATAGTATAAGGCACATTCAAAAAAATAACAAGTCAGTATGATAGTCTATTTCGTGTCATACTGCGTCAGTAATATTAGCCCATAGTTCTACTATGAACGAATATTACCTCCTCGTTTGACCCAAAATATACATAGCATCTTTGACTTGTTATTTTCCTTCATGTGCCTAAGGAGGATTTTTTATGAAGATATTTATTAAAAATTTCACGCTAATTATTACATCAGTGTTTTTAGTTATGTTTAGTAATAATATTTATGCACTTGCAAATGATGGTGATGATGGATTTATATCAATATCTCCTGAAGAAATAATGAAATTATATAAAGAAGACGAACCTAAAGCTAATGAAATATTTAAGGATAAAACAGTTAAAATTAATGGAACTGTAGATGGCGTTAGCAAAAACCTTTATCAAATTAAGATAAATATAAAAACATTAAATAATGAACTTATAGTTTGTGAGGTTAGCTCATCAGATAAAAAATTGTCTAACATTAATGCAGGTGATGATGTATCTATAGAAGGAGTTTGTAAAGGTAAGCTAGGTAACAATGTATATGTTACTCAATGTGTTATTAAGTGACAAGTTTAGGAATGCGAAATTGAAAGTTAATATAGAACTTAAATAAAGTGTAGCTATTAAAGCTGCACTTTATTTGATAAGAAATTTAATGTATTAAATTAAAATAATTAAACCTATGATACTATTGAATTTAGTATATTTTCATATTTAAAATCAAGTTCCTCCTCATCTATTAAAAGAAACTTTCTGTCACGTACAATCCATTTACCATTGCACATTACATGGACAACCATATCTTCATTGCCTTCCATTAGTATATTTTGGGCTAAATTTGAAAAGTTTTCATTATTAATGATTGGATATAATCTAGAATCATTTTTGTTTAAGAATATCAAGTCTGCTTTATAGCCATTATCTATAGTGCCTGTCTCATTTTCTACACCTAAAGATTTAGCACCATTTAAGGTAACCATTCTAAGTACAGATTCAGCTGAGAATTCATCCATTGATGAATTAACCTTAAGGTGTAAGTAAGCAGCTCTCATTACGTCCCAAATATCAGTGAATGCCCAGTCGGTACCAAGAGCTATATTAATATTATTTTTCAAACAAGCTTTCATATCTACAACTCCAGAACCTGATTTTAATGTTGTAATAGGACAGCTAACAATACTAGTTTTAGATTCCTTTAATATTTCAATATCTTCATTATCAATGTGAACACAGTGAAATAGAACGGTCTTATTGTCTAAAAGATTATTTTTATTAAATAATTTTATAGTAGAGCAATTATATTTATCTAAAATACTATTTTTGCATTCTAATGATTCTAGGCAATGCGTAGATAATGGTGGGTTTAATGAAGACTTTAATTTAGTAGCATCATACAAGGAGTCATCATCAATCTTTGCTTCTTCAGGAAGATGCGCAAAAAATTTAACTTGAGTATCGTTTTTAAAACGCAGGTTCTCATAATCGTCACCTGCATTTATACAGGATTTTATTCCAAGATTTCTAACTATATCAGCTAGAATATGAGATGGCCTGTTTGATACCGGTGAATCTCCTATAAAAGTAACTCCTTTTTTTATTAACTCAACATAACTTTTTATACAGAGAACTTTGTAATCAGCTAATGGAAGTTTTTCGTTTAAAGCATCAAAAAATTTAGTGTGTATTTTACCGATATAATTATCTTTGCACCAATCATTTATTGTCATATCTTTGAATATACCTCTAAAACAATTTGAAGGTGTATGATAATGAGAATTAAAAAGACCTGGTAATATAATAAAATCATCGCAATTAATTGAATTTGTGTCATCATACTTGAAATCGTTATCTGTAATTTTTAAGGTTTCATCATCTATAAAGATATTTCCTTTTGTAAATTTCATATCCTTAGTTAGATACGTAGCATTTTTTAAAAGCACTATACTTCACCCCTACTCAAAACTGAAAATTAAGAAAATTCATGTTTATATATAATATTACCATATGTGGTAAAAAAATAAAAAAAAGGTTTCCTTATGATATAGTAATTTTAAAATAAATAGTTGGAAATTTGACAAAAAAATCAAAAGTTAATGTGAATTTAAAATAAATTTTAGTTAAAAATTTTTAGAAGCATAAAGTTATATACTGTTAAAAAAAATTAAAATAGGACTATATTTATATAAAAACAAAAAACACTATCATATATTTACCATATATAATAGTGTTTACATTATTAAGTAATTTATAGTGTCCATAAATTTCTCCAATTATTTCATAAGATTTTTTTCTATTCTATTTATTAATTCAATGATTTCAACATTAGAATTAATACTCTTTTCAATATAAGCATCTTTAGATTTGTTACTAAATAATTTAATTAATATTTTAAACATAAGTCACCACCTACATATAATTATCCTATTGAGCTTATTTGCATAAATTGAAGGGCTTCTATAGCTTCAATTTCATAATCCTTGTCCATATTAAATATTGATTTATCTGAAACTTTCTCCTCTTTTGTTAACTCCCCATTGAAAATCTTATTTAAAAACTTCTTTAACATAACTTTTTCCTCCTTAAATTTGTTTTGTGTTTGATTAACTATCTTATGTATTCATTATATATTTAAGAAGGATGTAAAACCATTTAACTAAATTACAAATTTGAAGGTTTAACTTACACTTTTGTAATGTGTAATTTATTATATTTTTAGATGTCTAAAGGCAATCCTATACATATTTATTGATTTTAACTATAATAATAATTAGTATATATAGAAAGAATATTAATTCAGAGGTGTTTTTTCCACAAGCTAAATATTAGATGAAATTAATCTATAGGTGGTAACCATAAGATAAAAGCAAGGAGAGAAAAGAATGGAATTAAATTATGAATTAACAAAAGAAGATTATGTTGACTTTAATATGTATCATGTTAAAAATTCAAAGGGAATAAAAAAGACTATTTTTATGCAAAGGTATGTTATATCACTAATGTTTTTGATAATACCTATTGCAATATGGATTTTAAAAAAGGAAACATTTAATATCTTATATATTATTTGTCCACTATTTTGGGTAGTTTGGATTTTATTTTATGATAAAGCTTTTGACAGAAGCATAGTAAAAAAAATAAATAGAATGTTAGATAAGAGTATAAACAGTGGGCTTATAGGTATGCATAATATAAACATAGAAAATGGTGAGATAATAGAGAAAACATCAAGTGGGTACATAAAAAATAATATAAGAGATATAAATGAAATACAGGAAACAAAAGATCATATATTTATATATGTTTCAAACAATAACGCGTATGTTATTCCCAAAAGAACATTTAATTCAGAGAAAAAGTTAAATAGCTTTAAAATAGAATTAAATATTAAATAATATAAAAACCAGTTAAGAAAATAGGGGGAAGATCAATGGGATCAAAGAAAATAAGCAAAACAAATGCTATGAGAATATTAGATAGTGAGAATATAATCTACAATATAATAACTTATGAAAACAATGATGGAAAGATAGACGGAATTTCTGTTTCAAAGAAAATAGGAAGAGATGTTAATAGTGTTTATAAAACATTAGTAACACAAGGAATGAGCAAAGAAATATATGTTTTTGTAATACCAGTAGCTGAAGAAATAGATTTTAAAAAGGCAGCAAAGGCTGTAGGTGAAAAGAAAATAGATATGATAAATGTTAAGGATATAAATAAGTATACAGGATATATAAGAGGAGGGTGTTCTCCTGTAGGAATGAAAAAGCTTTATAGTACATTTATAAACAATACAGCTAAAGAATTAGAAAAAATAATAGTAAGTGGTGGTAAGATAGGAATGCAGATAGAGCTTTTACCAAGTGATTTAATTAAAGTTATAAGTGCTAGATTTGAAGATGTGATTAAGGCACATTAAAAAAATAACTTTTTAAATTAATATAAAAAATTTTAGCAAAATAGATAGAATTTAAGCGTAGTTATGAGAGTAGCTACGCCTTTAAACATGATGTAATATAATGTTAAATAGTAAGAATATTATGCGTTTTAATGGTTTATGAAAAATTTTAGATGATGATTTAAATATATCATTATTGTAAGGCGAATTTAAGGTACACTTAACAATAAAAAAAACGAAGGTACTGTATAATATAGTTATCAACGAAATAAGGCACACTCAAAAAAATAACAAGTCAGTATGCTAGTCTATTTTGTGGCATACTTCGTCAGCGATATTAGCCCATAGTCTATGCTATGAACTAATATCACTTCCTTGCCTGATACAAAATACACATGGCATCTTGGACTTGTTATTTTCTTTCATGTGCCTAATATGCTTAAAACTAGTAGTTTAGGTAATAATATAGTGTGATTAAATATTTTAGTTTGATTTTTGTGGGAGGAAAATATATGGTTAATAATGATATAGATGTAAATGATGAATTAGATAGTGATTGTCTAACAGGGTTAAGCGACGAAGAGATAAAATTAAGGGTTCAAAAGGGTAAAAGTAATGTAGTACCCAAAGCTCCTTCAAGGACTATATCACAAATAATTAGAGCTAATTTATTTACATTATTTAATGCAATAAACCTTGTGTTAGCAGTAGTCGTAATTATAGCTGGTTCACCTAAGAATTCATTGTTTGCAGGGGTTATAATAACTAATACATTGGTAGGAGTTGTACAAGAGTTAAGGGCAAAAGCTACCTTAGAGAAACTTTCAGTATTAAATATGTCTAAAGTAAAAGTACTAAGAAATAAGCATGAAAAAGAAATTAATCTAGAAGATGTTGTTATAGATGATTTAATAATTCTTGTTCCAGGAATGCAACTTGTAGCTGACTGTATAGTTATTGATAAAAACGAATTTGAGGCAGATGAATCTATGCTTACAGGAGAATCAGACTCTGTAATTAAAAAGAGCGGTGATGAGCTTTTATCTGGAAGCTTTATCGTTGGAGGAAATGGATATGCAAAGGTTATAAGAGTTGGAAAAGATACTTATGCTGCAAAACTTGCAGAGGAAGCAAGGAAATTTAAAAAGATAAAATCAGAACTTCAAACTTCAGTAAATAAGATATTAAAAATTGTAATATGGCTTATACTTCCAATATCTGCATTACTTATAACAACTCAAATACTATTTACAAAAGTAACATGGCAAGATGCTGTTATCAGTGCAGCAGCTGGAATTGTAGGAATGATTCCAGAGGGGCTTGTCCTTTTAACAAGTTTAACCTTTGTAGTTGGAATAGTAAGGCTGTCTAAATGGAAGACGTTGGTACAAGAATTGCCGGCGACAGAAGTTTTAGCTAGAGTTGATGTATTGTGTTTAGATAAGACAGGAACAATAACTGAAGGAAAATTAAACCTTGAAAAAATTGTACCAATGGGCACACATTCAATTGAAGATATTGAAGATATACTAGCTGCTTTATCTGGTGCTTTTCCAAGTACAAATCCTACTCAGCAAGCAATTTTAGATAAGTATCCTAAATGTCCAAATTATAAATTGAAATCTAATATACCATTTTCCTCAGCAAGAAAATGGAGTGGAGTAGAATTTGAAAACGAAGGTGCTTGGGTTTTAGGGGCACCTGAAATGATTTTAAAAGATAGATATGAAGAAATAAGAGATGATGTTGAGAAAGAGGCTCAAAAGGGAAGAAGAGTTTTATTACTTGCTAGTTTAAATAATGAAAGTTTAACAGAAGATCTTCCAGAAAATATAGATAAGGCAGCACTACTATTAATTGAAGATATTATAAGGAAAGAGGCACCAGGTACATTAGAGTATTTCAGAAGAGAAGGTGTTGAAATAAAGATAATATCAGGTGATAATCCAGTAACTGTTGCAGCCGTGGCAAAGAGAGCAGGCGTTTTTAACGCAGAAAGTTATATAGATGCAAGAACTTTACCAGAGAGCCAAGAAGAATTGGCTGAAATTATTGAAAATAATACTGTGTTTGGAAGAGTTACCCCTCATCAAAAGAAAGCTTTAGTAAATGCACTAAAATCTAAAGGACATACAGTTGGTATGACTGGAGATGGTGTAAATGATGTACTAGCATTAAAAGAATCTGATTGTGGGATAGCTATGGCTTCAGGAAGTGATGCAGCAAAAGCAGTGTCACAATTAGTATTATTAGATTCTAATTTTAGTGCATTGCCTGAGATTGTATTAGAAGGAAGACGTATGATAAATAATTTAGAGAATGTTTCTAACTTATATCTTACTAAAACAGTGTACTCAATTTTATTATCTTTAATTTTTGGTATAATAGCGTTACCATATCCTATGCAACCTATACAGCTAAGCTTAATAGGAGCTATAGCCATAGGTCTGCCTTCATTCTTTTTAGCTTTAGGACCTAATAAGGATAGAGTTAAAAGTGGATTTTTAGAGAGAGTTTTAAGTGTTTCTATTGTAAATGGATGTGTTATAACTTTAGCTGTAGTTGCTATGAGTATTATAGGATTTATACATAGAATACCAGTAGGTCAAAGTAGAACATTAGCTGTAATAATAGTTGGAGGAATAAGTTTAGTTATTTTAACAAGGGTATCATATCCGTTAAATGGTTGGAAACTAGGTATGGTATCAGCAATGATAGGAATATTTTCAATTACATTTATTTTTCCAATTACAAGAAGATTATTTTCATTTTCAATAACTGATTTAATATATATTTTTATAGCTATATTTTTTGTGGTTGTTTCATGGCCACTTATAAATCTTATATTAGAAATATATGAACAAATAAAAAATAAAAGAAAATTGAAAAATAAGTAATATAGAGAATGCCTCCATATATATAATGGAGGCGTTTTGTTGAAAAAAATCTAATAATATATATAAAAATGTTTACAATAATATATATAATCATAAGTTTGTATTTTGTTTGGAAAATAATATCTGTATATAGAATTTTCTGAAAAATGAAAACGAATTGGTAGTATTTTTAATTTAATACAAAATTAAAGAAATTTCATGTATATTTATCATTAAATTGAGAAAAATTATTAATAGGTGTTGCAAAAATCGTATATTAATGGCATAATAAACAAGTGCGTTTTGAGTATAGGTTTTGTTAAGGTAATTTGTTGGTTTACATTACACATGTAAAAACATTATTTTACTATGTAATGTAAATCAACAAATTGTAATTAGCTAACCTATATATTATTTTATATAAGGATGGTTTTTAAATGGAAAACATAAAATTTAGCGATTTAGGATTAAATGATGATGTACTTAAGGCAATAAATGACATGGGATTTGAGGAGCCTTCAAAGATACAGGCAAAAGTAATACCAGTATTATTAGAAGGAAGTGACGTTATAGGTCAGGCTCAAACAGGTACAGGAAAAACTCTAGCATTTGGAGCACCTGTTTTAAGTTCAATATCACATGAGGGAAAAAATGTTAAGTGCTTAGTTTTAGCACCAACAAGAGAATTAGCAATACAAGTTAATGATGAATTAGTTAGAATTGCGAAACATTCAAGAACTAGTATATTACCAGTATATGGTGGTCAACCAATAGATAGACAAATAAGATCTATAAGAAGAGGCATAGACATTATAGTTGGAACACCAGGAAGAGTATTAGACTTAATAAGAAGAGGTATCTTAGATTTAAGTGAAATAGAATTCTTAGTTCTAGATGAAGCTGATGAAATGCTTAATATGGGATTTATTGATGATATAGAAGCAATATTAAAAGATGCTAATCACGATAGACAAACTTTATTATTCTCAGCTACTATGCCAAATGAAATTAGAAAGCTTGCTAAAAATTACATGAAGGAAGAAGCTCAACAGATATCAGTAGTAAAAAATACTATAACTTGTAATACTGTAAGCCAATATTATTTTGAAATAAAGCATAAAGATAGATTTGAAACTTTATGTAGAGTATTAGATGTTGATGAGCCAACAGCTGCTATAATATTCTGTAAGACTAAGAGAGGCGTAGATGAAGTTGTTGAATCTATGCAAGCTAGAGGATACAGTGTTGAAGGTATGCACGGTGACATGACTCAGAACCATAGAGTAAATACTTTAAGAAAGTTTAAAGAAGGAAATCTAGAATTCTTAGTTGCTACAGATGTGGCTGCTAGAGGAATAGATGTTGAGAATGTATCTCACGTTATAAACTATGATCTTCCACAAGATAACGAGTCTTATGTTCATAGAATAGGAAGAACAGGAAGAGCAAATAGAGAAGGTTTAGCTTACACATTAGTTACTCCAAGAGAATACATGGCTTTAAAGCAAATAGAGAGAGCTACAAAGGGTAAGATAAAAAGAAAAGAAGTTCCTACTATAGATGATATATTTAATGCTAAATATCAAAATATATGCAACAGAATAAAAGAAACTTTAGAAGCAGAAGAATACAAGAAGTTTGTTCCTTTAGTTTCAGAGCTTGATGATGAATATAGCTTAGTAGATGTTGCAGCAGCACTTACTCATATGATATATAGTAAAGAGGTATCATCTGATTATACAGAGCAATCATTAGATGTTCAAAGTGATGATAATTATCAAGATAGAGATAGAGACAGAGGACGTAGAAGTAATAATAGAGGTGGAAACCGTGGTGGAAACTACGTAAGATTATTCTTTAACGTAGGAAGAATGGATAATGTTAATCCAAAGGCATTACTTGAGTTCTTATCAGCTAACGCTAATGTTAGAAACAGTGATATTGGGGATATAGATATAATGGAAAAATTCGCATTTATAGATGCAACTCAAAACACTGTTGATGATATAATGGATGGATGTATGGGTCAAAAATTCCAAGGCGGAAGAAAAGTAAGAATAGAAGTTGCAAATAGTAAAAAGAAAAACTAATGTTTTAACATAAAAATAAGGCTATAAGAGTGTAGACGTACATTCTTATAGCTTTATTTTGATTTATAGAAAAAACTATAAATAATCTATATAAATCACTGATTAAGGAAACAATATAAGTAATGAAAGATTTTAGAGGTGATTTTTATGAAGGATAAAGAAAAAAATAGTTTTTTAAAGGATTTAATGAAAAACCAAGCATTTATAAATTCAGGGGCAATATCTGCATACAGAACTGATATTGTTAAAGATGAAATAGACTCATTAACAAATGAAAAAAACAACAATAATTTTACAGGCATAGAAAACAAACCTGAAGAATATTAAAAAATAGTATAAGTATAAAAAAGGCATTTGATTTTAGTTTAATACTAATTTCAAATGCCTTTTTATATATAAAGTTGTGAAGGATAACAAATTATAAAGAATATTCAGAATTTTATTAATCATACAAGGCCCAAGTTTTTTACTGTTTCGTCATATATTAATTATCCAAATGAGATAAATATAACTCCTATATAATAATTATAATATTTTTTTAAATTAAATGTAAGAAAAATAAATAATTTACATATATTTAAAATAATATTACAAAAGTGTAAGGTAAACATATTTAAATGTAATATGGTTCAATGGTTACATTTGTCTTAATTTATTAAAATATTACTATAAGCTTCAGCTAGGAGGAAATATAAATGAAAAAAATAATATCAATTATTATAGTACTAGTGATTATACTGACAGGAGGGGTATTAGCAGCAAAATCTGTTTTATATCCAATAAATTATAAAGAAGACATAAAAAAATATTCTAAGGAATATGATGTTAATCAATATGCATTAGCATCCCTTATAAAGTTTGAAACAAATTTTGATAATAGAGATTATGAAAAAGGAAAGAGTAATGGAATCTTAAATATGAGAGATGAATTTGCAATAGATTTAGCAAAGAAAGCAGGTATAGAGGACTTTAACCCTTCTGATTTAGCAAAACCAGAAGTATCTATAAAATTAGGAGCTGTATTTATGTCACAATTTGATAAAGATGATATAAGTGAAATAGTACAACAATGGAGTATAAGATATGAAAAGGATGAGAATAAGGACAGAATGAAAGATTATGCTAAAGAGTATTATGTTCCTAAAATAGAAAAATCAATGAAGATATATAAGGCATTAAATCCTGGTCTTTAAATAATAAATAATAAATAATCTAACAATATATAATACTTACACTTCCCCCGTAGTATTATAATTTATATATAGATAACCTATAACTTTGAAAGTAGAAAGTTATAGGTTTTATTATTGCCTGGTATAAAGGAGTAATTTGGTATTAGGTTTATATAAATAATAGCTTAACTACATGTTGACAAATAGACAAATGTCTAGTAACATAACAACAAGACATTTGTCTAGTAGGTTTTAAAATATATAAATAGAGATAATGTTTATATTAATGTAGAGAGGAGATGTTAATTTGGAATTGAAAAAGTTACCTAGAACAGAATTACAGATTATGAAATTTATTTGGAGTAGTTCTAATGAGGTATCAGCTAAAGATATAGCAAAATTTATGAATGAAAACTGTAGCTGGACTTTTGGTTCAACATCTAAAACAACATTAAGGCTTGTTGATAAAGGATTTATTGAAGCAAAAAAAATTGGAAGACTAAATTTTTATAGCCCTTTAGTAAAAGAAGAGGAGTATTTAGAGTTTGAAACAGATGATTTTTTTAAGTTTTTACATGGAAAATCTTTAACAGGACTTATTTCAACACTACAAAAGACTAAAAATATATCTGATGAAGATATAAAAGAATTAAAAGAATGGATAGAAAAAAAGTAATTAGAGGTATGGATATATGTTAAAAGAATTGGTTAGAACAAGTATTTTATCAAGTATTTTTATATTGATTATATTACTACTTAAAAATAGACAGCTAGAAAAATATTCTCATAAATTCAATTATATACTTTCAATAATTCTAATGAGTAGGATGCTATTAATAAAAAGCATCTCGGTAAATATACCTATACACATTTATAAAAAGATTACGACAACCAATGTGGTTAATAATATAGACTTTAAACATATGGTTTCCAATAAAGTCAATTATCCATCTTTAATTTTAATGATTTGGTTAATTATGTCTATATGTGTATTAATTTATTATTTTTATAGGTATCTGTCATTTAATTATAAGGCTAAATACCTCATAAAGGATGTTGAAGATAACAATATATTAGGTGTTTTTCATGAAGAAAAGAGGGCTTTAGGTATTAATAAAAACATTGAAATTAAAAAACTTAAGGGAATATCATCTCCAGCTTTAATAGGCTTTTTTAAAGCTACAATTATTTTGCCTAATGTTGATTATGATAATAGGCAACTAAGATGGGTAATTCGACATGAATTAATTCATTATAAAAGAAAAGATAACATATTAAGATTATTAATGGCTATAGATTTATCAATTTATTGGTTTAATCCATTAGTATATCTTTTAAGAAAATACTTTGAAGAACAATGTGAATTGTCTTGCGATGAATCTGTTTTAAGATATTCTACTTTTAGTGAAAAAAAGGAATATGCTATTACACTACTAGACAGCATAAAACATGGTAACGAATTATCCTCTAATATTTTTGCATCACAATTTAATAATAAGGAATTAAATAAAATAAAAAGGAGAGTTGAAAGTATGTTAAATTTAAAGACAAAGAAAAAAGGAATAATTGCAGGTGCAGTACTTCTTGTTATTGTTGGAGCTTCGCTGTTTTCAGCAAAGGCATTTGCGGAGATTTCAGAAAATTATCTTTTAGATATGGATAAAAATGTAAATAGGGAAAGAGTAGAAAGTATTGATCCATCATATAACTCAAAAATGAGAGAGTTAGAACTACAAATGCAAAAAGACCGTGATGCTATGGAGCGTGGTGCTATAGTACGTGGTGCTATAGTAGTAATAGATGAAGAGAGTGGTTCAGTTTTAAGTATGCGCAGCATTGGCAACTCTATGGATGTGCCTTCAAATACACTTGAATAAAAACAATATGGAATTTAAAAAGAGGTTATGAATTTTTTAGATATGCAGATTACAATAACATATAAGAATATATAAAAAGTCCTAGAGGGGAATAAAGGAGAAAATCAAAAGTATAACTAATAGAAATACTAGTATTAGTATGAAATACAGGCTAGAGAATATAATAGAATGTATTAGATAACTAACTATACTGTAAAGACTAGATAACTAGAAGAAGGGATAAAAAAATATTGTTATAGAGTATTGTCATCATAAATACCAGTTACACATGCAAAAAATGTAAGTAGATTTGTTTTACACAAACCTACTTACATTTTTCCATAGTACTAATTCAAGTTTTAAACTGTTTTATTGATTTAGAATAAAAATTAATATTTTATTTATGTTCAGTTTGAAGATAGTTTATAAGAAGCTTCAACGTGTTTTCTAAAGATGATATATGAGTTCTTTCATAGTGATGAGAACTATCAACTCCAGGTCCTATGCAAGCACAAGCACAATCAAATCCTCTTGCTATAGCTTGTGATGAATCAGAGCTATAGCTTTTAAATATATCAACTGTATAGTCAATTCCGTAATCTTCACATATATTGATCAAACTATTTCTTAAGTCATAATCATAAACTGTTTTATTATCTTTTGCTATTATGGTTACAGAATACTCGCTAGATGCTTGACCTTGTCCAACTGGGGCTATATCCATTGCTATAAAATCTTTAGTTTTACAAGGAATAAAGGAAACTCCGTGACCAATTTCTTCGTAATTACTTATTATAAAATTAGTTGTATATTTAGGAACAATTTTATTTTCTTTAAAGTATCTACAGATTTCAAAAACTATAGCTACGGCAGCTTTATTATCAATATAACGAGATTTAATAAATCCACTCTCACTAACTTCGAAATTAGTATCTATATCAACAAAATCTCCAATATTTATGCCAAGATTAAGAACATCATTTTTATTACATATTCTTTCATCAAGTCTTATTACCATCGTATCTTCATTTCTAGGTATATTAGATATAGCCTCTCTTCCAAATATATGAGTTGATCCTTTTATAGGAACTATAGAACCTCTTAAAAATGATCCTTTTCTAGTTATAATATTACAGTTAGCACCTTCTATGGAATTAAAAAGCCCACCGCCGACTTTAACCATTTTTATTTTACCATCAGGTAGAATTTCTTTAACCATTCCACCTAAGGTATCTATGTGAGCGGATATAGTTACTTCTTCATTAGTATTTGCTCCAATCATTGTAGCTATTAGTGCACCTTTTTTTGTGTAAGTTATACTGAGACCTAATTTTTCAAAGTCTTTTTTTGCTTCATCTAAAGCAATTTTTGTGTAGCCAGTAGGACTAGGGATATCTAAATACTTTTTCATCATTTCTACTGTGTAAAGCAAGTCTATTTTCATATTAAATCCCCCTTAAAAAATTTAAAGTTATTAAGTATATACTACTATAAAATAATATATTTATAAACCTAAGGAATATATAATCAAGTTGAATCTGTGGATAAATCAAAAAAACTTAATGGAGTGATAAGTTAGGGATGTTTTTGTTTACTTTGTTCTCAAAAACTTAGATTTTAAATTTTTTATTTTAGATTTTTTAGAGAAAAAATTAGTTTTAGCTTTTTAACAGGAAACTTCTTAAGAAGATTTTTAAAATAAAAAGACATTATTAAAGAAAATCTGTGATTTTCAACACTAACTTATCACTCATAACTTGTCAATAAAAAAGGTTGGAGCCTTTTTTGTAAAAATAGTTTTAATAGTTGAATTTTAAGCATAGATTATATTATGAGAATTGAAAATGAAGGTTTGGTTAATTTAAAATTTTATAATAGTGGGGGGAGTATAGGGTGAACATATTTGTTGATTTAAATGAGGAAAATCTAAAATTAATAGATATTAAGAGCTCAATTAATGAGTATTTTAATTATTGCAATTTAGTGAGTAGTATAAATGAAAATCTATGTTTAGATGATTTAGAGGAAAATGAGTTAGATTATAAAAAATTCATAAGTAAAAGTGAAGCACTAGAAGATTTAAACATATTTTTTAATATATTAGATAAGACATATAGAGAGAATAATAAATTTGGAGGAGAGCAAGTTTTTGAGTGTATAAAGAAAAATTTATTATATGAGTTTGAGAATATAGAAACAATAACATGCTGGGATTTAGAACAATTAATAAATAGACAATTTAGATTTATAGATGATGAAAGTATAAAATTAAACGATCTTAGAGGACATGATGAAAATATTTGTTATGACATAAAAGAAAACATTAATATACCTATAATAAATATGAGAAACAATATTGATGAAACAAAAAATATTACAGAGCTACTTAGTAATCCAATAATTATAGTGGACTTAAGAGGATATGGAAAATATATAATGGATAATAAATTTTATTATATATTGGATTGTTTATACTCAATAAAGGACAATAAGGTTTTTATGCTTATTGATAATAATACTAAGGGACTAGGAGAAGCATTAATATTTATTAGTAAACATATTAAAAATGTATTTACAGTTGGTGTTAATACTGCCTCTATGAATGAAAGAGGAATTTTTGAGTTTTATAAATTACCTAATTCTAATATAATATTGACAATAAAAGTTAAATCTTTTTATGATATATTAAATGAAAAATGTGAAAAAGGAATATTTGTACCTAATGTTCTATGTGATCCTAACCATGCATTGAAAACGGTTGAGGATATGCTATTTCAAAATGTTAAGTAATGAATTTCAAATTAAGGGTACAAGTTGTGCGTGGAGTTTTTGCTTGGAATAAATTAATGAAATATATATGTAGTTATTGAATTCAATTTAAGAAGTGGAAAAATAGTATACAAAAATGACTATGAAGAAATAATCTTCATAGTCATTTTTAGTAGTATTAACTTATCTATTCATTAGGTTTTGAAGTCTAGCTACTTTATCTGCTAAACCAGGTATTTGTTGCATAGCCCTAACTTGTTGTTCCTGATCTTGCATTTGATTTATTCTAGCCATTTTTTCATTTATTCCAGGTATAGATTGAATTTCATTCATTATATTAGTAAATTCATTTGCGAAAACTGGATCATTCATCTTTTGAAATAGTAAACTCATATCCATTCCGTTCACAATAAGTACCTCCGTAATAATAACACTATATATTTATAATATTAAGAAATACATAAATTGTGAGTATCATATAAAATTTTGATATATTAAAGTTTAGAGTTGAGAGTCTAGAGCTTGATGTTAGTTGAAAGTTGAATGTGGAGAGTTGAGAGTGAAGGATGAAATCTTCTAAGGAAGATTTCTAAAATAAAAAATATTTTTAAGTAAATCTTTGATTTTTAACCACAACTTTCAACTCTCAACCTTCAACTTTTATTTAGGAATCCTGTGACTTTCAACCATAATTCTCAATTAGAACATAGTTGTTACTCTATCAAGTATTCCATTAATCTCTGCAATTGCAACACCGAAGTTTGTTATAGGTACATTTTGCTCAACACATCTACTTAATCTTGATAAGAGTTCTTTTCTAGTAAACATACAACTTCCACAGTGAACTATTAGCTTATATTCAGTTAAATCTTTAGGAAAATCTGACCCAGATTTCACATCAAATAATAATTTGCCATTTACCTTATTTTCAAGCCACATAGGTATTTTTTCTCTTGCTATGTCGTTTTTTAAAGAATGATGAGTACAGGCTTCTGCAATAAGAATTTTATCATTAGGTTTCAAATTATTAATTGCCTTAGCACCAGCTTTAAATATATCTAAATCACCTTTATATCTAGCCATAAGAACTGAAAAAGAGGTTAAAGGTATATCTTTCGGTACTATTTCATTAACTTTTTTAAATATTTGAGAATCCGTAATCACAAAATCAGGTTTTCTATTTAATGATGATAATATATCTTTAAGTTCTGAGTCCTTAACAGTTAAAGCCATGGCATCGTGATCTAAAATATCTCTTATTATTTGAACCTGAGGAAGTATAAGTCTTCCTTTAGGTGCTTGGATATCTTGAGGAGCAACAACGATTACCATGTCTTTTGGATTAAGAATATCACCAACGATTGTAGGGTTTTCAAAATCTGAAGGAGCATATTTTATTATAGCTTCCTTTAAAGCACCTATATTTAAGTTTTGAATTGCACTTACTGATACAAATGGTATAGGGAAAGATTCTTTAAGATTATCTTCAGTAAGATTAAATTCATCTATTTTATTTATTACACCAATAACAGGGATGTTTTTATCTTTAAGGTTTTTAAACCAATCTAATTCCATAGAAAAATTATTATTTTCTCCAGTAAAAACTAGTAGAGCCAAATCAGTTTTATTCATAACATCAAGAGTTTTTTCAATTCTAAGTTCTCCAAGGGTACCTTCATCATCAAGGCCAGCTGTATCAACAAGCATTACAGGTCCTATAGGTAGAAGTTCCATAGCTTTAAAAACTGGATCAGTAGTAGTACCAGCAACATCGGATACTAATGAGAGGTTTTGGTTTGTAATAGCATTTAACAAGCTAGATTTACCAGCATTCCTTTTCCCAAATATAGCAATGTGTAGTCTATTTGCTTTAGGCGTATTTAACATAAATATATATCCTTTCTTAGAATCTTAAATCTCTTTCACCGTTTTCTATTTTTTTAAGTCTTTCTATAGCTACTTCTTTTGCAGTAGGATTCTTTATTTCTTCAATTTCTTTTTCAATTAATTTATTACCCATTTCTTTTGCTTCGTCATCACCATAATCTAAAAGGAATTCTTTAAGAGTTAACAAAGCATTAGGTTGACAGACATTACATATTTGGCCAGTCTTAGCTAGTCTCATAAATCTATCACCAGTTCTACCTTCCCTATAGCATGCAGTACAATAGCTTGGAATATATCCATCTTTGCACAAATCTTTTATAATTCTTAGAGGACTTCTATGGTCACCAACTTCAAATTGGGGTTTTTGTTCAGGGGCAGTTCTTTCAGAGTCAGCGTAACCTCCAACACCGGTACATGAACCAGAACTTATTTGAGAAATTCCAACAGCCATAACTTCTTTCCTAAATTCTGTATCTTCTCTAGTAGAAAGTATCATTCCAACATATGGAACTGTAAGTCTTATTACAGCAACAAGTTTTTTGAAGTTTTTATCATCAACGAGATGAGGGAAGTTCTTTAATGATACATTTTCAGCAGGACGAAGTCTTGGAACAGATATTGTGTGAGGACCTACTCCTGTATCTTTTTCAAGACTTTCAGCATGCATAAGCATTGCTATAGTTTCATATTTATAATCATAAAGTCCGTATAATACACCAATTCCTACATCATCAATTCCAGCAGTTCTAGCCCTGTGCATAGCTGTTGTATGATAATTATAATTATGTTTTGGACCTTTTTTATGAAATTTTTCATAGGTTTCTTTATGATAAGTTTCTTGGAATAATATATATGTGCCAATATCAGCGTCTTTAAGTTTTTTATAGTTTTCAATTGTAGTTGCAGCTATATTTACATTTATTCTTCTTATACTTCCATTATTAAATTTTAATGAGTATATAGTCTTTATGCATTCAAGTACATAATCCAGGTCACAATTTACAGGATCTTCACCAGCTTCAAAAGCAAGTCTTTTATGACCCATAGATTCAAGTATTTTAATTTCCTGTTTAAGTTCATCCATTGTAAGTTTTTTTCTCTTAAATGAGCAATTTGAATGTTTGTATCCACAGTATTCGCATTCATTTACACAATAATCTGATACGTATAATGGAGCAAATAAAACTATTCTTTTACCATAGATTTTTTGTTTTAATTCTCCAGCAACTTTATACATTTCTTCAAGAGTTTCTGCATCCTCTATATTAAGTAAAACAGCAGCTTCTCTATGATTCAATCCTTCACAAGTTTTAGCTTTATTTAATATTTCTCTTACATAGTCTTTATTTGGACTAAGTTTTTTTCCTTCTTCCATTGATGATAAAATTTCTTCATCAATTATAAAGTCTTCAGCTTTAAAATCTTTCATAATAATACACTCCTAATAAATTATTTTAATAATCCAAAGTCTCCTCTGGATTTACTTATTTTTCTACCACAACTTTTAATAAAATCTTCTAGTTCTAGTCTTTTAGCTAAAACTGAAGGTTCATCTTTAGTGTCTTTTGGATATATTTCATACATTTTTCTATATTGTATAGGTTGAACTTTTTGCATTATTACATTAGCACCACTACCAAAGGCTAAGGATTTATTTTTTTCCTCTAAGACCCCTAAGGAAGTAGTAACAGGTAACATTGGATCTTTAAGAAGTATTCTAGTAGTTGCAACGGCTTTTAATGTCATCATTGCATCACCATTATTACAATCTTTAAGATCTGTTTTTGGATGAGATATAAAAGGTCCTATTCCAGCCATATGAACTCCAATTTCTTTAAGAAGCATAATATCTTTAGCTATTATTCTGTTGGTTTGATGTGGAAGACCTATCATGAATCCGCTACCAGTTTGAAATCCTAAGGATTTTAAATCTTTTAAACATTGTATTCTTCTTTTAAATGTTGAATGAGGATGAAGCGAATTATAAAGATCTTCGTCTGCCGTTTCATGTTTGATTAAAAATCTATCAGCTCCAGCTTCCTTAAATGCTTTAAATTCATCGCAGCTCCTTTCCCCAATGCTTAAAGTAATAGCTATATCATCTATTGCTTTAATATCTTTTACTATGTTACAGACCATATCCTTTGTATAGAACATATCTTCTCCAGATTGTAATACCAAGGTTTTATAACCTGCATCAACTGCCTCTTTTGCTGTGGATACAATTTCTTCTGGAGACATTCTATACCGCTTAACTTCTGTATTATGGCAATTCAAACCACAGTATTTACATTGACACCTACAGTAATTTGAGAACTCTATTATTGCTCTAATTTGAACTTCATCTGAGCAATACTCTTCACGAACTTTATCTGCTACAGAAAATAAGTAGTGCATATCATCACCATTAACAGATATAATTCGTTCAAGCTCATCAATACTTGGTTCATAATTGTTAAACGCTATGTTATTTATAAGGTTTCTAATATCCATAACAACACTCCTATTTTTTAGTTATTGCTGATTTTACATTAATGCCATTTAGCTTTCCGAGTTTTCCAGTAAGGGAACTTATTTCATCTGTAGTACCATCTACAATTAAAGAGATAACCGAAATTTCCTTTTCCCTATAGGGTATCCCCATTCTTCCAACTATAATATGTGAAAAATTATGAAGAATATCATTAACCATAGGAACGGAAGTTAAATCTTCAACCACTATTCCAACAACCCCGACTCTTGTTTCCATAAAACTTATATCTCCTATCTTTAAAACTAAAAAGCCCTTCTACAAAAGTGTAGAAGGGCAGAATTTTTTAATCAAAAATAAACCTACATATATTAGGTCTTAAAATTCTATTTTTCCTTCATCCTTTTGCTTAGAGTACTGTATCCTTGCAATTAGATAGAGTTTTTAAGTAGATAAATCCTTTTAATAAGAGTAAGTGTCCTATGAAAAAGAAATAATTAATCTTAGGCAGATGAAAGAAAATAACAAGTCAAAGATGCTATGTATGTTTTGTGTCAGACAAGGAAGTTATATTAGTTCATAGCATAGACTATAGGCTAATATAGCTGACGCAGTATGACGCAAAATAGACTAGCATACTGAATTGTTATTTTTGAATGTGCCTTATCAGATGAAATAATTATACATCAGAAAATTTGGATTAACAATATAGCATTTAGGAATTATTTTGAAATTTTTCAAAGAATATATTTCTCTTAATGACAAGTTGTGAGTAACAAGTAGCAAGTTTTTTGAGTTGAAAATTGAAGGGGGAGAGTTGAGAGTGAGGGATGTTTTTCTTCACGTTGCTCAGAAAAACTAATAATTAAATTTTAAATTTTAATTACATACTTTGCATTACAAGGTAAACTTATGTATAATATAAAATATACTTTGTATTACATAGTATTTAAGGTGGTGAGAAAATAGTGAATAACACTCAAATTTTAAAAGGTATTTTAGAAGGATGTATTTTAAGCATTATATCTAAGGAAGTAACTTATGGATATGAGCTATTAATTAAATTAAAGGATAGAGGTTTTTCAGATATGGTAGAGGGTACCTTGTATCCACTTTTATTAAGACTTGAAAAAAATGGACTAATAACATCAGAAAAACTAAGGCAGGACAATGGAGTAACAAGAAAATATTTTTATTTAACGGAAATAGGAAAAAAAGAATTAGACTATTTTAAAAGGTATTGGAATAAGTTATATGTAGATGTAAATAAAATTTTAGAGGAGGGATAGTCTTGAGAGCGTATATTGGTAATACAGGATTAGTAGGAGAATACGAGTTAGCATATCTTGATATATTTGTTTATTTGCAAAATTGTAATATTGACACTAGTTTTTTACATGAAGTAGAAGAGGATATAAAGGATATGCTTTTATCAGCTCAGAATAACAACCTATGTGTGAAAAGTATAGTAGGAGAAGATATAGGAACCTTTTGTAAAAATGTAATACAATCATATGAGCCTAAAAACTTAAAGACAATAATATTTTTAAAAAACTTTAACATGTATTTAGTTATATGTACATTTATATTTTTTATATCCCAGTTATTAAGAGTTAATATTTCATTAAACAGTGTTATGATACTGTTTTTAAATTGGTTTGTATTACAATATGAAATAAGGTTTTTAATGAAAAATTTAAGTTTAAAGTATAAGGGAACAAAAGGTAAAATAAAATGTTCATTATTGAGTTTTTCATCATCTATTATAATTTTATTGCCTTTAAATTGGTTTATAATAAAGCAAGATGCTGTACATGTTAATGGGCATCTTGTATCAGGTATATGTGTGTTAACTTTTTTTGTAATTCATATGGTGCTAAAAAAATTGGATAATAGCACTTATTGGTATAGTTATTTCAGATAACAACAAAATAGTGGTTGCTTATAAAAGTTACATTGGACAAAAGAATTAATAAATTCACTTATGTTATAAAATTGAAAATAATGGTAATATATAAGAGAGGTTTATTAAGTTGTCCTTAATTTTATCTGATGGCTACCAACTGTAATATCTATATGGAATTTACTTAAAAGTATAGTGTTGCTCTAGATGAATGGTAGAAGGATTATACCTTAATGGGTATAGAGTTTCTATTTAAGAGATGGGAGTATTATCAATAATAGGCATAGAACAAATAGTTATTGATAATCTTTTAGTTTTACAAGTTTGAATTTTCTGATAAAATGTATTTATGTGCTAAATAATAGATATTTAAATTATTTAGGGGGTTAATATTTTGAAAAACAAAAAGCTTCTTATAACTTTAGCAATATTAATGTTTGCTTTAGGATTTATAGTATATGATATGGCTAAATCTGGTGATTCAGGATTAGATATTACCATATACAATGATACAAAAGAAGATATAAGTAATATACTGGTTAATTATAATTTATCTGATGGACCAGTTGTTATTGATGAAATAGGTAAAAGAGATAAAAAACTTGTAAATATAAAGCCAAAGGGTAACTTTAAAACAACTGTATTAAAGATGAATATACCAAATTATAATCAGGGTAAGGATATTGTAATACTAGACGAAGTTGAAAAAAACACAACAGGGAAAATAAGTGTCTACATAAAGATGGATAAAAATGGTGAGATAGAAGTGAATATTAGAAAATTATTCTTAAAAAATGCATAAAAATATATAAAATCTTGTTGAAATTTAAGGTAACTGTTTCTATGTTTATTTAATAGAAGGATTTGAAAAGCTAAGTACAATAGGATATAAAGCAATTGATGTTAATCTATATTTAGATGTTTATAACCAATATGCTTATTTTAAAATGGTTTATAGTAATACATTTTAAAATAAATATATTGGTTATTTTTATTCTAAATACTATTTAATTTCTGCATTTGGACATAATACAGAAATTTTATTATATAATATTTACATTAATATATATCTTATTTTATTTAGTTTAAGATTATTTTTGAATTCATTTCAACTTTTTTATAACACTGAAGGAAAAATTTTAAGAATCATATTTTAGCTAGTGCTATTATGACTTTTATAAAGGAGTAGAATTAATGTTAATAATACTAAAAGGAAATATAGATTGGATTTGCTTGTTAATAGAAGGAATTGTTTTTATATATCTTTATTGTATATATAGAAAAAATAAACATAAAAATAGTAATGAAGTTATTATAACTAAAAGAAATGTTAAAATAATAATTATAATATTAATAGTTATAAATATTATATTTTTTATTTCAAAAATAATTAATATATTAAATTTGGCATTATAATATACATATATAAGTATTAGTAATAATATAACGGGATTTAAAGAGTAATAATGATAAAAAAGGTATGCTAAAATAAACAATGTTACACAAGTAAAGTGTAGCTATAGATACCAAATAATAAGTAGAAGCAAGTAAATATTAGTAATTTATTAAAAAAACATATAAAACCTTGTTAAACTTTAAGTTAACTGTTACTATATTCATTGAACAAAAGTATTAAAAAGCTAAATACAATAGAATATAAATATTTAGGAGGCGGGTTGAAATGGCAGTTACAATAAGAGATGTAGCAAGAGAAGCTAATGTAGCTACTTCTACAGTATCTAGAGTTTTATCTAATAATCCTAAAATAAGCGATGAAACAAAAAACAGGGTTCAAGAAGCAATAGATAAATTGAATTATAAACCTAATGCCATAGCAAGGGGATTAGCAAATAATAAGACACGTATTCTTGGAGTTGTTTTGCCTAATGAAGCTCAAGATTTATTTGGTAATCCATTTTTCTTACAAGCAATGAAGGGCATGAGCTTGTATGCACAAAGTAAGGATTATTATATAACTTATGCATTTAGCAAAGATGATGAAAGTGAAAAAAAATATATAATGGACTTTACTAACAGTAAGTTAGTAGATGGTGTGTGTCTTTTAAGGGCAAAGGATAATGATGAAATGATAGCTTATTTAAAGGAAATAAACTTTCCGTTTGTTGTTATAGGAAGACCGGAGGATACTGATGGTGTTTTATGGGTTGATAACGATAACTTTCAAGCTATGTATAGCTTAGTTAATAAACTTGTACATAAAGGACATAAAGATATTGGTTTAATATATGCAAAAGAGCATTGGAATGTATCTAAAGATAGACTTAAGGGATATGAAGTTGCCTGTGAAATGAATGGAATTAATATAAATAAAAATATAATGGTAGGTGGTGAAGCCTTTTCAGAAAAATCTGGATATGAAGCTATGCAAACTATATTAAAAGGAAATAAAGTATCTGCAATCATAGCGACAGATGATTTGTTGGCATTCGGAGCAATGAAAGTTATGGAAGAGAAGGGCATAAATGATATAGCTATTGTTGGATTTAATAATATTCCCTTAGATGAACTGAGAACGCCTAGACTTGCATCTGTAGATATAAATCCAACTAATTTAGGGTATTATGCAACTAAGTTATTGATAGATAAATTAGAGAATAATGAAAGTGAAAAAAAACATTATATAGTGGAAACGCATCTTATAGAAAGGGAATCTATGAGATAGTTAGTGCTTTATATAAGTTAAAGTTAATGGGTTAGGTTATATGACACAATCATTAACTAGTATTAATACTCGAACTTCTTGAGTTGGAGTATTAATGATGCTTATAATATAAGCTGTAAACTATCACTAAGAGAATTTTGTTATTAAGTAAGGTTATTTTTAAGAATATAAAAGTATGATTTGGGTAAAAAACAATCGGTTGCATGAAAGGAAATGAAAGAATAAGTAATTATTTTAAAGATAAATAAAATAGAATAGGTTTTTTGGAAAAAATCACATATTGTAAACTTTTACTTTGGGTGATATACTATAAAAAACTGAATACAGAGAAAATTTTTTAATGAATTATGCAAACGGTTGCCTTTAAAGAGGAGGTTGGAAATGAAGAAACTATGGTGGAAAGAAGCAGTAGCATATCAAATATATACTAGGAGTTTTAAGGACTCTAATGGGGATGGTATAGGAGATATACAAGGAATAATAAGCAAATTAGATTATTTAAAAGATTTAGGTATAGATGTTATTTGGATATGCCCAATGTATAAGTCTCCAAATGATGATAATGGCTATGATATAAGTGATTATAAAGATATAATGGATAATTTTGGAGATATGAATGATTTTGATGAACTTTTAAAAGAAGTTCATGAAAGAAAAATGAAGCTAATAATAGATTTAGTAGTAAACCATACCAGTGATGAACATAAGTGGTTTATAGAATCTAGAGAGTCAAAGAGTAGCCCTAAAAGAGATTGGTATATATGGAGACAAGATAAAGACGGTAAAGAGCCAAACAATTGGGAGAGCATTTTTAAAGGTTCTGCATGGGAATATGATGAGAAAACTCAGGAATATTTCTTGCATTTGTTTACTAAAAAGCAACCAGATTTAAACTGGAAAAATAAAGATGTTCGTAAAGAAATATATAAAACAATTAACTGGTGGCTAGATAAAGGTATAGATGGGTTTAGGGTAGATGCGATAAGTCATATAAAGAAAGAAGAAGGATTAGAAGATATGCCAAATCCAGAAAACTTAAAATATGTTTCGTCCTTTGACAAACATATGAATGTTAATGGAATTCATGAATATCTTGATGAACTTAAAAAGGAAACCTTTAATAAGTATGACATTATGACTGTTGGTGAAGCAAATGGAGTAAAAGCAGATGATGCAGATTTATGGGTTGGAGAAGAAAAGGGTAAGTTCAATATGGTATTTCAGTTCGAACATTTAGAGCTTTGGGATTATGAGAATAATAAGAAATTTGATGTAAATGGTTTCAAGAAGGTTTTAAGTAAATGGCAAAATGCTTTGCACAATAAGGGGTGGAATGCATTATTTATAGAAAATCATGATATCCCAAGGGTTGCATCCACATGGGGCAATGACAAGAAGTATTTAAGTGAAAGCGCAAAAGCCTTTGGTCTTATTTATTTTATGCAAGAAGGAACACCTTTCATATACCAAGGACAAGAAATAGGAATGACAAATGTAAAATTTGATTCTATAGGAGATTATGATGATGTAAAAGGTATAAATATTTATAAAGAAAAAATAAAACAAGGTCTTTCAGAAGATGAAGCTATGAAATTTATATGGGCTATATCAAGGGATAATGCACGTACTCCAATGCAATGGAATGGTGAAGCTAATGCTGGGTTTACTTCAGGAAAACCATGGATTCAAGTAAATCCAAATTATAAAGAAATAAACGTAGAGAAGCAAATTTTAGATAACAATTCTATATTTAATTTTTATAAAAATATGATAAAAATTAAAAAGACAAATGAAACTTTAATATACGGTAAATACAATTTAATATTAGAAGAACACGATGAGATTTATGCTTACACTAGAAGTTATAATAATGAAAAATTCATTATTATAGCAAATTTAACTGATAATGAAACAGTATATTCATATGATAATTATACATTATGCTATGATAATTTATTATTAAGCAATTATGCTGTGAAGAAACATGGAAACTTAAAAGAATTTAAATTAAATCCTTGGGAAGCTAGAATTTATAGAATATTATAATAAAATATTAGGGGTGGTAGTATGAAGGTTAAAGAAAAAAATAAATTTTTCTCTTTTGATTTCTGGCAGAAGTTTGGAAAAGCTTTATTGGTTGTTGTAGCAGTTATGCCTGCAGCAGGACTTATGATCTCTATTGGAAAATTAATAGGCATGTCTTGTGATATTAGTTTAATTCAAGCTATAGCAAGGGTTATGGAAGATATAGGTTGGGGAATCATAGGTAATTTACACATACTATTTGCAGTAGCAATAGGTGGGTCTTGGGCTAAGGAACGTGCAGGTGGAGCATTTGCAGCTCTTATAGCTTTTATATTAACTAATCGTATTACTGGGGCTATATTTGGAGTTTCAGGAGCTATGCTTAGCGAACCAGAAGCTGTAGTACATTCGCTTATTGGTAGAGAACTTGAAGTTAAAAATTATTTTACAAGCATACTTGGTGCGCCAGCATTAAATATGGGTGTATTTATAGGAATAATATCAGGTTTCTTAGGAGCATACTTATATAACAAATATTATAACTTTAATAAATTACCACAAGCACTAGCATTTTTCAATGGTAAACGTTTTGTACCGTTTGTTGTAATAGTAGGATCAACAGTAATGGCAATGATACTTTCTTTAGTTTGGCCATTTATACAAGGAGCATTAAATGCTTTCGGTCAATGGATAGCAACGTCTAAGGATACTGCACCCATATTTGCACCATTTGTGTTTGGTTCGCTAGAACGTTTATTATTACCTTTTGGATTGCATCATATGTTAACAGTACCGATAAATTATACAGAACTTGGAGGAGTTTATCATATAGTTACAGGAGCAGCTGCAGGAACAGCTGTTGCAGGTCAAGACCCATTATGGCTAGCTTGGATTAGTGATTTAGTTAACTTAAAGGCAGCAGGAAATATGTCTGACTATAACGCATTATTAACATCAATAACTCCAGCTCGTTTTAAAGCAGGTCAGGTTATATTATCATCGGCATCACTAATAGGTGTAGCCTTTGCAATGTATAAAAATGTTGACAAAGATAAAAGAAGTAAATACAAGACTGTATTCTTCTCAGCTGCAATAGCTGTATTTTTAACAGGAGTTACAGAACCAATAGAATTCATGTTTATGTTTATATCACCAATTTTATATGTTGTATATGCAATTATTACAGGAATAGGATTTGCACTAGCAGATATTATACATTTAAGAGTTCATGCTTTTGGATTTATAGAATTTTTAACTCGTACACCTATGATGGTTAATGCAGGTCTTATATTAGATTTAATTAATTTCTTTATAACTTGTGTTGTATTCTTCTTCTTAAACTATGGAGTATTCTCATTTTTAATAAAGAAGTTCAATATACCTACTCCAGGACGTAATGGAAATTATATTGATTCAGAAGTTGAAGAAGAAGGAAATGCAGAACAAAACAAATGTAAAACTACATCAAATGGTGATTTACCATTAAGAATAATAAAATTATTAGGTGAAAAAGAGAATATAGTAGATGTGGATGCTTGTATGACAAGATTACGTGTTACTGTAAAGGATAAGGGTCTTGTTGCAGATGAAAAAGCATGGAAAGAATGTGGGGCTATAGGTTTAATAGTTAAAGATAAAGGAGTCCAAGCTATATATGGACCTAAGGCAGATGTACTAAAATCTGATATACAAGACGTTTTAGGAGTGTAAAAAGGTGAAAATACTTACTTTGAATTGTCATTCTTGGCAGGAAGAAAATCAAATAGATAAACTAAAGTATTTAGCTAAGATTATAAAGAAAAATGATTATGATATTGTGGGGTTACAGGAAGTTAGTCAACTCATTAAAAGTAATATAATTTTTGAAAACGTAAAAGAAGATAACCTTATGTTTATGTTAGTAGAGGAACTTAAAAATTTAGGATGTTATGAATATGATTTTAAATGGGATTATTCTCATATAGGATAT
Source organism: Clostridium frigidicarnis (assembly GCF_900111985.1). Classification (GTDB taxonomy): domain Bacteria; phylum Bacillota; class Clostridia; order Clostridiales; family Clostridiaceae; genus Clostridium_Z; species Clostridium_Z frigidicarnis. The sequence goes on from NZ_FOKI01000018.1 coordinate 29,968, forward strand.
GATATTTATGAAGAGGGAATAGGAATATTAACTAAGCATAAGATAAAAGACTTTAGGTCATTTTTTATATCTAATAGCACTAACTTAGAATTTTGGAAAACAAGAAAAATAGTTAATGTAGATATAGAATACAAAGATAAAATATATTCTGTTTATTCTTGTCACTTAGGTTGGTGGGAAGATAAAGAAGAACCCTTTAAGAACCAAGTTGATAAGTTAATGAAACAAATAAATAAAGATAAAACATCTATAATCTTAGGGGACTTTAACAATGATGCTTTTATGAGAAATCATGGGTATGATTATATTATATCTAGGGAGTTTTACGATACCTATACTCTAGCAGAAGTTAAGGATAATGGTGCTACAGTTAAAGGGAATATTGCAGGCTGGGAAGAAAATTCTAAGGACTTAAGGTTAGATTTAATTTTAGTAAATGAGCAACTAGAAGTTAAGTATTCAAGAGTTATATTTAATGATAAAAATAAAAAAATAATATCAGATCATTTTGGGGTAGAAGTCCAAATAGATTAAAGAATAATGGAATGTCTAAGAGCTAAGACATTCCATTATTTTTATATTTAAATTAAAAAGAGAGGTCATATAGCATAAAATATATTTGAATTTTCAGGAGGTACTTTATATAATTTTAAAAGTGAGAGGATATTTCTTTTTGTATCCTTTTTAAATCCTTTTGCCTAAGTCCAGTGTCTTTTTCTATTTTTTCAAATTCGTCTCCGTTTATAAGCATTTGTCGAGCTCTAGCTTTTAAATCATCTTTACTACTTGCCATATGAGTCAACTCCTTTCTTAAGATTATTTTATGTAGAAAGCGGTTTACTATAACAAGAAATTTAATGAAAAACCGTTTAAATATACAATTGAAAAAAATTACAATAAATTATGGTTGCTTAACTGACGTGTAATGCTTAAAATTATGTTATGGATAAGGAGGTGATTATGTGAGTTTTCGTACAAAAAAAGTATTTAACAACAATGTTGTTTTAGTAGATTATGATGGAAAAGAGAAGATACTATTTGGAAAAGGAATAGGGTTTGGTAAAAAACATGGTGATAAAATAGACGCTAAAGATAATATAGAAAAAATATTTACACTGGATAATGATGAGAATAGTAAAAATTTCGAAAATCTTATAAATTATACAGATAGTAATGTTATAGGAATGTGTGAAGAAGCAATTTATATGATACAGCAAGAATTAGATGAAGAATTAGATGAGAAAATACACATTTCACTAACTGACCACATAGCTTTTACATTAAAAAGATTACAATCAAATGAAGAAATACAAAATCCATTTTTAGTAGAAACAGAGACTTTGTATAATAAAGAATTTAAAATAGCAACAAAAGTAGCAAGATTTATAGAAAAGACTATGGGAATTGAAATTCCTGATGGGGAAATAGGATTTATAACACTTCATATACATACAGCTAGAAATTCTGGTAAACTCTCTAATACAATAAAATATGCTTTTTTAAGTAATACTGTAATAGAATATATAGAGGACAATTTAGACATCTATGTTGATAGGCAAAGTTTAGATTATGCTAGATTTATAACTCATATAAGATTTAGTATAGAACGTATTTTAGAGGGAACTACAGTTAAAAATGATTTGATAGAGGTTATAAAAGATACTTTTAAAGAATCTTTTAAGTTGGCTGAGAGCATAGGAAAAATTCTCGAAGATGAAATAGATAAGACTGTAGATGAAAATGAAATATCATATTTAGCTATGCATATAGAAAGACTTAAAAATACAAATAGCTAGAGGGTTAAAAACTTATAAAACCCTCTAGCTATTTCATGTGCCTTAGATATTATTTTTTTATAGTTAAAACAATATCTTTTCCAGCAGAAACTTGTTTACCTATAGAAGGAGTTAATTCTTTAACTACATCAACATTAGTTACAAGAACTGGTGTTGATAAAGATAACCCTTTCTCTTTTATAAATTCTCTATTGAATTTTATTATAGGAGTTCCAGCTTTAACTTTTGAACCTTCTTCAATTAATCTTTCAAAACCTTCTCCATTTAATTCAACTGTATCTATACCTATGTGAATAAGAAGTTCAACTCCATTGTCTAATTGCATACCAAAAGCATGATTTGTTTTGAAAATTAGAGTTATAGTTCCATCACAAGGAGCTACAGCAGTATCCCCAGTTGCTTCTATAGCTAAACCATCGCCAGCCATTTTTTGTGAAAATACAGGATCTGGAACTTGAGATAAATCAACTGCGTTTCCTGATACTGGAGCTACTAATTCAAGACCTTTTTTAAAAAAACCAAACATATAAAAACTTCCTTTCTATCTTTCAAATAAAATACTGTTTTTTGAATGTGCATAATGTGAATTCATATATAAGCTGTTCTTGCATTTAAAGTAGAAGTTAAACCTATATATAAGATTTACAAAATATAATAAAAATATTAAAAAACTTTATTAGCAACATGAAAGAAAATAATAAGTGAAATATATTAGCATACTGACCTATTATTTTTTGAATGTGACTTATATAAACAAAAAAGCATAAGTCCTCTTAATGAAAACTTATGCCTGGTCAAACAGTAACACGTCTAAAATGATTATATTACTTGAAGAAAAAGTTGTCAATAAAATAAGAAATAAAAAAGTAAAAATATAAAAAAACATGTTGACATTTATCAGTAAATGGTTTACATTAATTTATATAAAGTTAATAAATGATTAAGATAGGCGTGCAACTACTAATTAAAAGTGGGCAATAGCTGAAAAGGATAGTGTTATAACTATATCCTTTTCAGCTTTTTTTATTTTTATTAATAGTAGACAGGTTATCTTATATTATTTCAGATTAATAGGTACCAAATTAATCTAAACAAGAAAATGGATAAATAAGAATAAATTTAAATGTTTTTACTAACATTAAGAATACTTAAAATAATAATGGAATTAAAGTAGGAGGGATAGTTATGGCAAAAGGAAATAAGGTTTTGGGTGCATTTCAAAAATTAGGAAAGTCTCTTATGACTCCTATAGCTGTATTACCAGCAGCTGGACTTTTATTAAGATTAGGACAGCCTGATGTACTTAATTGGCCATGGATGGCTCAAGCAGGAGATGCTATATTAGGAAATTTACCGCTTATCTTTGCAATTGGTATAGCAGTAGGTTTTGCTGAAGAAAATAATGGAGTTGCTGGAATAGCAGCCACAGTTGGATATTTTGTATTAACTAAAGTAGCAGTAACTTTTGATGATACAATAAATATGGGTGTACTTGCAGGAATTATAGTCGGTATTGTTGCCGGAGTTTTATATAACAAGTTTAAAGATATAAAAGTACCTCAGTTTTTAGGTTTCTTTGGAGGAAAAAGGTTTGTTCCTATTATAACTTCAATAGCATGTTTAGTACTTGGTGTAATATCTGGATACGGATGGCCATTAATTCAAAATGGACTAAATAATTTTGGTATGTGGATTGTTGGATTAGGTGCTACAGGATCACTAATATTTGGAATAGCTAATAGACTATTAATACCAGTAGGATTACATCATGTTTTAAATACAATGTTCTGGTTTGAATTTGGATCATTTACAAATTCTGCTGGAGAAGTTGTAAAGGGAGATATAGCAAGGTTTTTAGCTCAAGATCCAACAGCAGGAAATTTTATGACTGGATTCTTCCCAATAATGATGTTTGCATTACCAGCAGCATGCTTTGCTATGATAACAGCAGCAAAGAAAGAAAAAAGAAAAGCAATCACAGGAATGTTTGTAAGTCTTGCATTAACAGCTTTTTTAACAGGAATAACAGAGCCAATAGAATTCTCATTTATGTTTTTAGCTCCAGTATTATATGGAATACATGCAGTTTTAACAGGATTATCACTGGCGCTCACTACAGCATTAGGAGTTAAATCAGGGTTTTCGTTTTCAGCAGGATTAATAGATTATTTACTAAACTTTAATATAGCAACTAAACCTGTACTATTATTATTGATAGGATTAGGATTTGGAGTTTTATATTACTTTATATTCTTATTTGCAATAAAGAAATTTGATTTAAAAACTCCTGGTAGAGAAGATGATGATGACGATGTATCAGTTGTAAAATCTAATAAAAAATCTTCAGGAAATAGTTCTTTAGATGAGAAAGCAAAAGGTATACTTGAAGCAATTGGTGGATCAGAAAATATTGAATCAATAGATGCATGTGTAACAAGAATAAGATTAACTCTTAAAGATGACCTTATGGTTAATGATGCCGAACTTAAAAGATTAGGAGCATCAGGCATAATGAAATTAGGTGCCAATAATGTTCAAGTAGTAGTTGGAACTTTAGCAGATCCAATAGTTTCTAAAATGAAAAAACTTATGTAGATATTGTTAATTAACAAAAATTTTAAGAAAATTTCGCATAAAATGTAGAAAAAAAATTGTCGGAGATGTATAATGGTGTTGTAACGACTAGATAAAGAATGTATGACGGAATCAAAAGATACATTTAAATATAGAGAGGTAAACAATACCCAACCCATTACATCACTATCCCGTATTAAGTTCCCCTTAATACGGGATTTTTTTATAGAATTATATGTGCCTTAAAAGTTATATAATCAAGTGATTGGTAGCTTCGATTAGAGTTTTTAAAAAGTGAATGTGTTATAGATGGTATGAAGCGTATTAAATTTGTATAAATTCTTTTAATCTACCTATATTTTTAATTATAAATTTTTTATCCGGGGTGGCATCTACTATATTATCTTCTTTTAATTCTTTTAAAATTCGGGTAACAGTTATTCTTGATGAACCTATTAAATTTGCCAATTCTTGATGAGTAAGTTTAATATCTATAACTATATATCCACTCATTTCAATTCCAGATTGAATAGAGAGTCTATAAAGCGTATTAGCAATCTTTTGTTTGGCTGATGTAAATAACATATCATGCATTTGTGTTACTGAAATTCTATACTTTCTAACTAAACTATGTATAAAAAATTCATATGCCCCAGGATTTTTTGATATAAAATCATCTAATATAGATCTTTCCAATAAAGAGACTTTAGATACACAACAGCTTTTTAATAACACAGGCATATCTCCATTTACGAAATAGCATGTTTCACCAAAAATCTCTCCTGGTATTAAAAAAAACATAACTTTTTCATTTCCACTAGCATCACAAAGTATTTGTTTAAATTTACCTTCCGTTACAATACATATATAATTACTAGAATCAATATCTATAACTTCATTTTTACAACAATTTCTTATTAATCCTAATGGAGCTAATTCATTAAGAAAAAAACTTCTCATATCCTCTTGTCGTTTTTTATTAAATAATTTTTCATACATAAAAATACCTCTTTATGATTAATATTAAATGGCCTATTATTGTTGGAGATTTCATGTGATTACCATCTTTCATTTTTAATTATATTCGTTATTATTTTTATTTAAATAAAAGTATATCACAAAAACTTGTTATACATATATATTAATTAAAAGGTGGTGAAGCTGATTAAGGATAAGAAGTATCAAACTATTTGATCAACAATATTTTGTATAGAAATCTAGTTTTTAAGTAGAGATCATTAAGTGAAATTAGAAAAAATTATAAGTTATATAATAAATGATTATATAGTATATATTAAAAAAGTGAGTAAATCCAATAAAAATTTAAAAATTATTTCTATAGTTTTAGTTAATGATATGACAAATACAAATACAACTTTAAATGTTTTGCAGGCTAGTGATTGAGAAAACAAGATGCAAAATTCAATAGTAGCACAAGGTGTATATACTAAATTTGAAAATGGTAAATTTAGTATTGTTAACGTAAGGAACTTAAGCAAAGGGTGCAAAAAAATTAAAAAATATATAGATAAAGCTAAAGGATCATCCAATGGAGGTGTATTATGAAAAAATACAGTAGTTTATTAATTTGGGGTATAATAATATCGTTAATGGATAAAAATATACAAAATTCATACACGGTCTTAGCATCACTAATAATTATAGGAATTTCAGATGTGAATAAAAATGAAATAGAACTTTATTATAAACAAAACATTATAGTCTTTGTTTTAGGAATATGTATGTTTGGTGTTGGTTTGTTATTAAACCTTATGACTACAGTTAAGTATCCTAGGACAATCGGTGTAATGCTATCTATTGGAGGGGGATTTGTATCTAGCTACTTGTTAAAACGTATAAATTATAAAATAAAAACTACATAGATAAAATGATATGTGCAGCCAGCTAGTTTGAGTTACGTAGACATTACTTTACATGAATGACTAGTTTGAAGTGTGAATCTATAACAATAAAATTATCAAATGAAAATAGAATGATAAGCGTTAATAAACTAATTTATCTAAGTGACAAATTGGATTAGTGACAAGTGATAAGTTAATGATGTTTTTTTCACGTTGTTCAGAAAAAACTACAAACTAAATAAAATTTTCTAAAGAAAAGTGAGGTCTAAGCATTAACAAACTATCTGATGAACAGTTAGTATTGTTGGTATAAAAAACTTTATATGGCGTTAAGAAATCCGATTGTTTGAACTCCGTGAGTTAGTGGGATTTAGCCATGTGAAGCTTTTTACATTATTTAGATGAATTGATAACTATGATTTTGATTTTTTAAATAGATATACTTTAAAAGTGTGTGTGAATAAGTATTAGCAAACTATCTGGCGAACATTAATCAATACTTTTTTATAGATTAGAATGATATGTGTAGCCAGCTAGTTTGAGCTATTTAGACATTACTTTACATGAATGACTATTTTGAAGTGTGGATCTATAACAATAAAATTATCAAATGAAAATAGAATGATAAGCGTTAATAAACTATCAGATAAACCGTTAGTATTCTTAGTGAAAAAAGTGTTGCTTCCGTTAAAAAATTTCAATTGTTTGAACGTAGTGAGTTATTGAATTTTAGGAAGTAATGCTTTTTTCATTTTAGAATACTAGGTGAAATCTGCTTGTTTATGGTGCTTATCATTCTATTTTCATTTTTAGATGAACTTTTATATTAAAAGTAATTTTTAGTTATTTTTTATCATGTAGCATGAATTTTTTCCAATCACCATGGTGAACATGAACTGCATGTTTATCAAATTCATGTTTATCATTCATATTATAAACATAAGTATAAGCATTAACCTTTTTATTTGAATCTACCAAAGTAACCTCTAATAATTCTCTGTTATACTCATTGTTAGGATCACCTTCTGAAATAAAGCCTTCCATTTGGTCAAGGTCTTTAATTAAAGCATCGAAATTTTTAACTTCAATAACTTCCCCAACTATATCAGTATCACCTTTAAGTAATGCAGGATAGCCTTTATTAGGCATATGATATAGTTTTCCTTCTGATACTTTTCCAAGTTCTCTTGAAATTACTTTTCCAGCAAGATATTTATCAAAGTTGAAAAAGCCATCTCTTAAGCTTCCGTAAACAAATAAATAATTTTTCATTAGCAAATAGTCCCTCCAATTGCTTTTATATCAGCGTTATTTTCTACTGCAGCCTTAATTGCGCATTCTAGGCCTTTTGTTATATGTTCTAAGGACATGGATGGAACATTTCCTTTTGTAACAGCCTGAGATGGTATAAATGGAACATGTATAAAACCACCCTTTATGTTATCAAATTTTTTGTCTAACATGTAAAGTAGTCCGTACATAACGTGATTACATACAAATGTACCTGCGGTATTAGAAACTGAAGATGGTATTCCATTTGAACGCATTTCCTCAACCATGGCTTTTATTGGAAGATTAGAGAAATAAGCATTTTCTCCATCTTCAAATATTGATATATCAAGTGGTTGGTTACCATCATTATCTTTTATCCTAGCATCATCTACGTTTATAGCCACTCTTTCAGGTGTTATATCAAATCTTCCACCAGCCTGTCCGATACATATAACAATATCAGGTTTATGAGTAACAATAGCCTCTTCTAATTTTTCTAAGGATTTTCTGAAAACTGTAGGTATTTCTACTTTTATAACTTCAGCACCAGCTATATTGGAGTTTATTTTTTTTACAGCCTCTAAAGCTGGATTTATTTTTTCTCCACCAAATGGATCAAAACCTGTAATTAAAACTTTTTTCATTATAAATTACCCCCTACTTCAATTAGAAGGATAGCTTTTAGCTACCCTTAATATTTTAAACATTTTTAATTGATTTATGCTATTTTAATATTGGTTTATTTTACTTAAAATGCAAAGAAGTACATTATGATTATGTGAATTATTAATAATGTTATTGCAACTGGAGCTTGTGCTTTTATAACTCCATTTTTATCTTTCATTTCAAGTAATGCTGATGGAACAACGTTAAAGTTTGCCGCCATAGGAGTAAGCAATGTTCCACAATATCCAGCTGTTAATGCTAATGCTCCTGTAAGAGCTGGGTTAGCACCTTGACTGAAAACAAAAGGTATACCTATACCAGCTGTTATTACAGCAAAAGCAGCATATGCATTTCCCATTATCATAGTAAATATAGCCATACCAACACAGTATGCAATAACTCCAAGTAGTATATTTCCTTCAGGAATTACTGATGATATACCTAAAGATATTACATCACCAACTCCAGCTGCTGTAAATACAGTTCCAAGTGCTCCTAGTAATTGCGGTAGTATACTTGATGGACCAACTTGTTGAATCATTCTATTACTATCAACAGCTACATATTTAGTAGGTGCTTTAGTTATTATAAATGTCAATATTAAACCACCAATTACAGATATACCTATGGCAACCTGACCACCTAATTTAGTATATTGGGCTATTCCGAATGCTAAAGCAGCCAGTATAATTGATGGAACAAATATTTTTCCACCTATCTTTTTAGCTTGTTGTTTTCTAAAACCTTCTTCAGGGTTAACGATAGTACCAATCTTAACTTGCTTTGTAACAGTTAAAACTCCAAGTACTAAAAGTAATCCACCTATAAATGTAGCAGGTATGTATTTTCCGAATATAAATATTAATCCTAATATAAACCAAAATAGAGCCGTTCCTATTTTTGATGTATGTTTATCATCCTTTAGAACAAATCCTGCAGTAACTAACATTAAGATACCAGTTAATATGTAAAAACCTTCTAAAAGAATATTACTTATAGCTTTTATGTCCATGATATACCTCCTTACTTATTTCTCTTTGCATATTTTCTAGCAAGTTTTCTATCCAATAAGTAATTGAATATGAAAACTACAACAAATGTACATATTGCTATTGGCACAGAGGCCTTGGCAACATCAGATGGGTCAACATTATAGTTAAGTTTTTCTAGAGTTGAAACTATAAGAAGAACTCCACTGTTAGCTATGAATATGTTTTGAGCAAAGAAGTTACCATAGTTTTCAACAGCTGCAGCATGAGCCTTTATGCTTTCTTCATCATCTTCATCTAAAGGTCCATATTTGCTAATTGCAGCTCCCTGAGCCATTGGATTTATTAAGGGTCTTATAAATTGAGGATGACCGCCAAGTCTTAATGACATTGCAGCAGCAACTTCTCTTATAAAAGTATAAAAACTTAATAATTTACCAGTAGTTACATTTTTAGCTCTAGATATAAGTTCAGTAGCCATTTCACGTAAACCATACCTTTCACATATACCTATAACTGGAAGTGTAAGTACGAATAATGTCATATATCTAGTATCAACGAATGAAGTACCAAGAATGTTTAGGATTTCAGTAAAACTTAGTCCAGATACAAGACCAGTTGCAAGTCCAGAAACTAAAACAACTGCTATAATATCTAGTTTTAAAGCAAATCCTAAAACTACAATTAGCACACCGATTAATTTAATCATGAATAATTGCACCCCTCTTTAATTATTTTTTAGAAAATTTAATACTATTCATATTATTTCATTAATGTAAATTATAATGATAATAATATTAAATTTCAGTAGTCTAGACTACAAAAATAATCTTTATTTAAAAAAAAATAAAACTAATTGTTAGTTTATCAAAAGATTAGGTTTTATATTCATACAAAAATAATGATTTGTAATTGGGAAAAACTAATTATTTTTAAGATATGAGCTTGTAATATACAGATAATTTTGAAAAAAGAATGGACACTTATTTGAAAGGTAAAAATGACATTGGTATAATTAATTGTAAGAATGTTTAAAAAATAAAGAGGGATGGTGAAATAAGCATTAAGCTTATGAATAATATGGATGAGAAGATATTTTTAAAGCAGTTAAGTGAAGCACATGGACCAAGTGGTAAAGAAAAATGGGTACATCCGTTAATTGAAAAGGCTTTTCAAGATTGTTGTAACATAAAAAAGGATAATGTAAATAATCTATATTTAACAAAGGAAGGAACGGGCAAAGGTAAGATTATGATTATGGCTCATTGTGATGAAGTATTTTTGATGGTTTCAGAAATCATTGATAAAGGATATCTGAAAGTTAAAGGTACTGGGATAGATCCGAAAACTTTAGTATCACAAAAAGTTTTAATTCATGGGTATAAAAAAATTGAAGGAATAATAGGCATTAAACCACCTCATTTAATGAATAGTGATGAAAGAGAAAAAGCTATTACAATAGATGAAATATTAGTTGATACAGGATATTCTAAGGAAGAATTAGAAAAGATAGTTAGAGTTGGAGATTATATAACAATAAAAAGAGAAATGGTAGAGTTACTAAATAATAATGTGGCTTGCAAATGTGCTGATGATAGAGCTGGAATTGTTGCCATGAAGTGTTGTTTAGATGAAATAAAAAATATAAACCATGAATTAGATGTTTGTTTTGTTGCATCTTGCCAAGAGGAGACTGGAATAAGAGGAGCAAGAGTTGCTACTGCAAATGTTATGCCCGATATAGGAATTGCTATAGATACAACTTTTGATTCTGGTTTACTTGGAGACCAAGGTAGAGAAAATAAAATAGGACAAGGACCAGTTATATGTATTGGTCCTAATATACATCCAAAGGTTAGAAAAAAAATTATGTCAATAGCTAAGGAATATAACATACCTTTTCAATTAGAGGTTGAACCAGGACATACAGGAACAGATGCATGGAATATTCAAACAGTAAAAGAGGGGGTTCCTACCTTATTAATATCTATTCCTATTAAGCATATGCATACATCAGTTGAACTTATAAATATAGATGATATTAAAAATACTGGTAGACTTATTGCAAAATTTATAGAAAAGCTCAAGGATAGTGAATTGGAGGAATTATTATGCTTTTAAAAAGACTTTGTGAAGCTTCTGGACCATCAGGATTTGAAGGTGAAGTTAGGAGTTTAATATTAAAAGAAATAGAAAACTATGCTGATGATATAAAAGTTGATGTTATGGGGAATATAATTGTGCATAAAAAGGGTAAAGGAAAAAAAGTGCTTATAGATGCACATATGGATGAAGTAGGTTTTATAATTACAGGGTTTAACCAGGATGGAACCTTAAGATTTTCACCATTAGGTGGAGTGAATTCAAAGATAATACCATCGAAAGTAGTTTTAATAGGGGATAAAAAAATAAATGGGGTAATTGGGGTAAAGCCAATACATCTTCAAAGTAAAGAAGAAAGGAAAAAAGGACTTGGGTATAAGGATTGTTTTATAGATATAGGGGCAAATAATAGAAAAGAATCAGAGAGTTTAATTGAACTAGGTGAATATGTTGTATTTGATACGAAATTTGAAGAATTTGGACAAGGACTTATAAGTGGTAAGGCATTTGATGATAGGATGGGTTGCTATGTATTAATAGAAGCCTTAAAAGAAAATTATAATTGTGATTTATATGGGGTATTTACAGTACAAGAAGAAATAGGAGACAGGGGAGCATATGTTTCAGCATACAATATTATGCCAGACATAGGTATAGCTTTAGAGGGAACAATATGTGCAGACATGCCATCTGTGCCAAAACATTTAAGTGCAACAGAAATAGGAAAAGGACCAGCTGTATCAATAATGGACAAAACAAGCATATTTAATGACGATATTGCTCAGGAAATAATTGATATTGCCAATAAAAATAGAATAATGTATCAAAGAAGACGAGCTATTGCTGGAGGAAATGATGCTGGAGCCATAATAATGTCAGGAGAAGGAGCTAAAGTTGCAACTATATCTGTTCCATGTAGATATATACATTCAGCCATATCAGTAGCATCTTTAGAGGATATAGAAAATACAAAAAAATTATTAATAGAGTATATAAAAACTTTAAATTAGGGGGAAGTAAAAGTGGAAAAACTATTTAAGGATATAATAGATGTTTATGGGGTTAGTGGTAGAGAGGGAAAGATAAGAAGATTTTTGTCTAATGAAATAAAAGATTTGGGCTATGATATATTAGAAGATAAAATGGGAAATTTAATAGTAAGAATAAATAAAGAAGATAAAAATAAAAACAATTTTATGATTTCAGCACATATGGATACAATAGGAGTTATTTCTACTTATATAGAAGAAAACGGAAAGATAAGAATTGGATCAATAGGAGACTTTCATGTAAAAGAAATGTGTAATACTATAGTTGTTTTTGAAAAGGGCATATTAGGAAGAACTTCAATAGATAAAGATGGTGAAAAAATAGAAGATATGTTTATTGATATAGGGGCAGATAATAGAGAAGAAGTACTTAAGTCAATTAAAGAAGGTGATGTAGCTTTCTTTAAAGGAGAAACATTAAGTCAAGATACATTATTGCTATCACCAAATCTTAATAATAGAGTTGGGTGTTATGTATTATTGAAAACTCTTAAGGAGATAGCCGAAGATAATGAAGTAAAAGAAAGACTAAACAAATTAGAAAATAATATTTATGTAGTGTTTACAGCTCAACATAATTTAAATTCAAGAGGAGCTAGAGCAACTACTCACTCAGTAAATCCTCAAAAGGCATTGGTTATAGATGTTGAGGAAGGATTAAAGCTTGGAGAAGAAATAGGACTTAAGATAATGGATAAAAGCCTAATAATACATGATGAAATAAGAGATATGGTAGAAGATGCAGCAAAAAGAAATAATATCAAATTAAAAGGAATAACATCAAAAACTCAAAGTGATGGAGGATCTATTCAACTTAATGGATTAGGAGCAAAGGTTGGAGTAGTTACGATACCTTGTAAATATATGAATACAAATGAAGAAATGGTTAGCATGACTGATGTAGAAAACTCTATTAAATTAGTGAAAGATATAATCTTAAATTCATAGATGTATTTTATTGGTATATGTATCTATGAAAAATGAACCGTGTACTATAAGGAATAAAATTATATATTTAGGCACATTCAAAAAAATAACAAGTCAGTATGCTAGTCTATTTTCTTTCATGTGCCTTAATAAAAAATAGTAGGTAAATTTGTTCTAAAACAAGTTTACCTACCGTTTCTTGGTACTATTAATTTAAGAATATGTATAACTTAAAATCAATTTGTAACTCATTAAATCCAAGGTTTCATTATGGTTTCGTCTTCATTAAGACTATAATTTATAAAACGAGATACAGCAAATAAATAATCAGAAAGTCTATTTATATACATGTAGCTTTCAGGGTAAGTTTCGGCATTTATCTCATTTAAATATTTTACAAAAACTCTCTCACATCTTCTTGCTATAGATCTACAAACTTGACAGTATGTAGCTTCTTCACTACCACTATATAATATGAAGTGTTTTTGTGGAGGCGTTTTAGAATAAATAATATCAATCATTTCTTCTAGCTCAGTAACATGACATGATTTTATTTTTATTTCAGAAAATCCTAGAGAAATTTCAACACCCATATTATAAAGGGCATTTTCAATATGGACAATAAAATCCATAAGTTCTTTTTTGTCTGTATATTTAAATGTAGAGTTAATCTTTAATAATGCATTTAAATATCCTAGTGAAGAATTAAGCTCATCTATATCACCTTGAAGATTTATAAAAGTGCTATCTTTGCTTATTCTTTCACCTAATAAATTTCCAGTAGTTCCTTTATCCCCAGTTTTAGTATAAATTTTCATTCTCATCACCTTTTCATAAGTAATTTATTAATTAGATTCTACACCAAAAAAGTGTACTTTTCAACGGTATGATTAAATAATATTTATAGATGTGTAAAAAGTTTTTATACAATGGTTGTAATAAGCATATGTGTAATTTTTTTGATAACTAAAATAAATAGAATAAAAATAAATTATTTTTAGTATAAATTAAATATATTAGTAACAATTAAAAAGCTTGAATTTTGTAGTATGTGGGATAGAGAGAAAAGTTATGTATGTAAAAAAAATACCTCTACATTTAAGTAGAGGATTAGGAAGAGTGATCATTATGTACTTTATTTCAAGTACCTTTCTATAATTCTTAAGGACCAAGTTTGTATTACTATCATGTATTACTACTATGTAGTCACTTACATTGTATATAAAATGGAAGAAAATATAAATATTAATTGTAAAAATTGCACTTGAAATGTAATACTTAACCTTTAGGCACATTCAAAAAAATGACAATTTAGTATGCTAGTCTATTTTGTGCCATACTGCATCAGCAATATTAACTCATAGCCTATACTATGAACTAATACCACCTCCTTGTCTGACACAAAGTATATATGGCATCTTTGACTTGATATTTTCTTTCATGTACCTTAGTATAAATTTAAAAAGTTAAAAAATTTACAGAAATAGTACAATATTATATAAATCTTGAACTTTATACATAAAGTTAAGAAAAAATAACTTGATATACGGTATATAATACTATATAATATATTACAATATACTTTGTTTTCGTGAGGCATAATAATATAAGAGGAGAGATATTTTATGAATCGTAATATTCCAAAAGTAAAAATGGGGAAGAAGTCAGTTATTATAACTATTATGGTATTATTACTAATTTTGATTGCTGCAAATTATATAATATTGTTCCCACTTAATATCCAAAATCCATCATTATGGATATATATAATAATTGGGTTAGCAGTTATAAATGTTATATTAAGATTATCTAAAAATAAAAAAATACAAAGTTTAGCATCTAAATTGTTGATGTTAGTTATAACGATTTTTATTATAACTATAATATCATCACTTCCTGTATTTAGAAGTAAAGCTTATAGAAGTTTAATAAATAATGTAGAATACAAGGAGTTTAATTCTAGTGTATCACCTATTGATTTAAAAAAGGTACCTATTATAGATGATGAATTAGCTAAACTTTTAGCAGATAAAAAGCTAGGCGAGATTCCAGCTTTAGGTAGTGAGGTTGTAATAGGAAATATGACTATTCAATCAGTAAAAGGAGAATTATATTATGTTGCTCCATTAGAACATTCAGGATTTTTTCAATGGTCTAGGAATAAACAAGGAACTCAAGGATATATAATGGTAAATGCAACAAAAACTAACGATGTACAACTAGTTACAAAAGTTAATGGAAAAGATCTTAATTTAAAATATTTAAATAGCTCATATTTAAATGATAATTTGAAGAGACACTTGTATTTTAAAAATCCAACAGGATTATATACAGATTATTCGTTTGAATTAGATGATGAGGGAAATCCATATTGGGTTGTAACAGAATATAGTAGGGCAATTGGTTTCTCAGGGGAGAAGGCTAAAGGAGTTTATATTGTAGATGCTCAAACAGGTGGTACAACAAGATATTCTATAGAGGATACACCAAAATGGGTAGATAGAATACAACCTATAGATATATCAGTTAATAATTTTAATTATTGGGGTAAATATGTTCATGGATTCTTTAATTTTTCAAATAGAGATAAATTAAAAACTACAGATGGAGTAAAAACTGTTTATTACGGTGATGAATGTTATTACTATACAGGTATAACTTCTGTTGGCAAGGATGAATCTTTAGTTGGGTTTGCTTTAATGAATTCAAAAACAAATGAAGCTACAATATATAATGTGGCAGGTTCTACTGAAAAGGCAGCAATGTCATCAGCAGAAGGTAAGGTTCAAAATTTAGGATATACTGCAACTTTTCCAGTTTTGGTTAATATACAAGGACAGCCTTCATATTTTATGACTTTGAAAGATAAAGGTGGATTGGCTAAGATGTATGCCATAGTAAATGTTGAGCATTATAATATAGTTTCAACGGGAGAAACTCCAGAAGAGGCTGTGGCTGGGTATATAAAATCATTACAAAACTCAAGTGTTTCAGGAGATGTTGATAATACTGGTATCTCAAAAACAATAGAAGGTACAGTGCAAAGAATAGGAATGTCAATAAACAATGATGAAAGCACATGTTATATAACTTTATCTGAAAATCCAAAGGAATTGATTCTTGTTCCAACAAGTGTTTCTAAGAAAGTTCCATTAACAAAAGAAGGAGATAAAGTTAAGATTAATTATATAGAAAGACCTAATAGTGACATAATAGCTAATGAGTTTGATAACATGAGTTTTGAACTTAAGTAGTATATAAACAAGTTTTAAAAATTAACTAAATATAAATTTACAAAGCTATGAATATAGGGTGTTTTAAGATATACCCTATATTTCATAGCTTTTATTTTTAGCAAAGCTATCAAAATTATTATGATAATAAAATTATTTAGGATAAGGCACATTCAAAAAAATAACAAGTTAGTATTCTAGTATATTTGAATTGTTATTTTCTTTCATGTGCCTAATATTAAAATTGCTGTATTGTCTATAGAGTAGTATCCTTAAATTAATCTTAATATTATTAAATCAACCTTAAAGATTAGGGAAACAATACCAATTTTAAGTAAAATGTAATATATATAAATTAGAGCCTTAAGAGGGTAAAAAATATTTGAACATTTTTTATTTATTGACAACAATCTTTATGGAGGATATTTAATGTATAAAAGTTTTAAAACAGGGTTATTAAAAATAATGGCGTTAACAATGTTATCTGCAATGTCATTTGGATTTATACCACAAAATGTAGGAGCAGAAGAAATAAAAGGTGTTGTAAATGTTCCTTTGTCAATTGAGGCAAAGGAGCAAGTTTTAAATAAGATATCACCTAACATAATTGGAATTGAAAATAAACTTAATGAAAATAAAGATCCTGATGAAATTCTTAGAGTCATAGATGAGCTTGAAGGTAAATTAGGAATAAAATTAATGGATAAGGGAGAAAAACCAGGTCAAGAAGAGATAAATACAGTAGAGAAAAGTCACAAAACTATTAAAGAAAGCATTGAAGCTTTAGAAAATAAAGATATAAGGCATTCTTATAAAAATGTTATAAATGAGTTAAGTCTTGATATAAAAAAATCTAAAATAAATAAAATAGAGTCTATTGATGAGGTTTTTAGAGTTATAGAGGCTACAGAATATAATCCAGAAATGAATAATAAAAGAAAAGAAATTAAAGTTGAGGAAGCTTGGGAAAATTATAGTCTTAAAGGAGAAGGAACGGCTGCAGCTATAATAGATTCAGGGGTAGGATATGATCACAAAGGTTTTATGAATCAAGAGAATAAAAGTAAGGAAAGATTAAATAAGCAATTACTTGAAAAGATAAAACAAAGTGGAATAATGCATATTGATAAAAACACAGAAAATTATTTTAGTGATAAGTTTGGAGGTTCTTTAATTCCAGCAATATATTTAATGAGAAATGCTAAAGAAATAAAAGCTGAAATTTTGAATGATAAGGGTGAAGTAGTTAGAAAAATAGGAACTATAGAAGCTATTAAAAAACAGATATCAGCTATGAGAGAGATAAGATGGGATGGACAAGTATATAATGAAGAAACTAAACAACTTGAAATAGCAAAAGAAGGACAATATACGTATAAATTAACAATTACAATTGGTTTTGAAGGTGCTAAGGAGCAAACATTGGAAGTACCAATAAAAATAGATATTACGGCACCAGAAGTTAATATTTTAAAATATGAAAAACTAGGGGATAATGAATTTAAAATTTATTTTAATGTAAATGATAACATGTCAAAATTTGATAATAAGAATACAATACCTATTTTAATAAATGGAGAGTTAAATGAAGAAGCTACAAAACAAGAAGCTGTATATGATAAAGATAAAGGAGCTTTTTATAAAATTCTTAAAGGACTAGAAGACAATACATTTAATGAAATAACAGTAGGTGCATTTGATAATGCTAAAAATTTTGGAGCATCATCAATAGCTATTAAAATTGGAGATGTAGCTCCAGCCAAGGTTGAAGTTGATGGGTTAGAAATATCAACTGAAGTTGAACCTATGATTGTAGATAAAAATGAGATAGCTGTAACAGGAAAAGTATCAAGAAAAATAAAATCACTTAAAATAGGTGGAAATGAAGTAGAGTTTTCAAAATCAGATGAAAATGGAATTGTAAAATTTAGCTATGATTTAAAATTAAAACAGGGGTTTAATACAGTTAATATTAGGGCAGAAGATTTCGATGGAAAGGTTATAATTGATTATGGTGGAAAATTTATTTGTGATACAATTAACCCAACAATATCAATAACTAATCCTGAAGTAAAAGGTGGTAAAATATATACAAATGGAAAATCTCAAATCATATTAAAAGGAATAGTTTATGATAATTTAAATAACTATGAATTTTACGCAGATGGGGAACTTATAAAGAAAGAAATTATAGGTGGCTATAATAATACAGAAATAAATAGATATAATTTTGAATTAAGATATGATAATGTTAAAAATGGACAAAATATAAACTTAAAGGTTATAGATGATGTAGAAAATAAAACTGAAGTTAATTTAACTGTTGTTAAATAGATTACTGATTTTAAAATAATAATAATCTATAGGGGCATATTCATATATTATTATGAGTATGCCTTATTTTTGTATTGTAAATTGAAGTATGTATTTGTTAATAATTCTATATAAATAATATATAATTTATATTAAATCAATCTTAAATATTATAAAACTTTTAAATTGTGGAAGGAAATAGATATTATATATAGAATTACTATATTTACAGAATTATTGAATTTTTACGTGTTCATATATCAATACCTTATTGAGGTTTATATATGTTTAATAATATACGGGTTATTTTGACAAATAATTTAAAAGTAATAAGAATATAGTTAATATATAAATTCTAATTAATAAAGTTCATAGTTATGAATTACTTAAATCACAGTTTAAAGTGAAATAAATAAATTCATTTAACATTTAAATGGTGAAAAGAATACCACTAAATTAAGATTCGTTCTATTTAATAAAGAAAAACAATCACATGAACAAAAGATGGAATATTCTAAAAAATGACATTTTGTATTAAAAAATTAACAAAAATATTATATGATTTTTTGACTAGTTAAGGGGGAATAATATTGGATAAGAAAAATAAAATAATATTAATAACAGTAGTTATTTTAATTATATTAGGGGGTGGAGGCTATATGATGTATAGCAAAAATAGAGGCTGTGTTCCACCTGAATATGAGTACTCAAAAGTTGTTAATGAAAAATTTGTTGTTAAAACAACTGAAGGGTATGAAAGTGAAGTTGTTAATTTAAGTCAAATTGAAGATTTCATAAAAAATGTAAGCAAAAAAAATAAAGATAATTTATCTATTATAGAGTATATGAAAAAAGGTAAGATACTTAAAGTCTCAAGTTTAATGAAGTTGGATTTTGATGAAGAAAGTATAAAAATAACTTATTTTAATGTAGATAATGAAAAAAAATTTAAAGAAGATAAAACTGAAACTTACGAAAAAATAGTTAAAACAGGAGATAATACTAGTAGCAAAATAGTTGCATTAAAAGATAGCTTACAATCTCCATTAGATGGGGAAGTTCTTCTTACTTATCAACAAAGTAATGTAAAAGAATATAAGTAGAAATAAAAAGCATAGGCTTTTTATATAAGGCTCATTCAAAAAAATAACAAGTCAGTATGCTAGTTTATTTTGTGCTATACTGCGTCAGCGATATTAGCCCATAGTCTATGCTATGAACTAATATCACTTCCTTGTCTGACACAAAATATACATGGCATCTTTGACTTGGTATTTTCTTTCATGTGCCTAAAGGATTGCATTAATTATGATCTATTATGAGGGGGAAAAGGCATGAAAAAAGGTTTTAAGACAGGGCTAGCAAAGGTTGTTTCATTGACAATGCTATCAACTATGGCATTAGGGTTTAGTCCAAAGAGTGTGTATGCAGAAGAAAATCTCAATGATTTGTTAAATGCTCCATTATCAGTTCAAGCAAAAGAACAAATATTAAATCAAATATTACCAATGATTAATGAGTCGAAACTTAAGGTTGATGACACTAAGGATCAAAATGAAGTTGTTAGGGCAATTGTTGAGGTGGATGGACAATGTGCAACTCAGATGGTTGCAAAGGGAGTAGCTCCAGGTGAAGAAGAGATAAGGGAAGTAGAAGAATCTCAACAGCCAATTAAAGAAAATGTTAGGGGATTAGATGAGGCTAAAATACTACATTCTTATACAAATGTAATGAATGGATTTAGCGTAGATATTAAAAGGGGAGAGATACCTAAAATAGAATCAATGACTGGAGTTGTTAAGGTTGTTGAGGCAAAAAAATATACAGAAAATATGAATACAGCTAAAAAACTTACTCAAGCTGAGGATGTATGGAAGGACTATAGCTTAAAAGGTGAAGGTCAAGTTGTTTCAATTATAGATACAGGTGTAGATTTTAATAATAAAGCCTTTAAGGCACCTGAAGATAAATCTAAATTAAAATTAAATAAAGACTCAGTTAATGAAATAAAGTCTAAAGGTGCGCTACGTGCAAATAAAGATGCTGAAACTTATTTTTCAGAAAAAGTACCTTTTGGATTTAACTATGCAGATAACAATACTGAAATTGTAGATAAAAGAGATAGTAAATCACCTCATGGATGTCACGTTGCAGGTATAGTCGCAGCAGATGGAGATGAAAATGAGGTTAAAGAAAATAAGTCTATAAAAGGAGTTGCACCTGAGGCACAACTTTTAGCTATGAAGGTCTTTTCAAATGGACCTAGTGGTGGAGGAGCTTTTGCAGACTCTATTATAGCGGCAATAGACGATTCCGTTGCATTAGGAGCAGATGTTATAAACATGAGTTTAGGATCTTCAGCAGGTTTTCAAAGAAGCGATGATCCAGAGCAAGTGGCAATAAAAAGAGCGGCAGATGCTGGAGTTATGGTTGTTGTTTCAGCAGGAAACAGTTCTTTCTCAACAGCACCGGAACCAGTTGCAGAATTAAATGATATAGCTACAGTAGGTAGTCCTGCAATGGGAAAAGATGCATTCATGATAAGTAGTTTTGAAAATACAAATTCAATGATAAACAAAATTGAATTAAGAGATTCAAATGGAAATAAAATTATAAATTCCCAATATGCTGCTCATCAAGTTGAGATAGATAATTTAATGAATAAAGATTATGAAATAGTAGAATGTGGAGTTGGCCAAAAATCAGATTTTGAAGGAAAAGATTTAAAGGATAAAATTGCATTAATAAAAAGAGGAAACAATACATTTATAGAAAAAATAATGAATGCTCAAGAAGCAGGGGCTTTAGGTGTTATTGTATACAATAAAGATGGTGATGAAACCATTATGAATATGGCAACAGATCCAAATATAACTATACCAGCAATCTTTATTCCAAATAGTTCAGGTATAGTTATAAAGGATAGTATAGATAAAGGCAATAAAGTACTATTAAATGGTGATTTTTCATCAGACAGTATAGAAAATGCTAACACAAGTGATTACTCAGATTTTACATCATGGGGACCGGGGCCAGGATTAGAATTCAAACCTCAAATTGCAGCTCCTGGTGGACATATATATTCAACATTAAATAACAATGAGTATGGAGATATGAGTGGAACATCTATGGCAGCACCTCATGCTTCTGGAGCTAGTGCGTTATTATTAGAGGGATTAAATAAATTTGCACCAGAGGTAAAAGGAAGAGATAAAGTAGAGCTTGCAAGAAATATATTTATGAATACATCTTCAGTAAAAGAAGATAAGAATAATGAGGGAGTACCAGTATCACCAAGAAGACAAGGTTCGGGATTAATACAAATAGAAGATGCTGTTAAAAATAGGGTTACTGCAACTTATAATGGAGAAGCGTCTGTAGCACTTAAACAATTTGATAATACAGTAACATTTAAATTAGATCTTAAGAATTTTGGAGATAAAGAAGTTAAATATACATTAGAAAATATAGGCGGTGTTCTATCACAAGATAGCAAAAATACTCCGAAAAACATGATAACTGATGTTAAGCTTAGTAAAGATGAAGCATCAATAGGATTTGATAAAAACACAGTTACTATAGCACCTAATGGAACTGAGAGTGTTAATGTAACACTTAATGTAGGTTCAAAACTTTCAAAAGATAGATTCTTAGAAGGTTATGTAAATCTTAAGTCAGATGATAAAAATATACCATCTTTAGTTGTTCCATTTATGGGATTCTACGGAGATTGGGCTAAAGAAAGTGTTACAACTAATTCAATATGGGATAAGGAATTACATCCATTCCTAGAGGTTCTAAAAAATAAAGGTGAAGATATTACAACATTACAAAATTTAGCTGTAAGTGTTAATAAAAATAAACAAACTATAATAGGTCAAGGTAAAGAAGAAAATGGAAGAGTAGAATTAGATCCTAACACAATAGCCATAAGCCCTAATGAGGATAATTCATGTGATAATTTAATGCCAGGGATATATCTAATGAGAAACGTTAAAAAGGTTCAGGGCGAAATCTTAAATGAAAAAGGAGAGATTATAAGAAACTTAGGAGAAGTAAAGGATTATAACAAGAAAATATTTAATGCATCTAGTGGATCAGGTAAGATGGTAGATGTGCTTAAAGATTTAGCTTGGGATGGAACAATATACAACAGTTCTACTGGGAAAACTGAAGTTGTACCAGAAGGACAATACACTTATAAGGTAAGTATGTATGTTGATTACGATGATGCTAAAGCCCAAACTATAGAAATACCTGTTAAGATTGATTTAAAGGCTCCAGAAGTTAAAATATCAAGTTATGAGAAGATTGGAGATGACGAATATAAAGTTTATTTTAATGCTAAAGATGAACTTTCAGGAATAGATCCAAATGGAAAATTTCCAGTTTTAATAAATGGAGAAATAAATTTAGATGCAACAAATGAAGTACCTAAATATGATGAGCAAAAGAAATCTTATTATAAGGTTGTAAAAGGATTAAAAGATAATTGCTTAAATGAAATTACTATAGCAGCATTTGATAATGCAATGAATTTAGGTGGTAGTACAACAGTTATAAAATTAGGTGAAGTAGATCCTGCGGTTATAGCATTTGATGACAAAGATTTTGAAAAAGGATCAAAAGAAATAAATAGCAAAAATTTAACTGTAACAGGCAAGGTATCAAGAAGAATTAAATCATTAGAGATAAATGGTAAAGAAGCAGAATTTGGAGCACCTGATGTTAATGGAAATGTATCATTTGTAAGCTATTTAGACTTAGAAGAGGGTGTGAATACAGTAAATATTAAAGCTGTTGATTTAGATGGAACTGTAATTATTAATCAAGGAACAAAGGTAAATTGTGATGCAACTAAACCAGAAATACAAATAGAAAGTCCTAAAATAGAAGATGGAAAGATTTATGCTTATGGACAATCTACAATTGTATTAAAGGGTAAAATTTCAGACAATATATCTGGATATATGTTCTATTCTAATGGAACTCTTATAAAGGATAATACATTTAATGGACCTGCTGATCCAAGTGTTAACACATATGAGTTTGAATTAAAATATGATAACGTAAAAAATGGAGATAAAATCACATTAAAAGTAGAAGATCAACTTAAAAATGTTAATGAAATAGTACTAACTGTAGTTAAATAAAAAAATTAGGAGCCCATGTATGGGCTCCTCTTTTAATGTCAGGAAAGTATAAAAAATTTTCATCCTAAAATACTGATAAAACCTAGGATTAAAGATGTTTTTAATTAGTGATAAGTTGCAAGTAAAAATATTTTTAAGAAAATCTGTGACTTTTAACATTAACTTGTCACTTGCCACTCATAACTTGTTATTCATTAGAAGGCATGAATAATGGCAAATTTGGAGGATAAAATGTAAATATAAAAAATAAGAAAATTAATCCGAGTAGTCCCCAAAAGGAGTATAGATTATAATTTTTAAGATTTTCATTCATCATTAATTTGTAAGATACAAATTGGTTAATTATAGCTCCAATTAAAAAGAGTGATATATCTATTGGGAGTATAGAATGACCAAGTATTCCTGTATAAGTATAAAACATAATAGTTATAAAAAACATCATAGATAAAATGCCAATAAGCCTACCAAAAAAATAATTTCTTACATTTCCGAGAATCATCCAATATTCTATAAATGAAAAAAATATAGTCCCAAATAAAGCTAATTTTAAATGCTCCCAAACACTTTCATTTGTGGCACTAAATAAAGCTACAATTTTATTGTTACCAGATAAGGTATAGGTAAAGTGAAGTAAACTACCCATAGTAAAAATAAATAATATTCCTATAAAAAACCAAATTTTTAATGTTTTATTATTAAAAGTTAACATATAAAGCCTCCTAATCAATTTTAATTAAATATATTCACAGCTAATGTCATATATGATATTAAATCAATGAACTTAAAAATATATAGACTTTTAAAGAAAAACTATATTAAGACTAAAGGATATAAGGTATAGTATATTTTGTAAGATTTTGATAAAATTTATAATTTATGATGAATTTTAGAGCAATATAAATTGTAAAAAAATATACTTTAAATTTATTGGTGGATAAGATATAGTTAAATTAAGAGGTTTTCAACAGATTAAGGCTAATAATCAACAAGATAACCACAAAAAAAGGTGACTTAATCACAACTTGTCCACAGGAAATGTGCATAACTTTTCAATAATGTGGAAAACTTATATAAAAATTAGATTTTAATAAGTTGAAAATAATTTGTCTAACCCCGTAAAATCTAAGAAATTCAATGGTGCGACATAATTCTACTTTTTTCACAGAAAGTTATCCACAACTTGTCCACATCATCCACAAAAAAGTTGAACAACCTTAATTTATTAACACAATAAGATTATTTTAGGGGGTGTACTTATGTTAAGTGCAATAGTTGCTGTTGGTAACAATAATGTTATAGGAGGCAATAATAAATTATTGTGGCATTTGCCAGGAGACCTTAAAAGATTTAAGGAAATAACAGAAGGTAATGTAATAATAATGGGAAGAAAGACATTTGAATCTTTACCTAAAATATTACCAAATAGATTTCATGTGATTTTAACCAGAGATAGAGATTATAGAGTTTTAGATGAGAGAGTTAAAGTTGTAAACTCTATAGATAAATTACATAGCCTTGTAGAAAGTGATGAAGAGGTATTTGTTATAGGTGGAGGAGAAATATATTCGTTATTGCTTCCATACACAAAAAAAATTTATTTAACAAGAATTTATGAAGACTTTATAGGTGATACGTTTTTCCCTAATATAGATTTTAAAGACTGGAATGTTATTTCAGAGAAGAGTGGATGTGAAGGTAATATAACCTATAAATTCTTTGAAATCCAAAGAAACAAATAATAATGAATATTTTGACAAAATACTAAATTGGTTTTAAGATATAATTAAAAAAGTTTAAGGGTGGGGGTATCTAAATGAAAAACAATATATTTAAAGCCTTTATAATTGGAAACATATATTGTATCATCTTTGCTATATTGGGGTTTATATTTAAATTTGGTTTAATTAATATAGCAAATGGATTATTTTATTCTATGGCTCTATATATAATAGTAGGATTGATAGCATTCTTAAGTCCTAGAAAGACTTTAAGAAAAAATGGAGAAGAAAGTGACGTTGAAAAGACATCTTTAAGAGAAAAGCTTTCAAAAGGAAAGGATACCGTTTCTCAAGGATATAGAATTTTTATATATTGTTTCGAAATATGTATTATTATAATAGCTTACTCATATGTTTTGTATGAAGTTGGAGTAAGATAAAGTATTCTTTAAGGCAGTCTAATTATAGAAAATATGAAATTGTATATAAAGTATCGTTACTCATTATTTTATATAATATAGAAAGGATAAGCATTGATATTTATGCTTATCCTTTTTAATTTAACATACACATTTTTAGTGTTAATAATTAGAAGAAGAATTTATTTTTAAAACTACAAATACTGGATTAATCATGAGCTATAAATTATAAATTGAAAGTTAGTGATTGGAAAGTGAAATAAGTTTTGATAAGTGATATATGTGGTGGTTATTTAAAACATAAGTAAAATTATTAGGATAATCATTAAATAGTTATAATAATAATATGTAATATAATGTGTATACTTAGGTATAATATATATTAAAATATATATTATGTATATTTAAAAAGTAATGAAAAAGTATAATTTGAAATGAAGTTTATTAATTAGAATGACGTTATTTTATTAAGGCATTTAATAATGGGTAGAATAATAGTTAAAAAATTTAAGTATTGATAGAAAGTAGAAAGGGAATAAAATCAGAGATGAGAGGAGCAAATATAGGAATGACTATGATCATTTCTGTTTAACGTATGAATAAAGAATATTTTTATGGCTTAAAAGATAAAATATCAAAATGGTTAAAGTGGTTTGTAAATGAAAAATTAAAAAAACTTACAAACAAACAAAAGATAATTATAATTGTAGGAATTGTTTTATTAGTTGGCTTTGGTAGTTTTTCATATGTAATAGCAAAAAGTTCTAAAAGTAGAGTAATTAGTGGATTTGAAAAAACTTTAAATAGTAAAAATCCATATAGAATATACAAATATATGAAATCTGGTGATCCACAATTAGAAGTTAATGAAGAAACAATAAAACCTTTTGTGGATTACTTAAATGAAAATCCGGATAGAAAAAGAGAATTTGTGAATATATTAAGATATGAAGATTCATCTAAGGATTTACTAAAGTTAAAAAGTGAGGAAGGGTTTCTAGGATTAAAATATTACATAGAATTATCTTCAGTTAATTTAAATATTAATGTTAATTTAGAAAATACAAAAATATATTTAAATGAAAAAGAAGTTTATGATACAAAGGAAGAAGATTCATATTTTAAAGTGGGACCAATATTTCCTGGAACCTATAATTTGAAGAGTATTTATAAGAATGAGTATGGGCAGATCAGTGAATCAAGAAATATATCTGTTCTATTATACGAAAATAATATTGATGTAAAACTTAAAGGGGTAAAACTTACTATTGATAGCAACTATAGAGATAGCAATGTTTTTATAAATGGAGATAATAGCGGAAAGACAGTGGATGAGTTTAAAGAAATAGGGCCTATACCATCTGATGGTAGTTGTAATGTTTATGTAGAGAGACAATTCCCGTGGGGGATTGTAAAAAGCGATGAAAAGACTATAGGGGATTCAGGTGTGATAAAGCTTGATTTAAATCCATTAACTGATAATTTAAGAATGCACTTAGAGGGTATATATAAGGATTTTTATAATGATTTATTTAAAGCGGTAACTGATGGAAACAAAGATAAAATAAAGAATACGTCTAGCACTATAAAAGATGAGTTGTACAACAAATATTATCAAAAAGGGATGATTATAAAAAATAGTTATGAACTTAAAGATTTGAAATGGGAACAAAACAATATATCAATGAAATATGAGGATGGAAAATATAAAACCTATGCTATAGCGGAGATTAGTTATCAAAAACAAAAGAGCATAGTATTTATACCTTATAATGAAGAAACTATAAATAAATCTTTTATGACAGAACTTACCTATGATAAAGGTAGTGATTCTTGGATAGTCACAAAGGTAGATGAAGTATATAAATAGATAAAAAGCTTACATAAAACAAGTGTGAGGGAATAAGTAATACAAAAGAGCTTAGCTTATTTGAGTCACTAGTTAATAATGTTTATTCATAAAATTGATATAACGATACTTGAATTGTATGCAGATTTTTAATTACAACATATATATAGAATTATCTAAAGAGAAGTGAGGTCTAAGCATTAGCAAATTATCTGACAAATAATTAGTATTGTTGGTATAAAAAACTTTATAGGTCGTTAAGAATTCTAATTGTTGAATGCAGTGAGTTATTGGAATTGAGTTATATAAAGTTTTTATATATTACAATACTTTGTGTAGTCAGCTAGTTTGGATTGCTTAGACCTCAATTTTGGGGTTAAGGCACATTCAATATGTTTAAAAGTAAAATACATTAAGTAAAAGGGAAAAAGTGTCAAAAATCACTTGCAACCATATTATAAATAAGGGATTTATATTTTAGGGCTGGTGGTGATAGATTGAGGATAAATGTTAACACCGATAAAAATAGTGTGCTTTTAGGAGAACTAGTTAATTTTACAATTGAAATATATAATGATGAACAATATAAGCTTGAAAATGTAGAATTTAATATAAGTCCATGCATAGGAGCAGTAATAATACCAAGAAGTATATTAGTAAATACCAAGTCGATAAACAGTGGTTCATATAATAAAGTATTTTTAGACGATATAAGACCAAATGAAAAATTGACTATAAATTATATAGAAAAAGTAGAAGCCTTAACTATAGAAAGTAGAATAGTGTTTAGAGGCAAACTTAAATTTTTAAGTAATGGAGTATCTAAGGAGCAGAATTTAGTTTTAAAAGACATTAAGATAAATGTCTTGAAACTAAAAATAGAGAATTTTTCAGATGTAAATGAAGGAGCATTAAATGAAGAAGTAAAAGTACAATTTACACTAAAAAATAAAGGTACTATACCATTAGTTGATTTGCAATTAGAAAAATTTTGGGGCAAATTTGATGGGGTTCTACAATTAAAGAAGATTTACATTAATGATAAATTGTATGATTATAACAAAAGAAATATGGTGATTTTAAGAAGATTAGATATTCAAGAATGTTGTACGATAAAAATAGTATTTAAGATTATAGAAGTACCAGAGAAGCTTGTATCTATGGTACCTAAAGTAAATGTTAAATACAGAAAAGAAGAGTACTTATATGAAGAAAAAATCATAGATGGAAACACATTATATATAAATATTCACTCAAACTTTTTAAAAGGTATTGAAAAAACTTTTATTATAAATCGTGATACTAAGATTTTAGAAAATATTTTTTATAAAATTAAGGTAAAAGATATTAAATTAAATAAAATCATAGTAAAAAATTATGGAGAGGATACTGAACGAATAATTTTAAAAATAATTTTAAGTATTGTTTTTAAAACAGACTTATATAGAGAGTGTGATAGTGAAAAAATACAATTTGATGTTTTAATACCTAAAAAATACAGCTTTTTAGAAGAAGAAAACATTTATGTAGGCATAATACAAGATGTATTAAAAATAAATGATGATAATAGTTTAATATTACAGCTCAAATGTAATATCTATAATAACAATTTGTTTGAAAATAAAGTAATTAATGGTAATAGGTAAAGTATATTTAAAAAGTTTAAATATGTAACAATAGTAAGGAGCTCACATAATATATATTATACATTAAACAAATGAATAATTTTTAGTAGAGGTGAGTAATATATGGGTAAAAATAAATTCCATTGTAATAATGATGACGATCGTAATTGTTATGAGAATGAAGATTTAAATGATTATTTTGATATGTCGGATGACAATTTTATGTTTGAAGTAGAAGATGTACGTATAAATGATGACAATTCTAACTCTTCATTTTCTAACAATGATAGTTGGGATTTTTCACTAAGAGAAGATAACAATTGTGGTAGAGATTCACGAAATGAGTGTTATGAAAATATAAGAGATAATGAATGTGACAAAGAAGATTGGGATAATGACTGTAACTTTGATTCCGATTCCGATTCTGATTCTGATTGTGATTGGAATTGTGATTGTGATTGTGATGATCATAATTATAATAAGGCAGAGCTTATAGTAGAAAAATCAGTTGATAAAGAAATAGCATGTCAAGGAGAAGTTTTAAGATATTGCTTAACTATAAGAAATATTGGAACAGCTCCAGCGTGTGATGTTATCGTTAAGGATTGTTTAGATAAATGTTTATGTTATGTAAGTGGTAGTTTAAGGATTAACAATAGAAAAGTTAATGCATGCCGTTGGACTGATATTCTAATAAAAACAATAAAACCTTCTGAATGTGTAAGTATAACTTTTAAAGTAGTAGTAAAAGAATGTAGTTCAGAATTAGTAGAAAACTTTGCAGTAGTTTGTTATTCATATGTTCCATATGATTGTGGAGATAGAGTAAATGAAAAAGCTCACAGCAATACTGTAACTACAAGAATAATGCGTGTTGAAGCGGAAATGGTCAAATCTGTAAATAAAGAACGCGTTCAATTAGGAGAAATCGTTGTTTATACAATAGATATAACCAATAGATGTCATGCAACCATAGAAAGCTTTATTTTAAGAGATCAATTAAGTCCAGCCTTAAGATGTATAGAGGTACTATCAAGAGGTCAAAAATATAATTGTTGTAGATTGTCAAGGGGTATAAATTTAGGACAAATAGCACCTCATGAGACAGTAAGCGTTTATATCAAAGCAAGAGTTGAGGCTATGGGAGAAGGATGTAGAATACGTAATACAGCTTTTGGAGTATCTATATTGAACGGAATAGTAAGTGAAGAAATACGATCAAACACTGTTACTATAGGTGTAAGATTTAATCAATGTAGAGAAGTAGAATTAGAGGATATAGTAAGATTAAGTTGTCAAATGGGACCAGCTATAGGGATAATAGATTCTACAGGACAAGTTGAGATTACAAAAGTTGATAGAATTGGTGGCTGTGGTCGTAACAATAGACTAAGAGTTTCAGGAGTTGTTAAAACAGAATATATTTATGATAAGGGATATGATTGTCATAAAAAAGTATGCAGTGAAGTTCCTTTTAATTTAATTATCAGAATACCATCAGGTGTTAATAGTATAGAGAATTTAGATTTAAAAGTATGCTTAAAGAATATATCTTCTAGGATTAACTGTGGATATACAATAGAATCTGACCTTGAATTAGAGGTTTGTTTGAGAAGCAAGTAATAAAATTTAATTTTAAGCAAATAATAGCATTTGGCTTTAATATAAAGTCAAATGCTTTATTTGTTCAATGGATAGATGATTTTGTCCATATTGTAAAAATTTACTTATAGTATCAGGTGGTGAAGTTAATGCAAGGTAAATGTGAATTTTGCGAAAGAGATAATGTTGAATTAACAGAACATCATTTAATACCAATACAATATGGAGGCAGGTATTTAGAGACCTGTATGATATGCATTCCTTGTCACAAACAAATTCATGCACTATATAATAATATGGAATTATCATATAGACTTTACACAATTAAAAGATTAAAAAATGATTATAAACTATCAAGATTTATAAGATGGATACAAAAGCAACCTTCAACAGCCATAGTAACAGTAAAAAAGTATAGAAAAAGAAAAAATACTAGATATTAGGAGTGTTTTTTCTTTTTGAAAATTGATAAATTAAAAAACAATTGACTTATATAAAAATAAATAATATAATGACATAGCTTTTAAAATTAAAAATAAAGATAGAGGTTGCGTTATTTAATAGTACAGCATTAGAGATAAGCACGATGAAGATGTTGGAAAGGAAATTTCGCCGAAGTAATTTAGTTAATGCTTTAAAACTAATTAACTGGGTTTACATATAATATGTGTAAAACTGTCACAATAGTATTTGTGATGAGCTATCATTCATGGAGTATTTAAATAAATTATTTTGTTATATACCCTGAGTGTTATGCTCAGGGTTTTTTTTGGATTTTAATGCAATTATATGGTATATTTATTACCATAAGGATAATATTAACAGTGTAATTTTTTTATAGGAGGGTAAAGTATGGACAATGCAAAGAATATGCAGAAGAAAAAAATGTCTCTATTTGTGGCAACAGCTTTAGTCGTGGGTAATATGGTTGGATCAGGAATATTCATGTTGCCTAATACATTAGCACATGCTTCAGGACCAGGTTCTATAATATTAGCTTGGTTAATAACAGGTATAGGATCAATATTTTTAGCATTTAGTTTTGCAAGATTAGGATCATCTATACCCAAAACTGGCGGGCCATATGAGTATGGAAAGGAGGCATTTGGAGACTTTATAGGTTTTTCTAATGCATGGCTTTACTGGAATGGATCATGGATTGGAAATGCAGCGGTTATAATAGCTGTAGCAAGCTATGCTGGAGCTATATTTCCAATAATAAATACAAATAAAATTGTGGGATTTTTAGTGTGCTCAGGGATTTTGTGGACGGTAACTTTTTTAAACATAAAAGGTGTTGAAATCGCAGGTAAAATTGGAAGTGGAATAACTGTATTTAAATTATTAGTTTTACTTATCTTTATAATAATAGCTGGAATGAATTTTGATGTATCAAATATTACACCTATGTTTCCACAAGGGAAAGGAATAGAAACATTACCAGCAGCAGCAACAATAACCTTATGGGCATTTGTCGGGTTAGAAAGTGCAAGTGTTACAGGTGGAGAAATAGAAAATCCAGAAAAAAATATATATAAGAGTACTATTTATGGGATATTGATAGCTTGTGTATTTTATATATTAATAAGTTTCGTAGCTATGGGAGCTATGAGTCAACAAGATTTAATGATAAGTGAAGCTCCTATATCTGATATATTTGCTAAAGTATATGGATCTAAAATAGTATCTATTTTAAATGCATCTATAGTAGTAGGTATTTTTGGAACTGCACTAGGATGGATATTGTCATCAGCTAGAATAGCATATGCAGCAGGAAAGGATAAAATATTCCCTAAATTTTTTGCTAAAAAGCATAAAAAGTATGGTACTCCTCATGTTGCGTTGATAGTAAGTTCATTATTAACTAATATTGTACTATTAATGAACTTTTCAAAAGGGTTTTCAAGTGCATTAAGTGTAATAACATTACTAGCTACATTATCATATTTGCCTATATACGGAATAACTGCTATTTCAGATATAATCATATTGTCTAGAAACAAGGCCTTAACGAGCAAAAAACTACTGAAGAAAAGTATAATTCCTATTTTGGGATTCATATATGCTATGTGGACTATATATGGTTCAGGAGCAGAAACGGTTATGTATGGATTTTTACTAATGATGTTAGGATGTCCAGTATATGCTTACTTAAGAATAAAGTATAAAATGCAATAAATAGAATTAACAAGAAGTTTAGATAATTAAATATATTTTTCATTGTTTTTTAAATCAAAACCACTAAGACTATTCAATAGTTTTAGTGGTTTATTTTTATAGCATGGATTTATAATACTATGAAAATAAAAAACAATCCACATGCATAAAGCATGTTATTTATCGCTTTTTAGGAGATTCGCTTATAAGGGAAGATGGTTATCGAATAAAAAAGAATTTGATAGTAAAAATATTACATTTGTCATTGTGAAAAAGTGACTTTTTTAACTAACTAAAAAATAAGTTTTTTTATATAATAAAATTAAGAGATAGAAAAAATTTAGAAGTTAAATATTTATACAAATAAGATGGAGATTAAAAATACCTTGGTATATTCTTAATTATTTCAATGAGATATATTTTGGGTTTGTGAATCAGCAT
Source organism: Clostridium frigidicarnis (assembly GCF_900111985.1). Lineage (GTDB taxonomy): Bacteria > Bacillota > Clostridia > Clostridiales > Clostridiaceae > Clostridium_Z > Clostridium_Z frigidicarnis. Next base: position 63,716 of record NZ_FOKI01000018.1, read on the forward strand.
TAAACATATATTAAAGTTATAAGATATATTGGCTTAAAAGAATAGGTATGAAATAAAAAATATATAATTTTATCAATTAAAAAATATTTAATATATAATGGAATAAATTACATGTAAAATATAATAAAGTAAATTTGTTAAATAATTGAGATAGGGGGCTTTATTGTGGAGAAAACTAGTGACGTTAAATCAAAGAAAAAAAACAGTATGAGAAAAATTAGTGCTTGGTGGTCAATTCCTATTTGTATAGTTGTGTTAATAATTGGTGTTATATCTACTTATTGTTATTATAAAGTTCCAATATATGAATACCCTAAAAAATTGAACACGTACAAACTGGATAGAAAATGTACAATGACACCAGATGGAGCTTACAATGTTTTTTTAAAGGCTGTTCATGATAATGATACAGATTTAATGAGAGCAGTTGTTAGGGAGGATGCCATAAAAGATTATGCTGTACAATACTACAGAGGGGTAACCTATAATTACTGGCTAGAGTATCTTTTGGAAAGAATTAATAAAGATATTTCTAAAGAGTATGGGGAAGATTGGTATGATAATGTTGTAATAAATGGAATTAGTAAAACCAAAGGAGAAAATCTTACCTATGGAGATATTGATGCTACATGTAAAGGAAAGACGTTTACTTTTAAATATACAATTGAAGGATTTAATGATAGATATACATTAAAGAATGAAAGCATAAAACCATTATTTGACGTGTACATGTATGATGATGCAAATAGACCAGGATATATATACAATGACTTTGTTAGATAAGAATTTTAAAAAGATAAATAGCTTACAAAATTGTAAGCTATTTATCTTTTTTGTAAGCTGTTTGTTATGGATTGTCCTAATAATAAGTAATAAAATATATATATAGTTCGTTTAGCAATTATATATTGCTAATAATTTAATTTTAAAAGTTGGAGCAAGCAAGTCTATGCTATTAGATAGGTTCTTCTAAGCTTTAGATTGAGTAATTTTTAGGAGAACTAAAGCTTAAGATAAGAATTATTTAAATATTAGGAGGTATTATAATGATAGTAAGTGCTTTAAATAGAGTATTTGGATTTATATTAATTTTATTAGGGGTGATAGGATTTACAATGATGACTTCTAGGAAGAATCTTAAAAGCAAAACATTAATAGCATTATCATCAATATTACCTTTAATAGGTTTTGGATTATTAATGACTTAAATATGTATAAGTGTAATATTATAATTATTATTTTTTTTCATGTGCCTTATGAAAAAATTTTAAATATAAAATTTTGCTTAAAGTATTTTAAAATGATAAAGTATATATACTGTACGGAATTTTAGAATCAGTGAAGAGGTGGACAAGCAATGAAAATGAAAAACAGGAAAGTTTTAAACATATGTCTATTAGTAACATGGATTGTAGTTATTTTTATTTTTTCTCAACAAGATGGAACTGAATCTAGTGAGAAAAGTCAATTAGCCATCAATATATTAACCTTTCTAGGATTAGATGTTAATGGAATCTTTGGAGATATGGCAGATTTTATTGTAAGAAAAGGTGCACATATGACTGAATATTTCATATTATGCTTCTTGGCTTATAGAGTATTCAAAGATTATGCATTTAGGTTTGCACAGTGGATTGCATTAGGATTTTCATTTTTGTATGCATGTAGTGATGAATTTCACCAAACATTTATACCGGGAAGACTTGGATGTTTTAAAGATGTTTTGATTGATACTTCAGGAGCTTTAATATTTGCTCTAATAATAACACTTATTAATAAGTCAAAAGAAAGAAAGCAATTTATATTTAGATAAAAAGAACCCTCAATACTTTTGTTAGTGTATGAGGGTCTTTTCTATTAAAATGATATAAAAACTTAAGTTATATAACATTAAGATGGCAAAAAGGAAATTCCACTGAATAAATCTTCATTCTATAAAAGCGAAGAGAAAATTCTTGCTATGCCTTGTAATAATTTTTCAACCTTCGTTATATCTGAAAAGTCTTCAGAATATAATCTTGTACTGCATCGTAGGTCATCCATAAATTTTTCATCTAATTCCATAGTTATGTTTTCATTATATATTATTGAATTAAGTTCATAGTTAAGTTCATAACTTCGTCTATCCATGTTTGCAGTTCCAACAGTAGACATTTTTCCATCAATAGTTAATACTTTTCCATGAATAAAACAATCTTTATTATAGCAATATATTTCAGCTCCACAATCTACTAGTTCTGAAAGATATGTTTTTGATGCTAGATAGACGGTCAAGTGATCTGGTTTAGCAGGAACTAATATTTTAACTTTAACTCCAGATAAAATAGAAGTTCTTAAGGCTTCCATTACAGATTCAGGCGGAACAAAATAAGGCGTAGTTATATATATATGACTAGTTGCAATATATATCATTTTAATTATAGATTGCATTATCGAAGGATAAGTTGATTCAGGTCCACTTTTTACCAGTTGCATAATACAATTTCCTGTTTCATTTTCTAAGGTAGGAAAATATCTATCAAATTCTTTATCGTAGAAAGTATATCTATTGTTAGCTTTTTCAATAGTTAAGAAATCATCAAGAAATACAGATTGTAGCCCTAATACACAATCACCTTTTATCATAATATGAGTATCACGCCAAAATCCAAGAGAACTTTTTCCTAGATATTCGTCTCCTATATTTATTCCACCTAAAAAGCCAACTTTACCATCAATAACAACAATTTTTCTATGATTCCTATAATTAATTTGTGTGTTTATTCTTCTTAAAAGAGGTGCTAAAAAATATGAATATTGGGCAACTTCTATACCATTACGCTCTAAGTCTCTTATATAGGATTTTTTAAGTCTTATAGAACCAACTCTATCCATTATAAACCTAACTTTGACACCTTCCTTTGATTTTTTAATTAGAATATCTTTTATCTCATTTCCAATGGAGTCATTTTTAACTATATAATATTCTAAATGGATATGATGTTTGGCTTTAAATAGTTCTTTTTTCAATGCGTCAAACTTTTCTTCACCATTATTCAAGATTGTAACTGCATTATTAACAAAAATAGGAGATTGACTGTTGTTAGCTACTAATTCCATTAGATTTTTATAGGATTTATCTTCTATTCTATCTATTATGGGATTCACAAGATCTTTCATTTCCTTTGAAAGCCCTTTGTTAAGAGTTTTAAGTTTCCAATTACGACCTATAAAAATATATAATATAAAGCCTATAGGAGGTAAAAGGATAAAAACAAGTAACCAAGCGATAGTTTTTTCAGGTTCTTTACGTTCTAAGGCTATTATAGCTAAAGAAATTACTATGTTTATGAAAAATAAGATATAAATGAGGTTTTCAAGTATAAATGTAACCATAATTACCTCCGTAGTTGTCGATACTTGATTTTTAAAGTATTAACATTAATTATAATGTATATAACTATTATATTCAAAAATAATAGTTATACTATGAGAGTTGTAAATTTTATTTAGCAATTAGAAAATATGTTTTTCTAAATTAATGCAAAACAAATAGTTGCATATAAAAAAATGCAAATAGTATAGTTAGATAATATAGGAATGGTAGAGAAATTAACAGTTAATGTTATACAATTTATAATAAGAATAAATTATATAATATTTAGGTAGAATAAAGAAGAACAGAAACATAATAGAAGGGAGGAAAGAGAATAGCTAAAAGTAAAATAAGTATTTATTTTATTTGAAAAGCTTTTCTTGCTTTTATGAAATTTATAAAAAAGAAAAGAAAGAATAATAAAGGTTTAATAGCAGCATTAGCAATGGTTGGAATAAGTGTAGGCGTAGGTGCAGGTGTAGCGATAGCAAAGAAAGTAAAGAGTTTAGGAGAAGATGGAGTTTTACAAAATTTCGATGAATATATCGAAGGGATTGAAAGTATTGGGGAAAATAATATACATAATAGAGAAGAGGATAATAGATATAAAGAAACATTAATGTTTAGAAGAGATAGAGTAAACAAAAAAATACCCAAGGGAATAAAGGGAGAAAAATATTATTAAAAATTATTAAGTACAATAAATATATGAAAAGTTATTCTTAGCTTCAGGTGGAGTTTGATTAAAAGGAAGTTACTTCATTTAAAGCTAAGAAAAACTAACATTAATAGGATATAAAGTTAGAAAGTAATAAATTACAGGTTTTAACTTGGTAAGTTAATTTAATACAGAGATACTGTACCCTTCAATGCTTGATTTGTGCACTGTAAAAAGAGGTGAGAGGATAAAACAATTATCTTTTAAAAGTATAGTATGTACAAATAATTTAAATATATATTGATGGTTACTACATATTAAAAAGGTAATTTAAGTAATTAAGATTAGTTTATAATGTTTAAAAGTATTAAAAATATGTTTAATTATGTGATTTAAAAGGTTTGAATAGGATTAAACCTTTTAAATCACATAATTATATAAATAAACATTTCCTTGCGTATCAACATAAGGAAATAGAATTAAATTTTAGGATTTCAGAGAAAAAACAAAATAAATCAATAAAATAGGGTTAAAATATATTCTATACCAATTAACATATGATAATATAAATATCGTTGCAGATAACAAGAAGTTACAGCGACAGAAAAACTTCAAAAATTAAATTTGAAAAACTTTTAAAAAAAAGTTGACAAAAAAAATTAGAAGTGATAATATAAGGAAGTCGCATGAAGCGGCAAACAAATTGGTCTTTGAAAATTAAACAGATTAAGATAAAGAACCAGCAATTCTTTTACAGTAAATAATTAGCGAAAAGCTAAGAGATTAAACTTTTTAAATTGAGAGTTTGATCCTGGCTCAGGATGAATGCTGGCGGCGTGCTTAACACATGCAAGTCGAGCGAGAGAGTTTCTTCGGAAACAATCTAGCGGCGGACGGGTGAGTAACACGTGGGCAACCTGCCTTGTAGTGGGGGATAGCCCTCCGAAAGGAGGATTAATACCGCATATTGTCACATTGAGGCATCTCAAAGTGATGAAAGGAGTAATCCGCTACAAG
>NZ_FOKI01000021.1 GCF_900111985.1 Clostridium frigidicarnis
AGGTTTATATAATCGAAATTTAAAAGGATTGGACAGTGGCTTGGTACTACGTACCGATAACGGTAGTCAGTTTATTAGTGGTGTATTTGAAAAGGGATGTATGGATGAAAAAGTAGTTCATGAAAGGATTCCAGTAAGGAGTCCTAATTACAATGCTTTTATTGAGTCATATCACAGATATCTTCAAGAAGAGTGCCTTAATAATGAAATGTATTGGAGATTAAAAGAGTTAGAAAATGATTTAAATGATTATGTTTATAGATATAACCATGAAAGGATACATTCCTCTATAGGATATGTATCCCCACATGAATATTATAAAAATAAAATTTCAGCTTAACTTAAAATTTTGAGAAAACTTTAGAATGAGTAACTTTAGTCCAGATAGCGGGGAGCAATCCGCTTATCACTTGTAACTCATAACTTGTAACTCATTAAAGTTTTCAACTTAAAGTTCTATATGTTTCAACACTTAATAAAGTTATCCACAAATTCAAAATCTGTACTATCCTATAGAGTAAAAAATAAATCCCTCTATAAAAATAGAGGGGATTTATTTTAGGATTCTCTGTATTCAACATCCACTACAACTTTTTTATTCTTGAATTCGTCTGGTACCTTAAAGTCATCGCTTTTGTTTGATCTGTTTGATTTATTTGTAAAAATAGTTTCATTGTTATTTTTATTATTACTTTTTCTTTTAAATTTATACCAAATATTATTTTTAACATATTTATATGCCATAATTATTAATACTAATCCTACTATATAAGGAATTAAATGTATCAATCCTATTATTAATAATATGATTATTCCTAATACAATAGCCATGGTTATAAACTTATTCAAGCTGCCCGTTGATCTTCTACCATTATACATACACATTCCTCTTTCTAATAAAATATTTATCTTAACAATATCATAACACATATCATTAAAAATAGTCTTAAATAACTCTTAATATTTTCTTAACATTTTGTAACAATACAATTAATACTTTAAAAGGATTAGGTAATCTTTTAAAGAATATATTAAAAGATATAATTTAAGGAGGTAACTTATATGGATAAAACATTAAACTTCGCTCATAGAGGATTTAGCGGTGAATATCCTGAAAATACGATGATAGCATTTCTAAAAGCTTGCGACAATGGTTGTGACGGTATTGAAACTGATGTTCAATTTACTAAAGATCATGTAGCCGTATTATGCCATGATGAAACACTCAATCGAACTACAACTGGAACAGGTTATATAAAAGATTATACCTTTAAAGAGTTGTATAATCTAGATGCAGGCATAAAATTTAATAATAAATTTAAAAATGAAAAAATCCCTACTCTTGAGCAATTACTCCAATTATCCAAGGATAAAGGTATAATGTTAAATTTAGAACTTAAAAATACAGAAATACCTTATGATGGCTTAGAAGAACATGTTATAAATCTAGTATATAAATATAATATGCAAAATAAAGTTATACTCTCATCTTTTAATCACTATTCTATGATTAAAGTAAAGAATATAGATTCATCCATAAAAACAGGATTATTATATGAAGCTGATTTATATGAACCCCAAGAATATTGTTTAAAAGTTGGAGCTGATTGTGTTCATCCCCAATATTTTAGTGTTTTAAAAGAAGATATAGTAAAAAAGCTTAAAAAAAATAATCTTTCTATAAATACTTATACAGTAAATAATGAAGATCATATGAAAAGACTAATTTCTCTAAATATAGATATAATAATAACAAACCACCCAAATATATTAAATAAATTACTCTCAAAAATTTAAAATTCATCTCAATCGAAAAGTGAGACATACAATTTCAAGCTTTTCCTAACAACGTGAAGAAAAACATCATTAACTTGTTACTAATTAACTTTGTTACTTAAATAAATTCTCTCCTTCACATAAAAAAATTGAGACTTAAGTATATAAAATATACTATAAGCCTCTTTTCTTTCAAAATAAAGTCTAGGTTTAAAAGTAAAAACCCTATCTAAAAATAAATTTTTAATGCTTGAAATTTATCAAATCACAGATTAAAGTATATTTAAAATATGTATCTTTGTCAATGGCATTTTATGTATTATAATGATAGAATATGTACTTTTTTGTAGGAGGTTTTATTTTGGAAATAATTCTTTGGATTCAAAAGTTTTCTTCCCCATTTTTAGATGCTTTGTTTAACTTAATAACTATGTTTGGAGAAGAAGCTATAGGTATAATTGTATTCTTAATGATTTTTTGGACCATAAATAAAAATTATGGCTATAAATTAATGTTTTCATTTTTTACTAGCATGAGCTTAAACGGTGTTATAAAGGATTATTTTAAAGCACCTCGTCCAATAGGAGTTGATGGTATTAGAAGTCTTAGAAAACATACTGCTACAGGATATTCTTTTCCTAGTGGACATACTCAAGGTATCACAACATTATTGTCTTCTCTATCCGTAGAAATTAAAAGTTTATGGTTTTCTATATTCTCAATAATAATGATTTTACTTGTAGGAATATCTAGACTCTATTTAGGGGTTCATTGGCCTAAAGATGTATTATTGGGAACTATTTTTGGTTTTATATCCGTTTTAATTTCAAACTTTGTTTTCAATAAGAGTATTAATAAAAACAACCCATTTATATTATTATTTTTATTAATACCATTCTTAATTGCTCTACCATTTTTCAACAGCACTGATTCTATAAAATCCATCTCTGGTTTTTCAGGTGCTTTTGTTGGTTACATAATTGAATTAAAATATATAAATTTTGAAATTCCATATTGTTTTAGAAATAAGATTAAAAGAATTGTTTTAGGTCTTATAGTTATAGTATTAATTAAATCTGGGCTTAAAATTATCTTCCCAAATTCGGGTGTTTTTCATTTTATACGCTATTTTTTATTAACATTTTGGATTGTAGCTATAGCCCCTTATTTATTCAAAAAATTTAATATTTAGGTATCTAAAAAAATAATAGCCCACAGATTCCAAGTATTATGAATACTGGTCTATTATTTTTTGAAGATGCCTTAAACAAAAATAGCTGCTAATGATTTTTAAGTTCATTAACAGCTATCTTTTTATTTAAATATTTTTTTTATCTCCTCATACTTTTCATGAGTTAATAATGCATCCTGATTTATACTCTTAAATTTAACAACATAGGTCCATCTACCATATGGATAAATTTTGTTTATCATTGACAAGTTTATAATATATGATTTGTGGCTTCTAAAAAACACTCTCTTATCTAATCTATCTTCTAAATCTCCTAATCCCTCTGAAGTAATAATACTGTCTCCATCTTTAAGATATAAAACAGTCATTCCTTGTTCTCTTTGTATAAGAACAATATCAGCTGTATTTATAAAACTTATACCTTCTTTATTTTTTATAATCAGTCTATCAAACATTAAGTCTTCTTCGATATTGGGTATTTTAGGAATTTCTATTTCTGTTAGATATTTTATTTTTTCTAATGTCTTAAATACTCTGTCTATCTTAAATGGCTTTATAAGATAATCGAAAGCATATAATTCAAAAGCATCCATCATATATTCACAATGAGCTGTTGCAAATATTATTTTGACTCTTGGATCTATATCTACTAAAACTTTTGCACACTCAACCCCGTTTATTCCATTCATTTCTATATCTAAAATTACGATTTCAGGTTTAAGTTTTGCAAAAATCTTTATAGCTTCTTCTCCACTATCAACTTCACCTACTACATTAAATCCATCTAGCTTTTCTATAGATTTCTTTAGTATTGATCTCATTACACATTCATCATCTACTAGTAAAATATTTAAACTCAAATTCTTTCACTCCTAGATTTAGAATATCTTTTTCTTCTTTTAGCAATACGTGGGTTATCTAGTACTTCTTTTAAAATTACTGCATCCCTTAAAGACTTGCTATCTAGTATTACGTTGTCATAGCTTATATTTTGTGTTTCATTCTTCATTCTAAGCTCGCTAAGCTTAAAATCTCTTTCCGCTTGAGCCTTTATAGCACCTGATTTCTCTTCTTCTAAACCACATTCATTTTCTTCTAAATCTAAATATTCATCTTTTGATCCAAAGTCATCATCTAAAACATCCTCGTCTTCTTTATTGCTTTTTAAAGAATGATTTTCATTATATTTATACTTAACCTTATCAATTTTTTCATCTAAATCTAAATCCAACCCGTATTTAGCTAATGCTTTTGCATATTTTGCAGCAGTTTCCATATCAAATAATCCATTTGAACTTTTCATTTATATCACTCTCTCATGATTATTTATCTCTATTGTCACTTTGCTTTTGAGGATTATTGCCAGGTGTAGATATACTATTCCTCATTTTTGTATCTGCTATTACATTTTGCATATCATAATAATCCATTATTCCAAGTTTTCCTTCTCTTAATGCCTGAGCCATAGCTCTTGGAACCTCTGCCTCTGATTCTACAACAGTAGCTCTCATTTCTTGTTCTCTTGCAACGGCCATAGCACGTCTTTCTTCAGCTTTAGCTTGTGCAATGTTTTTATCTGCTTCTGCTTGAAGAGTTTGAAGTTGAGCTCCTATATTTCTTCCTACATCCACATCGGCTATATCTATGGATAGTATTTCAAATGCTGTTCCTGCATCTAATCCTTTTGATAAAACTACCTTAGATATTTTGTCTGGATTTTCTAAAACTTCTTTATGTGATTGAGCACTACCTACTGTTGTAACTATACCTTCTCCAACTCTTGCAAGAACTGTAGCTTCACCAGCTCCTCCTACTAATCTTTCAAGATTAGCTCTTACTGTAACTCTAGCCTTTACAAGAAGTTCTATACCATCTTTTGATACTGCTGATACATTAGGTGTTTCTATAACTTTAGGGTTAACACTCATCTTAACAGCTTCTAATACATTTCTACCAGCTAGATCTATAGCAGCTGCCTTTTCAAATAACAACTCTATATTTGCTCTATGTGCTGCTATTAATGCATCTACAACCTTGTCAACATTACCTCCTGCTAGGTAATGTGCTTCTAATTGATTTCCTGTCACATCTAATCCTGCCTTAGTTGCTTTTATTAGAGGTATTATTATTCTACTTGGTGCTACTCTTCTAAGCCTCATACCTACTAAATTTACAATACCTACCTTAACCCCAGCTGCTGATGCAGAAATCCAAAGTCCAATTGGCACAAAGACAAAGAATAAAATTAAAAATAAGATTATTAAGCTTGAAAGTACTATTGTTCCTATAACATTTCCCATATAAATCTCTCCTTATTTAAAAATTAATATTTTTTACTACTATTCTTCTTCCCTCAACCTTTACTATTTTTACTTTTGTATTTGCTTCTATAAAGTCCCCCTCTGATACTACATCCATTCTTATTCCATCAACATCTGCTGTCCCAGAGGGTCTTAATACTGAAGTGGTAATACCTTCCTTATTCAAGAAATAGTCTAGATCTTCTGTTCCTATATACCCACTTTCCTTATCTAACTTGTTTTCTAAAACTACTTTTGATAGCTTACCTTTAGTCAACAATATTAACATTATGGTGAAAGCTATTGCTAATATTGATACTATTATAATTGTTAATACTATTGCCTGTGAAACAGTTTCCGCTGTTAAAATTATTGCTACAATCAATGCAGTTCCACCAAGTATACCCGGTATTCCAAAGCCTGGTATAAACATTTCTACTATTACCAAAACAATTCCTGCTATGAAAAGCAATGCTTGTACTAATGTTATATTGATCATAATTGACTCTATCATTTCCCTACCACCTCCTACTTATTAAAGTTGTAAAGTCGAAAGTTGAAAATTTCATCTTCAATTTTCAATTTCCTAAACTTATGACTTGTAACTTACTTCTATATATATATTAATATTATTTTCAGATTATATACATATATAATTTATAAACAATACATTTAATATATTCAAATGTCATCTAATCAATCTCAAACTTACTCTTTTTCAATATTGAAACTATAAATTTTGTTTCCATCTTATTAGTTTCAACTATTACATCTCCACCATATTCATTTAATATCTCTTTAGCAATTGATAAACCCATTCCAGTTCCATTTTTCCCTTTGGTTGAAAATCCTGCATCAAATAACTTGTCAATTATTTCACTTGAAATTTCTTTTCCATTATTACATATAGTAACCTTGTAATTTCTCATATCTTCTAAAAGTTCTATGGTTAATATTCTATTATCTTTCTTTTCCATCAGTGCGTATATTCCATTATCTATTATGTTTACTATTATTCTACAGAACTGCCAATCTGGAAGCGGTAAATCTTTAAGCGAAGTATTTACATATAAATTTACATTTATATTTCTCTTTTGTGCGTACATTGTTTTCGCTTGAAGAATAGCATTGACAGCTGCGCTTTTAGTTTTTAATGCTTTATTTACTCTTATTACATCTTCATAAACCTTTTCTATGTAATTTCTTGCATCACTATATTCTTCTAACTCCATAAGATTATATATTATTTGCAAGTGATTTACAAAATCATGTCTTTGAGACCTCAATGTTTTATTTAAATCACTTAATGAATCTATTGTCTCTATAAACCCTTTATTTTTATCTTGGCTAAAAATAGATGAATATAACGATTTAACTGTAAAATATATATTTATAACTATTATTATTAATGCTGCCAAACATATAATTCCACCATTGGTATAAGAAACCTTTATATATCCATCTGAACATCGAAATAAAATATTGTATACTGCTATTAATATTAAGAATGCCATTAATATTCCATTAGATATTGCTGATGCCATCAATATTTTTTTCACATTGTCTGCACCTACATTCACTGTTTGTCCCCCTTATAGTTTCTTAATACCTATATTATACCATATGGAAATATTTTTCTTTACAAATTTAATATCGTTAATAGTAAGATAAGACCTTAGACACATGAAATTAAATAACAAGTCAAATATACTAGTATATTTGACTTGTTATTTTTTTATGTGCCTTATATTGATAATTTTGATATCAACATAAGGTTTTGCTTAATATATTATTTTGTTTTTAAGACCCTCATTGAATTTAAAACAGCTATTAATGCAACTCCTACATCGCCAAATACTGCTTCCCACATTGTTGCATACCCTAATGCTCCTAATGCTAATATTATAAATTTCACTGTTAAAGCAAAAATTATATTTTGCCAAACTATCTTATTTGTTTTTTTTGCTATATCTATGGCTTTAGTTATCTTTGAAGGTTCATCATTCATTATTACAATATCTGCTGCTTCTATTGCTGCATCTGAACCTACTCCCCCCATAGCTATTCCTATATCTGCTCTTGCTAAAACCGGAGCATCATTTATTCCATCTCCCACAAACACTACTTTACCATTTTTAGATTTTTCACTAAAGATTTCTTCTAATTTTTCCACCTTATCTTGTGGTAATAACCCTGCATAGAATTTATTCAATCCAAGTTGTTCAGATATAATACCTGCAACTGCTATACTATCTCCAGTAAGCATAACAGTATTTTTAATTCCTAAACTTCTTAGTCCTTTTATAGCCTCTTTAGAATCTTCTTTCAATTCATCAGAAATCAAAATATATCCTGCATATATATTATTTACAGTCATATAAATTACTGTCCCTGGTTCTTCAACAGGACTATAGTTTATAGATTGTTTGTCCATTAGCTTATCATTTCCTGCTAATATGAATTTACCATCAAATATACCTTCTAAACCCATTCCTGCGTATTCATTTATTGAAGTTACTTTATCTTTCTCTATATTCTTTTCATAGTAACTAGCGATAGATAAAGCTATTGGGTGATTTGAATAACTTTCTATATGCGCTGCTATTCTTATAAGTTCAGATTCTTTTATCCAATCTTCTGGCTTTATTTTAGTAACCTTAAAGACACCCTTTGTTAATGTTCCAGTTTTGTCAAATACAACAGAATCTACTTTGTTTAAGGCCTCTAAATAGTTTCCGCCCTTTATTAATATTCCTTGCTTTGATGCAGCTCCAATTCCTCCAAAGAATCCTAAAGGTATTGATACAACTAATGCACATGGACAAGACACAACTAAAAAGACTAATGCCCTATATATCCATGAATCAAATGTTGCTCCAGGTATAACTAACGGTGGCACTATAGCTAAAAGTAATGCTGAAATAACAACTATAGGTGTGTAATATCTAGCAAATTTTGTTATGAACTTTTCTGTTTCAGCTTTTTTTGAAGATGCATTTTCCACTAAATCTAATATTTTAGATATAGTGGATTCTCCAAATTCCTTAGTTACTTTTATCCTTATAACTCCATTTTTATTTATATATCCACCTAACACTTCATCATTTTCTCTAATTATTTTAGGCAATGATTCTCCTGTTAATGCAGATGTATCTACTTGTGAATTACCTTCTATTATAACTCCATCTAAAGGTATCTTTTCTCCTGGTTTTACAATAATTATATCGTTAGGTTGTATTTCATATGGTGATACTTTAATTTCCTTATTATTTTTTAATAAAACAGCATAATCTGGTCTTATATCCATTAAATCAGAAATAGATTTTCTTGAATGATTTACTGCTCTACTTTGGAATAATTCTCCTATCTTATAAAATATCATTACTGCTACTGCTTCAGGATACTGTTTTATACTGAAAGCTCCTACTGTAGCAATTGTCATAAGAAAATTCTCATCAAAAACCTGCCCCTTAAATATATTCTTTATAGCATTTAAAACTACATCTCCACCAACTAAAACATAGCTTATAATAAAGAATAATATTTTTATCCATTCAATTTTGTTTAATATTACTGCTGCAACGAAGAATGCAGTACCTACAACAAATTTTATTAATTCTAAATTTTCCTCTTCAGTATTATCTTTATTTGTTGATCTATTGATTTCACTTTTTTTAACTGTTGCCTTTCCATTCATAGTTATATTAACTACTTTCACATCTGGCTCTAGTTTTTTAACTATATTTTCAACATTTTTAATTGTTTTATTGTAATCTTCCTTATTATTTAGATCAATTCTTAATTTTTTGCTTATAAAATCTAATGATGCTTCTTTTACCTCAATAAGTTCAGTTGCATGATGTTCTATTTTATTAGCACAGTTTGCACAGTCTAAACCTTCTAATAATAAGGTTATTTTGTCTCTCTCATTGTTTCTTGTTTTTATTGCCTTTTGTGGCTTTTTTATTATAGCTTTATTTTTATTATAATTGCTCTTAGTTCTAACCTTAACATCTGGTTCTAATCTATTTACAATATACTTTATTTCATCTTCTATTTTATCTTCTTTATCTTCATCTACATTTAAACTCAGAGTTTTATTAACAAAATTCAATGTTACATTTTCCACATAATTGATTTTAGAAACTTTTTCTTCTATTTTCATAGAACAAGCTGCACAATCTAACCCTTCTAGTATAAATTGTTTTTTTATCAATCTCTTCCCCTCCTTATTCTAAAACATGATTTAATCCCTGATCAAATATTCTCTTAACGTGATCATCTGCTAATGAATAATATACTACCTTTCCTTGACGCCTATTATTTACAAGCTTTGCATTTTTTAATACCCTAAGTTGATGTGATACAGCCGATTGACTCATATTTAAGATACTTGCTATATCACAAACACACATCTCACTTTTAAATAAAACACATATAATTTTAATTCTTGTACTATCTCCAAAAACTTTAAATAACTCTGCAACATCATATAAAATTTCTTCGTCTGGTATAGAATCTTTAACTTCATTAACTAATTCTTCGTGTATAACATTACATTTGCATGTTTCTATTTTCTCCATAAATCTAAAACCACTCCTTCTAGTCATATGAACACATATTCATATGTTCATTTATATTATATTACTATTATATTTAACTTACAAGATTTATTCACTGATTTTATGTAAATTAACTTTTAATTAAATAAGAATAGTTCCTATTTGCATATTCTTTATGAATAATCATCAAAGTCACCACGCCACATTTTATTAGTTTTTTAAAGCAACCTAAAGAAAAACATAATTAACTTATCACTTGTCACTAATCTATGGATCTCTACTTCCAACTAAATGAAGTTTTCAACTAGGATAATACTTTCCCATATAATGCACATTCAAAAAAAAGAAGAAATACAATATATGCTTATGCTTGAAGCATATATTGTATTCCCTCTTTTTATTTTTAAGCTACGATATTTTGTTTCTAATATCTCTTACATAAGCTTTGCTAACTGGTATGGTTATATTTAAATTTTCTAATCGGATTTGTTGATTTTTATAAATATGTATTTTATTTTTGTTTACTATAAAACTTTGATGACATTGTATAAAAAAATTAAAATCTAAACTCTCCTCTAATTCTTTAAACGTTCCGTAATACTCAATAACACCATCTTTTTTTACAACCCTTACTTTTCTAAGTATTTTTTCAAAATACCATATATCCTTATATTTAACTTTATGTATTGTATCTTTAGTTGATATTGTAAATATCCTATTATCTAATTTTATACTATCCATATAATCTATAAAGTCTACTGCTTTATTCCATATTAGGTTCAACCTTGATTTATCCATTGGTTCAAGAATATATTGAAATGCATCAATATTAAATGCTTCATATGCAAAGTTTTCACTTTTGCTTACAATTATTATAACTGTATTTCTTAATGTGCTTTTATGATTTTTAATTAAGTCAATCCCGTTTCCACATTCCAAGTCTGTATTTATAAAAATTATGTCTATGTTGTTGCTTATGTTATTTTCAAAATCACTCCATCTATTAAATGATGATATTTTCCATTGATTTAAAAATCCATTTTCATATAAATACTCATTTATTGAATTCATGTTTTCCCCAATTATTGCAACATTGCGATGCATTTAATATCCCTCATTTCCTTAAAGCATTTCATCTTTTAATATTTATCTGATGGCTACCAGAGCTGTAACACCTCCATCCTCCTACAAGGTGGGGGATAACAGTTGCTACGCCCCTAGATTAACTCATCTAACCTTCAGATGGTGGAAAGAACACACCATCTGAAGGAAGATTCGTTCTATAAATTGGATTTACTAAGACTTTGTTTTCTATTTAACAATATATTTTATATTATTGTTTATTTTTTCACTATCTTTATTCATCAAACCACAAATTATAATAAATGTAAACTTTTAATAATATATTTCTGTAAATTTTGCCAAATTCCTTCTAATTCTTTATAAAATTTAATTTTACTTTCAATTTTCAAAATTAGAAATTTACATATATATTAATAAAAGCACAATACCATATCTTTTAAGACATCATATTGTGCTTATTTATTAGTTTATAACTCTATTTGCCTGAATTTTATTCATACCATATGTGGATAATTTAGATATTTTAACAACCTCACCTGGTTTAGGAGCATGAATAAATTCATCATTTCCTATATATATACCAACATGAGTTGAATTATTAGGATCACTATAGCTTCCAAAAAATATCAAATCTCCTTCTTTTATTGCACTCATATCTATTCTTTTTCCGCTTTTTATCTGATCCCATGTAGTTCTACCTATTTTAATTCCAAAATTATTAAATACATATTGAGTGAGTCCAGAACAGTCAAATCCACTAGTGGTAGTTCCTCCCCATACATATGGAACACCTAAAAATTTCTTTGCATATTCAACCACTTGTTTTCCTAATTGATTATTATTTGATGCTTCATGATATTCCTCAACGTAATCTGAATGTACATACCCTTCTTTTTTAACATCGTAAGTATCAAATTTTATTTTATACCAACTTCCACTTTTAGACAAAATATCAAAAGTTGCATTTGGTGTTAAATAACCAACTACACTACTATTTGCATCTGCATTTGATCTTACCCTTAAAGAAGATGTTACATTAACCACCTTACCCTTTTTATTTATAATAATTTCTTCACCTGAATTATTACCACCGTTATTGTTATTATTGTTATTGTTGTTATCATTGATTTCTTGTACATAATCTCCATGGACATAACCTGTCTTATCTTTGTATTTTATTTTGTACCATCCATTCTTTTTGCCTACTATATCAAACTCTTCACCATTGTTAATATATCCAACTGTATTAAAGCTTGTCCCTGCATCTTCCCTTATTCTTAAAGTAGATGATATATTAACGACCTTACCTTTTTTAGATGTAGTTTCTTCAGTTGAACCATTGTTATCCCCCGGATTATTACCATCATTGGTATTTCCGCCAATTTCTTTTATGTAGTCACTATGAACATATCCATTTTTTCCATTGACACTTATTTTAACCCAGGAACCTTCTCTTCCATTAATCTCAACCTTTTGTCCGTTATTAAGCATAGTAACTACATTATAATTAGTTCCTGCACCTTCTCTAACTCTTAATCCTGATGGTGCATTTACTACTTCACCATACTTTTTACCTTCATTGCTTACATCATTATTATTATTCTCATTATTTCCACCAGATATAGGTCCTTTTATTTCTTGTACATAGTCTCCATGTACATATCCTATTTTTTCATTAAACTTAATTTTATACCATCCATTCTCTTTTCCAATGATATCAAATACTGAATTAGCATTTAATGTATCAACAACTGAAAAATTAGTTCCTGAACCACTTCTCATTCTCAATGTAGATGTTACATTTGTAACCTTTCCTTTTGAACTCATTGAGTTTTCACCATTACTAGTGCTATTATTGTCATCATTGTTTGACCCTGTTATTATTTCAACATAATCTTTATGAATATATCCACTTTGACCATTTGAAGATATTTTATACCAATTATCTTCTTTTCCTAAAATATCAAACTTATTATTAGGATATAATAACGTAACAACATCATAACTAGTTCCAGGACCTTTTCTCATTCTCAAGTTAGTTGTTACATTAACAACTTGTCCTTTTCCTGTTAAAACCGGTTTTTCATTTCCATCATTACTATTAATCACTGAAAGATATTCACTTTTCATAAAACCTATTTTTTCTTGATTTGAAGTATTTTTAAATGTTACGTTTGTCCATTCACCTTGGCTAAAATTAATCCTAACTTGTTCATTTTTGTACATAACTCCCAATATTTCACTATTTGTATTAGACTGCTGCCTTACATTAACACTATTAGCATTAACTACTTTAGCCATTTTATCTTTATTAGAAGTATCTATATCCGTTGTATTACTTCCATCCATATTAATAAGCTGTTTATTTATAAAACCATTTCTATTTCCTTTAGCTGTTGTATATGAAATGTTAGCCCAATCATTAAATGTATAGTTTAATGTAACATTTGTACTATTATCTAATGTATCTTGATAATTACTATTTAAATCTTTATATACTGATACAGTTGATGTTAACCCTGAAATTTTAACTGACTTATTAAATTTAGTAACCCCTTGAATATTCAAGTTATCTTCCTTAATAAATCCTGTTCTTTTTCCACCCTCACTGCTATTAAATGTTATATTAGCCCATTCTTCATCAACATAGTTTAATCTAACACTTTCCTTATTATAGACAACACCTACAGAATTTGAAGAAACATTTTTTTCTCTGGAAACTGTAAGTTTTCCTGCATAGTTAACAGTTGCATCAACATTCTTTATCTCACTGTATATTCCACTTGAACCTCCAGGGCTAGGATTAGTATTTCCACTTTCTCCTGAACTTGCACCAACTGATTTTTTGAAATTATCCCAAAGATATGGCTTATCCTTAATCATCATTCTAGGACATATTTTACCCGTTGCATCATTATGGGTTATAACATTTTCTGCTGGTATATTATATTTCTGCATTAATTTTTTTGTAAGCTCTATTCCATTTTTCATAGAAATATCAAAATTACTATCTGGATTAACTGCTATCTCTATTGCAATAGTATTACTATTCGTTGCTTCTGGTCTATTCGGAGTTACACCTGGATATTTATCACCTATGTGCCATCCTCTCCAGTTATCTTCTAAAGCCTGAACTATATTATTATCATCTACTATATAATGAGCAGATGCCTGTGCACTTGGATGATTGGCAAAGTAATTTCTGTTAGCAATTGCACCTGCTCCATAATCTCTATTATCTGTATCATGTATTACTATATATTGAGGATTTATTATTACTCCTTTAGAATAGTTTATATCTATAAGCATTTTGTTTATCTCAATACCATTTACGAATTCTCCTGTTTTGTAGGGTTTATTGTTTTTTTGGTTATCTACATTTAGGTTATCTATTTTATTCGGTAGAGCATTAACCATAGTTCCTTGAGCTATAGTTGCTGTTAATACTAGTGATGTAATTCTTTTAGTTTTCACCAAATCCCCCCTTGTTATACTTAAATATCAATTTAAATAAAATAATTCATAATAAGAGTAATTATACCATTTCATCATCTAAATTAATATCATATTCAAAGTTTTTTTTGTCATTTATTTCAATTATTTGTTACTACTCTAATAATGTCTTCGATTCTTTAAGCACTTTACTGATGATTTCATACTATGTAGTGTTTATAATGTCACATATTAACCTTTCATTTTCAATTTATCTCTTAATAAATTTTTCTTTTTCAAAAGCTAGATTAATACATTACCTTTTATCAATCTAAATCTTAAGATAAGAATCACTTAATACAATCATGAAAATCTAATCTTCTTATATAACACTCATCATCGCCCCAAGCATAAATAAGGTTTACTAATGATCTGTTATATTTATCATAGTCATGCTGAGAAACATATATTCCATTATATTCTTTATTATTAGGTGCAACATAAGTTACATATACAGAATGCTTATATCTTATATCACCTTTTTTTCTAATCTGAAGAACATCTCCAACCTTTATTTCTTTGGGATTTATTGACGTATATGGTCTATTGTTATTAATGCCTACAGCTTTTGGCCCTGCTGATGATGTGGTGCAAAGCTTCCAAAACTCTTCTACATTAGCCCATGCTAAGGTAACTCCATAACTATTTCCTAACCATATACCCTTAATCATATTAATACCATTATTTATATATTTTTTTGTTTTTTCTATATCATTAGGATCATATGCACCTAATGAAGCCCATACGCATTGTGACACAAAATTAGTACAATCATTATCTTTCGCTGTATAAAATATTCTTTTATCTTCTAAAGCTACAGCATACTCTCTTGCATACCTTGTTCCAAGATCTTTATCACAAAATTTATTTTTATCTTCAAAGAAATCTCTAAACTTTATCTCGTCTTTCTCCTGTTTTTTTTCTTCTATTTCATTATCGTATTTATTTTTCTTTAATTTACTATTTTTAATTTTATTAATTTCTTGATTTTCTACTTCCTTTATAGCATCCATTTTCATTATCCTTTGTTGTGATAATCTGTAATTATCTACCTTACTTTTAAAGTCACTAAACTCATCAAAATTTGTATCAATTCTAACTATTCTCCATGACTCATTGTACTTTTTAAGTTCAAATTTATAGTCTATATTATTTATTTGTGATGAAACATTCTTTGGCAAATTATTATACTCATATTCAACATTTAAATTCACTTTAATATTTGCCACGTCTTCCCTAATATCCAAGTCCATTATTTGATACTTATATTTATAGTCCTTATAACTTAAACCACATGATTTATACCTTTCAATAAATACTCTATTCATAGATAAATACATTGTTGTATTTTCATTGTCCTCTACTATTTCACTTAATTCTTCATATTTTAATGTTTTGAAACTATTTAGATAACTATTAAAATATTTATCTATCACTTTAGTTATAGGTTGATTTTCATTTTGTTTAAATCCAGTTGTTATTACAAGCAAAACTATTATTACAAAACCATATTTTGTTATTTTTAAAAATTTACTCATAAAACGCTCCTATTTTTTATAAATTTGTATTTATTAATACCTTTTTCTTTATAAGTAAAAATTATGTGCTTTTTTCAAAAAATTTGTTGATTTTTTCATATATATATTTTATAATAAATATATGAAAACGTTTAATGTCCTCTTTAGAAAGACATTACTTCCTGAAAAAATCCAAATACCTATGAATAATAAAACAATAAAGCTGAGCTAACCTCGCTCAGCTTTATATTTTTTTGTTATTTTATTTACCAGCCATTTTATTAGCTTTATTAGTACAATCCACCATGGCTTCTATAACTGTTCCTCTAAAATTATTCTTTTCTAAACTATAAACAGCTTCTATAGTGGTACCTGCTGGTGAACAAACCATATCTTTAAGTTCCCCTGGATGTTTACCTGTCTCTAAAACCATTTTTGCTGCCCCTATCATAGCTTGAGCTGCCATTTTATAAGCTTTATCTCTTGGTATACCATGAAGTACTCCACCATCACCCATAGCTTCTAGAAACATATACATATATGCTGGTGATGATCCATTTACAGCTATAACAGACTCCATTAATTTTTCATCAATTTCCTCTGTTTTTCCTATCACATCAAACATTTGCATAACATTATCAAACTCACCATTTGCAACCAAATTATTTCTGCATAAAACAGTCATACTTTCTCCAATTAAAGCTGCTGTATTTGGCATAGTTCTTACAACTTTAATATCTTTTTCAAAAGCATTTTCTACTACTTTTATACTTACTCCGGCTGCAATTGTAACTATAACAACATCTTTTTTTACATAATCCTTAATTTCCTTTATTACAGTTTCATAAACATGAGGTTTAACAGATAAAACTAATATGTCAGCTTCCTTTGCAACACCTATGTTATCATTTAAAAATGTTCTTATTCCAAATTTTTTTTTATGTTTTTCTAGCCCTTCTTTGTATCCATCTGATGCTACTATGTTTTCTCCTTTATATAACTGAGATTTAATAAGACCTCCTATTATAGCACCACCCATATTTCCACAACCTATAAATCCTAAAGTATTACTCATATTACTCTCTCCTTTTATCATATTTATAATTTGAACAAGCTCCTCTATAAAAGAAAAGCTTGTTTATTTTTATTAGAAATTTTCTTGCTCTGTTCTATTTATTATTTCATCTTGAAGGGATTTTCCTAAATCACAAAAATAATCACTATATCCTGCAACTCTTACTATCAAATCTCTATATTCTTCTGGATTGTTTTGTGCTTCTATTAATGTATCACGTTTAATCACATTAAATTGAATATGATGTCCATCCATCTTAAAATATGATCTTATTAAGTGACATAATTTTTCTAATCCCTCATCACCTTGCAAAGCACTTGGAGTAAACTTTTGGTTCAATAAAGTACCTCCAGTTCTTAAGTGATCCATCTTTGATGCTGATTTAATTACTGATGTTGGTCCAAACTTATCTGCTCCTCCAACTGGTGATATACCCTCTGACTGAGGTTTGCCACCTAATCTTCCATCTGGTGTAGCTCCTGTTACCTCTCCAAAATATATGTGACAAGTTGTTGGTAACATATTTATTCTATAAGTTGCTCCTCTAATAGATTTTCTTCCATTTACTTCATTATAATATGCATCAAAACACAATTTCATTATATCATCTGCATAATCATCATCATTGCCATACTTAGGTGTTCTATTAACCAACATTTGTCTTAAAGGTTCGTTTCCCTTAAAATTATTCTTTAATACTTCTAATAGCTCATCCATTGATACTTTATTCTTATCATATACATGATGTTTTATTGAAGCTAATGAATCTGTTAATGTCCCAATGCCCACCCCCTGAATATAATTTGAATTGTATCTGGCTCCACCACTATTGTAATCCTTACCATTGCTTATACAATCATCTGTAACCGTTGATAAAAATGGTCCTGGCATTTCTTCCATATACAGTTTTTCTATAATATTGTTTCCCTTTATCTTAATTTCAATGAAATGATGAATTTGTTTTTTGAATGCGTCAAATAACTCCTCAAAGCTTTTAAAATTTCTTGGATTTCCCGTTTCTATTCCTAGCTTTTTATTAGTTATAGGATCAAACCCATTATTTAATGTTATTTCTAATACTTTAACAAGGTTAAAGTATCCTGTTAAAATATATGCTTCTTTTCCAAATGCTCCTGTTTCTACACATCCTGAAGTTCCGCCTTCTCTTGCATCTTCAATTGCTTTACCTTGTCTTACTAATTCCTGAAATACAGAATCATTATTAAAGACTGGTGGCTGTCCCCAACCTTCTCTTATTATTTCTGTTCCTCTTTTTATAAAATCATGTGGATTCTTTTTTGAAAGCTGAATATTACTATTAGGCTGAAGTAATCTCATAGAATCCACAACATCTAGTAATAAATAAGAAATATCGTTAACTCCATCTCCGCCTTCTTTACTTAATCCACCTATATTTATCGTTGCAAAATCTGTATAAGTTCCACTTTCCTTTAAAGTTACTCCAACTTTAGGGGTAGATGGTTGGTTGTTAAACTTAACCCACATACATTGAAGAAGTTCTTCTACATCTTCTCTTGTTGTTGTTTCGTTTTCTATTTCAGCCTTATATATAGGGTATAAATGTTGATCAAATCTTCCTGGGCTATATGCATCCCATATATTCATTTCAGTTATTATAGTTAGATGTATAAACCAATATCCTTGAATTGCTTCCCAAACTGTCTTTGGTCTATTTTCAGGAACTCTATAGCAAACCTCAGCTATTTTCAAAAGCTCACTTTTTCTCTTTTCATCCAACTCTTTTCCAGCCATTTCTTTTGCTAAATCACCATGTCTTCTTGCAAAAGTTATAACTGCTTCTGATGCTATCTTCATAGCTTTTAGTTCTTCTTGCTTGTTATATGCTTCCTTATCATTTATATAATCTATTCCTTCAAGTTCTTTATCAATTAGTTCTATTACATCTCTATAGCCTCTATTAAATAACTTTTTATCTCCAACAGTATGGCCAGGACCTCTTTGTTCCATAAATTCTGTATACATCCCAGCATAATAACATTCCTTCCATTGGTCTGTCATCTCACTTAATATCTTATCTCTTACGCATCTTCCGCTCCAATAAGGTATTATTTCTTTTTCCTGAATATCATATACTTCTTCTGCCACTTTAAAGAATGTTTTTTCTCTATTATCCATAACTTTTAAGTCTTCTATAGTATGACAACATATTTCTGGATATACTGGAGTAGCCTTTGGTTTTTCTCCCCTCTCTCCAACAATTAATTCATCCTTTCCTATATAAAGAGTTTTCTTTTCACATATGGCTTTTAATGTTAATGCTCTTAAAACAGGCGTTGATACCTTTCCCAAATACTCTTTATATACATTGGTAACTATTCTAGCTCTTTCTATTGATATTGTAGGAACAGCATTTATACTTTCTTCTCTTAATCTTTTAACTCTTTCTCTCATAAAATTTACCCCCCAATTTTAACTTTAAAGCCCTCGTTTTCAAAGATTTTTTTTATTTCTTCCATTTTTTCATCACTTGGAACATTTATATTTGTAAGTTCATATTTTTTATTAAGCCTTCTATACTTTTCACTTGATATATTATGATAAGGAAGAAGATTTATTTGTTCAAATACACCAATATTTTTTAATGTAGTTATAAAATCATCTATATCCTTATTGCCATCATTAATAGTAGGTATTATAGGTATTCTAATAAAAACTCTTTTATTTAAATTCTTTAAAGCCTTTAGATTATTTAAAATTATTTCATTAGATACACCTATATACTTCTTATGCTTTTCATTATCTATAATCTTTAAATCATATAAAAATAAATCCACATATGTTGCTATATCCTCTATTAATTCCTTATTCCCAAAGCCGCTTGTATCAACAATTGTATTTATACCTTTATTTTTACATTTTATTAATAATGTCTTTAAAAATTCACCTTGTGAAAGTGGCTCACCTCCTGAAAATGTAACTCCGCCACCAGACTCATCATAAAAAATTTTATCTTTAAGAATTTCTTTTAATACATCATCACAAGATTTTTCTTCTCCAACCATTGACCTTGCAGTTGTTGGGCATTCTTCACAGCAATCTCCACATATATTACATTTATCCCTGTTAATTTTTATACTATTTTCTTCAAAGTATAATGCATTATTTTTACAAATTTTTAAACAAAATCCACATTCTATGCATTTATCTTTAAAAAACATAACCTCTTTGTTAAAATTTTGGCTTTCTGGATTATGGCACCACTGACATTTTAATGGACACCCCTTAAAAAATACTGTGGTCCTTATTCCTGGTCCATCATGTATAGAATACTTTTGTATATTAAAGATATTTCCTTTCATAATAACTCTCCCCCTTTGTATACCATTAAATAAAGCAAGTAGTATGCCATTATGTAATGTTTATGTATAGTTAAAATTTCTACACAATCAATACTATTTTAAAGCATTTATAATTCTTCTATTTTGCTAATAATTTATCAAAAATAATAATGTCCCAAATATAATACTATTTTGTATTATACTTGGGACATTGACCTTATTTTAATACTACATATTTTTCTATATTATATTTTTTTATTTTATTCTGAAGTGTCTGTTTTGGTATTTTCAAATTTCTTGCTGCCTTAGAATAATTTCCGCTACTTTCTTTTATAGCATTTTTTATTATGTTTTTCTCATAATTATCCATAGCCAAAGGTAATCCTATTTCATAAACCATATTGGCACTATTCTCATCTTTATGGTTTTTATTATTATAATAAACACTCACACCATAATTACAATTATCCATAAATATTGATTCAGTATTTATAAAATTTCCTTCAGTCCAATTCATAGCTCTCTCTATAACATTTTCTAACTCTCGTACATTTCCTGGCCATTCATATTCTTCTAACACTTTTAGTGCACTTTCCTCTATCCCATTAATATATTTATTTAATCTATGATTATATTTTTCTATAAAGTGATCTACCAATATAGATATATCATCTCGTCTTTTTCTTAATGGAGGAATTTCAAAATATATTACATTTAGCCTATAGTATAAATCTCTTCTTAATCTACCTAAGTTAACCAAATCAATAGGTTTTTCATTAGTTGAAGCTATTATTCTAATATTTATTTTTTTATTTTCTTTTCCACCTATCCTTCTAAATTCGCCTTCCTGTATAACTCTTAGTAGCTTTGATTGAAGTTGTACATCCATAGAATTTATCTCATCTAAAAATAAAGTTCCTCCATTTACAAGTTCCAATAAACCTGCTCTATCTTTAGCCCCTGTGTAACACCCATCTTCAGTTCCAAACAATATAGATTCCAATAAATTTTCAGGTATAGCAGCACAGTTTTGCGCTATAAATGGATATTTATTCCTTGCAAAATCTTCATTATGAATGGATTGGACTAATAACTCTTTTCCTGTTCCTGTTTCTCCGTAAACTAAAATAGGCGATGAACTTTTACATATTTTCTTTGCCATATTTATAAGTTTTATCATATCATTATTCTTGGCTATGATATCTGAAAATCTATATTTAGCACCATTTTTATTATTTACTTTATCTACTTTTAGTCTTTCTTTATTAATATTTTCTTGGAGCACTAACACCTTTTCAGAAAGTTCACTAACCAAAGTTAAATCTTTAAAAATTTCAAATACACCTACAAATTCATTATTTTCAAAAATAGGTATAGTTGATGTAACAATATATACTATTTTTCCTAAATTATTTTTATATTTTTGAACCTTTTCTATAATTGGTTTCTTTTTCTTTAATACATAATAAAAAGAACTTGTCTCTTCTGTCAAATAAGGAAATACATCTAGTATGTTTTTTCCTACTGGATTCTTATCTTTAATACCTGTTATATTATTTTTTGATTCCTTGTAAAAGGTTATATTTCCTTTTGTATCAGTAACTATTATTCCCTCATCTGAATTATCAATAAATGTTTCTAAAATTATTTTGTAATTCAATATAACCTCAACTCCTATATACTTATCTTATTCTTAACTTAATTCTATAAGAATGTTCCAAACCCTTTAATAATCATTACTTCCTTGGTAAATCCGTATTTATAATACTAGCTCTCAATCCATCAATTAAAATCCAACTATTGCAGCTACTTCTAGCAACTAATTCTTCTTTTATTGGATTTATTACTATAAAAATTTTAATTAGATTTGGATTTAACATTAGATCTTTTGATAATGATATTTTACTTTTAGGGTTAAATAAATATTTAATTATAAATACGTGATTATATGCTATAAAAGATGAATCTATCCCTTCTCTATTACTCTCATATTCTATACTTGGAAACAATCTTATCTTTTGTTCATTATCCATATCAAAATAACTTAGTTTTAAAAATTCATCCATACTACTCTTTATAATTTCTTTTCTATTTTCTGAAAAAATAAAATAATTATTTTTATCATCAAATTCTCTAAGACCCTTTAATACTAATGCCGTAACTCTTCTTATCTCATCTATATTTCTTCTTTTCCCCAAAGTGTTTAAATCAATTTTTCTTCTATATAACAAATCATACTTATATTTATCTATAAGAACTATATAATTTTTTATTTTCTCTATAGCAAAAAGTATATTTCCAAATATAGTTCCGTAACTTATGATCAATGTTAAATCATATTCACTTTCTTTATCTATTTTCAAGAACTCATCTTGACTTTCATCTAAGATTAAGGATACAGTGCATATATCTCCATATAAAATAAATACATCATCTTCCTTAGAGTAGCAGAACTTTATTTTATGGCACTTCAAAGCTTCTTTTAATATATCTTCTTTTAAATATTCATTTATTTTCTTGCCCATAAAAATATCCTCCTTAAGCTATTATTTTTAATGTATAATATAATTAATTTAATTATTGAGTGGTGATAAAAATGAATAAAAAAATTATACGAAGAAAATCAAATTCATCAAATATTTTTACTCCTGAATTTAAATCTATATATGGAAAACTTTTATTTTTTCATCTTAAACCTCATATTAATGAGAGTGAGTATTGCATATCATTAGAAACTTTAAAAAATGTATTATTAGCTCCTACACTTTCATATGTATACTCTAATTTAAAAATTAAGGTTCTTGATAGAATTATTCAAGAATTTTCTTCTATAAATAGCCCCATACTATTTACTTATGAAGTTATTGAAGAAAATAACACTTGTTTGATAAAATTTATTTTTATCTAACATTCA
The DNA here is from genome assembly GCF_900111985.1 of Clostridium frigidicarnis. GTDB lineage: Bacteria > Bacillota > Clostridia > Clostridiales > Clostridiaceae > Clostridium_Z > Clostridium_Z frigidicarnis. The sequence goes on from NZ_FOKI01000021.1 coordinate 23,232, forward strand.
TGTAAAAGCTACCATATGAAAAAAATTCGTTCTATTAACCAAAATGGCGTACATAATTAGTACGCCATTTTTAATTTACAACTCTATTTAATTGTTCTCCAATAATTATTAGCTTATCCCTTATTAATATTTTATCTATCCACCTATCCGGTAATGCATTAAAGCCATAATAAACACCTGCCAAACCACCTGCCATTGATCCTACTGTATCAGATTCACCATATAAATTTACTGCTTCACATATTATATTTTCGCAATTATTTTCGTTGATAAAGCAATAAAGAGAACTTATAAGTGTATTGGTAACATCACCATAAGGTTTCAATTGATTTTTATTCATAGTTAAAACCTTTTGATATTTTTCATATTTTTTCAAAACTTCTTTTAAAGCTTCCATTTTCTCCTCACCATGAAAATATTTATATATTAACGAGTTGTAAATTATACAAGCTTCCTCAGCTTGTCTGCTTTGATGTGTCATGTAGGATTGCCTAGATGTTACTCCAATCATTTCATTAAAATTTTCATATGAAATAGCTATAGGTAAACATCTTTTTAAGCTTCCACTTCCATTAGTTTTACCATTTAAACTTTCATAAGTTTTAAGCGAAGCTTCTGACCAATTTCCATATAGTTTGAATTTTTCTATACTCAACTGATCTGTTATTCCTATATCCTTAGGATTTTCATCATACCATTTTAAAAGTTGTTTTCCTATAAATTCAATTGGATTACTTTTATCTTGTAATATTCCTTCTGCAACAGCTATAGTCATCATGGTATCATCAGTTACTTCTCCTGGTTTCAGCCTCATAACTCCTCCACCAATTATATTATTCAAGTATCCAAAATTACATTCACCTGTCTTTTTGTCTATAAATTGCAGTGTAGCCCCCAAAGCATCCCCACATGCAACTCCAAATAAAGCTCCAAGGATTTTATCTTTCTTATCCATTTAGACCTCCGAAACTTACTTTCACTTATATTATATTAATTTTTTCGTTAAAATTGACAAAATTCAATTATTATAAGTAGTTTATTAATATTTGCAATATATAAGTTCTAATTAATAAGATTCATAATTTGCTAAATTACATTGTTATGAATTACTAAAATTGCACTTTAAAATCAAATGAATAAAATTTTTTAGAACACATATCTATTAAAGATAGCTAGATTATATATTTACTTTTAATAAGGTACATGAAAGTAAATATATTCTAGCTATCTTTAATTAACTATATTCTCTATAATCTTTTGAATCTTTTATATTATTAAATAGATGCTTTATATCCTGATCCTTTGATTTATCCATAATTAATAGAACATCTCCTCCATCAACTATGACTAAATCCTTTATTCCTAAGCCTATTATAAGTTTTTCTTTTCCAAAAATAGCACAATTCTCACTTTGATCTAAATATACATTATCTGAAACAAAATTATTATCATCTTCTTTTAGAAATCTTTTAAGTGAGTTAAAGCTTCCTATATCATCCCAAACAAATTCTGCTTTTATCACATATGCTTTTCTTGTCCTCTGCATTATGCCATAATCAACTGATATTCCTTCTATTAGTTCATACTGTTCTCTTATTACTTCAGTTTCGTTCTCCTGGCCAATACTTTGATATATCTTCATTAGTCTCTCATTTAACTTTGGTATATATTTACTTGCTTCTCTTAAAAATTCTGAAGCTTTCCATATAAACATTCCTGAATTCCAAAGATAATCACCACTTAAAATAAAATCTTTTGCTACCTCTAAATTAGGTTTTTCTGTGAATCTATTAACTTTAAAGGTAGGTATATCCCCTTTATATCTGTCCCCTACCTGAATATATCCATATCCTGTTTCCGCTCTTGTTGGCGTAATACCTATTGTTATAAGTGCTCTTCTTGTACTTGCTATTTCAATTCCTTGCCTTAATGTTTGGATAAATTGAATTTCACCTTCTATATAATGATCCGAAGGTAATACAACCATAACTGCCTCACTGTCCTTTTTCAGAAGTTTAACAGCTGATAGACCTATGCATGTGGCAGTTTCTTTATTAGCAGGTTCTACGAAGATATTATCTTCACTAATCTCAGGTAGCTCTTCTTTGATTTGGTCAAAGTACTCTTCATTAGTCACAATATAAATATTCTCAACTGGAATAAGAGGTTTTATCCTTTCTACAGTATTTCTTAAAAAACTTTTGTTATTTATCGTTTTTAGAAATTGTTTAGGATGATTTGATCTAGAAAGTGGATATAATCTAGTTCCTTTTCCACCGGCTAATATTAGTGCATAAATCAAAAAAATCCACTCCATATATTGTTACAATTTCATAATATGTCCCAAAATTGTATTATGTGCAATATTATTTCCAAAACTCATATATTTTCTATGACTATTAAGGCACATGAAGGAAAATAAATATAACTTATTTATGTATAATATTTTTTATATTGGTAATAATTATATATGTAATCCCCCATTTAAATTAAACATATAAGTCATATTGTGTAGCTTTGCTACTATCAATATGACTTATACTATTTTTACAGAACGAACGTGGCTCCGTCACGTTATAATTGACAATTGAAAGTTGTTGTTGAAAATCACAGATTTTCTTTGATAAGATTTTTTTATTTTAGAAATTTTCTTAAGAAGATTTCATTCAAAATTGTCAATTGTAATTTCTCAAATTTAAATTCAAGGACCCTTAACTCTGGGTTTTATCAGCATTTTAGGATTGAAAATTTCTATAAATTCCTATACATGAACAAGGTATCTACACTATTTTTAAGTAATAAGTTTCCAATGGCAAGTTGAGGTTTAAAACTACAGATTTTCTTAAAAAGCATTTCTTATTTCACAAATTTATCCGCAAATTCAAAATCTATAATATTCTATAGCATAAAAAATCAGATATAAGCATACTGTATTATGCTTATATCCGATTTAAGGTACATGAAAGAAAATAACAAGTCAAATATACTAGCATACTGACTTGTTATTTTCTTGAATGCGCCTAATTATATTGTTTATTTAAGAAATATTTAACTACTTTAAAATAATATTTTATTTTTTATCTTTACTACTTTTTCCTTTCTTTTAACGATAAAATAAACTGGCAATCCTAACAAGGTTATAATTACACCAGTTATGGCATTTGTTGGACTTGTTATTAATGTATTAACCAGCACAAATCCTCCACCAATCAGTCCTATAAGTGGTACTATTGGATAAAACGGCACTTTATATGTTCCTTGCAAGTCTGGACGTTTATTTCTTAATATAAAAACTCCAAATATGCCAAGTAAAAAAAATATCCAAAGAGAAAATATCACAAGTTCAGTTAACATTTCAAATGAACCAGTTACTATATACATTATTCCCATAGTACTTGATACTATTAAAGAATATATAGGTATAACGTCTTTTCCGTATACCTTTGTTAATTTATCTTTAAAGGGAAATAAATTATTTTCTGCCATAGCATAAGGCACTCTTGATCCAGCCATATATTCTCCATTCAATGCTCCAAAGACTGATACTAATATTCCTAAGGCTATAAATGTAGATGCTATATCCCCAAATAATACTGTAGCAGCATCTTCTGCAACCTTTTCTGATGCTATTAGCATTTCAAATGGCAATACCCTGGATAAAGCAAAATTAAATAAAACATAAACTAATATAACTATTGATAATCCTATTAATATAGCTCTTGGTACATTTTTTCTTGGGTTATCAATTTCTCCTGCTAATGTAGCAACACCAATCCATCCATCATATGCCCATAAAGTTGCTAGTAGTGCACTTCCAAATCCACTTACTGTTGTATGTACTGTAGATGCTGTAGCTACGCTCCTTAAGCTGTTATTTTTAAGCAAAGCAAATCCTATAATTAAAAGTAATGGTATAAGTTTTCCTATAGTAACTAAAATTTGCATTTTCCCAACAGCCTTCGAAGCAAATATATTAACAAATGCTAAACAAAATATAAGTGTTACTGCAAAAATTTTTATATATGTATGTCCTATTGGTAATAAACTCGATAATTGATCTATTAAAATTATTGCACAGGCTGCAACAGTACCTGGAGATGATATGGTAACTTGTACCCATCCAAATAAAAACCCTATTTTTTCTCCATAAAGCTCTTTGAGATATACAAAAAGCCCTCCTGTTTTAGGCATTGCAGAAGCTATTTCTGCTATTGTAAGACCTGCACATATAGTTATTATTCCACCTAAAATCCAAGCTAGAATTCCTGTTGTTACATTATTAGAACTTTTAAACACAGTAGTCGCTTTAAAAAACACTCCAGATCCTATAACCATTCCAACAACAAATGATATACCTTCTTTTAATCCTAGCTTCTTAGTTAATGTTTTTTCCACATATCATCCTTCCTCTCACTGAATGTTTATTTATACAGATGAATTATATAGCATGTACATTGTAAATTCAATTATTTTCTCCAAATTTTATTGTTTTATATAAAATTACCTCTTAAAGTGCCTATATTATAATTTAAACCCACTATTCTTTCATAATCCAATCATATCTTAATATAACTACCTTACTTGTTTTTTAAAATCATTTAAAATAGTTTGAAATACTGTATGTTTATGCAAATATTCATTCAGTTGAAAGTAACTTGTAATTATATGAAGTGCTTCTTAATGTTATACCCAGAATAGTTAAAAGTCTCAGATTTTCTCCTTCATTCTCAATCTCTTTAACCCTGGGTTTTATCAACATTTTGGGATTAAAATTTTTTATATTTACCTTCTCTTCTTAATCTATACTAACTTTATTTAATCTTTAATTACTATATATTATTCTTATATAATTTTAGATATAAAAATAAGATAAGTTATAAGAATTTATAACTTATCTTACTCTAATTTCTAATCTACTATTAAGATCAACCTACTCTAAATTATTCAACCTTACTCCATAATTCATATCTCTCAATTTTTACTCCCGTAAAATTTCCACTGGTCACTTATCACTTTTACTTTATTTCTAAGAACTTATCAATTGTTTTATTTACAATTTCCATTGAATCTCTCCAAAACTTCTTACTATGAAGATCTATACCTGCATACTTACCAACATCGTAAACATTAGCCTTTCCTGTAAGTCTTAATATATTATCATATTTTAATACAAAGTCTTTACCATCTTTTAAATATTCACTGTATAATCCCTTTGAAAATAATAGTCCAAAAGCATAAGGAAAATTATAAAAGTTTCTTTCTGCATAATAATAGTGAACTTTGTGTATCCACGCATATGGATCAAATGTGTTCTCTTCTATAGCATCCCCATAAGCTTCCTTTTGTGCCCAAATCATAAGGTCTTTTATCTCATTTACAGATAAATCACCTTGTTTTCTTTTATTAAAAAATTCTTTTTCGAATAAAAATCTTGCATATATATCAACTATAACTGTACTTGCATTTGTAAGCTCTGCATCTAAAATAGATATAGTTTCTTCTTTATTTGCTTCCTTTAATGCAGCATTAACAATTAATGTTTCCGCAAATATTGATGCTGTTTCTGCTAATGGCATGGTATAGCTTGTATTTAATATGCTTTCCTTACTTAATACATATCCATGATATGCATGACCTAATTCATGGGCTAAAGTGTTTACATTTTTAAAATTTCCATTAAATGATGATAATATCCTACTTTGCCCTATACAATGTAGATTTGAACAAAATGCCCCACCTCTTTTGCCACCTCTTTGCTCAGCATCTATCCATCTGTTTTCAAATGCTGTTTTAGCTAATTCGCCCATATTTCTAGAAAATGATGAGAAGTGCTTAACTATAAATTCCATTGCACCTTCATAAGTATATTTTTTATTATTTTTACCTACTGGTGCTAATCTATCATATATTGGCATTTTACCTTCATTTCCCAATAATTTAGATTTCTTTAAAAAATATTCTCTAAACTTAGGTAAACTTTCTTCAATAACTTGTAACATATTATTTAAGATTTCTTCATCCATTCTTGAATCTATTAATGTTTTTTCTAAGGGAGATGAATATCCCTTAATATCACATAAAGTTAATACCTCACCCTTTAATCCATTTAATGATGCTGCCACTCCAATTTCTATATTCCTATTACTTTCTAATTCTGAATAAAATGCCTTCTCTCTCTCATTTTTATCTTTGCTATATAATAGGTTTTTTACTTCATTTATACTTTTTCTTTGTATTCCTTGACCTAGGTCAATTTCAACCATATGATTAGCTGTAAGCTCATTTCTAAGATTCATCCACGAATTAGAACCTGTTAAAGACATTTTTGATAATATAATTTCCTTGTGTTCACTCAGCATATGACTTTCTTTTTTTATCATTTCTTTTATTATAAATTTATGTTCTTCTATAATACTACTTTGTTTAATTATTTCATCTATACCATTAATCTTACTAATCCATTTCGTAAATTTAACATTAACTTTAGTCATATTACTCATTATATTATTTACTTTACTCATTTCTTTTTTAGCTATATCATTTGATGAATCCGCTGAGTTTTTCAATCGAGAATATGCTGAAATTTTTCCTGATACTTTTCTTAATTTAATATTATAAGCTATAAACATTTCTATTTTTTCTTTTGAATTATCTAATGATTTAAGTTCTTTTTCTTCCCATTTTTCTACCTCATCAAAAAGTTCTTTCAGTTTAAGTAAATCATCTAAATATTCCTTTGATTCAAATCCACTATAAAGCTCACTTAAACTCCAATTCATATCTAACTTTTTCAAATTAATTCCCCCCATTTATCTCATAGCTGCAACATACAGCACTCTAATTCTCTTAGAAGTTGAAGATTCACAGATACTATGCCACATTTTAATTTTAAATTTAGAAATTACAATTATGATTAAAAATCACAGGATTTCTAATAAGATTTATTCTATATTATTTAATAAAATTATATCATCAAATTTACAGATTTTATTTTACATTCAACACAGATATTTAAAGTTCATATCAGATTAAGGCACATTCAAAAAATAACAAGTCAGTATGCTAGTCTATTTAGTGTCATACTGCGTCAGCAATATTAGCCCATAGCCTGTGCTATGAACGAATATCACCTCCTTGTCTGGCACGAAATATACATGGCATCTTTGACTTGTTATTTTCTTTTATGTGCCTAAATTTATTAAAAGAACAAAAGTGGCTATGACATTTTTTAGTGATAAGTTATAAGTTGCAATTTGTCACTGATTTAAGCTTTCCAGATTCAACTTGCAGCAAAAAAGTACTGTACTATACATTATTTAAGTTTTGGAGGTTATCCACGAATTTAGATTAATCGTAAAATAATACAAAAATCACCTTAACTAAATAAGGTGATTTTTTATTTTAATATTCCTTAAGTCTAAATTTAGACCATGGCTCCAAATAATCTAATAAAAACAATTCGTTATCATCAATTTTCCCTACAACATTTGTCTTACCTGAATTGTCCATATCCTTTAAAGCTATTTGAAGTTCTCCCGCATATCTTGAATATAAATTAGACTCTATTAGGATGTCTCCTCGTTTTATTTCAGGAGTGTTAAATACAGGAAAATTATGTCCTTTATATTTAACTCTACTTTGAGTGGAACGTATCATATACTCAGACACATCTCCCCTATTAAAGTGAAATTCCTCAAGAACAATCTTCTTTTCAAGTTTTGGAATATCCTTTACTAAATTTACTTTTAGCTCCAATATATCTTTATTTATTTTGCTTAAACTACTTAGTTCTTCTTCTGATGCAAACATATTTGCTATTATTACATCATCTATAAGACCTGTTGCAAATAAATGTTTACACTGAATATCTATAGGTAATTCTCTATGGCTTTCTAGTGTACATAACCCCTCACTTACTGGCCATGGTCCAAATTTTGCGCTATTTGAATTGATAAATGCTGCAGACCTTATACCCAAATTCTTAAACTCCTTTGAACATTTTATCAAATGATCATAGGAAAGTCCTGTATACCTATGAGGATAAAAATTATGGCACCCTAATAAGTTCTCTGGATTTGCTTTATATGATATTATATTATCAATAAATTTTGTACCATTACTCATATTAAATTCTATTTTAAATTCATTATCATTATAGCTCATAATAGACTCTTCAAGTCCTGTAAAGCCTATATCCAATCTAATGCCATGTAATCCTATTTCTTTAAAAAAGCTTAAATCTTTATATGTTATTCCTAATTTTTTAAAAACTTGTGGTTCAACATCTGCTATAACCATCATATCTAACTTATTTGCAAAATATGTTATTTCTTTAAACTCATTTATAATTTCATCAATACTTTTATCTTCATGGGATATTAAACAAGTAAAAATTCTTTTAAATCCATATTTAGCAGCTTTATTTATATATTCTTTTATTTCATCTAATGCTCCATTTCCCGGATATATAGATATTCCCAATGTTTTCATCATTAATCCCCCTTTACTTTTTAAAAATGGCTATGCAATTTTTTAGTGACAAGTTGAGAGTGACAAGTGGCAAGTTGTCACTAATTAAATCATTGATTCTTTTAGACATTAAAATTGAATCCTGATGAGAAACACTCATCAGGATTTATTACTTTTTCATCTTATTCTTTTATAAATCTCTACAAATTCTTCTGCTAAATCTTTTACGGTTATTGTTGACATTAAATGGTCTTGAGCATGAATTAGTAATAATGAAAATTCAGCTTTATTTCCATTTGCTTCAGCTTGTATTAGTGTGGTCTGTGCATTATGTGCAAGTATTAATTTATCAGCTGATTCTTCTAAAAGACATTTTGCTTTTTCATAATCACCAGACTTAGCACTTTGAATTGCTTCCATGGCGCAGCTTCTTGCATCCCCACTGTGCATAATTAATTGTAATATAATCTCTTCCATGCTCCAACACTCCTTTACTTTTTCAAATGTTTTTTTATTGACTTAATCCATCATCTACTACAACTTTTTCATCATGTCCCATAAATACAAATGGTAAATATATTACTATAGAAATTACTAAATTAATAGCTGCTAAAATTCCTCCTGATATTGAATTAGTTGCTAAAGCTGCTCCTATAACTGGAGGCATTGTCCAGTGAGGTGCCATAATTGTTAACGGAACTAATCCTGATGTCATTGCAAAATAAGTTACTAATACTAATATTATTGGTGTTATTAAAAATGGTATTATTAATATTGGATTTAATACTATTGGCATACCAAATAACACTGGTTCATTAATATTAAATATTCCTGGTGCTGATGATAATCCTGAAACTGTTTTGTACTGTTCCATTAAAGCTGACTTTTTCTTTTTAGATGCTATGAATACCGCTATAAGAAGTCCTAAAGTTGCTCCTGTTCCTCCTAAATATATAAAATTATCAAAGAAAGCAGGTGTAATAATTTGGTCTGGTAATTGTCCATTTTGGACAAGTTTCATGTTTTGCTCCATAGCTGGTTGATATAATGCTGTTGTTATTGGTAATAATATATTAGCTCCATGTAACCCAAAGAACCATAATAAATGTATTAAAAATGCTATTAATATAGTTGTTCCTAGTCCCTGAGCCATACCTTGAAGTGGCTGTTGTATAGCATCATATACCAATTGATGTAAACTTGAAACCCCAATAGTTACTAGTAAACATTTTAATAAGGAAAATACTATTAAAACTATTACTCCAGGTAATAGTGCTGCAAATGACCTAGATACTGCTGGTGGTACTGAATCTGGCATTTTTATATTTAATTTTTTATTCCTTAATAATCTTACAAACATTTCAGTTGCTATTATTGACATTATCATAGCAACAAATAAACCAGTTGCTCCTGCAAACTCAAAGAATTTTGTTTTATCATATAACATAAATAAAGCTGCAAATGAAGTAATAGATGCCGCTAATGCATCTGACTCATATGATTTAGCTAAATTATAGCTTAATGCTATGCATAATACTAAGGACATAATTCCATAAGATGCATCCCAAAGATAACTTCCAAAGCTTGTAAAATGAGCTGTTTCTCCTGTTACCCCAAAGATATTTCTCATTAAAGTTTGATATCCTGGTATTTGTAAATTATTAACTAAAATTCCAAAGGCTCCAACTAAAATTAAAGGCATGATTGCTACAAATCCATCACGTATTGCCACAAGATGTCTTTGGTTACCTATTTTGGCTGCTACAGGCACAAAATATTTTTCAAAGAACGCAATAATTTTTTTCATAAAATCCCCTCCCATTTTAAATTAATCTATATTAAAGTAATCTTTAATATTCATAAAATACATAACCCTTTATATTTTTTCCCCTAATAAATTAAGTGCAAATTTTAAAACTTTTTCTCCATTCATCATTCCATAATCCATAGTATTAATAACCTCTACAGGAGCTCTACCCTTTAGTTGTTCTTTAACCTTTGGCAATATAAACCTTACTTGTGGTCCAAGCAGAACAACATCAACATCATTTACATGGTTTTTAAACTCTGCTTCTGAAACTGCATTTATATTGATTTCAATTCCAAGATTTTCTGCTGCTTTTGTCATTTTAGTAACTAAAAGACTTGTAGACATCCCAGCGCTACATACTAACATAATCTTTTTCATATACATTCCCCCAATAAATTACTATTTTTATATTCACACTTATATTAATAGCAATTGTAATGCCAATTAAATAGTATTTTAAACTATTTTCCCATTTAATTTATTTTTTGTATATTCGCTTATAGTAAAGCCCCTAAGAGCTTTTTTCTTTTATATAAAACAAAAAAGTAGTGTGAAATAAATTTACACACTACTTTTTTTATTAATTTACACACTAATTTTTTTTACACTATAATATTAGAAAGATTCAAAAAAATAACAAGTCACTATTCTAGTATACTTCATGTGCCTTATTCTTTTTCTGTAACCATCCTTACAAGATGTGCTAAGTCCTGTTCTCCTACTAAAATATTATATTTTACTTCTATATCCCTAATACACTGTCTTATGAATATAAATTCCTTTTTAAATCTATCTTTATAATCATTTATATTGTTAAAAGACGGTTCTGTTTGACCTTTTTTTATTCTATCTACCATAAAACAAATATGCATTATTATACCTGATTCAATATCTTTATCTAATTTTGTATTCAAAAACTCTTCTATTCTCTTTACACTTCTTCGTATATCATCTACTAACATATCTATATTATCAACTTCTATATGATTTCTTAAAGCATTTTTTATATTTATATAAATTTCTTCTAAATTTATTATTGAATTTATTGTTTTTATGCCTGACCCTGTTAATATATCCGGTGCAGGTATAAATGGTACATTGCTTATTTTTACATTAACTGTTCCAACTATAGCTATTAAATTATATTCATCTCTATACTTATCAACTTGCATCAAAAAATCTTTTTTATCCAAAATATTTAATGGTATTATTTCAACTACATCTGTAGAATCAATTTGGGAGTATATTATTTCTTTTAATCGTTCAGATGCACCCTCTCCTGTAAAACAAGCTGTAATTACAAGCATTTTCTTACTATCTCTTCTCTCTATTGGAATCTGCATTCCATACCTGCATAATGCTGTACATGCTTCATATATACTGTTTAAATCTCTACCTAATAGTGCTTTTCTTGTAGCCTCTAAAACTACAGGGGTACTCACCATATCAACAGTTTTTATATTTATCCCTATTTCCTCTTTTATCATGTCTCCAAAATTAGTTAAAGAACCCATATCAACTAAAAGTAATATTCCTTTTTCATTGTTTAATTTTAATACTTTTTTCTTAAATAACTCATACATTTCCTGAGCTTTCATACTTAATGGCATATCTAAGCTTTGAGCATGATTTTCTCCTATAAGCGAATTAACCACATTAGTCATACTACTAGCCGTTGAATTTCCATGCATTATAACTAATATAGCCACCTTATTCTCCTCTTCATAATCAATATCATAAGGTGTAGATGACAAAAACATTGTTAAATATCCAATCTCATCTAAAGGTACTGTTATATTAAAAGTCTTATCAATTATACTTGCAAATTCCATAGCAAGTATAAATTCATCTGGATATTGAGATCTTATAAGATTTAATTTAGGATGATAGACTTTATGCCCTTGTTTTATCCTCTCTATACTTCCTTGCAAATGCAATGATAACCCAAAATAAACTTTATCATCGAAATTTCTTTTAAGCTTATGCTCAGCTAAGGTTAACATTTTATCTACTAAATTTACTATATTTACATCAACAATTTTACATAATTCCTCTCTTCCAATTGTATGTGGTAGATCTTTTATATACTTTTTAAAAAACCTTTCAATATCTATATTTAGTATTTCATTTATTTCTTCTTCTCCTAATCCTTGTTCTTTCAATGTTCTTAATTTATCATCTATATAATCATAAAAATGTTGTTGTACATTATATTTATCTTCATCTTCTAATGTAGTTAAAATTATATTATCATCTCTATAATAAAATCTTAAAATATCTCCTTTATTATTTAATAAAGTTTCTACCTCATCCCTATAGTCCTGTATTTTCATAAGTCCCTTTTTTACACCATTGTGTAAATCTGATTGATCTATAAGTACATAACTCTTAGAATTAGTCCTATAACTTAAAAATCCCTTTGCACATGCTAATTGTATATCACTTTTAAGTTGTCCAATATTGCTTGGACAATCATATAATAAAAATGATATCAATGCATTTTTATTTATATATATACTTTTTCCTAATCTTTTTGATTCTGCTTTTATAAAATCTTCTAAAAGATAATATCTTTCTCTTAAGCTTCTTTCTCTAAGAGCCGGTAATGTTATAGTCATTGGAATTCTTCTTGTGAATGTTTTTAATAGATATGATTGAGGTTCTTCTGTAGTGGCTGCTATTATTTGCGCTTCAACCTTTATAACTTTTTCTGTTTCACCTAATGGTCTAAAAGTTCCCTTATCTATATAAGTAAATAACATTTCTTGACCTTGTGGAGATAACCTGTGAACTTCATCTAAAAACAATATACCTTTATCTGCTTTTTTTAGTAATCCATCTTTATCTAAATCTGCACCTGTGTAAGCACCTTTTTTCACCCCAAATATTTGTGCTACTACTAATTGTGGATTATCTGCATAATCAGCACAATTAAATCTTATAAAAGGTGCATCTTTCTTTAACATGCCCCCCTCTATTGAGAATTTATACATAAGTTCTGCAAACATTGACTTTCCTACACCTGTTTCCCCTAAAATTAATGTATGCAAACCTCTAGGTGGATATATTATGGCTGCTTTTGCCTGTTGTATTTGGACCTGTAAACTTAACTTTGCACCAACCATTAAGTCCAAACTACTTTTCAAAGTCCTTATTTTACCAATATTTTCTTTTTTGTCGTCAACTACAACTTTATGTTTATTGTCATTTAAAATAGGTCTATATAATACAGGTCTTCCACTTACCTTTTCTACTCTGTTTTCTTTGAACAATTGATTTAAATATCTACTAACATTAGACCTATCTATGTTTAAATGCTTACTCAATTGAAGGGCTGAAAGAGGTTTGTTTAATTCATTAGTTAGCTCTATTAAACCATAATAAATTTCATCTAACCTTGACATTATTACACCAACTTATTTTTTATAATATTTTTTGAATGTGCCTTAATTCATTATATTACCTTTTCTTTACTTAATATACAAAATCCTTCAAACTTATGTTATTGTTTTTTACATAATTTTTTTTAACCACTTAAGTTTATCTTTAAATGGTGGATATCTAAATGCTATATCAATTAAGTTACTCTTCTTTACTATAGACCTGTAATGCGTAAACACATCGAATGATCCTTTACCATGATACGCTCCCATTCCACTCTCACCTACACCACCAAATGTTATGTGAGATGACGCTACATGTATTACTGTATCATTTATACAGCCACCTCCTGAAGTAGTTCTATTTAATACATACTCTTGACTTTGTTTATTTTTAGAAAAATAATATAATGCTAGTGGTTTAGGTTTATCTTGTAATATATTTATAACATCTTCTATACTTATAAATTCTAATACTGGCATTATTGGTCCAAAAATCTCATCCTGCATTATTTTACAATCCCAATCTATATTATCTATAAGGGTTGGTGATATAAACTTTTCTTCTTTTTTAAAATTACCACCACAAATTATATTTCCTTCATCTAAATATGATACTAATCTATTATATTGCTTATCAGTTATTATTCTTGGAAAATCCTTACTTTCCATTGCATTGTCCCCATAGAAATCCTTAATAACAAATTTCATCTTTTCAAGCAAACTATTTTTAACATCTTTATGCACTAATAAATAATCCGGTGCCACGCATGTTTGTCCTGCATTTAAAAATTTTCCCCAAACTATTCTTCTTGCTGCTATATCTAAATCAGCATCATAGTCTACTATACAAGGGCTCTTACCTCCTAGTTCTAAAGTAATAGGCGTCAAATATTTAGATGCATTCTCCATTATTATTTTCCCAACAGGCACACTTCCTGTAAAGAATATATAATCATATTTTTCCTTTAATAATTGTGATATTTCTTCACGTCCACCATAAGGTTCAACAACTGCTACAAACTTTTCTTCAAAAGTATCTGTTATTATTTTTTCAATCACTTTTGTAACGTTTATAGAATATGCAGATGGTTTTATCATTGAACAATTTCCTGCTGCAATTGCCCCTATAAGTGGAGCCATGGTAAGTTGAAATGGATAATTCCAAGGTGACATTATCAAAACGACTCCATAAGGTTCTGGATATACATAACTTGACGATATAAAATGCATAATTGATGTTCTTTTTTTCTTAGGCTTTGCCCATGATTTTAATTTTTTTATTGCTAAATTAAGTTCTTCAAGCACAAGTCCTATTTCTGTTTCATAAGATTCAAACTGCGATTTTTTTAAATCCTTCCATAATGCTTCACATATAATATTTTCATTGATTTCAATTGCATTCTTTAATCTTTTTAACATATCTATTCTAAAATCTATAGATAAGGTTTTTCCTTGGTTATAAAAACATTTTTGTTTCTCTATAATAACTTTAAACTCCAATTTCAACACCTCTATCATAAAATTATAATCACTTATCAATAACTTTATGCCATATAATCATAAAAATCAAAAACAATTTATGAAAGTTACCAACACTTGTGAATAACTGAATAGTTTTATATTTCAAACAATATGTATATAATAACAATTTTCTTATAAAGAGTAAAATATATATAGTTCATCTTCAAATGGAAATCATCTTTCATATGTTAGACATATTATTAAAGGTATGAGTTAATACAATTATTTACTCATACCTTTTTCTTAATTATATTATTTTACGATAATACTTTTAATAAATTAAAGTAGAAAATTAATCAATACCAATATAATACCTGAAATTACAAGTACAGTAGTACTTAAAAAAAATTTTATTGTAGTTTTTATTTGATAATTATTTTTTTTCTTTTCCATTTTACTAACTTCCAGATTTGCATTAGCCATATATTGGACATTAATATTTCCAAGTTCTTGCAGTGAAAGCCCTAGAGTATCTCCACCTATTGTACTTGTTAAACCTATAATAATTATAAAAATTCCTTCAATAAATATTATATCTTTAAACACCAAATTTTTTAAACTAACTAAGATTCCAGCAAGTACAAATGAAATAAGAATCCAACCTAGTATATTGATTATAAGTCTTAAAATCTTTTTGTACATACCTTAAAACTTCCCCCCTAATAAGTTTTCTTTATCTAACATTCAAATATTAAAAAATCACTCCATTAATGAAGATTCTTTCTATGGTCTTATAATACATATATACATATATATATATATTGTGAGTGTTAATCCAACAAACAAAAAAATAAGCATATTTTTTTATATGCCTAATTTTTTTTATTATTTTATATTTAATTTCATTTCATCTTTTATATCCTTAAATGACACCTTGAATTCTGGAAACCCAGTAACATAAGGAGCTATTTCATAAAGTTGAAAATATATAACTAACCCTTCATTATTAATAAAGAACTCTTGATTGTCTTTTATCCCCTTAAAATCCTCTGGAAAGTAATTATCCTTATCTTTATTTATTTCTTTTGTTATCATTTCATCTATTATTTTTTTATAGTCATACCCATCTTTAAATATATTCTTTAATGTTATAATGTCTCCCGTGTTTTTATCTATATTATAAGATTGTCTTAATGTTATACCATGAGCCCCGCCAGTATAAGAATATGAATCTACTAATAAACTTATATAATCTTCACCAATATATTGTACATTAAAATTTACAACGGCCTCGTATATTTTAACTTCATATCCTTGTTTCTTACTTTCTTTAAAATCTTCTTCAGCCATTGTTTTTACTCCGTTTGCAAAATCTAGTGATTTACTTTTAAATTCTTCATTTAAATTTTTTTCTTTATCTTTATTCTTAATTCCATTTATAATCGGTATATTTAAATTCATCTCAAAGTATTCATTTTTTTCTTCCACAGTGGTTCCCTTAATTTCTATTTTATTAATATTCTCTTTTGCATTTACTAAATTAAAATTTAAAAACACAAAAATGATTAATATAAAAAAAGAAATTGCTATATAAATATTACTGTTCTTTTTCACCGTCCTCACCTCTAATTTTATTATTTCCGTTAATATTCTTAAATATCCGAACTTGATTTAAAGAGGACTTGCCTTTAACATAAATATATAGTTAAATTTTTGAGGTGATTTTAAATGAATATATCAAATTTCTATGATTCTAAATATAGTTTTTCTTATAAAAATAAAATTCATGTTTTAAGTGATGAAGTAATAAAAGCTAGAGAGAACGAAGTTTATTTTTTTCATAAAGAATTAAAGGTTTATGGTTTTAATATAAAAGACCTATCCTCCGATAAACCTGATTTTAAAACAAGAAACATTCTAATAAACATAGCATTTTTTATAAAAGATAACTATGATTTATTTAAGTTTGTTGAGGAACAAAGAAATTTACCAATAAGAAAATTATCTTTTGAAGTTAAGGAAAGTCCACTATTTGTAGACAGATGGCAAGGATACATAATTTCTTACTTGTTAATAATATCTAATAAAAGATACCACCATTTAAGAAATTACTTAAATGTAGAAGAAAATACCTTTGATGAAGACTCTAATTATGAGCTTAAAAAAGATAATATAGCTGGATTAAATATGTTTAATACCACAAATAATAGTTGTGTTATATTAACTTCTTATGGTGTTTTTCTTACAATAGTTCCCCATACTACTTACAATGTTGGAGAGATAGTTATAGGTAAGTTAGCTAAAAACTTTAAGTTTTTAATTAAAGCTTTTTTTATTTTAATATTAATTGGAATTATTAGTTATTCAGCTTATTATTATGCTTTTAAAGCTGCTAAAAACATTATAGTATTAGATATAAATACTAACATAAGTATAACTGTAAATAAATTCAACAAAGTTGTGGATGTTTCTGCTAGTTCTATAAAAGGTAAAAAACTTATAAAGAATACAGACAATATTAATTTAAATTCTAATGTGGATGAGGTTTTAAGCTCTCTATTAAAAACTGCATTGCAAACAAAGGTAATCTTTGATTATGATAAAGTATCTATCTTTGTAAACAAAAATCCTTTGGATTTTGATTCTCTCACTGAAACAAACAATATTGTATTGGATTCTCATATAGATTTAAGGGTAAACAATAATGGACAAGATTATTATTTAAAATAAAAAAGGCACTTTAAAGTGCCTTTTTTTACTTATTTAATAATTCTTCTATTTTATTTTGATCAAATCCAACCACAACTTCATTATCAATTTTTATTACTGGCACACTCATAATTTTCATAGCCATTAATTCTTTCCTATATGATGGATTTTCATTAACATTCTTCTCTTCATATTTTAAATTATTTGATTTTAAATATTCCTTTACTGTAACACAATATGGACAAGTATTTGATGTATAAACTATTATATTTTTCATTTTATATTCCTCCTCTATATACCCCACTATGGTATATCTTTAAATTTATTATACACTGTAGAAGTATATTTTTCAATAGTTTTTTTTAATTAATAACAATTCTTGTCTTTAAAACATCTAGTATTATATTTCCCTTTTTATAAAGTAATAAACTAGTTAATTTTTATATTTTTATATATAATTGTTACTATAAATATTTTTAATTTTAAAAAGTTAGAATTTATATAATATAATTGAAATGTATATAATATTTATCTAATACCTATCATTGATAGTAATCACTTGATATTATATTATTAATAAGGCACATGAAAAAAATAAAATTAAACTTATTATCTAATAAGACTTTTTGGAAAGGTGTATTTTAATGAAAAAATTTAATTCTAAAACAATTAGTAGCAAAAAAAATTCTTCTAGTAAAAATATTAATTCAGTAAATAAAATAAATAATGTAAACATACATAAGGATTTAAAAGATGAAATTCGTTTAAATAAATTTATAAGTGACAGTGGAATATGTTCTAGACGCGAAGCTGACAAACTAATAGAAGATGGTAAAGTTACTATAAACAATTCTTTAGCCATAACTGGAACCAAGGTTAAAAAAGGAGATAATGTTAAAGTAAATGGTAAACTTATATCTAAAGACGATGAACTTATATATTTAGCTCTTAATAAACCTGTTGGTATAACTTGTACTACAGAAAAAAAAATCAAAGGAAATATAGTCGATTTTATTAATCATAAAAAGAGAATTTTTCCAATTGGTAGGCTAGATAAAGATTCTCAAGGTCTGATTTTTTTAACTAATGATGGTGATATAGTAAATAAGATACTACGTGCTGGAAATAATCATGAAAAAGAATATCTTGTTACTGTAGATAAACCTATAAATGATGAATTTATAAAAAAGATGTCTAATGGCGTTCCAATCTTAGGAACCATAACAAAAAAGTGTTTTATAAAAAAAGAAAGTAAATATGTATTTAGAATAATTCTTACCCAAGGATTAAATAGACAAATTAGAAGAATGTGTGAATACTTAGGCTTTAGAGTAACTAAACTTGAAAGAATAAGAATAATGAATGTTTCTTTAGAAAATTTAAAAATTGGGCAATGGAGATATTTATCTTCTAGTGAACTTTTAAAAATTTGGGATTTAACTAGTGATTCACTTAAAACAGAAGATGCTTCAAAATAAAAAAGTGTCAAGTTTATAGTGACAAGTTGATGTTGATTTTTCTTCTAAAAATCTAAAATTTAAAAATTTGATTCTAAGTCTTTCTAGACAAAGTGAAGAAAAACATCATTAACTTGTCACTTATCACTCTTAACTTGCAATTAAATAAAGATTTTAATTTTTATTTATAGTTTGGATTACTTATTCTTTCTTTAAAAACTTCAATAGGTGCATTTCCATTTACATACACTCTCTCAAGCTCTAATAATTCTGATTTATTATTAACCCATCCTTTATTAGTTGTAAATCCAAGCTTATATCCTAAATCATTAGTTGCTTTCAATACACTTTGATCATATACCCCAAATGGATAGGCTATAGAGATAACCGGTTTTTGTGTTATTTTTTCTAAAAAAACCTTTGATTCCTCTAGAGTTTTTTTTCTTTTTTCTTTTGATATGTCTAAAAGATTATCATGATTTAAAGTATGACTTCCAAACTCTATTCCATAATCACTCATTTCTTTGATTTGATCAGATTTTAAATACAAATGATGTGCATCAACCAAATCTGCAATGACGAAAATAGTTGCTTTAAAATTAAATTCTTTTAAAATTGGAAATGCGTTATCATAGTTATCTATCCACCCATCATCAAATGTTATTACTACAGATTTTTCAGGAACTTTCTCGTTGTTTTTTATATAATTATATGTTTCATCTAATGTTAAAGTTTTATAATTATTATCTTTTAGGTATTTCATTTGTTCCCTAAATTTTTCTGTGTCTATTACAACCTCATCTTTTTTTGAATCCTCAAATACTGAATGATAATATAATATAGGTATTCCTATAGAATTATCCTTTAATAAAACATTATCCTCTTCTAAGTTTTTTTCTTCTTCTATTAATGTGTCATCTTTTAATGGTTCCTCTTCATTTACTTTATTTATGTAGTCTGTATAAGTTTTGTTTTTTGCATTAAAAGCTAAAATGCCAACTAATAAAATAATTAGGGCAGTAATTAATACTATTATGTATCTCTTGTTTTTCACCTTTAAGTCCTCCATATTTATTTTTTATAACTTTTCAGTACTTCTTCAACAAAATCAATTACCTCTTTTTCATATTCTTTTTTATTAACTTCTATTGATTTTGCATGAGCTGCACCTTTTGCTATATATATTTTTTTTAATCCTTTCTTTTTTGCCTCATACATAGCAACACTCATATCCCATGGCACAAATTTGTCCTTATCTCCATGAACAAACATTATTGGCAATGTAGAATTTTTTACACACTCTATAGGCTTTATCCATCTGTAATCAAAATTTGCTCTAACTTTAGACTTTACATTACTTAAATACAAAATAGGATAAAGTAATCCTTTATAATCATCCTTTACCTTTCTACCCAATAACTCCATTAAGTCTGAAAATGGACAATCTGCTATTATAAACTTTACATATTTATTAATATCTATATATTGTAGGACTGTTGCTGCTCCCATAGATTCCCCATGTAATCCTATAATTGAATCCTTCCCTTTTCTCTTTATTACCCAATTTACCCATAAATCTAAATCTTCTTTTTCAAAATATCCATATGTGGAATAGCTACCTTCACTTTGACCATGTCTTCTATGATCATATATTAATATGTTCCAATCTCTCTTATAAAACATATCTATGTATTTTATTGACCATATTAACCCCACTGTTATTCCATGACAAAATATCATTGTTTTATTAGAGTCATTATCTATAAATTCACCTCTAAGTTTTAAACCATCTTTAGACTTTAAAACAATATGTTCTTTTTCTAATAAACTATAAACATTATTATTTATTAAATTTCTTTCTACTTGAACTCTCATCATTTCATCTTCTGTATCTACTTTTCTAGTAACAACTTGATTGAAATAGTAATTCGTTAACACATACATACCTATTATTACCAAAATGCATAAAATTAATAACAAGTAACTCATTTTATCCCTCCATTTAGAAATTATCCACAGGTGCCTGTGTATAATGTTAATAATTTCCTTTTATTTATTTTATTGTAAAATATATGGAATAATTACTACATATTTGTAAATTTATTTTAAGAACTTTATTAAAGTAAATTTACTCTCAATATTATATGTAATATATTGTATTTAATAGATATATTTAGCATTGCTTACCTAGTTTGCTTTGTTCAGCCTTCACTTGTCTGAATATTCATTAACTTTTGATTTTTCTTATAGTATAATGATACTAATTACCATATTAAGCGAGGTGGTTCTTAAAACTATGAAAGAAAAAGTTATATATGTTGATTTCTCATCAAAAAAGAAAAGAAGAAAAAAGAACCAACATGTCACCGTAAAAACTAATATATTAACAAAATTAAAATCCTTTAAATATAAACTATTACGTATCCTTAAAAACATAACCAATCTAAAACACTCAAATGAACATCCTACACACCCATATTCTAAAAATAATTTTTAATTTATATTTACTTTTATATATTTAAATTTAGTGATTTCTATCACTCAAAAGCTGAAAGGCTTTTCTTTTTTTCCCTTTTTTAATGTGCCTTAGACATTATTATTAATTGATAATTACATTATATATATTATAATATATATAAGTTATTCTGTAATAATTAAATAGTAATTAAATAATACTATTTAATTATTAATTCATTACAAAATGCTTTTTACTCACGGTTAGGCACATAAAGCACATAAGGCACATGCAAGAAAATAGCAAACCAAAATTAATTTTTAATGTAATTAGGAGGATTGTTCATGAGAATAGGAATGGGATATGATGTACACAGATTAGTTGAAAATAGAGATTTAATACTTGGAGGGGTTAAAATACCTTTTGAAAAAGGATTATTAGGACATTCTGATGCCGATGTTTTAATACACGCTATAATGGATTCTTTATTAGGCGCTGCTGCTCTTGGAGATATTGGAAAACACTTTCCTGATACCGATCTTAAATTTAAAGGAGCCTCTAGTCTAATACTACTTGAAGAAGTTTACACTATAATAAATAAAAATTTTACTATAGGTAATATAGATGCTACAATAATAGCTCAAAAGCCAAAAATGTCACCTCATATAGACACTATGAAAAAAAATATATGCTCTATTTTAAATATAAAAGAAAATCAGCTAAACATAAAAGCAACTACTGAAGAAGGTTTAGGTTTTACTGGTGCTTGTGAAGGAATTTCTTCTCAATCCATTGCTCTTCTTGTTGAAAAATAAAGAAAATTTATCTAAACATAAAGATAGAATGATAAGCACCGTAAACAAGCTGATTTCACCTAGTATTCTAAAGTAAAAAAGCATTACTTCCTAAAATCCAATAACTCTCTACACTCAACAATTGGATTTTTTAACGGAAGCAATGCTTTTTCACTAACTTACCACTTGTCAATATGCCTTATTACTCAAATAAAACTTATCATTAAATTACATATCAAATTTGTTTAATGTCCTATCTAAATAAATTTTAAATACGGCCATAATAGGTACTGCTAATATCATTCCAACGGGTCCATATAGTCCTCCACCTAAAGTTACTGCTAATATTATCAAGAATGGAGATAAACCTACTTTTCCACCTATTAATTTAGGATCTAAATACCAACCATCAAATTGCTGTAATAAAAACAAAAATATTAATACAACAAATGCTCTTATAGGATTTACAAATATATTTAATGTGAACCCAACCATTATTCCAATAAAAGGTCCAAAGTAAGGTATCATATTAGTTACCCCTACCACCAATGTTAACACTACAACGTAAGGTGATTGAATTATAGTTAACCCTATAGATGCTATTATAGCTATTATTAATGAATCTAATGCTTTCGTACCTATATAAACACCTATCATATTATTTAATGTCTTTATAAAAACAAGAAATCTATCAGCATATTTTTCTCTTAGAGTAATTTTTACAAAAGTAATACTTGATTTCTTAAATCTCTCTTTATCTGCTAGTATATAAATAGATATTATAAATCCAAATACCCATTTTATAAATGTATTAGTAAAAGAAAATAATTGACTAATAGCCGTGTTCAATAAATCTAATACTATAGTTGTTCCTTTTGATGTTATAAAATTTGTATTTAAATCTACGTACTGCTTTATAAATTGAGCATTATCATGCTTCAATAAATTATCTATCCAGCTTTGAAATTCACTCATAACCTGTGGAACACTACTTGCCATATCAACTATATTTTGTACCAATTGAGGTATAAAATACACTGCTGTAATTACCATAAGTCCTATAATTAATGCATATGTAAGTATTAAACTATATGCTCTCTTTAACCTTAATCTTTTTTCAAAAAACTTCATTATAGGATTTAATATATACGCTATTATAAACGCATATATAAATGGCGTTACTATAGAAAGCATTGACGATATTCCTTTAAATAAATATGAATAATTATCCACTAATTTCAACAAAATATATCCAACAATTATTGCTACGATTATATCAAGGTATTTGTTAATACGCTTCCATATGTTCACTTATATCTCCCCCCTTCATGTTTAAATTTAATTTTTACTCTTTTATCATTAATATACTATATCATAATAGATTATTGCCTACAACCAAATGGATAAAACACACAAACTGAAACAAAAAAGAGGTTGTATGTAATCAACCTCTTTTCATGGTTTATTTCTTTTTTAATGCCTCATCTGTTCTTTTTTCATTAACCTGAACTATCTTATTAACTATGTATTCATATCCGTTAGGACTATGAGGTATCATGCAATTTGAACAATCCTTAATCCCATAAACTACTTTATTATTTCCACCACAGTCCTCTAAAAAATACAGTGGACAGTAACAAAATAAACAATTAAAATCATCTTTATTATTCACTTTATGACATGGAAAATATTCACATGCTTTATTGCTAAAAAATTTATAGTTATTTTTCACTTTTTCTTCCCCCTAATAACAATTAGGCACATGAAAGAAAATAATAGATAAGCATACTGGTCTATTATTTTTTGAGTGTGCCTTATATTTATATTTTATCATAAAAAATCTGTTATGGTTTTTTTAAATCTATTTTCAATGTAAATTTATAAGATATACTTTATTGTTATAATGTTTATAGACTTATAAATGTTTAGGGGGATATTTTTATGGGGGTAAAACAAAAATTCAGCATATTTTCTAAAAATGCAAATATGTACCTAGTTGCTATTTCATTTTTTTATATATCCATGGGATCATTTAATATGCTACAAGGAATTTATCTTAAAGAATTGAATATCGAGGAAAGTTTTCTCGGTATAATTTTAAGTTTCAAAACTTTTGCAATAGCATTTGCTTCTATACCATGTGCTATGATAGTTAATAAAATTGGTAG
This sequence comes from Clostridium frigidicarnis, assembly GCF_900111985.1. Taxonomy (GTDB): domain Bacteria; phylum Bacillota; class Clostridia; order Clostridiales; family Clostridiaceae; genus Clostridium_Z; species Clostridium_Z frigidicarnis. Next base: position 47,938 of record NZ_FOKI01000021.1, read on the forward strand.
AAAACGTGGGATACTTATAACCATGTCTCTTGTACCACTCCTTACTATATTGCAAGGAGCCATACCAAATAAATATATAATTCTATTTATATCTGTTTTACAAGGAGCTGTTCAAGGTTTTCTTATGGTATCTGAAGGACCTTTTTTTATGGATAATAGTAATCCTAAAAATAGAATTAAATTATTTAGTTATTCTTTTGCTGATAATGTATTCTCAACTATGTTTGGATATTTTGTATTTGGACAGCTTTCAAATACACTTAGCTCTCACTTCGGTGTTCTATTTGGGTTAAAATATGGCATTATAATCAGTGGTATTATTGGCCTTGTTTCATGTGTATTCATTTTATTTATAAAAGACAATAAAACCCATGTTTCAACTCAAAAATACTTTCTAAAAAAAGTTAAAATACTTTGTCTAAAACCTTATCCAAGAAAGTTTATAATTTATAATTTATTAGTTGGGTTTGGCGCTGGATTAGTAGTTCCTTATTTTAATATATATTTAAAATACAAAGTAAGTGCCTCTACTAGTCAAATAGGCATTATAATGGCCCTAGCCCAAGGTGCTATGGGAATTGGCGGTCTCATAACCCCCTCTATGACAAATAAGTTCGGAAGAATAAAAACTATAATGATTTGTCAGAGTATATCTATTCCATTTTTAATGCTCATAGCTTTACCTCCAAATTTATATATTGTTGCTACCGCATTGTTATTTAGAAATGCTCTAATGAACATGGCTGGCCCTGTTATAAGTAGTTTATCTATGGAGCTAATAGACGATGATGAAAGATCTATTTACTCTAGTTTAAATAGCATTTCAAACAATCTCTCAAGAGCTATTAGTGCTCTTGTTGCTGGTTATATAATGGAAAACTTACCTCATGGCTATGAACTTCCTTATTTTATAACTGCAATAACTTATTTAGTGTCTACTATATATTTCTACAAATCTTTTAGTATCGTTGACTCTAAAAAATTTCTACAAAAGAATGTTGAATCCAACACTGTAACATCAAAATAAATCAGTATATATAAAAAAGGCTACACCCTTTTTTAATTGACAATTGAGAATTGACGATTGACGATTATCGTTGAAAGTCACGGACTTCCTAAATATAAAGTTGAAGGTTGAGAGTGGAAAGTTGAAAGTTCAAGTTGAAAATCACAGATTTTCTTTAATTATATTCTTAAAATTTTAAAATCTTCCTAAGAATATTTATCCTTCAATTCTCAATCGTCAATTGTCAATTCACTCCAACCTTCCTGAGAAAATTTATCCAAAACTTGTAACTTGTCACTATTAACTCGTGACTCTATGAAGTGATTTACAAACTTATGCATATTCTCAAATCTATAAATTAAAATAAAAAATAAGCAATTCATTATATATTTGAATTGCTTATTTCTGTAAACCATCATTACTAGCCTTCAACTAGCACTTAATGATTGAAAGTTTTAGTTTTTAACTAAAAATGATCGTTAAAAATTTCTTCCTGCCAGCCTTAATAAAATTTTATTCCCATAAAACAACTCTTGCTGGAGCTCCATCACCATCTTTTATTTTTAATGGTAGTGCCGCAAAGTTATATATTCCCTGTTCAACATCACTTAAGTTAATGCCCTCTACTATTACTATATCTTTTTCCAATAATAATAAATGTACATCATTAAACTCGCTATTATTTTTTTCTATAGACAAATAATCAATACCAATAGTATATACTTTTTTATCAACTAAATATTCAGCTGCATCCTTAGTTAAAGCTACAAAATCCTCTGAATATATGTTGTTTTTTAGTAATTTTGAATTATTTGTTTTAAAAAATATTCTATCTCCCTCTTCTATATTAAAATCTTCTATATCTTGTTTTGATATTTCCTTTAAATTTCCCATGTCTAAAACCTTAACTTTACCTATAAGCCTATCAATAGAAATTTTATCTATTGTCTTTGACTCATTATAAAAATGTTTAGATGCATCTATATGTGTTCCTGTATGTGTTCCCATAGATATTGAGCTTATATTATAACTATCACCTAATGAAATAGAACATATATCCTCCATTTCAAAATTAGGATCTCCTGGGTAAACTATTATATCCTCTTTTAACTCTAATGTTAAATCGTAAAATCTTCCCATTGCATTACTTCTCCTTAATCATAAGAGTACTTATATACTTTTTGAAATTATTATATTCTATATCTTTCTCAGTTATATTATCTAAACTTATATGATTTTTTATCAACTTTTTTACTATTGTTGGTTTGTCTGAAAATATAACTATATCATTTCCAAGTTCTATAGCTTCATCTATATCATGTGTAACTAATATTACTGTTTTCTTGTATGTATTTTTTATATTTTTAAACCATTTTATTACATCTATTTTAGTATTTATATCTAATGAATTAAATGGCTCATCCATGATTAATATATCACTAGGATATGCAAAAGCTCTTGCAATATTAACTCTTTGCATCATTCCCCCACTTAATTTATTAGGATACATCTTTTCACAGCCTTTTAATCCTACCGTTTCTATTGATTGCATTATATATTTATGAGCATTTTCCTTAATCATTTTATCCTCTAATACGAATTTTATGTTATCATAGACATTTTTCCATGGTATAAGTCTAGGATCTTGATATACAAATGATATATTCTTAAATCCATATATATCCCCTTGAAATTCATCAACTTCCCCTGTAAGTATATTTAAAAATGTACTTTTTCCACATCCTGATGGGCCTAATATACATGTTGTATTTCCAATATTAAAATCTAAATTTATATTTTTTAGGACTTCCACACCATTAAAACTCTTTTTTACGTTTTTTACTTGTAATTTTTCTAGCTCCATTTTTTCACCCTTTTAATTAAAATTCCAATAAACTTTTCTAATATATAATTTATAAAAACAACTATTATTATCCATGCAAAAACTCCACTTGTATTTAAATAAAGTTTCTCTAACTGAATATTACTTCCAATAGCATACTTAGGTTGTCCTAAAACTTCTCCAGCTATTATAACCTTGAGCATTAATCCTAGCGCCGATGGTAATATAGGAAGTAAGTTATTAATTAAATATGGAAAATATATATATTGAATTTTTCTTATAAAATTTACTTTGTAAAGTCTAGCCATAGAAACTAAGTTTTTATCAATATTTAAAAAACAATTCAAAATTCCTTCATATAAGATTGGAAATACAACTATAAACCCAATAAATATTGGAGCTGTACTATTTTTAAACCATATTAATGCTAAAACTACTATACCCATGGTAGGCACTGATTTCATAAATGTTACAAAAGGATTCAATAGATGTTTTATTATAATAAAATAATATGATATTACTGCTAACAATATAGAACTAATAATAGTAATTATGCTAGCTAATATAAATCTTATCATTGTGCTGCTTATTATATTCAAAAAATTCTTGCTTATAAATATATTTCTTAATTCTAAAAACGTAGAGGTTATAGATGGTACTATAACCTCATTTGAAACTAGATTACTTGTAAAATACCAGGTAATTATTATAAACACTGTTGATAATAATTTATATTTATTATTTGAAATAAATAGCTTCATCTGGTATTTTTCCTCCTATAGATTTAGCGTCATACTCTTCTAATACTTTGTAAAAATTCCTATATTCATCTTTACAATCTTTTATATTTATAAAATTTAGATTTGCCCTTTTCATTACAGTTGGTGCCATATCCTTTGTTATTGACATTTTTAATTCTTCTGCATATTCTCCTAATTGTTCTGGGTTAGAATTGGCCCAAAGTATACTTTCATTTATTTGATTCATAAATTCCATTACAAATTTTTCATGGTCCTTTAAAAGTTCATCTCTTACTATTAATGTGGATTGTGGATAACCATACTTACTGTCTGTTATTTTTTTCCACTCATCGTTAATTGAAATTCCTATTTTTGCATCTTCCTTTTTACTTAAAACATTTGTAATCATAGGTTCTGGCATAATTGCTGTCTTTGCTTTTCCTGATATAAACGCTGGTGCTATTTCTGTTGCGCCATTTAAATATGTTAAGGTTAAATCATTATCAGGATCTATATTATTATTTTTCATTACATATCTGCTTACTATATCAGGTGTTAATCCTCTTCCTATATTATAAATTTCTTTTCCTTTTAATTGACTTATATTGTCTACATTTTCTGTAGATAATAAATAAAGATTTCCCCATCCTACGGTACCACAAATTTTATAATCTAAACCTTTATTAAAAGCTTGAGCTGGTAAATTAGATGGAACTATTGCAATATCAGCCTCTTTATTTAAAACCTTAGATACTAAGTTGTCTGTTGAATTTATTGTTTCATAAACAACCTCATAATTTTTCTTTACCTCTGGTTTTTCCTTAATTAATTTTGCAATACTTATAGATGGTACACCTTCTGGTACAAATACTTTTACTATTCTCTTTTCTCCATCTTTTAATGATTCAACATTACTCTTATCATTACAGCCTATGAATGAAAATATCATGACTATAACTACTAAAATTGATATAACTTTTGTCTTTTTCATTGTTATTCTCCCTTCGCTTAAAAGTTCATATATAAATAATATACACATTTATCATATAATATATTTACATATTATAAGGTTTCTTGTATAAGCCTAAGTGCATTTTTATAAAATATTTTTTCTATTTCACTTTCTTTAAAACCATTAGCCATAAGACTTTTATAAAGTTTATCCATTTCAGATATATCTTCTATTTCAACCTTATTACCTATACCATCGAAGTCACTTCCTAATGCTATTACATCTATGCCACCAACGTTCCTTATATGTTTCATATGTTTTATCATATCATCTATAGATGAAACTTCATTTGTACCTAAAAAATGATTAGCAAAATTAATTCCCATTATTCCCCCACTATTTGCTAAGACTTTTATCATATCATCCGTAATATTTCTTGAGTGACCTGTAATGGTTCTTGCATTAGAATGTGATGCAACAAATGGTTTTTTTGAAAACTTAGCAACATCATAAAAACCACCGTCTGAAATATGTGAAATATCTATTATCATATTTAATCTATTCATTTCCTGAACCACATCTATCCCAAAATTTTTTAAACCTTTTTGTTGAAAAGACTTGTCTATATGTGGATATCCTATTGAATTTTCATAATTCCATGTAAGTGTCATTAATCTTACACCCTTATCATAAAACCTATATAGATTCTCCATATTACCTTCAAGAGCTTCTCCCTCTTCAATTGTAATCATTGCAGAAATCTTTTTATTATCACTATTCTTTAAAATATCATCGTAATTTAAAGCAATTTTTATATCATCACCATTTTTATTTAATTCACTTAATAAATTATCTAACATAGAGTTACATGTTTCTAAAGGACTATCACATCTTTCTTGACATATAAATAATGCAAAAAACTGTGTCATAGCATTCCCCTGCTTTAATTTTTCTATATCAACTGAAAAATCATTTTGTTTTATACTTTTCCCCTTTTGATAATATAATTTACTTGCAGTATCACAATGTAAATCAATAAATTTCATAACCTTTCCCCCTGTTTTCAAATTTAATGTTTATCAGCTTCTTTTTATAGAATTCTAATTTTATATTTGATCCATTAACTATTTTAAAATATTCCTTACTTGAAATATTAATATCAAATACATGCCCTGCATCATCTTCTACTTCTATAAAATATAACAATTCATAGACATTAGTATTATGCACTCTTTTTATCTCAATTCGCTTATCTGTAACTATGCCTTTTAGTATTTCAGATTGTGTAAAGTCCATAGCCTTTTCTGTCTTTTTATATACGAAATAAAGAGAAAATCCTGGAACTACAAATATTATTAAAAGTATTGCTGTCCTTATTATAAATTCACCAATATTCATGTAAATCCTTCCATAAAAATTTATCACAAATATATCTTATTCTATAGACTTACAATAAGTTCATATTTTAATACTTTGAAATTTGAAGACTATAGTCTATAGTCTACTTGCCTCTTCACCCTAAACTTCAAACTTACTAATCTAAACTTTTAACTAACTTGTCACTTTCATATTGTCACTTATATAGAACGAATCTTCCTTTAGGTGGGTGTTACAGCTCTGGTAGCCATCAGCTAAACTCTCTTACAAAGCTTTATAACTGAAATAATCCTTCAATATCTTCTAAGGTCATACTAGAAATTATATCTCTATCTATATCTTTATCATCCATTACACTGCCTATAATCTCTCTCTTTTTTCCTTGAATATTTAATATTTTTTCCTCTATAGTACCCTTAGTTATAAGTTTTATTACCTCAACAGTGTTTTTTTGTCCTATCCTATGTGCTCTGTCAGTAGCCTGTTCCTCTACTGCTGGATTCCACCATTGGTCGAAATGTATTACAATATCTGCTGAAGTTAAATTTAACCCTGATCCTCCAGCCTTTAAAGATATTAAAAACACGGGGATAGTTCCTTTATTAAATTCATTAACCATGTTCATCCTCTCTCTACTATTAACACTTCCATCTAAATAAAAATACTCTATATTGTTTAAATCTAAATGCCTCATTATGTTTTTTAAAACAGATGTAAACTGTGAGAATACAAGTATCTTATGATTCTCCTCTATTGATCCTTCTAATATTTCAATAAGAGCACTTATCTTTGAACTTTCTCCAGTATAATCTTTTAAAAATGAAGATGGATCACAACATATTTGTCTCAGTCTAGTAAGTGCTGCGAGTATTTTTATTTTTGTTTTTTCAAGACCACACATATTTACTTCCTTTGATATTTCTTTCTTAAAATTATCAACATATGCTGAATAAATTTTTCTTTGATCTTCACTCATATTAATTATTATATTTTTCTCTATTTTAGGAGGAAGTTCTTCAAGAACATCTCTTTTTAATCTTCTTAATATAAAAGGATTTATTCTTCTCTTCAAATCCTTTAAAGCCTCATAATTATCATGTTTAACTATGGCTGTTTCATATAAATTTAAAAATTTAGAATGATTTAGCAAGTATCCAGGCATTATAAAGTCAAATATTGACCATAATTCTCCTAATGAATTTTCTATTGGTGTTCCTGTTAAAGCAAATCTATTATAACTCTTTATGCTTTTTACGCTCTTAGAATTTTGTGATACCGGATTTTTTATATTTTGTGCCTCATCTATCACACAATAGTTAAACTGTATTTTTTTTATTTCTTCTATATCTCTTCTTATTATTGAATATGATGTTATTAAAATATCATATTGATTTATATTCTTAATAAGTTCCTGTCTTTCTTTTTTATTTCCATCCATTACCCCTACTTTTATGTTACTTGAAAACTTTTCAAATTCTTCATTCCAATTATATACAAGGGATGTTGGACATATAATAATTGATGGTTCTTTCTTCAAGTCTGATATTATAAGAGCTATTGTTTGTACTGTCTTACCTAGGCCCATTTCATCTGCTAATATTCCTCCAAAACCATAACTACTCAAAGTCTTAAACCATTTAAACCCTAGTTTTTGATATTCCCTTAAATTAGCCTTTAAATTCTCTGGTACGCTATACTCCATATGCTTTATATCTTTTAAATTGTTAATTAACTCTCTAAAATCTTTATTTGTTTCAGCCTCTTCCCCTACAATGTCATTTATATATGAAGCAAAAAATTTAGGAAGTATTACCTTATCACTTATTAATTTTCTTTCATCAATATCCAAGTTATCAATTAAACTTACAATCTCTTTTAATTCCTTGCTATTTAGCAAAACTAAACTTCCATCTTTAAGTTTATAATATCTTTTATTTTCTCTTAAACTTTCAAATATACTTATAAGTTCGCTTTCGTTAATTCCATCCATATTAAAGGAAAATTCCAGCATATCTTCTCTATTTAATTTAAGATTATATTTACACTGATTACCTTTATAAACCTTGGTTTTTTTAAACTGTTCAGAATAGTAAACTTCTCCTATTTCTTGAAGCTTATAAACTCCTTCAGTTAAAAAATCTATTATTTTGTCTCCATCTCTTACTTCAAAATAATTTTCTACTTTTTCAAATCCTAATTTCTTTATCAACTCTATAATATCTTCTTCTTTTTTTATATCTCTAACTAATATTCCTCCATTTCCCTCTAGTTTAAAGTTATCATTGAGAGGGTTAAATGAAATATCTTCATATTTAAAAACTAGATTTAATTTTATTGTATCGTTTTCCTTGTCTAAATATATGTCAGTTATAAGATTCTCTTCATAAAATAAGCTCTTTACGCCTTCCTCAAAATATACTCTTCCAATTTTTTTTATCTTAGGTAATACAAAGGATGCAAAATTTGTACTATCTTCCTTATCAATCTCTAAATCACCTTTTCTGTTTTCAAGCATTAAATCAAATAGTGGATTAAATAATCTCTCATCTTTTTTATTTAATTCATATATACTTCCCTTATAAAAGTATATTTTCCCCTCTGATAATAAAGGAAATGGTAGTTCTCTATCCTTAAATGTCAATGCTATTTTATCTGTTTTTTCTACAACCAAAAAATCTAATACTAAATTCTCTGTCTTTATATCTACATCAAAATAAGTTCCTATTGGTAAAGAAATTGTTATATCCTTATTTATAAGTTTTAATAGTTTACAAAACTGCTTATCAGGTATATACACCTGATTTTTTCTAAACATACCTTTGGATAAATTATTATAATATAATGTTTTTTCCTCTATCTCTAAAAGTTCGTTTAATAGATAAATTATCTTCTTATCTTCATCCCTAAAATCATATGTTGAAAAATCCACTATATTTCTTCTATATAAAGGAAACAATTCATTATTGTTATAGGATTCTAAAAATCCCCTTATATCCTTAACTTCATATAATTTATCTAACCCAATTCTAAGTTTTATAGAATTTACTATGGCATCCATTGAACTATGAACTAATTCTATTTCTAAATTCATACTCTGGGATTTTACTATTTCAGTAGAATTATTTAAAACCTTTAACAACTTATCAATATTAGAATATGATTTTAAGTTTTCATTTATATATTTTAAATATACTGAAACTAAGTGAGGACACATCTTTTGCTTCTTAAGAAACTCTTCACAAGTACAGGCAAATTCCTCTAAATCCTTATTTTTATTTATTTTAAACGTACATAAATATTCACTATACTCTCCAGAATCAACTAAGGATTTTATATTACTTGTACCATCTAAATTATTGCTCTCTTTTAATTCAAGTATAAAATCGTTTAAATAATATTTTTCACCTTCTAAATATATATTTTTAGATTTACAAAAACTCAAAATATTTCCTTTATCTAAAATAGCCATATAACCACACTCTCTTTTATAATTATTTTAAAATTCAATAGCCTATATAATTAATGTCTACAACATTATAACATTAACACAGAACAAAAATGGCTGCGCCCTTTTTTAATTGACAATTGAGAATTGACGATTGACGATTATTGTTGAAAGTCACGGACTTCCTAAATATAAAGTTGAAGGTTGAGAGTGGAAAGTTGAAAGTTTAGGTCCTATAGGCCCCCTAATTAGAATGGACAATGTTTACTCAAACAAAGTAAAATAGTTTTAAGATGATTAGGAGGTCTAAGGGATGGAGAAAAAAATATTTACAAGAAAGTTTTCAGAAGATCAAAGAGTTTCATTTGTTAAGGAAGTTTTAGAATCAGGAAGCAATATTTTAATTGCTAAAAGGTACGACTTAAATCCCCA
>NZ_FOKI01000047.1 GCF_900111985.1 Clostridium frigidicarnis
CACCAGATAGTTTCACAAAAGCTTTTACTCGATTTCATGGTGTCACACCTACTGCTGTTCGAAAAGATGGAGCAATGATTAAATCATTTGCTCCGTTGAAAATCAAATTTTCATTGGAAGGCGGTTATATTATGGATTACAAAATTGTTGAAAAAGATTCGTTTACTGTTATGTGTGTATCAAGGATTTTTAAATATGATAATGCAATTACAGAAGTTCCTCAGTTTTGGACAGAGCATTATCAAACAGGAAAGGGTAAATTTGTATGTGGAATGTATGGAGTATGCATAGATGAGAAAATGGGCTCAGATGAGTTTGAATATTTGATTGCAGACAATTATAATCCGTCTATGGAAATTCCTAATGGTTTTGTTACAAAGGTTATTCCTAAACACACGTGGGCTGTTTTTGCTTGCAAGGGTGGAATGCCGAAATCTCTGCAAGATGTGAACAGAAAAATCTTCTCAGAATGGCTACCTAATTGTAAGGATTATGAAATTGCAGCAGGTTATAATATTGAAATGTATACCAATGTGGCTGATTATCCGCAAGGTATTCAAGATGAAAACTATTATAGTGAAATTTGGATTCCTGTTAAGAAAAAATAACTGCACAAAAGAGCATAAAATCATAACTTTTAAGTAACGGAGGAGAACCAAGTCCAGATGGAGGAGGTTCTCATTCTTATTTTGTTTCCAGAAGAAGGTTGATGATAAATCTTGTGAATATAAAAATTTGCACAAAATTGTAAAATAATGTTTAAAAATATGCTATAATTAATTCATCATGAGAGACAAATAATAATTTAACACTTAGGTTACAAGAATAATTTAGTAATGTGAAAAGCCTTTATAAATAGTGAGGTAAATGATATAATATCAATATGAAATTTATAGAAAGTAGGTGCGTTAATGAGTAATACAGAAAGAATTATAGAAAATGTAGATGCAACTATGAATATGGAGGGCATGCCTCTTTTACAAGAAGATAAAGAACGTGTGAAGGAATGTATTGAGGGTAAGGTTTCTTTTGAATATGCAGTAAATTTATTAATAAATAAATATACACGTAGACAGGTTAACTAATTATGAATAGCGACTATAGCTACGAATATGAATATGATAGCTTTTATTGTTATCCTAATTCATTTATACTGAAAAACAAGTTGAATATTACTGATGAAAAAGAGTTAAAACAAGCTGAACGTGAGATTACTTCATTGCGTACAGCGCAGGCTTTAGTAGAAAGAATTGATGGTAAATTCGATTTTGAACATTTAAAGGAAATACATCGTTTTCTTTTTGGAGATATTTATGATTGGGCTGGTATGGTTAGAAATGTAAATATTGCAAAAGGTAATCAATTTTGTAGGTTTGACTTTATTGAAGAACAAATGGAAGAGCTATTAAGCAATTTAAAAAAAGAAAATTATTTACTAGATTGCAAAGTTAAATTTGATTTGGCAAAGAGATTGGCTTATTATCTAGGTGAAATTAATGCCATTCATCCATTTAGAGAAGGTAATGGTAGAAGTCAAAGAATGTTTATAGAATATCTAAGTTTTCATGTTGGGTATCAATTTGACTTTATGAAAATTACTAGTCAAGAAATGTTAGAAGCAAGTGTTAATGCATTTAATTTAAACTACACTATGATGGAACAATTGATTAATAGAGCTTTAACAAAATTATAAAAATAAGGAGCTGAAGACATAATTTCTGCTTCTTATTTTTTTGTGTTTTAATACACATTTATTTCTAATTTAATAAAATGGAAAAAATAGATAATATAAACTAGAAATTTGTTACTATATCTATATTAGTAACTCCACTACAAAATTCCAATTTATATATTAGTAAGATAGAAGTTTTTAACAAGTATTTAGTAGTAATATTAGTCAGCAAATAGGATGGAATTTTATATTTTATGAGAAAGAGTAAAGAAAAATAGCAAACTTTATTTTTGAGATTTGCTATTTTTCTGAATGTACCTAAATCAAATCATCTAAGCCATTAACTGTAGTTTGTTCATTTTCATTAATAGGAATAACTATGCATTTTTGACCATTAATTATTTGAGATTTTATTTGAGGTATTTTTTCAGGTTTTACTTGAAGTATAACGTCATAGTGAGAAGTAACCTTATTATCTTCTGAATTTGTATCCTGAGCTTCTTCTAAAACCACATTATCATCGTTAACTTCTGTAGAAAGGTGAGTTTCATTATCTACAGCAGCCTCTTGTTTAACTTGCTCAAGTTTAGTTTGAAGTATTTCTACTTGCTTTTCAAGCTGTTCTTCCTTTTTCCTTTGGGCATTTGCCTTAAGTATTTTTGAGTCAATTAAATGCTCTGCTAAAGGCAAGTCTTCACCAAAGTTTTCTAAATAAGATTTTTCAATTTTAGTAGTAGATTCTTCAGGAACTCCGCTTTCTATTAAAAGATTTTGTATATCCTTTTGTGTTAAGGTTATAGGTTCACCATCTGTATCATCATAGATTTCATTGTATTCATCTATCATAGTATTTAGGTTTTCTTGTATTTCAATAAAAGTTTTCTCAGCTTTTTTTTCATCAGTGTTAATATAATCTTTAATAATTGTTTGGAAGGTTTCTTTTTGGATAGTGGCAGTCTGTTTTGAAGAACAACCTAAAGCCTTTTCCATTAATTCAGGATGTGGGTCCTTTGCATTTTTAGTGTAGTACATAACAGAGTTAACATCTGAACCACGATTAATAAAAGCAGGGAACACAAAGCCAAGGGTTGGAGCATCCACCACCCAATCTCTAATACGTGGCTTTATTTTCTTTTCTTCTTCAAAGTATCTAAGCCCAGGATCTGAAAGTGAAACAGGACATATTGCACATAGAACATACTCATATACTTCTTCAGATTCATCTATTTTAGTATTATCAGTAGTTTTAGTAATAACATCATAAGCATCATGAAAAACTAGTATTAAAAAATTACCAGTATAATCATAACTATCTATAATAGATTTATAAAAATCTTGAAGCAGAGCATCATCCTTTAATTGGCTTTTTTTTAGTTGTATAAGAGAAAGTTGTTTTTCATTTTCAAGATTTTCATTAGGTGGAAAGTTAAGTTCTAAAATATTGTTGCCAATAGTTCCAGATAGGACCTTTTTAGCAATTTCTAAGTACTTAAAGTACTCATCCTCCTCTAAATTTAAAAAGGTTTCTCTAAAATTTAAAATAATATTTTTTTCACCATTAACATAGCAACCACACATTTTAGTGAAGGTACAATGATCTTTCTTTAAACGTTTTTTCAACTCAAGTATATCTTTTTTTTTCATATACAAACCCCTCAATCTAGTATTTTCTTTCATGTGACTTAATTAATATATTATTATTAATTATAGTATTGTTTTTATATTAATTAAAGATTTTATTAGGTGAATTTAAGGAAGATGATATGGAAACGATAAGCATTAAATCTTTTTTTTAATAAGCATGATATAAAGAGGAAAAGGCTACATCAAGTATTGCAACTTTGTGTAGCTTTTATGTTATTTATCAATTTGAATGGAAATTTTTAATAAATATTGATTTGGGTCACTCACTGAAAGATAATAGAGTTGATCTTCCTCGTAGGCATTTCCAATGATTTTGTAGCCGTTTTGTTCAATATACTCTTTAAGTTTGTGGTAAGCATCCGGCAGTGTTTCATAAGCACCCTTGTGAAATAACACAGCATAAATTCCCGCAGGTTTTATAAATAGATATTCACTATTTGTCTTATGATCTATTTTGCTGCAAAAGTACTTTCTCTCAAATAGGCCTTGCTTAAGGTTTTTCAAAAGTACGATTTCACCAATTTGAAATTCATTATAATAATAATTTTTGCGGCAGTATGAAATATGTTCTTGTAATTTTATATGGAAAGCTTTTTCGTCTGTATAACTAACTTCTGGTGCGTCGATAACAATATAATACTCCTCAGTACAATATTCAATTTGAACTTCATCGCACTTAACTGACAGTGCATGTTCTGTAGTGGCTATGGTATTTTTGAGGAGCTTTTTTATTTGATTAAGCCGTTTTTGCTCTTTTTTTAGTTGTTTTTGTTTTGTTTTTAGAATAGACAAAAAATTATTTGTATTTTGTTTTTCCATATAGCTTTTAATTTCTTTCAGAGGTGTACCGACCTCTTTGAGTGAGTGGATAATATCAAAGGTCGTAAGCTGCTTTGTTGAATAATAACGATACCCATTTTCTGCAACAATTTCAGGCTTCAAAATGCCTAGTTCATCGTAGTGGAATAGGGTGTCTTTTTTTACACCGCATAAAGCAGCAAACTCTCCTGCTTTGAAAAAAATTTTCGACATTTTTTTATTCTCCTATTGACTATTGGGTAACCCCACACTTTATAATATGACTGTTGACGTTAAAAAGCAAGGCATCAGCATGGTGCCAATGAAATTTCACGGATAGGATGGTTTTATATGAAACAAGATATGTTAGTTAAACAAAAGTATTTAAAAAAAGGAGGAATTATTGCACTTATTACTGTACTGAGTATGGCTCCTATGTTTTCAGTTGATATGTATCTGCCAGGGCTTCCATATATGAATGCTTATTTTGCAGCTTCTGAGTCAGTAATGAATTTAACGCTGGTAGGCTTTTATATTTTTATGGCTTTTGGACTTTTAATTTTTGGACCTCTTAGTGACAAGCATGGTCGTAAGTCTATTTTAATTATAAGTTTGTTTTTATATGTAGTTTTTAGTGGTCTTTGTGCGATTTCTACAAATATTTGGCAATTGATATTTTTTAGAATCATTGAAGCTATTGGTGCTGGTGGTATGTTAGCAATTTCAATTGTTCTGATTAAAGATTCTTTTAAGGGAAAAGCTATGAGTACCATACTTGCAGTGGTTACGTCTATTTCTATAATTGCTCCTATGGTTGCACCTATTGCAGGAGCATTTATATTGCAGTGTTTTAGTTGGAGAGCAATTTTTGTAGCTTATGCGGTTATAGGAATTATATGTTTAATAGCTTCATTTTTATTAGCTGAAACATTGCCTGTTTCCAAAAGATTAGATGGAAAGTTAATAAATACAATGGGAAGGCTTGTAGTTGTAGGAAAGAATAAGGGGTTTACATATTTATTGATTATTGCATCCTTGTTTGCAGCTCCTTATATGGCTTATGTTGCCGTATCTTCATATGTTTATATTGATTTTTTTGGACTATCTGTAACCGCCTACAGCTATATCTATGGTATAAATGCGGCAGGTTCTGTTTTAGGACCACTTATCTATATAAAGATAAATGGAAAAGTTGATCCAAAAAAAATTACATGGTTGTGCTTTGTACTAGCCATTTTTAGCGGAATGGCGCTTATTATTTTAGGACGTCTTTCACCTGTATTATTTCTACTTTCATTTATCCCATTTGCTTTTGCAGAAAGCATCATGAGAGTATTTAGTACGGATATCTTACTAAATCAACAAGAAGGAGATAGTGGATCAGCATCTTCTCTAATTAATTTTACACAAACAATATTAGGAAGTATTGGTATGGTCATAGGTGCTTTACCTTGGTCTAACTATATAAGCGGACTTGGAATATGTGTATTAGGCTTTATCATAATTGGTGTAATCAGCTGGATTGCCTTACTAAAATCCAATATTTCTATAAAAGGTTTAAAAGAAATCCAAAATAAAAAACAATTTGAGAAAAGTACATGTAATGAGCATAATCTTAAGGTAGGATAAAGTTTTGTATTATAATGATAAGAAGTATCTAAATAGGTACTTCTTATTTTTTAATAAATGAAGTTGTTATATAATTGAGAAAGAAAAAGGTGTTATCACTTGCTGATGATACGGAGAACTCTACTATAAGTAATGTAGAATTTTTTAGACTTATAATGTAAGACATGATATATACTTAAATAAGGAAGGCGGTGGTACTATGAAAGTCAACAAGATTTTTAGAAGTTTTAAAATTTGCTCCTGCAAAGACTACAATGAAACAAAGAAGCAATGCTTTATCAGGAGCCTAATTTAAAAAATTGCTTTAAAATAGATGTTAATTAACTTAGGTTCTTGTAACACATTACTGAGTTTTTGGTAGTTTTTGCATCAAATCTATAAAAATAGAGGAGGGCAAGACATTGAAATATATTAAAGGAAATAATGTGTTACTAGAAGAGATTATGCTCGTAATTAAGCCATAACTATTTATGAAATTGAATGTTTATTTAAAGTCATGATATGATTTCCTTAGAGAGTTTTATAAGGAAACTTTATCTGATTTTAAGTAGACATTATAAGGCGAATTTCAAATTAAATATAATGGCCTATTTATTTTGCAATTTATATTAGGCACATTCAAAAAAATAATAAGTCAGTATGATAGTCTATTTTGACTTGTTATTTTCTTTCATGTGACTTATTAGATGGGGGATGAGATTTTGGAGGTTAAAGTAGTTTTGGCAAATGAAGAAAATGCAAACATCATAAAAAATATTTATCCATTATATTTGCATGACTTATCAGAGGTTTATGGGAATGTACCTAATGAATATGGTATTTACGAGGATGAGCCTATAAAAACATTAGATGAGCAATATGATGTTCAAAATGTTTGGTTCCAGAAGCCTAATCAGCTATTTCCATTTATTGTAATGGTGGATGGAAAACCAGCTGGGTTTAATTTAGTATCAACTGGTGAATTTGGTCCTAAAGGAATGGATTATTATGTTTACGAGTTCTTTTTATTAAGACCATATAGAGGAAAAGATATTGCATCTATTGCAGCAAAGCAGATATTTGATAAATTTTCAGGTGAATGGGGATTATATGTGGCACCATCAGGGACAAACCCAAGGGCAGAAAAGTTTTGGAGAAAAACTATTAGTGATTATACCAAGGGTAACTTTGAAGAAAAGCATGGGTCAACATCTGATGGGTATAAACTAATATTTACATTTAATAATACATCCAAATAGATAGTGCATTTAAGTTATTTCAAGAGTTATAAGTGAAATTAAATTAATTGGGGGATTTATAAAATGAATTTAAATGAAATAGAATTAGAACCAGTAAACATAGAATCAAAGGCAAAGCTGGAGAATTTAATGAGCATATATTTACACGATTTATCAGAGTTTGCAGCTGATTTGAAAATTAATGAGGAGGGGAAGTTTGAATATGATGGTTTAGAATTATATTTTAAATCAGACGATTTAATTCCTTATTTTATAACTTATCAAGATGAAGTGGTAGGTTTTGTTCTTTTTAATATGGGGAAATACGTTCCAAAAGATATTGATTATGTTGTTCATAAGCTATTTATATTAAAGGGTTTTAGAAAGAAGGGTATAGGCAATGCTGCAATTAAAATTTTGTTAGATAAATATAAAGGAAAATATAGAATTATACAAATATCAACTAATAAGACAGCAGTGAATTTTTTGGCAAAATTTTATGAGAAGCAAGGCATTGAATATATAGAATCAAAAGAGAAACATGATGATTTAGAGGGTAATGTTCAGATATTTAATGTGTAATCAAAGGGAGATACCACATTCAAGTAGTAAAGAGCCAATGATAAGATGAAGGCTTAAATATTTCAAAGCTCTTTTTCATTATAGGTAAAGAATGATTATGTATTAAATTCGGTATATATATCATTTTAATATAAGCATATAATGGTAGCAAAAGGGGGATATTTATGACAATACAGTTTAGAAATTATACAAAACAACCAGGTATTACAGAAGATTATCATAAAGTTAGGAATTTTTTTATAAGATTAGGATATGCAGAATTCACATATACAAGATGGGATTGGATGGCAACACATGGGTACTTAGACAGGTCATCTGTAGGTAAAATTGGTATTTGGGAAGATGATGAACAAATCGTAGGGGTAGCAACTTTCGATTGTCAATTAGGAGATGCATTTTGTTTAACTTTGCCCAAATATGATTTTTTGAAAGAAGAGATGTTATTATATACAAAAGATAATCTTTCTAGTAAAGGAGAATTTGGGGTTATTGTTGTAGATACTGACTTGAAATTTCAAGATACTGCAGCGAGTCTAGGATTTTGTGCTACCCATGAGAAGGAAAGTGATGCAATTTTTTATTTAGATAAGACATCTACAGAATATGATTTACCAGAGGGATTTCATATTACTACCATGAAGGAAACCTTTGATCTATGTCAATATTTGAGTGTGTTATGGAAAGGATTTAATCACGAGTTAAATGGTGAAGGAGAATTTGAATTTACAAAAGAAAAAGAATGTTTATGTAAAGAAGAGATGATTCGTCCTAATGTTGACTTAAATTTAAAGGTGGCTGCTGTTGCTCCAGATGGAAATTTTGCTGCGTATTGTGGAATGTGGTATGATCCAGAAGTAGGTTATGCAGTAATAGAACCTGTAGCAACAGATCCAAAATATCGAAAGATGGGATTAGGAAAGGCAGTAGTTTTAGAAGGAATTAAACGTGTTGGGGAACTGGGAGCAAAGACAGCTTTAGTAGGATCATCACAGCAGTTCTATTACAGTATCGGATTGCGTCCATTTAGAACTTCAACCATATGGAGGAAAAAATAAAATACAATAATAAATGGCAGCCATATAACTTATAAGTTATATGGCTGCCATTTATTTTAGGGCTATTGGATAAATTTAATAATTAACTTAGAAATAAAAAGATTACAGTTTAAAACTAATTTAATAATATAAATCACCTAATATCTATTGTAAAAGCATCATCATAGTGAATAGTAGTATTATTTATAACCTTTAAATCCTTACTTAACAATAAATCATCATATATTAAAATAGTTTCTTCGTTTTGTACAATAGTTTCATGTTTCATATAATCTATTCCGTTAGAATCCATTAAATGAAAGGGCAGATATTGCCACACTGGAAAATCAGATTCGTAATGAATAAATGTCTTACCGTCCTTTTCTTCTGCTTTTGTTATGGTTAATTCTCTATTTGAGCCAAGAGGTACTTTAGTTTCACCACTTAAATTAAGGGTGACCTCATTGTTATGCTCTCCTTGAAAATAATTATAAGGTATTAAGGTTAAAGTTTTATTGTCTATGTCAACAGTATCAAATTCACCTATATAACTTGCATCTTCATTGAATGATACAGTAGATCCACCAACATCTTTTAATTGTTTATTTTCATCATTAATTACTATATAGCCTAAAAATACGTTTTTACTGGAGAGACTACCTTGTAAGTAAAGTCTAATAGGAGTAAGTATAGCTTTATCAAGTTTTGCTTTTGGAAAAAGATTGGATAAATCCTTATTTACATCTATCTCTTTTACATTACCTTTAGCTTTCTCACTTTCTACAGTTAAGCTGTAATTCCAACTCCCTTGAACATCACCTAAGTTATCTATGCTTAGATCTAGAACATATTTATTAGGTAAGGCTGAAGAATTAATTTTATGATCATCAATAACCATTTCTTTAACACTTTTTGATTTATCCTGAGAATTAAAGCTGTTTTCATCTATATCAAACATCATTACACCAGAATAGTATCTATTATCATTTTCCTTAAATTCCCCATATTGATTTTTAAAATGAACATTAGATTTAAATTTAAATAAAGAATTATCAACATTAGAAATCAAGGCTTTTGGGTTAATTATAGGGGCGGCTTTTAAAGATTCTGTGCTTTCAATTGTGTAAGCAACCAATAATTCATATCCGTCATAAATCACATTATCAATAGTTAGTTTGATTCCATTAATTTCTTGTGATACTCCACACTGAGTAATAATTTTATTATAACCACTACCTATCCCAAAATGACTAAGGATAGAATCAAGTACTGGAATATTGTTTGCATAGCTTGTCATAGTAACTCCAAATAATGTAATACCAACAAGAGAGGCAGCTATGGCACCTTTTATAAATTTCTTATTAATGAAGGGTTTCTTACTTTCCTTTTCTTCTAATGTATCTATTTCACTTAATGAATCTAAGGTTTCACTTATTCTGTTATGAACTAAAGTAGGAACCTGTGTATTACAATCCTTAAATGCATTTTTAACTTCATTATCAAATGCCTTCTGTTTCATAAACATCACTCTCCTTAAAATCCTTTCTTAGTATAATAGCAAGTTTCGTCCTTGCTCTTGAAAGTCTAGACTTTACAGTGCCCTTAGGTATGTTAAGTATGTCCGAAATATCTTTCACTGATAAATCCTCAATATAATATAATAAAACCACATCTTTTAAGTCGTTTTCTAATAAGTTGAGAGTATCTTGAATTAAAAGATTTTCTTCAAAATTATTAAAAGATTTTTCAATAATGACATCTTCCATAGGAATTACTTTGTTCTTTTGAATATTAATTTTTTTGCATTCATTTATTAGAATCCTTATAATCCATGTCTTAAAAAACTCTGGATGTTT
The DNA here is from genome assembly GCF_900111985.1 of Clostridium frigidicarnis. Lineage (GTDB taxonomy): Bacteria > Bacillota > Clostridia > Clostridiales > Clostridiaceae > Clostridium_Z > Clostridium_Z frigidicarnis. The sequence continues at coordinate 10,433 of NZ_FOKI01000047.1, forward strand.
TAAGGTAGTTATAGCTTTGTAAGATTTAAGAATTGTTTCTTGAATTGCATCTGCACAATCATTATCTGATTTTAGTATAGCTTTAGATACTCTATACATAGACAATTCCAAGTTTTTAATTACCTTTGCAAAAGAGTCTTTATTGCCTTTTATAGCGAGGATAACTTCATTTTCAAAATCCAAACTCATATCTCCTTTCTACTAAACAGTAATTAACTTCGAAGTTTTTACACCCATTAGATAAAATTAGAAGCAGGTTGGTTCACGTAAATTCATTTTATTTAAAAATAATCCACTAATTTCACATAATGTATAATAAATTATATCAAAAACACAATAATTATTTTATTGAAAAGCAAAACCTTTTGGCAGTAAGCTTTGTCTAATTAGTGTGGAGAGCAATAAAAGAAAGACTTTAAAGTTAAGGAGAAAGACATATATGTTAGATGAGATAACAGTTAAAAAGGCTATTAAAGGTGATGATAATGCTTTTATGAGTCTTGTTAATCAATGCAAAGAGAAAATATATAGAACGGCATATGCCTATGTTAAGGATGAGGACATGGCCTTAGATATTGTCCAGGAAACTGTATGTAAGGCATATGTTTCAATAAATACTTTAAGGGAACCTAGGTACTTTAACACTTGGATAATTAGAATAGCTATGAATATATCTATAAACACCTATAAGAAAAAGCAAAAGCTTATATGCATGGAACAAGGAGAATTATTAAATAAGGTTGGGGGAGCTGAAGAAGAAAAGGATGATAAATTATATTTGCTTCAGGCTATAGATACTCTTAAGGACAAGTATAAAGATGTTATTATTTTAAAATATTTTGATGATTTAACTATTGAAGAAATATCAAAGATTTTAGACATTCCTATAGGCACTGTAAAAACCTATTTAAATAAGGGGCTTACAGCTTTAAGAAGTTATATGAAAAAGGAGATTATTTAATATGTGTAAGGATATTAAAGAGTTAATAAAAATACCAGATGGTTTAGATAATTCAATATTAAAGGGTTTTGAAGAAGGTAAAAAGCAAAGAAAGGCAAAGAAAAGAAATAAGATAATAAAGAGAACTTCAGTAGCTGCTGCACTTGTAGTAGTATCAATAACTACAGCAGGGATAATAAATCCAGAAATAGTATCAGCAATTCCAATTATAAATAGAGTTTTTGAGTATTTTAACGATACGGGTATGGGATACAATGTTGATAAGTATAAGGAATTAGGCAAGGTTATAAATGAAACCATAAATAAAGATGGAGTAAAGATTACATTAGATCAAATAATTATTGATGATAATAATCTTATGGCAAGTTTTACAGTAGAATCTGAAGTATTAAGAGGCTATGAGAATAAGAACAACCATAGAGATTTCTTTAGGCCAAACTTTAATTTAAAAGTAAATGGAGAAACTCCTTCTTCTAGGGGCCAAACGGTAACAATTATAAATGAAACTAAGGGAGCTGTAGTGTTAAAAGCAAATATATCAAATATAAAATTAAATGAAGAGATTAAACTTGATTTGGGAATAAGAGGTATTGAAAGAAGAGAGAATGTACTTGCAGAAGGAAATTGGGAATATAACATAAAAACAATTAAGGATATAAAGAGTGAAAGTTATACAGGGGATAGAATTGTAAAAGTAGATGAGGGAGAGCTTTGGGTAGATAGATTAAATAAAACACAACTAACTAATAGATTGGTTATTAAAGGTAAATATAACAGTGAAATAAATTCAGAGATAGAATTAAGTAGATTAAGTTATCTTATTAAAGATAATAATGGAAATGAATTGTACACAGAAGGATTACACGGATTTTCAGACAGAGAAGGAAACTACCAAACAGAATTAGAGATATTAAATGATTTATCAAATGTAGAATATATAGAAATAATACCATTTAAAGATGATAGGTTGATCTTAAAAGATGTAGAAAGTGCACAAATACGAGATCTTAATGGAAATAAAACAACACAAAGCGATGAAATGAAAATACAAGTACCATTACTTATTTGTACTAATGATTCAGTAAGTAAAATAAACAGAAAAGAAGAATTTACATCTAGGGAACCAGACCAAGAACAATTAAAGTCGGGTTATGGCTTGAGTATTGTTCCATACTATTTAAACATTGATAGAAGCAAGGCTTTTCTTTCAATTGATGATATAGTAGGAAAAGAAATAAAAGTAAATAATACCGATAAAGTAACTATTACCAATATAGATGCTAATGATAAATCCACAAAGATTAATATGAAGATAGATGGATCTTATGACTATAGAAATTTATCAAACTTAGTTATATTTGATGAGGATATGAATGATACATGTACTTGGGAAGGGAATGCAGGTCTAGTATTAGAAAATATAGAAACTAAAGAAGTTAGTTTTAAGCTTGGACCAATAGATAAAAGTAAAAAATATACAATAGCAATTCCTATGGCAAAGGAACTTAAGTGCAATGAAGAAAACAAGATAGTTGTAAAGCTAAAATAGAATTTAATAAGGCATCTTAAAAAAATAACAGACTACAGATTACAAGAATACTGGGCTATTATTTTTTGAAGATGACTAAATAAGCTACTCAGTTATATGTAAGTAACTGAGTGGCTTTATTTTTATGAATTTACATTTTCCTGTTTAGATGAATTTGCACCTTTGTCAAGTACAATTTTAAATTTAAATTATACCAAGTTAAAAGATTAAATTTTCAGTAAAATGAAACTTTTCTTTATTTTCTCTCTAAAATTTGTTATTATAATTAATAAGAGTTTTTTTATTTAACATGTTAAAAACAAATTTAAAATCCTATACCATAATCAACACTTTAGCATTTTAACGTGGAGATAAAGGCTTTTGGAAGGTTTACATATTCTATATAGAGAACCATAACCAACAATTAAACACTTTATAAAAGTTGATATGGTATAATCACAGCTAAGTAAATTGCATAATATGTAAATATTTTATGCAAAAGTATAACGTATCAGTTAAAAAATCATTTAGGAATAAGTTTTTAGTTCTATTTAGAATTATATATTTTGTATAAAGTAATTCTTAGAAGAACTTATCCAGGACAAATATCTCAAACTTGTAGAAATTTAGAGTGTTAGAACCCATAGACATGGGATAAAGCCTAAAGTAAATTCAAAATTATTAATGTAAAAACATTTCTATAAATTAAATACAGTATATGTACTAGGAAAGACACTATAATAGTTTCAATAAACACCTTAAAAAATTCACCTTAAATAAATCTTTTATATATTGTGTTAGACAAATCTTAAATTGTAATTTATTTAATAAATTAAATTTATATAAAGGAGAATGGTGTTATGAATTTTTTAAATCCTGTCGTTATTTCTATTGCAGTAATGATAATTCTATGTCTTTTAAAAGTAAACGTTATAATATCTTTGTTAATTTCAGCTATAGTTGCTGGACTTACAGCAAACTTAGGACTTGGACAAACTATGTCTCTATTGGTAGGTGGTATGGGAGGTAACTCAGAAACTGCTCTTAGTTATTTATTGTTGGGAGCTTTAGCTGTTGCAGTAAATAAGACAGGCCTCGCAGCTATATTTGCTAAAAAGATATCTAAGGTGGTTAAGGAAAATAAAATTGCTTTTATATTAATAATAGCATTTATAACGTGTTTTTCTCAAAACCTTATTCCAGTACACATAGCATTTATACCTATTTTAATTCCTGCACTTCTACCTATTATGAATAAATTAAAAATAGACAGAAGAGCTGTTGCCTGTGCTTTAACATTTGGATTAAAAGCCCCTTACATAGCTATTCCAATAGGATTTGGTCTTATATTTCAAAATATAATAAGAGACCAAATGATAGCTAACAACATAGAAGTTACAACTAATATGGTAAGTAAAGTAATGTGGATACCAGGAGTGGGAATGATTGTTGGTCTTTTGGTAGCAGTATTTTTTACTTATAGAAAACCTAGGGAATATAAAAACATATCATTAGAAGAGTTTTCAAATGATAATGAAGATTTAAAAATGACTAGAACCCATTGGTTAGTATTAATATCTGCTATAACTGCATTCGTAGTTCAGATTTTAACAAAATCACTACCATTAGGAGGATTATGTGCCTTAATAGTTTTAATTATAACAAGAGCCATTAAATTTGATGAAATTGATGATTTAATGAATGGCGGAATTAAGATTATGGGATTTATAGCCTTTGTTATGCTTGTTGCAGCTGGATATGGAAATGTATTAAGGGAAACTGGAGCAATAGAGTCTTTTGTAAACTCTATAGTTTCTCTAGTAGGACAAAGTCAATTCTTTGGAGCTTTACTAATGCTTTTAGTAGGACTTCTTATAACAATGGGAATAGGAAGTTCCTTTGGTACTATTCCAATATTAGCAGCTATATATTGTCCACTTGGAATAAAGCTAGGTTTTAGTCCACTTGCTATAATTATATTAATAGGAGTAGCTGGAGCATTAGGTGATGCAGGATCACCAGCATCAGATAGTACTCTTGGACCAACATCTGGACTTAATATAGATTCTCAACATGACCATATATGGGATACCTGTGTACCAACATTTTTGCATTATAATATATCATTAATGATATTTGGTATGGTAGCTTCATTGATGCTTTAAATGAAATGAATGTTAGTAGCTTGTGTTATTTACCTTCTTTTACAATGTGTAAGTATTAGGGAAGGTAGTAATAGAATAAAATTTTAGATTTTGTACAAGTTGTATATTGAAAAATCATAGTGAACAAAACCCCTTGTTATATTGTAGCAGGGGGTTTTTAATGTATAGAAAATTATAAAATTTCAAATCTGTGGATAACTATATAGATTTTTTAGTTGATAATTGAAGGATAAATCTTCTTAGGAAGATTGAAATGAATTGACGATTGAGAATTGACAATTCAAGAAAAAATCTTCTCATGAAGATTTAAAATTTTGAAAAAATATACTTAAAGAAAATCTGTGATTTTTAACCCAAACTTTCAACTTTCAACAACTTGTCACTAAAAAAGGCTTAGCCTTTTGTTTTATACCCACTCTCAACCTTCAACTTTATATTTAGGAAGTCCATGGCTTCCAACAGTAATCGTCAATTCTCAATTAGGACGGTGTGTATTAACCCAATATATCCAGTACATTAAATGGAGCATTCATTTCTGAATAAATCCACTGAAGTCTTTTATTAATTTCTTTGAAATCCTTTTCTTCATGTGCAAGTCTTATAGTTGGATAAACTTTTTCCATTCGAAATGGTCTAATTATCTGATATAAATATTCAATTTTATTAATCTCTTCATTAGATAAGGCATAGTTTTCAGAATAACTGTTTATAAAGTTATATAGCTTAGATTTCATTTCAAGAATTTCTTCCTCAGTATTCCAGAAATCATCACTAGCATAAGAAAGGAAAACACTTTCTTCCATCATATGATTAACAAAAACCTCATTTCCAGCAATATTAAAGTCTATAATTCCATATAAATTATGATTATCATCTAGTAAAATGTTATTTGTAGATAAATCTCCTTGAACAGCACCATTTGGAAGTTTATCATAACCAATTTTAAGTTTATCTCTTATTTTGTTATAGCATTTCCAAATGTTTTCTAATAAATGAAGGTCCACGGGAAGAGCTTTTAATTCAGTATACAAACTATATGCATTTAAATAATTTTCATCAAATTTATCATCTTCACTAAAGGTGTCAAATAACACCCAAGGACTATTCCAAGTAAATTTAAGATTTTCACTCCTTGCAATACTATGCATTTTACCAAGACAATAGCCAATTTGATTTAGTAATTGTTTACCCATATTCTTATCTAGATTAAGATCATCTAAAGTTTTTTTACATATATATTCTTCTACCCAAATTAAATAAGAAGCACCATCATATTCATTTAATATTGCATAATTACCATCTTCAAACATCTTGAATTCGGGTATCTTAAGTTCATGCTTTTTATAGATTCTAGCTAGCTTTGCCCATCCATTTACTTTTTCTATTGTATTGTAGTTATTTTTATAAAATTTTATAACAAAGGATTCATTATTTTCTAATTTAACTATGTATATAAATCTATCCTCATCTTCTCTACAGCGATTTATAAGAGTAAATTCTTTAAGCTTTTGTGGTTTTTCTAGCTTAGATAATATATTGTTTAGTTGATGGTAATTCATAATAAATATCCTCCTAAAAAATTTAGTATGGCAAAAAATAGACTAACATACTGATTTGTTATTTTTTGAATGTGCCTAATAGCTTTTTATATTTATCCTTGTAGCATATAGTATATAAGTATTCTACAATTTAACATTATAACCTTTTTATTGATTATATTATTATTATTTGAGGTAAGTAAAACCAAGTTGTGTGTATATACTTTAAGCATTTAAACAATATTAAATATAATGACATGAAGTTAAACTAAAAAATAATTATTTATAATATAGAATTTAGTGGCATTTTTCCACTATCTGAATTTTATCTAGTGGGGTATCACCAATTATTCACCATATGGTAAGATAAGGATATTACAGGTAATATCAAGAAAATAAAGATTCTAGAAGTAAGGTGGTGTATTTATGGAAAAGAGATTTAATAGCACAGGTGTATGTGTGCCAAGAAAACATTATATGGTTGATATAAGTAATAAGCTTAGGGAAATAAAAAAACTTATAGATAATGAATTTTATTTTACTATAAATAGACCAAGGCAATATGGCAAAACTACAACTTTAAGTGAACTTAAAAAATCATTAAGGGAAGAATATTTAGTTATAAGTGTTAGTTTCGAAGGTATTGGGGATAACCTATAAGAATTTTAAATATATAATCGATATGAAAATATGGAGGGGTGAAAATTACCATGAGGCCGGATTAAAGCAGCTTTGTGATTATTTGGATATTCATGATTTAGATAAGGGATATTTACTTATATTTAGTTTTAATAAGAATAAAGAGTTTAAAGAAGAGAGGGTAAATGTTCAAGATAAGGATATTTTTCAAGTTTATGTTTAGAAGTTTAATGCATTAGGCACATGAAAGAAAATAGACTAGGATATTGATTTGTTATTTTTTTGAATGTGCCTTAATAGATTTATAAAAAATAGTAGTTATCCCTTTGTCATAAGGGATAACTATTTTTTTATTTTAACTTTTGATAGAAAGCTCCATAATACAATTATGAGGTTTCCTTTAAATATTGTAATTTTAGAAATATATTATTTAAAAAACATATTTTGCCTATAAATCTTTTAAATATAGCTTCACAATAAAGTTACCGTTAAAAATTTAAGTGATTATAGCTATTTAAAATAATGTTAGATTACGAATATCAAGACAAAAAATTTTGGGAATAAATTAGATTAGAACTAAAATAGAACTAAAAAAATAAGAAAATAAAGGGTTTTTCAAAATGGCATTTTTAAAAATCAACTGGTTATTATTTTTTCTACAAGTTACCATTGATTCCATTCCAAGCCTTTATCATAGATAAAAATTTTATTTATTTGTTGTAATACATACACGAATTATGTCGAAAAGTAATATTATATAATGTAGTATAGTATTATATGTACTATTATCTATAATATATTTGAAAAGGAGATTTATTATGGATTATACTGTTTCTAAAAACTTATCAGGTTTATATAAGGAACATTTCTTAGATGATATATCTTCTATAGATTGGACTGGATTTCCTGTCCATCAATCTATAAATATAGGTCCTTTTATAATTGAAGTTGATCTGTATATAGATGAACAAAATATATTGAATTCTTATTTTGAATTAAAAGTTGATGTGCAAATTCCTTTTGTTGGAAAAGTTAATTTGATTCATGGAAGAATAGATAAAAACAACCCTAAATTAGAAGCTTCTTTTGGTCACTTGGCTGGAGCTGCAATAATTTTTGATATAGATGAATTGAAGCTATATGCACATTTATACGCATTTGGTTATGAGTACGATATAATTCTATGGCAATCTAGCAGAGAGTTTACAAAGAACTATAAGGCCATTAATAACCGTTATTAATAATTAGATGAGCATTTTCAAGAAGTAGATGAAAGATTGACTGAAATCACAAGTAAAACGGAACTAAAAAAATAATAAAATAAGGGGGAAATCTAAAATGGATAATTGTTCAGGATCTAAGTATTTGATAGCTTACTCAAACAATCTTAATTATTGCATAACAGCAAAAACTGTTGGTTCAGGTTCACAAGTTGTGCTTTATCATGTAACAGGTATAGGAAATGCAAGACAACAGTGGATTTTTGATGAAACAAATCAAGTAATTAGAAGTGCTGCAGATGAAAATTTAGTATTAAGCATTCAAGGATCACCTATTTCACTAACTCCTATTATTATTTCAAGTTATATACCTGGAAATACGGCTCAACAATGGGATTGGACTTCAAAACTTGGATCTATTAAGAATGTTGCTTATCCACAATTCATGATAGACAATAAATGTCAAGTAGTAGCTGATAATAACCCTATTATACTTTATGCTGAAAACCCAACTGCTGCACAAGTATGGACTTTTGTTAAATTATCTCACGATGAAGTTAATACACCAATGATGGCTTAAAATATAATAAAAATTTTATTAATTTATACAAAGGGCTGTCTCACAATAAAAAGTGAGCCAGCTCACTTTTTTCCATAAAATTAAAGAGTCGCTTCCAAAGAAACCGCTCTTTTGTGTATAATTTTTTAAGCAGCTCTCTTATTTGATTTATAATAAATTCTCTTAATAAAAAATATTTAGCTTGACATATAGAGATATAACGAATATCATAATTATAAAATAAATAACGTCTCAATCCTTTGATAAGGGGTAGTAATTAAACTTAGGTTCGTTAAAGAGAGCTGGGGATGGTGGAATCCTAGCATGAAAAAGTTTAGTGAATGGGCCTTAGAGGAATAAAGGGAAATCTTTTTTTAGAAAGTACTGGTTATCGTGGGCTGCACGTTATAGCGGATAGAGTATGTTAGTACTTGAAGTTAAGAGGCATGGTTTTATATAAATTCATCTGATGATTTTATATAAATTTATGCAATTTAGGTGGCAACGCGGATAATATCTCCGTCCTATTAATTTAGGACGGAGTTTTTTTATTGCCAAAAATATTTAAAAGTGTTTAAGTACAAGTTATTTTCAACCTCAACTTGTCACTTGTCACTGTAAACTTGTCACTAAAAAAATTATTAAGGTGGTGTGATTTATATGAAGTGAAGGTATTGCGCATCAAAAAGCAAAGGTTATTTAGAAATACAGCTAAGAAAAATAGATATAAGAAGGAGAGTTACAATTATGGGAACAAATAATAAAACAAAAATGCTAACAATAAATGCAATGCTTTTAGCAATAGGTGCTATATTACATCAAATCACTCCTGCGATGGGACTTCCAATGCAACCTGATTTTGCTTTAGTTATGATGATTATAATAATAGTAATTAATAAAAAAGATTACAAAAGTATATTGGTATCAGCCATAATAACAGGGGTATTTACAGCTATGACGACAAAATTTCCAGGTGGACAACTACCCAATATAGCAGATAAATTAATTACATCACAGTTAGTTTATATATTGATATGTGTTTTAGATAAAATAAAAGTATTTAATAAAGGAAAGCAAAACTACTTTATTACAACTATTGTTTTACCTATAGGAACTTTAATAAGTGGGGTAGTATTTTTATTATCAGCGCAAGCAATAGTAGGATTACCAGCACCATTTATTATATTGTTTTCAACTATTGTAGTACCTACTGTAGCTATAAATACAGTGAGTGGACTAGCTTTACATAAAGTAATAAATTTAGCTTTTAAAAGATCGAGAAGTTATAATTAAGTTTACTTATAAGAGTTGAATTTATTTTGCCAATCAAAATTTAAAGTTAAGGCACATTCAAAAAAAATAATAGACCAGTATGCTTGTCTATTATTTTCTTTCATGTGCCTAAATCTGATAAAAGTTTGTAGTATCAATGGTTTAATAAGTGCTTTTAAGTAAAAATTTAAAAAATAAAAATCAGTTGGTAAAATTTCAACCAATCCTTGATTTATAAGCATTTAGGATATATTATATAAATATAGAAATCTTGATTTTACAGTGACTGAACCTTAACATGATATGTATTTAAATACTATACAAGATTAAAATAATAGTTGAATTGAATTTCAAAAGAAGATGTATATTCATGTTGGCATGATGAATTTGTATTAATTATAAATTAATATTATTATTTCATATCCTAATAAACTATATATAGGCGTTAATAAGGTAGGTGAATAAATTGAAAAGAATACCAATAGGAATAAGTGACTTTAAGACAGTAATAGATGAAAGTTATCTATTTGTTGATAAATCATTATTAATAAAAGAATTTTGGGAAAGTAATGGTCAAACTATATTAATTCCAAGACCAAGAAGGTTTGGTAAGACTCTTAATATGAGTATGGTAAAGTACTTTTTTAAGGATAGTGAAGAAGATAATAGGTATCTTTTTAAAGGGCTTGATATAGAAAATCATAATGATATTATGGACATTCAAGGAAAGTATCCTGTTATATATTTATCCTTTAAAGATGAGAAGCATAGTTCATTTGAAAATTTTAATGCTGGATTAAGAAGTTTATTAAGTAAGTTATATCAGGAGCATAAATATTGCTTAGACTCAGATAAAATTGATCATATTGATAAGGAATATTTTAATTCTATAATGAATAAAAAAGCGGATATAATTGATTTATCAAACACTTTAAAAAGACTCTCAGAGTATTTAAGTGTTTATTATGATAAAAAGGTAATAATTTTAATAGATGAATATGATGTTCCAATTCAAGCAGCTTATATAAATAACTACTATACGGAAACTATAGAATTTATGAGAAACCTACTTAGTGGAGCATTTAAGGACAATATTTACTTACAAAAGGCAATGATTACGGGAATACTTAGAGTGGCAAAGGAATCTATATTTTCAGGATTAAATAATTTATCGGTGTGTACTGTATTAAACAAGCATTTTAATAGTAGTTTTGGATTTACAGAAGCTGAGGTTGAGAATTTAGCTTCACAGTATAATATAAATGAGGAACTTGAAAATATTAAACAATGGTACAATGGATATAATTTTGGAGATATAACAATATATAATCCTTGGTCTATATTAAATTATTTAAACAATTACGAGGAAGGATTAAAGCCATATTGGGTAAATACTAGTTCAAATGATTTGGTTAATATTCTTTTAGCTAAAGGTTCTGAGGATGTAAAAAATGATCTTCAGACTTTAATCAAAGGAGATTCTATAAGCAAAACTATTGATGA
>NZ_FOKI01000048.1 GCF_900111985.1 Clostridium frigidicarnis
ACTCTCTCGCTCGACTTGCATGTGTTAAGCACGCCGCCAGCATTCATCCTGAGCCAGGATCAAACTCTCAATTTAAAAAGTTTAATCTCTTAGCTTTTCGCTAATTATTTACTGTAAAAGAATTGCTGGTTCTTTATCTTAATCTGTTTAATTTTCAAAGATCATTTTGTTTTATTTTGTTATCGCCTCAAGCGACTTCTTTATCTTAACATCAGCTTGTTTTCTTGTCAACACTTTTTTTGATTTTTTTTAAATCAATTTGTTAACTTGAAGTTTTTCCGGTTAAGATGCTGTCGTCTTTCGACATTGACTATATTATCATATAGCATAATATACCTTTCTTTGCTAATTTATTATTTACCAAAGTTAAATCTTTTATTCTTATTTTTTGTTGGTTTTTCTTAAAATTCCTTATATAGATACACTAGGTATAGTTTTCCTTTGTTTTATATCCTTTATCCTTATCTTCTAATACTTTCAATAAAAACATTGATATAAAACCTCTATATAAGGATGTTTTTTTAATGTTTTTACCTTCTTAACTTTTATAGAACAAAAGTGGCTGCACCCTTTTTTCAATTGACAATTGATAATTGAAAATTGACGATTATTGTTGGAAGTCATAGACTTCCTAAATATAAAGTTGAAGGTTGAGAGTGGAAAGTTGAAAGTTTAGGTTGAAAATCACAGATTTTCTTTAATAATATATTTTTATTTTAGAAACCTTCCTGAGAAGATTTCATCCTTAACTTCTCACTTACAACTTGTCACTATATGCTATATGAAGTACTTCTGAAAGTTCTCCATAAATTTAACTTCATTATAAAGTTCTGAAGAACAAGTAAGTATTCTTTAACTTTGAGTTTAGCTTATATATAAAAGACATATTCCATTTTTTTGATTCATTGCATAACAATAAAACTTAAATTAACAATTATGTATTATATGTAATGATACTAAATTCATGATTGTAATTTAAGTTTTAAATATTTATTTTAATAATAACATTTATATTACATACCCTATATAATAATTTTGGTATAATCTATTTAGGCACATTCAAAAAATAACAAGTCAGTATGCCAGTCTATTTCATGTGTCTTATTAACTTTTTTGAGGTGATTTCTATGGATAAATTAAAAGATGTAATAAATTCTTCTAACTATATTGTATTTTTAGGAGGAGCTGGAGTTTCTACGGAATCAAATATTCCTGATTTTAGATCTGCTTCTGGATTATATAATGAAAAGACTAAATCAAAGTATGCACCAGAAGAAATTTTAAGTCATACTTTTTTCTTTAATAATACTGAGGATTTTTATAAATTCTATAAAGATAAGATGATTTATAAAGATGCTAAACCTAATGATGCTCATTTAAGTCTTGCTGAACTAGAGAAAAGAGGAAAACTGAAAGCTATTATAACTCAAAATATAGATAATCTTCATCAAGAAGCTGGTAGTAAAAGTGTTTTAGAACTACATGGTTCTGTTTATAGAAATCATTGTATAGATTGTAATACTTTCTATGATTTAGACTATGTTTTAAATTCTACCACTTTAGTACCTCATTGTTCTAAATGTAACGGACTAATTAAACCTGATGTTGTTCTTTATGAAGAATCTTTAGATGAATCTGTATTAACTTCTGCTATTGAACATATTTCTAAAGCAGACACTTTAATAGTTGGGGGAACCTCTCTTACTGTATATCCTGCTGCTGGACTTTTGAGATATTTTAGTGGCAAGAATCTTATATTAATTAATAAGAGTTCTACTAAATTTGATCATTTTGCTAATATAGTTATTAATGATAGCATAGGAAAAACTCTTAAATATGCTATTAGTGATAATTAGAATAATTACAAGTCAGTATGCTAGTCTATTTTCTTTCATCTGCCTAAGTTAGTTAAGAATTGAGGGGTGAAAACTTTAATGAGTGACAAGTTATGAGTTACAAGTGACAAGTTGCGGTTAAATCTTCTAAGGAAGATTTTAAGATTTGAAAAATATAATTAAAGAAAATCTATTATTTTCAACATCAATTTGCCACTTGTCACTTTTAATTTATCACTAAAAAAGGGCGTGCCTTTCGTTCTCTGACACAAAATATACATGGCATCCTTGACTTGTTATTTTCTTTCATGTGCCTAATATGTTAAACTTTGTTTTTTAACTTATATTCACATATTATTAGAAGAACTTATTTTATTTAGTGTTATCTTAAATTATGCTATGGAGTAATTCTTATCCTTATATTAACTAATCACTATATGTGTATTTTATTATCTTTTATTTTCAAGATATCTTCTTATAATCTTTAATATCTCTGAAAAAAATATAACTGAAAATGAATATGCTATTATCTTTATCCACATTATTAATGATAATGGTGATGTTCTAAATACTATTCCCCCAAATTGGGTTATAAGTATCTGTAATATAAAAGTTCCACCTATTATTGAAAGCATAGTTTTATTTTTTAATAGATTAGAAAAGATACTTTCATTTCCTAATTCCCTTGAATTAAATGCATTAAACAATTGGAACATAACAAAGGTAGTAAATACTATACTAGATTGTTCTATATAAGTACCACCTAAAATTTCTTTTTTTATAAGTAGCATCATCATAATTACTATAAAGATACCATTACAGACTATTCTATATAACATGTTTTTTGTTATTATATTTGCATCTCTCTTTACAGGTTCTTCATTCATTAAGTGACTTCTCAATGCTTCTAGTCCTAAGGACAAGGCTGGTGGTCCATCCATAATTAAATTTACCCATAATAACTGTATTGTTGTAAATGGTAAATCAAGACCTAAGATTTCACATATAAACACAATAAGTACTGCAACTAGGTTAACTGTTAATTGGAACTGTATAAATCTTTGAAAGTTCTCATAAATTCCTCTTCCCCACTCAACACCTTTTAGTATCGTTGAAAAAGAATCATCCAGCAAAACTATGTCACTTGCTTCTTTTGATACTTCTGTACCTGTTATACCCATTGCTATTCCAACATCGGCATTTTTTAAAGCAGGAGCATCGTTAATTCCATCCCCTGTTACAGCAACAACATTTCCTTGATTTTTTAAAAGTTTAACTATCCTCATCTTTGTAACAGGTTTACTTCTGGCAATTACTATTATTCTATCTAATATATTTATAAGTTCATCATCTGACATTTCATCAATATGTTGAGCTTCTATAATTATGCTATCATCTTCAATTATATCTAGTTGCTTAGCTATAGATGTAGCTGTAACAACATTATCTCCTGTTAATATCTTCAAATTTATACCTGATTTTTTACATTTACGCACTGCATCATATACATCATCTCTTAATGGATCAGCTATTGAAACAAACCCATCAAATATCATATCCTTCTCTATATCTTTTTCAGAACTATTCCAATCACTACACTTTTTCTCAATATTATTATGAGAAAACGCAAGTATCCTCTTGGCTTCTTTTTGAAGATTAACAATTTCACCATTTATATTTTTCTTTAACTCATCTGTAAATTCACAAATCTCATTATTTATTATTATTCTATTACACAATGATATGATCTTTTCTGGACTTCCTTTTGTATATGTCTTATAAAAATCATCCTCTTCAATTATTGTAGTCATTGATTTTTTCTCTGAGTTAAATGGATATTGAAATACTATATTAGATAAATTTCTTATATCCTCATATATAACAGTACCCCTTTCCTTACTTATATATTTCTCACACTTTTCACCACAGACTAAGGTTCCCTTTTTATAATTTTTACACTTCTTTGGATTTTTACAACAAATGGTATTAGTAAAAGCTTTAATTAGCGACCCCTCTGTTGGATTACCTATAAATTCTACTTTTTCATTTTCTACATTAATATCTGCTGTGCTATTTATTGTAAAGTTTTCTATCATTAATCTGTTTTCTAATTGTTCTGGTTTTACTAATTCACCATTACTCCAAACATCAATAACAGTCATTTGGTTTTTTGTAAGAGTTCCTGTCTTGTCTGAACAGACAACATTAATACAACCTATAGTCTCACAAGCTATCAATTTTCTTACTAGAGCATTACTTTTAGCCATTTTTATTATATTCAATGCTAATGTCATTGCTACTATTGTAGGTAATCCCTCTGGCACAGCTGCAACAATTAAAGCAACACTAGTCATAAAGGCTTCTTGTACTGTATCAAATGATATACTATTGGCTGTGTAAATTTTAAATATTTCATATAGAAATATGATTCCCGCTGCTATTACACCTAGTATAGTTATGGATCTAGCTAGTTTATCCAATTTTTCCTGTAAAGGTGTAGACTTACCCTCTGTACTTTTAAGTTCAGCTGCTATGTTACCCATTTCTGTATCATCACCTACTGAAGTAACAACAATAGCACCCTGTCCATAAGTTATAAATGTTCCTGAAAAAATCATATTTTTACGTTCTGCTAAAGGAGCTTTTTCATTAAGAATAACTTCATTATAGTCCTTATTGACTGCAATACTCTCCCCCGTTAACATAGATTCATCCACTTTTAGTTGGAAAGAATCTATTAATCTACCATCCGCCGGAGATTTATCTCCAATTTCAAGCTTTACAATATCTCCAACAGCAACATCTTTTTTATTTATATATTGTATGGACCCATTTCTTAACACCTTAACTTTAACATCATCATTTATATTATTTAATGCTTCAAAAGCCTTTTCTGATTTTCCCTCCATTATTATTTTTATACTTACTGAAAGTGTTATTGCAACAACAATACCAATACTTTCTGTAAACTCTGCATGCATTCCTTGTGAATATTTATATAGATTCATCCCTATTGTTATTAGTGCCGCTATAAACAATATTAATATCATAGGTTCCTTTAGTGCCTGCATTATTTTTTTCCACAAAGATACCTTTTCTCCAGGTGAAAATTCATTTTTACCATATTTATTTTGACTATCACCCACTTGTTTTTCATTTAATCCCGTAATGATGTTTACCCCAAGTTCATTTACAATCTCTTCAATTGATTCTTGAAAAACTTTCATTTACTCTCCTCCAAACCCATTATTAATTTTTCATATAAATTCTATATATTAATGTAAGCTGACTAATCTTTTGCCCGTCACCTCCATCAAAGTCAAAGACCTCTTCTTTTTTATTATCAACCTCCAGACTTTACTTACCTTGTGATTTCTCCTCAGCTCCCAAATAACATAAAATTATTCTAATTAAAACCACACTTGTACTTTGCAACCTGTAACTTTTAACTTGTTCTTGTGGCTGAATAAAATTTATATTTTTAACTTCAAACAAAAAAGAAAAGACTTTTAACACAAAAATACCTATAATGATATCCTTGTGTTAAAAGTCTCACTGTAGCAAACGCTATGATATAGCCAGGTTTAAAACCAGTATGTTGACTATATCTCCCATTACATGGGTAGTTACTCCCTCTTAACTTGTCATTTATCACTTTCAACTTGTCACTAATTAAAAATCTCTCTAACCCTAAATTGCATCAATATTTTATAATCAGAAATTTTTATACTTTCCTTTACATTAAAAAAGACCTCTAACACAATAAAACACATGCACAATTATGTTTTATTGTGTTAAAAGTCTCACTGTGACAAAATGCCATGATATAGCCAGGTCTAAGACCAGTATGTTGACCATATCTCCCATTACATGGGTAGTTACTCCCTCTTAACTTATCCTATTCTTTTATTAGATTATACTAGTTATTTATTCGTCAGTCAAGAATTCAATTTATTATTTTTATACTAAACCATCATAAAATTCACCTATGTATTAAGCTTATGTTCAGCATAGATTACTATAATAAATTTAATACGTAAAAACTTAGGTAATGTAATTCAATTATTAAATAGATCTTATATATCATTTGGTAATTACAAGTGTTATACGGTAATTCTTAATAATTCTTAATACTTTTCTTAAAAAAAACTTAAAACTATTCTTTTAAACTAGACTTATAGGATGAAAATTTAATTAAGAGGTGATTTTTGTGGATTTTAAAAAATTTTTAAGATTATTACTTGTGGCTATTTCATTGGTAATTCTATTTATATATATACAGTAGATGAAAGGTGTTGGTTTTAGTTGAAGAAATTATATAAAAATATTAGCTATACTAATTATTTTAGTAGTTTCTACTTTCTCAATAATATATTGGAAAAATATAAGTAACGAATATAAGACAGCCAATTCTTACCACCTTGGATGTTTTTAACTATAGAAGTTTTATTCTGGACATAATCAAATACCAGAAGGCCACACAAAACTGTGTGTCCTTTGATGATGATGTAATGATATTTAAATTTACTACTTATTATCTCTATTGCTATTCAATAATCTGTTTATTCATTTGTACAGCGCCCTCTGGCATATCAGGCATTTTTTCTCCCTCTTTATATGTTTTATAATTAACCCCTATATTTTCAGCGCCAACTTTATCGTCATCACTATTAATAACCTTCTTGTCCATTTGCACAGCACCTTCTGGTATATCAGGCATTTTCTCTCCCTCATTATATGTTTTTAAACTACTCTCTATAGTTTTTGCTCCTGACTCTGTCCCTTTTTCTCCCCCGTCACTTGCAGCAAATGCAGTTATAGTACCACCAAGTGATATTGCAGCTACTAATAATCCAATTCCAACTTTTTTCATTTTCATAATAAGTTCCTCCTCTTATTTGTTTTTCATTCATTTCTTATGTCTATGTCATGGTTTTATTATATATAAAGCTTAGTTAGATTAAGGTTAGATTTTTTGTGTAATATAGAAACAATGAAAAATTATTTATTTTTGCTATTTTTTCTTCTTTAAATTTAAACACCTCTATGTTTTACAACATATATTTTTTCTTTCATACAATAAATGTTAAAATAAAGTAAAAACCTTGGAGGCCTTATGAAGAAAATATTAATAGTAGAAGATAAATTCTCAATTAAAGATATATTATCCTATACATTATCTAATGAAGTTTCATATAACTAAAAAGCAGCTATTAATTTAGCTGCTTTTTTATTCTATAAGACACATTCAAAAAATAACAAGTCAGTATGATAGTCTATTTCGTGCCATACTGCGTCAGTAATATTATCCCATAGCCTATACTATGAACTAATATCATTTACTTGAAATCTATATAAATATATTATTTTTTCTTTATAAAGTTTCTTCTCATTTTTTTCCAAACACTTTTTTCTTTATAATACCCACTACGCTTAAATTCATTAATATTATTTTTTCTCACCTGTTTTAAATTATGCTTTATTATCTGCATTTGTTTTATTTTTCTTATTCCATTTTCAAATCCAGCCTCTAAAGAAACTTCCTCACTTAATCTTTCATCCACTCTAGCTATTATTTCTTCATATTTATCTTTTAAAATTTCCACAATATCAGCATTGTCATAATTTCTTTGTAGTATACCATCAAATATTTTTAACCCATCTCTATATCCTTCTATTATTCTATTTAACGAAGCCTCTCTTGAAAAATCAAGAGCACCTGTTATCCATCCACTGGATTCTCTCTGAAAAATTTCTATTATTTTACAGTTTTTATATAAAGATTTATCTATCCTATCTTCTTTATTAAAATATATAGCGATTATAACATCACATCCCTCATCATATAAGGGCTTAATTGGTATGTTATCCTTCAATCCACCATCCATATATTGTTTTCCATTTATAAATACACCTTCAAAAACTAATGGAACTGCTGAAGTCGCAAATAATATCTTTTGTATATCTTCTTTTCCCTTGTTGTTTATGGTTAAATACTCAGCTTCCATATCTGGTACCCTACAACAACTTATATAGCAATTCATTTTAGCATCTTTAAGTCCCTCATAATCTAAATGATTTTCCATAGTATCTATAAGACCATCTCTAGTTATTGTTCCATCTTTACTTAAATTATTTGCCCATTGAACTATTTTGTCCATTTCATATCTAGCTTTCTCTAAGAGAAAAAGATTTCTTATTATTATTTTCTCATCAACTGGAAACATGCTCTCTTGGGAACTACTAAGCCATGTATCCTCTGCACCTTGAAAATCATCTTGTATAAACATCATTGCATTTAATGCACCTATTGATGCACCAGATACAACTTCAACATATTTATCTATTCCAAATAATTTAAGTGCTTTCCACACACCAACTTGGTAGGAACCACGGCCCCCTCCACCTGCAAAAACCACACCTAACTTACTCATAATAAAACTCCTTTGTAATAATTGCTTGTACACTTACATAATAGTATTATATTAAAGCACTTTAATCTTTGTTTCCATAACAACTAGCATTCTTAATAAATATTTAAGAATATTTATTATGTATTAAAAATAAATATACTATATACATTACTTTCAAGGAGTTTATTATGAAGTTTATTTGTCTATTATTATTATTAGCTACTGGTGGTGAATACTTGTACTTTAACAATCAACTTGATTCTAATCGTCGTAAGCTAATTGTTTTAAGTAAAGAAAATTCTCAACTTAAAAACAGAGTTAAAGAAATAAAAAAATATAATTCTTTATCTATAAAATTTTCTGAACCACTGTATTCATACGGTGAGGCAAAATCAAATTCATTATTATACTTATCCCCACTAGAAACGTCTCCTATACTTTGTAAAATGAATACCTCAGCTAAAATAAAATTATTATGTACTGCTGAAGTGCTAGATGAAATTTGGTATGAAGTTCTTTTAGATTCTCCTAAGAACATAAATTCTAGAGGATGGATGAAAAAAGACTTCATTATAATAAATGAAGTAACCACAACAAGTATAAATTTCAGATAGTTTATCTAAACATAAAGAAAGTCATCTAAATTGAAAAGTGAGGTCTCAGCAACACAAACTAGCTGACTGAACAAAGTATTGTAAGGTATAAAAAATTTTATATGGCTAAATTCCAATAACTCACTATGTTCAAACAATTGGAATTCTTAACGCCCTATAAAGTTTTTTATACCAACAATACTAGTTGTTCGTCAGATAGTTTGTTAATGCTGATACCTCACTTTTCTTTGTACGGTTCTTTAGATTTTAAAATAGATATATAATTTTCAACAAAATCCACACTTTTTTTAGTAAGAATACTTACGGTTTATCTGATGGCTATCACCTGTAACACCCCTCCTTTTACAAAGTAGCGATTAACAGGGGTTACGCCCCTAGATTAACTCATCTAACATTCCCTGAATGAAGATTCGTTCTATCTGATAGTTTACTAATGCCTATCATTCTATTTTCATTAAAGAATTTTATTTGTATTATAATATCAAAAATAATAGAGAGTAACATAACCCCAAAATCCCAAAAGCCTTGAATTAATAAAGTATGTCTTTCTTTTCAAATGCTTTAATTGATAAAAGTGAAAATACTATATAATAAGCTGCTACCATTATAAATGATATGCTAAACTGAACCTTGTCCTGAGTCCATGTGTTATTTGCGAACATATTGAAGCTATTTGTTATAAATATTCCTGAGAATTTTTCTGGCAAAATCCCTAATGCTAAAAACGCCACTGAAACTACCTTCATTCCAAATAATACTCCTATTCCAAAACCAGTAGCAACACCTGATGAATTAGTAAATAAAGATATAAAGATTAATACCATTCCAAATGCCCCTAGTATAAATGCTGTTAAAATTCCTCTTACAAGTAGTTCTATAAGCTCATAACTACTTGGCATATCATTACCAAATATAATTGAACTAAAAAATGTTGAAAATATAACATTAAATATTATTAATAACATAACACTTACTACAATAAAAAGTGCCTTTCCTAAAATTATATTTCCTCTAGATATTGGTCTTAAAACTGTATTTTTTAGAGTACCGTTCTTATAATCTTCAGTTAACATGTCTGACGTTAAAGTAGCCATATATATTGGTATTATCTCTAGGGAGATAGTCATAGTATTCATAACTAAATAATATGTTTCGTGAGAAATATCAGCTAATTTATAAACTAAAGTAGAAGTAATTGATAACACTATTAAAATAAACAGAAACACTCCAAACTTTTTACTTCCTTTAAAATTTTTTATAAATTCATTGTTCATAACTGTAATCATTATATTTCAATTCCTTCCACTGTCTCAATAAAATACTCTTCTAAGCTTTTTCCTATTTTATGTATGGCACTAACTTGTATATCATTCATAACAAACTCTTTATTTAGCTCCCAAGATTTTTTATCCAAAAGCTCTACAATCATTCCTTTATGAGTAAAGCTGTCAAAAGTAACTCCTTGAAAATTTTCAGTTATTTCTTTAGATTTATTTTTATCACTAACCCTAAACTCATATATATTTTTGCTATTATCTAATAAATCTTTTACCTTACCCTGTATAGCAATAGACCCATTACTTATAATTGCAACCCTATTACATAGCAATTCTATTTCATGAAGTAAGTGACTACAGATAAAAAATGTTACTTTTTCATCTTCTGCAAGACGTTTTATGAGTTGTCTTATTTCTATTATTTCCTGAGGATCTAACCCATTACTGGGCTCATCTAACAGTATTATCCTTGGATTCGAAAGTAATGCTGATGCTATTCCTAGCCTTTGTTTCATTCCTAAAGAAAAATATTTTATCTTTTTATTTAAATATTTATCAAGGTTTACTATTTCTAAAACCTCTATGATCCTACTTTCTGGTATTTCTTTATAAAAGTTTTTTATTATTTTAAGATTATCATATGCACATAGGTTCTCATAAAACTTAGGCGTTTCCACTATTGCTGATACATTTCTTATAGCTTCTTTATAATTTTCCATAGCATTTATACCATTTATATAAATCTCTCCACTATTACACTTTATAAGACCTAAAATCATTTTTATTGTCGTAGTTTTTCCTGCTCCATTTGGTCCTAAAAACCCAAATACATCTCCCTCATATATTGTTGCATTTAGAGAATTAATAACTAAATGGCCATTAAATTTTTTAGATAAATTTCTTATTTTCAAAACTTCTTTCAATGCTATTCATCCTCTCGCTTCTTATAAGTCTTCCTATTTGGTGGTAAGCTTATTATAATAAATTGCTACTGAAATTCCAATAATTAAATAATTTTATAATCTAGCATACTGACTTGTTATTTTTTTGAACGTGCCTAAAATAAATTTTATTAATTTATCATATTTTAAATAGAGTATTCTATTTATTCAAAAAGAGTATTGTATTCTATAAAATAAGTAGATTTTTTTAGGATAATAGACCTATTTAGGTTTAAATTCCATTTTTAAATGAAATTTAGCCCTCAATATGTTTGACCATAAGATAAATATGTTATACTATTTAATCAACAAGTAACGAAATGTGAATATAATATATTTAACAAGAAATTCAAGGGGGATTACTCATGATTAAAATAGGTATTAATGGTTTTGGTAGAATAGGCAGAACCTTTTTAAGAATCGTTTCAGAAAACGATAACAATAATTTTGAAGTTGTTTCTATAAATGCTAGAGCTGATAGTGAAACACTAGCTCACTTATTCACCTATGACTCTTGCTTTGGAACATTTAGGGGTAATGTAGAAGCTAGGGAAGATGCCTTGATAATAAATGGCAAGGAAATAAAAATAACAAGATGTTCTTCTCCAAAAGAAATTCCTTGGGGAGACCTTGATGTTGATATAGTTATTGAATCTACAGGTAAATTTAAAAGTAGACAAGATTTAAATGGTCATATAGAAGCAGGAGCTAAAAAAGTTCTTATAACAGCTCCTGGTAAAGATGAAGATATAACTGTTGTTATGGGGGTTAATGAAAAAGATATAGATATAGATAATCATAATATAATTTCAAATGCTTCTTGTACAACAAATTGTTTAGCTCCATTTGCTAAAGTTCTTCATGAAAAGTTTGGAATAGTTAAAGGTTTAATGACAACTATACATTCTTATACTAATGACCAAAATATTTTAGATAAAAGTCATAAGGACTTAAGACGTGCTAGGGCATGTGCTACATCAATAGTTCCAACAACAACTGGTGCTGCAAAAGCAGTTAGTAAAGTTTTACCTGAACTTGATGGAAAATTAAATGGATTTTCATTAAGAGTTCCAACTCCAACAGTATCTATTGTAGATTTAGTATGTGAATTTGAAAAAGAAGTTACTGTTGAAGAAATAAATAATGCTTTAAAAGAAGCTTCTGAAAATGAGTTATATGGTATATTAGGATATTGCGATAAACCATTAGTTTCTATTGATTTTAAAGGTGATGATAGATCATCCATAATAGATGGACTTTCAACTATGGTTATCGAAAAGAATATGGCCAAGATTGTTTCTTGGTATGATAATGAATGGGGTTATTCTGCAAGAGTAGTTGATTTAACTAATTATGTTGCTGAACTCCTTAATCAATTAAAGGTTACTAAAATAGCTTAATATTATATATTAAGAGTAACATTCCTTATATATATTTTTAGCCATAGATTTTAACTTTACCATAGACATTACAAAAAGACTTAGTGTTTAAATCCCTTTACTAAGTCTTTTTGCCTGTCCCAAAATATCTACTCGTTACTTATCATCTTTCTTCTCATCATCTTTTTTCTTTTCTTCATTCTTTGGCTTTTCTATGTTTTCTGTTACCTTTTTACTTGCTTTTCCAATTTCACTATTTATCTTATGATCTAAACTAGCAATTCCTTGTTCTAGCTTAGCCTTATGCCTATTAATAAATGCATTAGGATCCATATTAGGGTTTATAGATTGGCTTTGATTTAAATAACCTGCCTCTACCTTCATAGTTGCCTTAGTGGATTTTAAATTTGATACATTTTTCATTTGATGGTTAGCACTTATAAGCTTTTTAAGACTTGCAGCAACTACAACCCCATCTCTTTCTTCATCTTTATCATTTTTCTTTTGTTTATCTTCAATTTTTTTCTTTTCCTTTTCTCTTTCAGCTACTTCAGCCTCTTGAATTTGTTTTTCTATGTCTATAAGCGTTTTATTTAATTCATCAACTTTTTCTTTCTTCATTTCTGGAGTCATTGACTCTTCTTGAAGTTTTTCCTTTTGTTTTAGTATATTTTCCTTAGCCTTTTCTAAAGCTTCTATAATTGGATTCTTATTCGGTGTAAATTTCAAACTTTTATTTTCTTCATTATTTTTTACTTGTTCCTGTTCTTTGTTATTTTTATTGTTGTTATTTAACATTGCAGTAAAGCCATTATTTTGCCTATTTCCTATACTTGAAATATTCATTTTCAATCTCCCCCTTATTATGCTTATACTATCTTTATTCGTAATTTTTCCCAATTAGTTAAGCAAATTAAACCTCCAGATTGCATATTATTAATAACACACTATTGAACCCGGAGGTTTACTACTCATTAATTTATAATTTTAGAAATATTAGTTCATCTACAACTTGAAATCCTATATCTTGATATAATTTAAGAGCTTTATTAGCACTATTTACACAAAGCTTAACTTCATTAATTTCATCAAAAGAAAAAATCCAATTTACAGCTTTATTCATTAATTTTTTTCCTAAGCCTTGTCCACGTTTATTTTCATCTACCCCTAAAAACTCAATAGACGCATCTCCAAACTCTGGATAAACTTCTACATATACATATCCAACAGGTTCCTCCTTTTCTACCATAGTAAATACTTTTCTATTATCATTTATTCTATCTATTATTTGTTTTCCTGTATAATAAGTGTTTTTAAATATGTTATCGTGTAAAGCTATTATCTTCTCATGATCATTTTTCCTACTTTCATTTATTTTATAATCTATATTGTATTTGAAGTCCTTTTTATATAATTTTAAAACAAACTCTTCATTAATTAAACTAAATCCCCTATCATATGCAAAATTAATGCAATTTTTATTATTTACATTTATAAACATATTATAACTTATTATATTTATTTCATAATCCATAAGTTCATTCCACAAGTTATATGATATAATCTCCCATTTTTCATAATTTTCTATATCTATGAATGGACCCCAAAGCTCTGCAACTCCCGATTTAATATCTCCATCGTAGCCTAACATACCAACTATTTTTCCATCTTCTTTGTATAAAAAAAAAGGACTACTTTCTGGTTCTTCTTCAAAGTATTCCTCTAGGCATTTTTTTATTTCATACTTATCCTTGCCACAGAACCCAATATTACTTTTTTTCTGATTATTTAACTTATAAATCAGCTTAGTAATGCTATTTATGTCTTTCTTTTCTGCTCTATAAATCGTTAACATTAAACCCGCCCCTTCTTGAATAGAATTCTTCCTAATTAACAAATAAAAATAAATTTTAGCTTAAAAATACAATATTTGTTTTGCAATTTTAAACTATATAAAATACTCAATTCAACATGAATGTTTGAATGGTCAATAAAATTATTATATCATATTTGTTGGATAATTTTACATAAATGTTCAAACTGGAACAAATTACACATTTTTACTTTACGCTCCTTTTATTCTACATTTTTTTACAATTTTATAGAATATCTAATCTCTGTAAATTCTTTACCTATATTTATATCCCTCATATTTCATCAACCAAATTATCCTTATCATAATCTCTGCTCTTTCCAATGCATATTAATCCAACCACTTTATGATCAATAAATATTAATGCATCCTCTTCCCATCCTTTAGATAATGCATTTTTAAAATTTAAATTATCCATTCATAGTGTTTAATTTCAGTTCATATGAATATACCGTATCCTTTTCTTTGTACTTTTTAAAACCAGCTTTTTCAAAGGCTCTCTGAGAGGCTATATTATACGAATATATTTCATTAACATATATCCTTTCATATCCAAAAGTTTTGGCACGTTTTATTAATGCTTTAATAACTTTTAACCCTACTCCTTTTCCTCTATAATTCTTATTTCCTATAACTATTGGCATATCTTCTCTCCAAAAGGTAACATCCCCGATTGCTAAATAATCATATCCCCTCTTTATTTCAATAAAATACAATTCACCTTTTTTATTTAAATAATTATACATAACATTTAATTTTTCATAATCATAGGGTTTAGCATTTTCACCATCAACCAGCCTTACTAATTCACTATCTTGATACCATTTAAATGCAAAATCATGATTCCCGTCATACTTTCTTAATCTCAATGTTTCGTCAATATTTATATACTCTGGCTGAATATTTTCAAAAGTATCCATATATATTTCTCCTTATACTTATATGTATCATTTCGCTCTACCAAGTGATAGAGAACTACTAATTTCTAAACCACTAATTCATATTACCTTGATCAAAAAGCTCAACTTACTGTTTAAAAATTTTAATTTACAACCTGCTAATCTTTGCACTTTCAAAATAAATTTTTCTTTTCTATGTGAATCATTAAATTATTGGCATGCAATAAAATTTTTCATAGTTAAATCCATTAACTTATGTAAATTCACATTACAATCATATCATTTTATAGATATATTTTACAATAAAAAAAGAACTGAATTAATCAGTTCAAAATTTAATTTTTCCATTACATTTCCCCTATGTTTTAGTATTAGTTTTTATACTTTATCTTCTTAATTAGTAGATAATTCTCACTTGTATATTTAGAGAATTTTCAGTTAATTTTCCATATATTGCTCTAAAACTTTAATGTACATTTCTAACTATCCTAATCTTTAAAATCTATAGTTTCTTATTGTTACTTAATAAAAACAATCTATTATATTGATCAAATTTTTCAATATATATATCTTTATATTCTTCAATAATAAAGTTTCTACTTAAAATTTCTTTCCATACTTGTGTTTTAATATTAAGAAGATATATTCCTTCTTTTTCAATATATAAATCCTTGCTAATTAATGTTAAACCGTATTCTTCTAACTTTGATTCTTCTAAATATGGATTAAGATGTCCTTACCATCCTAATGATTCTCTGGATTTAAGGTCACTAATCCATTGCTCTCTATTTTTAATTTGAATTGTCCCTTTGCATCTTTTCCAACTATTTTTATTCTATTTTCTCCTTTTTTTAAAGTTACTATTTTCTCCCCAACCATACTTTGTTCCGATAAATTTATTATTTTACCATCTGTATCTATTAAAACAACTTTAAAGTTTCCATGTGATATTTGTGAATCGTATTTCATTAAAATATCTACATTATTTTCTGAAGTAATTTTCCAAATAGTGTCCATGCCAGTAAACCTAAAAGCTAAGTCTGTTTCCGAATCTTTGTTTTCACCAGCACAATATAAATATGAATAGCTATCCCATTGAGAGGTAATCTTATCATCATTATCAAAAATATCACGTTTAGTTTTATCCGTATATGATAGAGAAACAAATAGATTTTTTCCAAAAAATATTAATCCAAATATTAATAAGGATACTCCCCCTATAGTAAGTATTTTTTTCTTAGTACTCATTAATTTTTCCCCCTTAAAAAATATTAATGATGTGCTAATTTCAAATTAATAATTGCACCTCTTTATATTTAAATTCAATATACATACAATTATACCATATATATGAACACATTATTAAAAATAAATCTCTTATTAAACTTTCTTTCAGGTTATAATATTATTAGTAATTATTAAAGGAGGATTAACTTATGAAATCAACATGTGAAAATAAAGAAAAATCTTTAGAAACTATATGTCCTATCTGCGGTGAAATAATGAAAAAAGATCTATATGCCTATGATAGCATAGAAAATGGAAAAATTAATTATAAATGTGAGAATTGCGGGCATAAATCTAGTAAAATATAGCTACCTTTTTCTATGGATCTAATGCAATTCTTTCAGTATCAAACATTAATCCATCCATATCAAAAACAACTAATTTGAAGTTTATCATCTTAACTCTACCTGACTTTGTTGAATATATAAACAATTATACCATATATATGAATTTAAATAAAAATGTAAAAGCACCAACCTTACTAAGATTAGTGCTTTATATATTATTCTTCAAGAATGAAAAGTTCGTCAACGGTTGTATTTAATATTCTTGCTAATTTTATTGCTAATTCTAAAGTTGGACTATACTTTTCATTTTCAATGGCATTTATTGTTTGTCTTGTAACATTTAAATTTTCAGCTAATTGTTCTTGAGTATAACCAAGTTCTTTTCTTAATATTTTAATATTATTTTTCATCTTTACCCAACTTCCATTTTAAAAAACTTTGGACCCCAATTAAAATTAAAGTTTGGGTAGATACTAAAAATGGTGCTAAATTTGAAACAGTTCCTTTATAAGTATCATGTATAGACCATATAGCTAAAAACAAAGCTGTATAAGCCCAAGATATTCTTATAGCTTTCAAACTTATGCTCATTTCCATCTCATCCATCTTTTTAAATCCCAACATAATGTGCCCCCTTTGTAAAACATATTTTACATTTTTATTATATTCCTTAAAATTCAAAATGTAAATAGTTTTTTACATTTTGAATTTTAATATTTTTTTCTTTCATGTGCCTTATTAAAGTTAAAGCCAAAATTTAAGTATTACATACAAAATTAATATCAAAAAATCACCAATCTTTTTAAGATTGGTGATTTAAAGTATTAGTTAACATATGTCATTCTAATGACCTTTATGCTTTTCATGTTTCTTCCTTTGTTTAAGTTCAAATTTTCTTTGTTCTACTTCCCTCTTTTCTTCTTTAGTTCTTTTTTTATTACTTATTTTATTTTCTTCATACTGTTCCTTCAAGGCAATTTGAGCCTTAGTACCTATACCCTTAACCTTAGTTTCTTTTTTAATTCTTCTTTGCAATCTTTTAGGGTTTTCCCTTTTTACACTAATATCTTTACTATCAACTTTAATTTCATTACTAAAGTTTAGATGATAAAAATTATTTAATATAAAGTCGTAAACTTCTTCATCTTTGGGTTCAGCTCCAAAAGTTATCTTACATACCTTGTAAGAGTAATCCTCATATGACTCAAATACTCCTATCCAAAAGGGCTCCTCAAAAATAACTGTTAATTTAATTGATGACATCTTAATCCTTCCTCCTGTAAAATCAAAAATTTTCTAGAGAACGGACAACCCCAGGAGGGCAGGTTACTGCTATAACGCTATAGGTTCTGACTACCAACAGAAACTGTGTTTTTATCTCTCAAATATTATTATATATAATTCATTATAAATTAAAAAGGTCAATATTTTCTTATTGACCCTTTCATATTAACCTTATATATAATTTTATGTATTATAACGTGCTAAAATAACACTCATATATTTTATGTTATTACTCTATAATAAATATGTCTTAATTAACTCATTGATTTATTTATTATTTATAAAATACAGCAGATATTAAAAAATTATAACCATATTTCTCATTTTCAATAATTCCATTCTTTCCCCATTTACCAAAATTGGCTTCAACAGCTAATGGACGTAAATCACCATAAACTGAAAATATTCCTCTTGTCCATACTTTGTTATATCCTGCTTTCTTAATTAAACTTTTTATTTCTTTAAGATTCTTTTTACACTTTCTATTTACTCTAAGAGTGTCTTTAGATACTTTAAAGAAATGCTTGTAAAACAATGTATCTTCACAATAATATGCAAATAATAAGCAATTAACATCTCCACTTATTTTTATGTGTCCTTTAAGAATAACATCATGCTTATCTGCTATTTTATATGCATCCTCTATCATAGTTTCCATTAAAATTACCCCTCTTCAATATTTATTCTATTCTTATAGTTTTTCTTTTTTTCTGCTTACTTATTCTATATAATAGATTTATGTTGTATTTTATAACACTTCTATAATTTTTATAAAGAGATAATTATATGGAAAATATTTTATATAAAAAACTATTACTAGATAAATGTAAATGTATAAACGAAATGGACCCATCTCAATACATAGGAAAAGCATGGAGACAAGTAGTTTGAATAAAGATTTGTTCTATTTTTTAAGTTCACTGGCTGCCCCAAAGTCTAAAAATATATCTAGTGATTTTTCGTCAATTAATAGACTTGCAGGTATCTCTCTAGTTTTTTTATTTTCAACTACTTTTTTAACGATATCTGCTTTTCTTTCTCCATTAGCCATTATTATTTTTATATTACTATTAAAAATATGTTTCATGCCAATAGTTATTCCCTTTTTCAATTCAATATTTTTATTAAAGTACTTTTCGCCAACTGTTGTTGTTACTTCATCAAGTTCAACTACAGTACAGTATAAGTCTGGATCAATATTAGGCTCATTAAATCCTAAATGCCCATTCATTCCTAGTCCTAATAATATTAAATCAATGCCCTTATTATCAAAAATAAATTTGTCTACCTTCTTACATTCATTCTCTAAATCACTAGCAAGTCCGTCAAAAAAACAGACTTGATCTTCTCTTAAATCTAATTTGCCATACAAATGTTTATTTAACATCTCTACACAACTTCCTTTTGTTTCTTTTGCTAACCCTACCCATTCATCTAGTCCTACAAACTTACATTTTGAAAAGTTCACTTCTTTATTATTATGAGCTTCTACTAAGTATTCATAAGTTTTAAGTGGAGTATCCCCTCCTGCTAAACATAAAAGTGATTCCGGATTTTTCTTTACAGTGTCTATAATGTATTCTGAAACCCTTTTTGACATTAGTTCATAATTTTCATATATATTAATTTTCAATTCACTTCCTCCTTTTGTATATAAACTCTCCTGTGCTATTGTAGTTTATTCGTTAATTCAATGTATACAAATATTTAACCAACAACTCTAAGAAATCGTTTTTATTAATTTTGTTTAAGTATACATTTTAGCTCCTTATCTTTAAACTATAAGGTTTATATTATCTTAATTAAATATTATTTTACTTAGTTAGTGCTATTATGTCCATAACTTTATAATAACATCACTTAGCAATTAGCATAAATATATGCATAGCTTAAGTCCGT
Organism: Clostridium frigidicarnis; assembly: GCF_900111985.1. Classification (GTDB taxonomy): domain Bacteria; phylum Bacillota; class Clostridia; order Clostridiales; family Clostridiaceae; genus Clostridium_Z; species Clostridium_Z frigidicarnis. The sequence continues at coordinate 19,989 of NZ_FOKI01000048.1, forward strand.
CTTGTGATTTTACACACCACCTCTCCAATTATATCTAGAATTATTAACTAAGAATTATAAGTTTAAAATTTACCCCCAAATAAAAAGCCCATGTAATATACATGGGCTTTTCCTAATATTCTATTTAAACATTTTAACACGATTGTTTAATGGTTTATATTCTTTTTCCCCTGGTGATGCAATTGGTTTTCCAAATGGCATTTGCGCTATGAGTTTCCAATTGTTTGGTATTCTCCATTCGTCTTTTACATCACTTTCTATTAATTCATTATAATGTTGTAAAGATGCGCCTAATCCTTCTACTTCTAATGCAGTCCATATAACATATTGGTGCATTCCACTTGTTTGTTGTGACCATATTGGAAAATTATCTTTATATAAAGCGAATTGTTCCTGTAGAGATTTAATTACACTACTGTCTTCGAAAAATAAAATTGTACCATATCCATTACGGAAAGAGTTAATTTTTTCCTCAGTAGAACTAAACTTATCAGCTGGAACTATCTTTCTTAGAGCCTCTTTAGTAATATCCCATAGTCTATCGTGCTGTTTATCTAATAAGATAACTACCCTTGAACTTTGAGAATTAAAGGATGAAGGAGTGTGCTTTACAGCATGTTCAACAACTTCTTTGATTCTCTCATCAGAAATTACTGATTCCTTTCCTATTCCATAATATGTTCTTCTATCTGCCACTGCATCATAAAAATTCTTTTTCATTTAAAATCCCTCCAATTTTTAATAAACTATTTATTTTCTACGAAAATAAAACATTTTTTACTAACCTTATAAATATTTTATTTTTATTTTTCATTTTTAAAATTATAATATAAGAAGTTTTTTGATCTAAGAAAGATATCTTCCCTTATGGTTATTATGTATCTTTCTTGACATTTTTACTCTCCCTCTCTAATTATAACTTCATACTTTTACAAATAATTATTTAATTAATTTTTGTTATCTACTTACATTAAGTAATTAACTTTAAATTAATTAGAACATATTTTTTATCTTTAGTCAATAATTATTTTTTACATAAAAAATAAAGAACCCTAAAATTGTTTTAGAATTCTTTATATTTAAAAAATTAATTCCATTTTTCTGCCCATTTTTGAATTTCATCCATAACATCCTGTAATTCTCTGCCCTTTTCTGAAAGCTCATACTCTATGCGTACAGGTGTTTCTGGATAAACCTTTCTTATAATAATTTCTTCTTTTTCTAACTCTTTAAATCTTTCAGTAAGCATACGAGCACTTATATTAGGAATTGTTTCTGAGATATCAGAGAATCTTTTCTGTCCACCCATCAATGTTCTAATAATAAGTCCAGTCCATCTCTTTCCCAATAATTCAAATGCATTTTCAAACTTGGGGCACATATGATATTTATCCATTTTAATTACCACCTCCCCCTATTCTATCATGTTCACTTAATAAAAGTAAGTATCTTATTATAAGTACATCCTGTCTTCCAATAAACTTTTAAATTTCTTGGCTTAGGTATAAAACTTCAAAACAAAGAGAAAATAAACCTATACCTAATTTTAAATGTAAGTTCTCCGTAATCTGCTATACCTTATAGCATTTAAGGTTATATAATACCATAAAGTAGTTCATTTGCTGTAAAGGCCTAATATAGTATTGTTTCACTTTGACTTTCCCTTACCATTAAGCTATAATTTGAACATAGGTTGAGGAAACGAAGCCGCAACATAATGACGCGGGATGGAGCAGTTGGTAGCTCGTTGGGCTCATAACCCAAAGGTCGTAGGTTCAAGTCCTGCTCCCGCAACCA
>NZ_FOKI01000107.1 GCF_900111985.1 Clostridium frigidicarnis
ACATGGAGAGATGGTCGAGTTGGTTTAAGGCACCGGTCTTGAAAACCGGCGTACATGTGAGTGTACCGTGGGTTCGAATCCCACTTTCTCCGCCATTTTTTTTTGCCCAAAAATAAGATATGGAGAACTACTCAAGTGGCTAAAGAGGCGCCCCTGCTAAGGGCGTAGACCGGGTAACCGGTGCGAGGGTTCAAATCCCTCGTTCTCCGCCAAAGCATCTAACTAAGTTAGATGCTTTTTTTGTGGTATAGAGGATTATAGAATTTTCAATCGTAAAATTCTGATAAAACTTAGGTTTAAAGAGATTTTTAATCGAAAATTGAGAATGAAGGTTAAAGTCTTCTTTAAAAATTTAAGAAAACCTGCGATTTTTAACCATAACTTTTAACTTCATATTTAGAAAGTATGTGATTTTTTATACAAAATAAAATAAAGTCTAATTGTTTATTAGAGAAGAGAGATTGTGTATTTCTTAAAAATTATCTATCACTATAAAAATTAAATATTAAAGTTATAACATAAAATTACCATAGCTAGTGCTAGAAATATTATAATAAGAATATTGATTTATAACAGGTTATTTGTTATAATGGTAAAAATAAACAATTGAGGTGATAAAATGTATAGAGGAAAAAAGATCATTTTAAGAGCTTATAAGGATGAAGACATAGATAAAGCATATAAATTTGTAAATGACAAAGAGTTAATTAAAAATCTTTCACCAGGCATAGGATTTCCAACAACATATAAAGAAGAAGTGGAATTTATAAATTCTCAAAAGAAGAATTCAAAAGGAACATATGATTTTGCTATAGAAGTAATAGAAAATGGTGAATATATAGGTGGATGTGGAATAAATGATGTCAATTGGCAAACAAGGGTTGCTATAGTTGGGATTATGATAGGAAATAAAGATTATTGGAATAATGGTTATGGAACAGATACAATGAATACACTTATAAGATTTGTTTTTCAAGAAATGAATATTAATAAAATAAGATTACAAGTATATTCATTTAATAAAAGAGCAATAAGATGTTATGAAAAGTGTGGATTTGAAATTGAAGGGATTTTAAAAGATGAAATATATAAAGAAGGTAAATACTATGATGAAATAGTAATGAGCTTATTCAGAAAGCAATGGGATGAAAACAGTTTAAAATAAAAAAATTATTTATGAAAGTATTGACAAGTATAAATGGGATTGATATAATAATTCTTGTAAGCGACATGGAGAGATGGTCGAGTTGGTTTAAGGCACCGGTCTTGAAAACCGGCGTACATGTGAGTGTACCGTGGGTTCGAATCCCACTTTCTCCGCC